>JAJXTV010000006.1 GCA_021783515.1 Nitrospirota bacterium
GGAGAAGACGCTCCGGTTGGGCTTGCACGAGTCCGACTTAATCGGCCGAACCGCCGAGGTACGTGATCCGTATGCCAGGTGGTGTGGGAGGGGCGAAGCCGCGAGGCTTCCCCCTATCCCGATTATGCCGAAATAAAATATGATTAAATTTGTTTACATCAGCGCACTTCTGTACGTCTTATTCTATGCTTTGAAACTGATGCGATATGCCGATCAAGGAGCTAAGAAAATAATAAGAGACATGATATATGGCCTTATTCTACTGATTGCATCTCTCTATTTGAGAACCGATCCACTCGGTCCGCGCTCGTCTACATACATTGCACTGGTTTATCGGCTCAGTCCGATTCTCACAGTTGTCTCGGCAGTAATACTCCTGCGAGTGATCGTCAAATACAGAGACAAATTAATAGGAACAATAAGACATTTGATTAAAAACAAATGGAACCTTTTTGAAATCGCTGTATTGACCGGCTTGCTTATCGCCACTGCGATTGATACTTCTTTATGGGCCTTCATGGGTACCTTTGTGGTACTAGGCGTACTCATCGTAAGGGAGGCATTCACCATCTTACATCAATCGGAATTGGGGCTGTGATAGGCGGCGTCGTTGGGAGTGTGCAATCGTTATTTTCACAGCGGAAGCTAAACTTTATTAAATGGGTCACGACGACAGCATTGTGTTGGATTATCGGCGTTGGAATTCCAATACTGTTTGTTGTCTATTTCTTTCTGTCTTTAGGATCAATCCATGTTGAATTATAAAAGCAACGTAACAAGCAGTTGGCAGCCTTCCCCAGGTGATAGACAGTTTGCGCATTGTGATGCGGGAAGAATAATCTTCCTTTTTATCGGAGTTTTGCGTATAATTGCATAGTGAAGTAGCGGCGTAGTCATCGCAATTTAATGCGTTTTTCAGGAAAGGGTAACGAAATATGAAACACCGGATCGTGAAGTTTTTTCTGATGTCAGTTTTCTTGGCGCAATTCTTGGTCGCTGCGAGCGCGTGGGCAGACACGACTGCGCTCTCTTTTTCGGGCGGGTCTGGATCTACCTGGGACCTCGCCACCATAGGCTGGGAGTTCACGATAACCTCGCCGATCAACGTCACCTCGCTTGGCGTGTGGGATGAGAACGGCGACGGCCTCACGGACAGTCATCAGGTCGGGATATGGCTTTCCACAGGAGGGTCTCCTCTTGTCACCGCCACAGTGACGACGACCGATCCTTTGTCGAACGGCTTCAGGTATAAGTCAATCTCGCCGTTTACCCTGCAGCCCGGGACCTACGTGATCGGCAGTTATATGCCCAGCGGCGCCGATCTGGGCTCCTCCGGGGCCACCTTTTCGACCCAGGCACCTGTGGCGTATACCCGCAACCTGTTTCTCTACGACTCCGGGTTTACCATCCCCACGGACGAATGGGTCGGGTTCGACGGGGGAAATTTCGGTCCCAACTTCCAGTTCAATACCGGCGTGACGGTCCCGACCCTCAATGAATGGGGCATGATTATCTTTATGATTTTTGCAGGATTCGCATCGGTGTATCTTCTTCGCAGGCGCAGAGGCAGCGTGCGCTGAAGCAGTCACGCCAGATATGAAAAAGGGCGGGTCTTTTGGCCCGCCCTTTTTTTGCCGCTGTAAGAAACGAACGCCGGCGCGGCACAGCGGCGCGATATGGTTTCAGTCTTGTGAATTTACCCGTTCTTTTCGGATCGCATCGGCGACTTTTGCCACCTCGGCCATTTCTTTCACATCGTGAACGCGGACGATGTTAGCCCCGTTCAGGATCGCCGCCGTCACCGCCGCGGCAGTGCCGAAGACCCTCTCCTGAGCGGGCGCATCGCCCAATATCTTCCCGATGAACGCCTTCCGCGACGGACCGACCAGGACCGGCCTTCCGAGTGACGCGAAGCGTTCGAGGTTGTCGAGGATCTCGAGGTTGTGGTCGAATGTCTTTCCGAACCCTATCCCCGGATCTACGACGATCATCTCTTCAGGCAGGCCGGCCTTCAGCGCGATCGAAATGCTTCCCCTCAGGTAGTCCAGAATCTCCGGGATCAGGTCTATGTAGGCAGGGTCTTTCTGCATGTTCTTCGGGCTGCCCTTGATATGCATGATGACGAGCGGGACCTTTCTTTCGGCGGCCACTTTGGCAAGGTCCCGATCGAACCTGAGGCCGCTTATGTCGTTGACGATAGAGGCTCCCGCATCGAGCGCCCTGCGCGCGACTTCAGCCTTGTAGGTGTCAATGGAAATAGGGACGGATACTCTTGCGGAGAGCGACGCGATAACTGGGACCACCCTTCGCAGCTCTTCTGCGAGCGGCAGCGGCTCTGAACCGGGCCTCGTGGATTCCCCTCCGACATCGATGATGTCCGCTCCTTCATCCACCATGCGGAGGCCGCGCTCGACCGCGCGGGACGCGTCGAAGTGAAGGCCTCCGTCTGAAAAGGAGTCGGGGGTGACGTTCAGGATCCCCATGACATATGTCTTGCGGGAAAAATCGAGAAGAAAGCGGCCCCAGGCGATCTTCACGGGAAGAAGCCTCAGGCCTCTGCGGTCTGGCCCTCGAATTCCTGAATCATCTCGTCTATCTCAGGCCCGTCCATCGTCTCTTTCTCTAGCAGCTTTTTCGCGAACGTATCGAGGAGGCTAAACTTGTCCTGAAGCAGGGCCTTCGCGTTGGCGTATGCATCGAAGACGATGTTTTTGACCTCCTCGTCGATGTCGACCGCCGTCTTTTCGCTGTAGTCCTTATGCTGGGCGATTTCCCTGCCCAGGAAGATCTGCTCGTCCTTCTTGCCGAAGGTGAGAGGACCGAGCTTTTCGCTCATGCCCCACTCCGTCACCATCTTCCTCGCCAGGTCCGTGGCCCTCTCGATGTCGTTGCCGGCGCCGGTCGTCATATGTTTCAGCGCGAGCTCTTCGGCGACCCTGCCTCCCATCAGCACGCGGAGCGTCTTGATGAGATAATCCTTGGAATAGGTGTAGCGGTCGTCTATCGGCAGCTGCTGCGTGACGCCCAGCGCCCGGCCTCTGGGGATGATGCTCACCTTGTGGATGGGGTCGGTACCGGGGGTGAGTTTGGCGACGAGCGCATGACCGGCCTCGTGATAGGCGGTGTTCTTCTTCTCCTCGTCGCTGATGATCATGCTCCTTCTCTCCACGCCCATCAGCACCTTGTCTTTGGCGGACTCGAAGTCGGAGTTGTCGACCTTCGTCTTGGACTTCCTGGCGGCGAGCAGCGCCGCTTCGTTTACGAGGTTTGCGAGATCTGCGCCCGAAAAACCGGGGGTGCCCCTCGCGATCTTTTCGAGGTTCACGTTCTCGTCCACGGGGATGCTTCTCGTATGCACCTTCAGTATCTCGAGCCGGCCCTTCACGTCGGGCTGCGGCACCACCACCTGCCTGTCGAACCTGCCGGGTCTCAGGAGCGCCGGATCGAGGACGTCCGGTCTGTTCGTCGCGGCGATGATGATGACGCCCTCCGTGCCCTCGAAGCCGTCCATCTCGACCAAGAGCTGGTTGAGCGTCTGCTCGCGCTCGTCATGGCCGCCTCCGAGGCCGGCGCCTCTGTGCCTGCCGACCGCGTCTATTTCGTCGATGAAAATGATGCAGGGGGCGTTTTTCTTCGCCTGGTCGAAAAGGTCTCTCACCCGGGAGGCCCCGACGCCGACGAACATCTCGACGAAGTCAGATCCGCTGATGCTGAAGAACGGCACTCCCGCTTCTCCCGCGATCGCCTTTGCAAGCAGGGTCTTGCCGGTGCCCGGCGATCCCACGAGGAGGACGCCCTTCGGGATCTTGCCGCCGAGTTTCTGGAACTTCTGCGGGTCCTTGAGGAAATCTATGATCTCCTGGACCTCTCCCTTGGCCTCTTCGACGCCGGCGACATCGGCGAACGTCACCTTCACCGCCTTGTCGGAGATCAGCCTCGCCTTCGATTTGCCGAAGGAGAGCGCCTTGTTCCCTCCGCTTTGCATCTGGCGCATGAAGAAGATCCAGATGACCGCAATGAAGATGATCGGCCCCCACGTGAAGAAGAGGTTGACATACCAGGGGTTCTGGTCGGGCGGCTTTACGGTTATCTTGACGTCCTTGGCGCGAAGCGCCTTGACGAGGTCCGGGTAATCCGCATAATACGTTTTGAACTTCGCGCCGTCCTTGAGCCGTCCGCTGATCGCATTTTCCTTGATCGTGACCTCGTCGATCTGGCCTGCCTCGACCTTGGTCAGGAAGTCCGAAAAAATCATCTCTTCCGCTGTCTTTTTCGGCGCGTTCAGGAGATTGAAGAGCAGGATCACCATCAATCCGATCAGCAGCCAGATGAAGAGGCTTCTATAGGTATTCAAGTGTTACCTCCATGATCAGCTTTTATTTTACCATACAAAAAAAAATAAATGGTTAGCGAGCCGACGTCCCCGTCGCGCCGGCAGGCGAAGGCGGACGAAAATATCTGAGATCCCCTGCACGGGATACCGCGGCGCGGCAGTTCAGGGTCTCCCATCCGGAGCGTGAAACGATCACACGATCCCGGCGGAAGTGCCCTGCGATAAAATGCCCTTTTGCAGGGCGACGAGGTCGTCTATGCCTTTTTTCGCGAGGGCGAGGAGCCCCGAGAGAGTTTCCGTCGAGAAGGGCTTCCCCTCCGCGGTCCCCTGGACTTCGACGAGTTCTCCCTTGCCGGTCATGACGACGTTCATGTCGACCTCCGCGGAGGAGTCTTCGCCGTAACAGAGGTCCAGGAGGGTTTCGCCGCCGACGACGCCGACGCTCACCGCGGCAAGATATGCCAGCAGGGGGCTTTTCTGGATTATCCCCTTGCGAAGGGCGAAGGAGCAGGCGTCGGCGAGGCATAAGAAAGCTCCGGTGATTGCCGCGGTCCTCGTCCCTCCGTCCGCCTGTATGACGTCGCAGTCGATCCAGAAGGTCCTTTGGCCGATCGCCTGGAGGTCGACGACCGATCTCAGAGACCTTCCTATAAGGCGCTGTATTTCGTGTGTCCTGCCTCCGATCCTGCCGGTCGTGGATTCCCTCAGCGACCGTGTATGGGTCGCCCTCGGCAGCATCGCGTATTCCGCCGTTACCCATCCCCGGTTCTGGTCTTTCATGAAGGGGGGCACCCTCTCTTCAATGGAGGCCGTGCAGATGACCCTGGTATTTCCGAGCTCGATGAGTACGGAGCCCTCCGCGCTGCCGATGAAATCGCGCGTCACCTTCACCTGTCTTAATTCGTCGTTTCTTCGTCCGTCGGACCGCATCCGTTACACCTCCGATTCCAATATGATTTTCTCGATATGCTCTATTGTTCTGCCGAGAAACCGTTCGCCGACGTCAAGGAATTTTTCCGGGGAATCCGTGACATAGAACTCGCGGCGGACGGCACCGGGTGCGGACCGCAGGAGGGACAGGTCCCCGAGGACCGCCCGCATCTCCCGGGCCGTTTCTATTGCCGAGTCGATCAGCCTCACCGACTCTCCCATCACCTTCGACAAGACCCCCTTGAGCAGAGGGTAATGCGTGCAGCCCAGAACGAGGGTGTCTATCCCCCGTGTCTTCATCTCCGCAAGGTACCGCTCGGCGGTCATCTCGACGACAGGTCCCTCGGTCCAGCCTTCTTCAACGAGCGGCACGAAGAGCGGACAGGGCAGCCCGAACACCTCGACCGGCGGGGAGAGCGCCCTGATCGCCGTCGCATAGGCCCCGCTGCGTATGGTCGCCGAGGTGCCGATTACGCCGATTCTTCCGGTCCTCGTGGCCGACACGGCCGCCCTGGCGCCGGGCTCGATCACCCCGATCACCGGAATGTCGACCGACTGCCGTATCGCCTCGAGGCTGACGGAGGAGACCGTATTGCAGGCCACTACGAGCATCTTGATCTTCTTTGAAAAAAGGAAGCGCGTGTTCTCGAAGGAATACCGCGTGACGGTCTCGGCGGACCGGGTGCCGTAGGGGACCCTGGCAGTGTCGCCCAGATATATCGTGCCCTCGATCGGAAGCGTGTCGACGATCTCCTTCAGAACCGTCAGCCCGCCGATGCCCGAATCGAATATGCCTATCGGTCTAGCGGCTTTCTCCATCCGCAATCTTTTCGTCGCCCGGGAAGTCGTATGACACAATGTTCTTTAACGGATATTTAAGGTAGAAGTGTCCTCCGAGCGTTTCCACCTCTTTCCCTTCGACGAGCACCTTGATGTCCTGTACGTCCTGGAGATTCGATATAAGGCTCTCATACAGGCCCTTGAGAAGAAGGTATTCCGACAGGGCGTCGCCTTGGAAATTTCTGCGAAGTTCGGCCGAGAGATCGACGTAGAGAATCTGGGCGGAATCCCTGTAGAGCCCCAGGAGCCTGACGTTCTGCGGAACGGGGGACTGTATCCCGAGGCCGGGCCCCTTGAAGAATTCCTCGATCACCGCGTCGGCAATGGCGGCCTGTCTTGTCCTGCCGACCACCTTCCTCTCGACGAGCTGGAGGCGGTTGTCTATGGGGAAATAGAGCCTCAGGGTGAAGAAATCCTCCATGCCCGGGGCAAGTGTCTGCTGGCCTGGCGGCTCCGGTATCTGCTTGTTGGAATGGAAGAAAGTCTGAAAGACGTAGTAGCCCACGGACGCGCCGATCAGGAAGAGCACGAGGACCAGCGGGATCCACGCCTTTCTAACGCTCATACGCGCCGATTCCTTTCACGATCGACGAAACCAGCTTGTCACGCAGCTTCTGGTCCGAGGCATAGGCCTTCAGGGAGGGATATTCTATCAGGATTGCGGGGCCGTTGATCGAGGTGAGCACCGGCAAAGGCAGTTCCCTGAGCGTGACCTCGGCGCCGAAGTCGCTCTTGATACTGAGCCCTATCGCTGCCGCCGCGGCCCTGCTTTTTGCGAGATACCTGTCCTGGCGATACGACAGGGCGTACAGTCTGACGGCGGCATCGGAGCTCTGGTCTTCGGGTGTTGCAAGATAGATGACGAAATGCGGTGAAAGACCCGCATGAATGCTGATAAAGAGGTCGGGGGCCTTTGCGTTGGCGAGGCTTATCCGGTCCGCAAGGGAAGTAGACTGGTCTGCTTTGCGGGTCAGGAAGGCCGCCTTTCCCTTTCTGGAAAGGGCCGTGCCGAGATCCCGGGCAAGAGCAAGATTGACGTCCTTTTCCCGGGCGGTGTCGTCGACGATGCCGTATTCATAGCCGCCGTGGCCGGGATCAAGAAGCACGACCCTGGCGCCGGGCAGTCTTGGGGCGGGCTGCGTCGTATTTTGTCCTGCCCGGGGCGCGGCCGGCGGGGCAGGCGCCTGCGGATGGGGCCCCGGACTCGCGACAGGTCCGGGAAAAGAGGTCACCGCTGGCGACGTGGTGATATCGAAGACGATCCTCGCCGGCGCGGTGAGCATTGAGGTCTTTACCTCTCTGACGTCTTTCAGCGCAATCGAGAGCGAGCGGTCCGACTTCGCCGTCTGAAAGATGAAGTCGGCCGGCTTTCTGATTTCGAAAGCCGCAGCGAAGTCGATCCGAATGCCGGCCGGCGCGGCGTGAACGACCGAGTTCCTGATCGTCTCGTCAGGCGCCTCGATGACGACCCGTATCATACTGCCCTGACGGCTGTAGCGAAGGGAAACCTCGGCCGTTTGTTCGGCCGACAATGCGCGTGCGCTCAGCAAGGCCATAAGAATTATTGCCGCAAAGGTCTTCATGTACTATACATTGTCCATATCTGGGGAGGCTTTTGCAATACGGTCGGCGCTGACGCGGCGCCTCGGGCCCGTGCCGTGCGCGGCGCCCGGCGGGGGCGGGAGGACTTGACACATCATATCAATGTATGGTTATATGTTTATATGAATGAATTTGTGAACATCATGCGGCTTCTCTCCGACCAGGCGCGAGTGAGGATACTGATGGTCCTTGCAAAGAAGGAGTTGTGCGTCTGCCAGCTCATGGGCGTCCTCGGCATCTCCCAACCGCTGGTGTCGCGTAATCTGATGCTTTTGAGCAATGCGGGTTTCCTCAGCGAAAGGAAGCAGGGGAAGCTTGCTTTCTATTCACTGAAGAAAGGGATGGACCCTATCAGGAGAAGGACGGTCTCGTTATTGAAGGATGCCCTCAAAACTGATAGCATCTTAGCAGGGGACCTCCGGTCACTCAGCGACTGCGAGGATTTCCAGAAGCGGTTGGGCAGGTGCGACATGAGGACCCTTTCGGAATTCATGAAAAGAAGAAAGGGTCATTGACAATCAGGGGGTGCGCTCGTGTGGAGCAGATTTAAAGAGAGAGGACTGATCGCCGTTGTGCTGGTCGTGGCGCTCGCGGCCCCTGTTTCGGCGCAGGAGCGGGTGCTTTCGCTGAAGGAGGCGCTTATGCTCGGCCAGCGGGGTAATCCCGAGGTCCGGGCGCTTGCCAACTCCGTTCTCGCATCGGAAGAGGACGTCGGCATCGCGAGGGGTTTTCTTCTGCCGAAGATCACCTTCGAGGAACGGTTCATGAGGACGAACAATCCTACCTACGCCTTTATGGCCAAGTTGAACCAGGCGAGGTTTGAGCAGTCCGACTTCCAGATACCGTCGCTGAACCATCCCCGGGCGATCAGCGATTTTCAGACGGGGGTCTCCTTCGAGCAGGCGGTATTCGCGCCTAAGGCCTACCTGGCGATTGACATGGCGAAGAACGAATCGTCGGCTAAAGGCGAGGAATTCGAAAGGAAGAAAGAAGACGTGGCCTTCCGGGTCCTCAAGACCTATCTCGGCGTGCAGACGGCGAAGGCCTTCGTCGGCGTGGCCGGGAAGGCGGTGGAAGATGCCGGGGAGCATGAGCGGATCGCGGAGACGCGGTACGGGGCGGGACTGGGGCTCTATTCCGACATGCTGCGCGCTCGTGTGGCGCTGGCCTCCGCCGAAGAAAGACTCGTATCCGCACGGAAGGCGCTGGCGGTGGCTAAAAGGGCGCTCGGACTGACGCTCGGTCTCGATGAATCGGTGGACGCTGCGGGGGAGAGGCCGTCTCTTGATCTCAGGAGCGAGGATTACTATACGGCGGCTGCGCTGTCGAGAAAGGATCTCAAATCGCTGGAAGAAAGGTATCGGAACGCGCAGAACTCTCTGAAGATGGCGAACGCGGGGTATCTGCCGGTTTTCGGGGTCGGCGGGTCGTACCAGCTCAACAGCCACCGCAATCCCTTCGGCGAGGAGGGTGACAGCTGGCAGGTGGCGGCTTTTCTCAGATGGGAGCTGTTCGACGGGGCGAAGAGGGAGCACGAGCGGCAGAAGGCGAAGCATTCCATTGCCGAGACTGCCGAATACCTCGACGGCATGAAGAAACAGATATCTTTTCTTATCTATGATGCGTACCTGGGCGTCGGCGAGGCGAAGAAAGGTCTCGACCTTGCCAGGGCGGCGCTGCAGTCGGCCGAGGAGGGCAGGCGACTGGTAAAGACCCGGTACGAGAATTCGCTTTCGACCCTGGTCGATCTTCTCGATGTGCAGACGAGTCTCGACGGGGCCAGGGCGAGCGTTGTGGAGAAGGAGGGGGCGTATCTGACGGCGATCGCAAACCTGGGGTTCCAGAGCGGCACGATCATGCGGGACCTGGGGCTGCGGGAATGAACCCGAACGCGCGGTATCGGCGGGAAAGCGTCCCTCAAATCCCTTCTGGTGCGCTAGGATTTGACGTAGCCTGGCGTCAAAGATGCAACTTTATCGTTCAGTGTGTTCCGCTCGGGTCTGCCGACGCGGCTTCCGATGCGTCGGGGAATCGCTGCGAAAGGCTTTTCGGGCCGCTCTCCCGCCTCCGGCGCGGTGAAGAATCGGACCGGGCAGAAGGTAAACTAGGAGGAATATCATGAGAAGAGGTGTCGTTTTATTCTTTATCATAGCGGTGGGGTTAGTGAGCGGATGCAAGGAAAAGATACAACCCGGAACGGTGAAGGTGGAGAGGACCCGGGTTTCCGGAATACAGACCGAGACGATCGCCCCTGCGGAGGTCGGTGAATACTACGACACGTCGGGCACGGTCAGGGCCGGGACGATCAGCCTCGTCGCAAGCCGCGTCATGGGCACGGTAACCTCGGTACATGTGAAGGAGGGGGACAGGGTCGCCGCGGGCGCTCTTCTCCTGAAGATAGACGACAGTGATCTGGTCCAGAAACTGAAGGGTGCGCAGGACGGCTACCATGAGGCCAGGAAGGCCCTCGAAGCGGCCGACGAAAACAGAAAACTCGTCGACATCACGTTCCGGCGGTATAAGAAGCTCTATGACGAAAAGGCCCTGTCGGGTCAGGAGTTCGACCAGGCACAGACACAGAAGCGGGTTGCGGACATCGACTATGAGCGGGCCAGGGCGGCGGTGGACCGCGCAGAGGCCGGCGTGAACGAGGTGAAGGTGTATAACGGATTCACGCGCGTCACCTCTCCGGTATCAGGTATCGTGACAGAAAAGAAGACGGATGTCGGAAGCATGGCGGTGCCGGGAGTGCCGCTGATGACGGTCGAAGACAATTCGTCATACCGGATCGAAATCAATGCCGATGAGGGGCTTACCGGAAAGATCAAACCGGGCATGGACGCAGACGTCAGGCTTGATTCGCTGAACACAACCGTCACGGGAAGGGTGACTGAGGTGGTGCCCTCGGTCGATCCGATGAGCAGAAGTTTTCTGGTAAAGATCGGCCTTAAGGCCGATGGACTCAGAAACGGATTGTATGGGAGGGTCTCCATCCCGGTCGGAAAGAAGGAAGCGCTTCTCGTCCCGAAAGGTGCGGTGGTGGACCGCGGACAGCTCTCCGGCGTGTATGTGGTCGGCAAGGACTCGGTGATCACCTACCGGCTGGTCAAGACGGGGCGGCCCTACGGCGAAAAGGTCGAAGTGCTGACCGGACTCTCTCCCGAGGAAAAGGTGGTCGTCGAGGGCGTCGATAAGGCGGTCGACGGAGGTTTGGCCGTCGCGGGCGCAAAGCAGACCGACTGACGGCCGGCATGCATAGCCAACGGGTGAGGAAATGAACGGAATCGGAATATCCGGAAAGATCGCGAAGACATTTATCAAATCGAAGCTGACGCCGCTTATCGTGATCGCGGCGCTCCTGGCCGGCGCGTTTGCGGTGATGGTGACCCCGCGTGAGGAGGAGCCGCAGATCGTCGTGCCGATGATCGACGTGATGGCGGCGTATCCCGGCGCATCGGCGAAGGAGGTCGAGTCCCGCGTCACCTCACCGATCGAGAAACTGCTCTGGGAGATCAAGGGCGTCGAGTACGTTTATTCGATCACCAAACCGGGGATGAGCCTTACGATCGTCCGCTTCTATGTCGGCGAGAACATGGAAGACAGCATCGTAAAGCTTTATAACAAGCTGATGTCACACTACGACATCATCCCCCCCGGCGTGTCGCAGCCACTGGTGAAGCCCAAGTCGATCGACGACGTGCCGATCGCCACGTTCACGCTCTGGAGCGATCGGTATGGCGGATACGAGCTGAGGCGCATCGCGGAAGAAGTCTGTAACGAGATCAAGAAGGACAAGAACGTCTCGGAAACGTCCGTGATCGGGGGGCAGCGGAGGCAGGTAAGGATCGTCCTCGATCCGGCGCGTCTGCAGGCGTATCATACCTCGCCTTTCCAGATCATCGGCGCGCTCCAGAAGGCCAATTTCATGCTTCCGTCCGGCGCTTTTTCCGAGGGCAACAGGGAATACCTCGTCGAGACCGGCGGCCTTCTGAAGAACGCCGACGAGGTCGGCTCGCTCGTCACCGGGATCTTTAACGGCAGGCCGGTATATCTCAGGGACGTCGCGGCGGTCTCGGACGGGCCGGAGGAGCCCGCCGATTATGTCTTCATGGGTCTGGGGCCGGCTGCGCCGGAGAAGGGCATAAGCCCGAAATATTCGCATTCCGGGCAGTACGAGGCGGTGACGCTCACCGTCTCGAAGAAGAAGGGCGCCAACGCCAGCATCGTGGCGGACGAGGCGATCAAAAAGATCGAGGCCCTGCGGGGAAGCTATATCCCCGCCGGAGTCGAAGTGACGACGACGCGGAATTACGGAGATACCGCAAAAGAGAAGTCCAATGAACTGCTCGAGCATCTCCTGATCGCGTCTCTTTCGGTCGTTGTCCTCATCGCGCTTGCGCTCGGATGGAGAGAGTCGGTGGTGGTGGCGGTCGCCGTGCCGGTGACGCTTGCGCTCACCCTCATGATCAACTACCTCTACGGCTACACGCTCAACAGGGTGACGCTCTTCGCCCTTATTTTTTCGATCGGTATCCTGGTCGACGACGCGATAGTCGTGGTCGAGAATATCCACCGGCATTTCAAGCTGCACAAGATCGATACGCTTACCGCCGTTCTCGCCGTAGACGAGGTGGGCAACCCGACGATCCTGGCGACTTTTACGGTGATCGCGGCGCTGCTGCCGATGGCCTTCGTCAGCGGTCTGATGGGCCCGTATATGCGGCCGATCCCGGTCGGGGCGTCCGCGGCGATGATCTTTTCTCTGCTGATCGCCTTTATCGTGAGCCCGTGGATGAGCTATAAGGTGCTGAAGGGCGTCAAAAGCGGCGTTCACGAGCAGGAAGAGGGGAAATTACACGATTTCTATCAGAAGATGCTGGGCCCGCTTCTGGAGAGCAGACGGAAGCGGGCGGTGGCGCTTGCGTCCGTGCTGGCGCTCCTTGGGCTTGCGCTTCTGCTGATCCCGCTGAAGGGCGTGAAGCTGAAGATGCTGCCGTTCGACAACAAGAGCGAGCTTCAGGTGATCGTGGACATGCCCGAGGGCTCTGCGCTGGAGCAGACCGCCGCGCTCGGAAGGGAGATAGGGGACTACCTGAAGACCGTGCCGGAGGTGACGGACTATCAGCTCTACGTGGGCACGGCGTCGCCGTATAATTTCAACGGCCTGGTGAGACATTATTTCCTGCGGTCCGGCAGCAACGTGCTGGATGTGCAGGTGAATTTCGTCGGGAAGGGCGAGCGGTCTTCGCAGAGCCACGAGATCGCCAAGCGGCTCAGACCGGAGCTCAGGCAGATCGGGGACCGGTACGGCGCGAGGATCAAGGTCGCCGAGATCCCGCCGGGGCCGCCGGTGCTGAGCACGCTTGTCGCCGAGGTGTACGGGCCGGATGAGAAGGGACAGATTGCCGTTGCGAGGCAGATCAAGCAGGTCTTCGAGTCTACCGGCGGGGTTGTCGATACGGACTGGTACGTGGAGGCCGACCAGCGGAAGTTGATCTTCGGCGTCGACAAGGAGAAGGCGGCGAGGAGCGGAATATCGACCGAGGCGGCTTCGCAGACCCTGAGGACGGCCCTCGGCGGAATGACGGCGGGGCTTGCGCATATGGCGCGGGAACGGGAGCCGGTGGAGCTTTATCTGCGCACGCCCCGCAGCGAGCGGTCGTCAGTCGCCGCATTGCAGGAAATCACCGTGCCGTCTTCGACCGGTGACCTGGTGCCCCTTTCGGAGATCGTCAACGTGAGGGAAGGCATACAGGACAAGACGATCTATCACAAGAACCTCAAGAGGGTCGTGTATGTGATCGGGGACGTTGCCGGCGGCGCCGAAAGTCCGGCCTATGCTATCCTGAAGATGAAGGACAGGATCGGGCGCATCAGTCTTCCCGAGGGTTACAAACTCAGACAGTACTATACCCATCAGCCCTGGCTCGAAAATACGTATGCGATGAAGTGGGACGGCGAGTGGCATATCACGTACGAGGTGTTCAGGGACCTCGGGATAGCATTCGCCGCGGTCCTTGTCCTGATCTACATCCTGGTGGTGGCGTGGTTCAGGAATTTTGTGACTCCCCTGATCATCATGGCGCCGATCCCGCTTACGCTCGTGGGGATACTCCCCGGCCACTGGATCTTCGGGGCATTCTTTACCGCCACCTCGATGATTGGTTTCATTGCGCTTGCAGGCATCATCGTGAGAAATTCGATTCTTCTGATCGATTTTGTACAGCTCGAGTGGAGGGAATGCGGGGGACTGAAAGAGGCGCTGATACGGGCGGGCGCGGTCCGTTTCAGGCCTATCGCCCTGACGGCCGCAGCTGTCGTTGTCGGCTCGTTCGTGATGCTCTTCGACCCGATCTTCCAGGGGCTTGCGATAGCGATGATGTTCGGCGCCGTCGCCGCGACTGCGCTGACGCTCATTGCGGTGCCGCTGCTGTACTACGAGTTTTTTAAAGAGCGCGTATGCCCGTTGAGGGCGGAGGAGTTCGAGGAGAAGAGGGAAGAGGCTGTGAAGGAGGCCGGGGAATGATTTTTTCCGGCGGACGTGGTATAATTAAGAAACTATGCAACAACATTCGAAGGCAAGGGGAGGACAATATATGACGGGGTATAACAGGTGTGTATGTCAGAAGTGCGGCAGCCACTTTGCGACCGTGCTCGACAAGGATGCCGAGCTTCAGAACGAGCCGTGCCCGAAGTGCGGCGAAAAGCAGCTCAAACTGGCCGGTACACTCAGCTTCTCCGAGGTGAGCGGCCTTTTCCGCGGCGGCTGAAGCCCCAGCGGCGGCTGCTGAGACCGGTCCGGTCTCCGAGACGAAGAAAGGGCGTCCCTCTCAAGGGACGCCCTTTTTTTATGAAGTGAGCGAAGCGGCTGTATGAAGCGCGGGAAGACAGTCCTGGTATTTCGATTGCGAGACAGGTGCTACTGAAATTTCATGGAGTCGAGGAGATGGACCTTTTCCTCAAGCTCGGCATCTGTCAGCAGATCGTTTTTTCTCAGCAGCGTGAGCATGTCTAGCAGTTCCCTCTTTTTTCTCTCGGGGGAGAGGGGGCGCGGTGACGACGGTCCATCGCCGGACTCGCTCATCCCCTGCTTGATCTCCAGTATCTTTTCCGACCAGTATTCCGCATCGGCGGCATTCAGGAGAAACTCCTTCTTGTCGGTCTTCACCAGCAGATAGGAAACAAAGAGCCTTTTGCTCGGCCTGATATCACGAATTTCCCCGTAAAAGAACGACTGTGTCATGGAGCTTCCGAGACCGTCGAAACGGAATATGGCCCTGCGGTTCGTGAGGAAGACGGAATACGCCGGCTTTATGGCGGATGTGGCGCGGCGCGACGAATCGTCGAGGACTGTCTCATCCGGCAACAGCTGAAATGAAAGGCTCCAGAACATGGTCCTCCTCCTGTGAAACAGATGATTATGCGATAATATAAACCATTCCCCGCAACATTTCCAGCGGGTAGACCGGTAGTGCCTTTCTCCCGGGCCGCAGGCGGCACGAAGGGAAAGTTTCTCGGGAGAGGAATGAGTAAGAATTTGGACGCTGGGTATGATATAGTGATGCAAACCTGCTGGCGGAGGGCCTTATGAGACGGTCGATTGTTTCAGGGTTTGTCTTTATTCTCTCTATCCTGCTTCTGACGCCTGCCTGGGCGGGACAGTCGGTAATACGCATTCTGTATCTGAACGATTTCCACGGATTCGCCGCGCCTCACAGACCGCTGGGGGCCGATGAAACGGTCGGCGGCCTCGCGTACCTCGCCGGAAGGGCGGACGCGCTGCGGGCCGGAAAGCCGTCTCTCCTGCTGGCCGCGGGGGACATGATTCAGGGAAACAACTGGGCGAATCTGTTTCGCGGAAGGCCGGCGATCGAGGCGATGAACTCGATGAGGTTCGACGCGATGGTCGTCGGCAATCATGAATTTGATTTCGGCCAACAGGCGCTGCGCGAGAGGATTTCAGAGGCGAAATTTCCCGTGCTGGGGGCGAACGTAGAGGGGTTCGACGGACTGAAGCCGTATGTTATCAGGAACGTCGAGGGGATACGGGTGGCGATCATCGGGGTGGTGACGCAGGACACGCCGGTTTCGACCGACCCGCGCAATGTGACCGGGCTGACATTCAGTCCGCCGGCCGCCGCGGTCAGAAAGTACCTCGGGGAGCTGAAGGACCGTGCCGATATATTCGTCGTGCTGTCGCATATCGGATATGAGGGGGACAGGAAGCTCGCCGCGGAGGTGAGGGGCATCGACGTGATCGTCGGCGGGCATTCGCATACGAAGCTCGAAGCTCCGGTGAAGGTCGGCGCCACGCTCATTGTTCAGGCGTGGGAGCATGCGAAGGCGCTGGGGGTCCTGGACCTGTCGGTCGATGGCGGCAGGATAACGGGATATCACGGACATCTCGAGGTGATAAGGCCTGTGCCCGGCGGTGAAGACAAGGCTGTTGCGGCCATTGTGTCGAAGTATCAGGGTATGGTCGACAGGACGCTGGACGAGCGCGTCGGGACTGCGGAGGTCGACCTCGATGGGGAGAATGTGCGGAGACGGGAGACGAACCTGGGGGACGTCATCGCCGATATCATGAGGAAGACTTCCGGCGCGGACGCCGCGCTCATCAACGGCGGGAGCATACGGACCAGCATTAATAAGGGCCCTGTTGCGGCGAAGGACATCTATTCGGTCCTGCCCTTCGACAACTATATCGTTGCCATACGACTTACGGGCGGCCAGATCAGGCGGGCGCTGGAGTACGGTGTCTCCGCGGTAGAGCGGGGCGAGGGAAGGTTTCCGCAGGTATCGGGCATATCGTTCACCTATTCGCCTTCCGCCTCTCCCGGTTCGCGGGTGAAGACGATACTGATAGACGGAAAACCTTTTGATCCGGACGGCGTCTACAGTGTGGCGACAAACGATTTCCTTGCCGCGGGAGGCGACGGGTATACGGCATTCGGCGAGGCGGTGAGATCGTCGAAGGACTTTGCCGCGGTCGGAGGAATGATGAAAGGGGAAAAACTGGTGTACAGCGACGCGGGCACGTGGCTCAGGGATGTGGTGATGGGGTATATAAAAGAGCAGAAGACTATTGCGCCTGCTGTCGAAGGAAGGATTAAAGAGGTGCAGTGACGCAAGTGCTTATCCCGGCGGGCCGGGGAGAGGCCGTCACTATTCTAGGCGACAACAGTGATGAGGTGAGGATGAGAGTTTATGTCGATAATAAGGCCGTCGATATTCTGCCGGGGATGACCGTAAGGCATGCGCTCATCAGTGCGGGACTGCTGAAGGAGATCGGTCTCAAAAAGGTCTATGACGAATGGGGCAACGAGATAGGCCTTGACGGGGCGCTTGCCGAAGGGGCGAAGATTTTCCTGAGGTAAGGAAAGGCTGCGGCCGCTGGCGATGCGCTTAAGCTCAGAGGATGCCGGCGCGGACGACGATTCCTACCGCGTCATCCAGGAACGCGACCGGATGGTGAACAGCGCGTAAGGGAATATCCAAAACAGGGTGAAGGCCGAGAAGTACGAGTAAAGGATGCCGTAGAGGAAGCGCCAGGACCTCTCGGACCTCAGGTAATAGAGCACGTTGAGAAATGACATCAGCCCGATGGCAAGGAGCAGCCGGAGGATCGTTGCCGGGTCATGCACGCACATCACGGCAAACAGTCCGAGCACCGCGTAACTGACCGGAAAGCGCATGTTTCGCACGACGACGTCGATGAGAGTGATAAGACGCGACAGTAAAGGCCGCCTCCAGAGGATCGTAAAGAGCCGCAATTCCTCCTTGATGTAGCTTCTTTCCCACCGAAGAAACATCCGCGTCATCTTCCGATAGGTGTCGGGCGCCACCGTGTGCACGACCGCCGTTCTTTGATAGACGGTGTCGTAGCCGCGCGACAGCATGAAGTTCGTCATGGAGCGGTCTTCTCCGTATGTGCAGGGCTCGCCGAGGAACGTCTGTTTCATCCAGGGTTCCATCACCTCGCGGACCACCGCTATCCGGTATGCCGAGAGCGCCCCCGGGCAGCAGTAGACGGCGCCGTATGTGGATTGCGCAGCGCGAAGAAAATCGAACGAAAGTATATACCTGACGTGAAGCATCCTCGGAACGATGCCTTCGTCCTTGTTGTAGACCGCGACCTTACCGGCTACCGCCCCGACCCGCGGATTGCGGAACGGACCGACTATTGCAAGCAGGGCGCTTTGCTCGATGACGCTGTCGGAATCGATTGTGACCGCGATCTCCCCTCCGGCGCGCAGGAAACCTTCCTCGAGCGCCGCCCGCTTGCCGCGGTTTTTCGGGAAGCGGACCGGCTTCACGAGTCCCGGATAGCGCAGGGCGGCCCTGGTAATATACTTCCATGTGTCGTCCCGGCTTCCGTCATCGACGACGACGATCTCGAGTTTTTCACGGGGATATTCCGCCGCCGCGACTGAATCGATCGATTTTTCGACCATCGGGCCTTCGTTATAAGCGGGAATGATGACGGTCAGCGACGGAGCATCGGCGACACGGGCGGCAGCAGACGGCCGGTACCAGAGCCACAGAAGCGTCCGGAAGAACAGGAACGACGAGCCCATCAGTCCCCAGATGATGCTCGGGCGGACGATCAGTCTGCCCCACTGCGAGGTCCTTGCGTAGTAATAAAAGGGGTGAAACACCTCGCTCCGGAAGACGCCTTCGTAGATCACGAGGGAAAGAGCGGCGATGATTATGAACGTGATAAAGGGGTCCCATAACAACTGAAACGGCCCGGAAGACGCGTCTTGATAACTGTCAAAGAGGTTTTCTGCTTTTTCATCGGTCACGAGGGACATGTCGGATATTCCTTCTTTCCTTCAGAACGGGAGGAAAAATAAAAAAGCCGCCGGTCACGGCGGACGCGTTCGGTGATTATGGACATAGGGTTAGATTAATATTCGGGAAAAAGTTTGTCAAATGAAAGAATTTTCATCTCCCGCGCCAGACGTCGTCTTCCCGCGGAGGTTACTCGTCCTTCTTGGAGCCCACGAACCAGTCGTTTTTGTCCGCAAACAACGCGTTGAAGGTGGTCAGAGAACCATAACACCGGGTGATATATTGCTGCAGGTCCGCCTTTTCGGTGTCAGACAGTCCCTTGTGCGCGTTGATATTCTGTTCGAGGAGGCGCAGCTGGTTGCGAATCATGACGATCTTGTGGAAGAACGTGTCGACCGGAACGGTCTTCTCCTGCAGGTCGGATTTCCCGGGCTTCATCACGATCTCCCCGCCGTCCCATTTTGGGGCGAGCGGAGGGGCAAAACCGGCCAGCCCCTCTTCCTGCAGGACCTCTCTCAGGGCGTTCTTTATCTCATCGAGGTCTTCGTGCATTGGTTCCTCCTCCCTCTGCGGAACGTCAGACAGTGTTTCTTCCGCCTCCGCCGGTGAAAAAAATTTCAGGCCGCGCCTGATGAAGTCGACGACGACCCGGCCCTCCTCGATATTCACGATCCTCCCGGTGCCATGGTCCCTGTGATAGACCACCAGCCCGTTATGGAACCTCTCCGTCATGAATCCTCCGATATGCGTTATGTTTTTTTATTATCCACAAAAAGGGGGGCGAAAGGGAAACGACGCTGTTTGGCAAGCCGCATGTGCGGTGCCTTTTTATGGTATTATCTATACTTCATGGAACAGAGACTGCAGAAGATTATCGCGGAAACGGGCATCGCCTCGCGCCGTAAGGCGGAAGAGCTGATCCTGGAGGGCCGGGTGACGGTCAACGGGAAGCCGGCGGTCATCGGGATGAAGGCCGACCTCTTGAGGGACCATATCAAGGTCGACGGCAGGCTGCTCGTGAACACCGAAAAAAAGGTCTATTACATATTCAACAAACCGAGGGGCGTCGTCACGTCCATCGGCGACCCGCAGGGACGACCGACAGTGAGCGATTTTTTGAGGGGGATCAAACAGAGGGTCTTTCCGGTCGGAAGGCTCGATTTCGATTCGGAAGGCATGCTCTTTCTCACCAATGACGGAGAGTTTGCGCATGCGGTGCTCCATCCCTCCCAGAAGATATCGAAGACCTATCTCGTGAAGGTGAAGGGCGTGCTGGAGGAGGAGGAGCTCGAGAAGCTGAGAAACGGGATCAAACTCGACGGCAGGCTGACCGCGCCTGCGAAGGTGAAACGGCTGAGAAGGACCGAGAACAACTCCTGGATCGAGATGACGATTTACGAGGGCAAGAAGCGACAGATCAGGCGGATGCTCGAGAGGGTCGCCCATCCGGTCATCAGGCTGATGAGGGTGCGGATCGACGGCATCGAGATGGGCGAGCTGAGTCCCGGCGCATGCCGCCGGATGACGGCGGAAGAGATGAAGAAGATAAGCAGGGAACTGGAATCAGGGGAGGCGGCATGATGCGCGATAAAGGGTGCGGAGAGATCAACGAAACACAGGTGGGGGCGGTGCTGACCGTCGCCGGATGGGTCTTCAGACGGAGGGACCACGGCGGCCTGATTTTCATCGATCTGAGGGACAGGTCCGGCCTCTGCCAGGTGGTCTTCAGCCCCGACGTCGCCGCCGATGTCCACGAGCGCGCCCACGACCTCAGAGCCGAATATGTGATCTCGGTTACGGGAGAGATCAGAAGAAGACCCGAGGGCACCGAGAACCCGAATATCCCCACCGGCCTGGTCGAGATGTATGCCGGGAAGCTGGAGGTGCTGAACGCGTCTGCGCCGCTGCCGTTTAACATGGAGGAGGCCGCCGAAGCGGGGGAGGCCCTGCGGCTGAAGCACCGCTATCTCGACCTCAGAAGACCGGAGATGCAGCGGAACCTTATCCTGAGGCATCGCGTTGCGAAGATGGTGAGGGACTATCTCGATGAAAACGGCTTTCTCGAGATCGAGACCCCGATGCTCACCAAATCCACGCCCGAAGGCGCCAGAGATTATCTCGTGCCGAGCCGCATGAACCCGGGGCAGTTCTATGCCCTTCCGCAGTCCCCCCAGCTCTTCAAACAGATCCTGATGGTGGCGGGCATGGAGAGATATTTTCAGATAGTCAAATGCTTCCGCGACGAGGACCTGAGGGCGGACCGTCAGCCTGAGTTTACCCAGGTCGACCTGGAGATGTCCTTCGTTGAAAGGGAGGAGATACTGGGCCTCATGGAGGGGCTGATGAAGCGGCTCTTCGGTGACGTCCTCGGTGTGGAGGTCGAGACCCCTTTCCCGAGGCTGGGCTACGCCGAGTCGATGGACCGGTTCGGCAACGACAAGCCCGACCTCAGGTTTGGTCTTGAGCTGAAGGACATGGCCGACCTCGCCGCAAAAGGGACGTTCAAGGTGTTTCTCGACGCCCTTCAGTCCGGCGGGCTGGTGAAGGCGATCAACGGCAAGGGCATGGCGGGCCTGTCGAGGAAGGAGATCGACACGCTGACGGCCGAGGCCCAGTCTTTCGGGGCAAAGGGGCTCGCATGGATCAAGGTGAAAGGCGGCTTCGAGTCTCCGATCGCCAAGTTTTTTCCCGAAGATGTCCTGAAAGAGATGGCTTCCCGGCTCGAAGCCGGGGAGGGCGATCTGATGATGTTCGTCGCCGATAAGAAGAAGGTGGTCTACGATGTCCTCAGCAGGATGCGGCTTGAGCTCGGCAAGAGGCTCGATCTGATCCGCCCGGGATACCGGTTTGCATGGGTCCTCGATTTTCCGCTTCTGGAGTGGGACGAGGAAGGGGAGAGGTTCCAGGCGATGCACCACCCCTTCACCTCGCCTATGGACGAAGACGCGGCGGCGATGCTCGGCGGCGACAGCGACAGGAAGGTGCTCGCTTCTCTGAAGGCGAAGGCATATGATATCGTCCTGAACGGATATGAGATCGGCGGAGGGAGCATTCGTATTCACCGGCAGGATGTCCAGAGGAGGATGTTCGAGCTGCTGGGGATCGGCGGGGGAGAGGCGAGGGCGAAATTCGGATTTCTGCTCGACGCCCTGCAATACGGCGCGCCCCCGCACGGCGGCATCGCGCTGGGACTCGACCGTCTCGCGATGCTGATGACCGGGGCCTCTTCCATCCGCGACGTCATCGCCTTCCCGAAGACGCAGAAGGCCTTCTGCATGATGTCGGGCGCGCCGTCGTCGGTCGATCCGAAGCAGCTCCGTGAGCTGCATATCAAGACCGACGTGGTCGCCGAAACGCCGTAGGCGCGGCCCCCCCCTCCTATCCTCACCGTTTCTTTTCTGCTACAATTTTTTCTATGAGCTGTTGGGTTGCGTTCATGCCGGAGGCGAGAAGCGATAATGGAAGATAGCGCAGCGCTTACTCCCGGTGTCGGCCCCCGCTACAGGAGCGTCGACAGCTGCGATGTCGAGATTCCGAGACCGTTTTGCCTTGTGGTCTTCGGTGTTACGGGCGATCTTGCAAAGAGGAAGCTGCTCCCGTCACTCTACCGCCTTGCGCGGAGCGGTCTTCTTCCCGAGCATTATTTCGTTATCGGCGTCGGACGGGGCGATCTCGGGAAACCGGCCTTCCGGGGCGCGGTTCGCGATGCGGTGCAGGGCGCCCTCGAGGACGAATTCGATTTTCGCACGTGGAGCGATTTTTCACACCGGCTTTATTATGTCCGGGCGGACGATACCGGAAGCGACTCCTTCAGGCCGCTGAAGCGGAGGATCGGCGATCTCGAGAAGCGTCACGGGACGACGGGAAACCGCATCTTTTATCTGGCGGTTCCGCCGGACGCCTATGAGGCGGTGGCGTCGAGGCTCGGGGCGGCTGGTCTTTCCCGGCCGGAGGGAGGGTATTCCCATATCGTGATCGAAAAACCGATCGGCCGCGATCTCGAGTCCGCACGGCGGCTCAATATGGTCCTGAGGGCCTCCTTTGAGGAGGACCAGATTTACCGGATGGACCATTATCTTGCCAAGGAAACGGTACAGAACATCCTCATGTTCCGTTTCGCGAATTCGATTTTTGAGCCGCTCTGGAACAGGCGCTATATCGACCATGTACAGATTACGGTTTCCGAGACGCGCGGGATCGGCCACAGGGCGGGATACTACGACGGCGCGGGGGTGATCAGGGACATGTTCCAGAACCATCTCTTCCAGCTTCTCGCTCTCACGGCGATGGAGCCCCCTGTCGCCTTCGAGTCGGAAAACGTCAGGGACGAAAAGGTGAAAGTCTTTCGCTCGATCAGACCGTTTCCGCCGCCAGCGGCGGACGACGTCGTCGCCCTGGGACAGTACGGCAGCGGCACGGTCAATGGCGAGTCCGTCGCAGCCTATCGCGACGAACCGGGCATCCCGGAGAATTCCGCAACGGCGACGTTTGGCGCGATGAAGGTATATATCGACAACTGGAGGTGGAACGGCGTGCCTTTTTACCTTCGCTCGGGAAAGAGGCTGGCGTCGAGAAAGGCCGAGATTTCGGTCCACTTCAGGCCCGTTCCCCATCTGATGTTTGCTCATACACTGGAAGGAAGAATAGAGCCGAATACCCTCATAATGAAGGTCCAGCCCGAAGAGGCGATCAGTCTGGTATTCCAGGCAAAGACCCAGGGGACGAGGGTCTGTCTCGGTACGGAGACGATGGACTTCTCCTACAGAAAACAGTCTGTCCTGGGCGACTATGAGAGGATACTGCTCGACTGCATGCAGGGAGACCAGATGCTTTTTGTAAGGGAGGACGGCGTCGAGCAGAGCTGGTCGCTGCTTTCGCCGCTCCTGGAGATGCTGGAAGCGTCGGCCGCTCCCGACCGGTTTCCCAACTATGAGTCCGGGTCTGCGGGGCCCGCCGCCGCCGACCTGCTCATACAGAGAGACGGGAGGGCCTGGAGACCGCTGTGAAAAGACTGCCCCGGGCGATCCGGTAAAGTGCGCATTACCGTCCCGTCCCCCGCCTTTGTCGATGTGTCCCTTATCCGGGAGCTGTATTCCGGACGTTATCTGACGGGGATGCAGCGCGCAGGGATATAACGTGATATCCGTCATCATTCCCACCCTGAACGAACGGCAGGTGATCCGGGCATGCATCGAGAGCGTTCTGTCCGGGAGGCACAATGGGGAGGTCGTAGTATCCGACGGCGGGAGCGCGGACGGGACCCCCGGCGTCGTGCGGGAATATGCGGGCAGGAATGTCCTTCTGGTGGAGGGCGGGAAGGGACGGGGGACCCAGATGAACGCCGGCGCCTCGGTCGCCCATGGCGACGTGTTTCTCTTTCTTCATGCTGACACGCGTCTCGATAAAGGGTGGGATGACGCGGTGACTGCGGCCATGAAGGACGCGGGCACGGCGGCAGGGGCCTTCTCGCTGCGGATAGACAGCGACCGGAGGCATTTCAGGCTGATCGAGGCCTGGGTGCGTTTCAGGTGCCGTCTGTTTTCGCTTCCCTACGGCGACCAGGCGATCTTCGTGAGGCGGCGGACATTTCTCGATATCGGAGGGTACAGGGAGATCCCTCTCATGGAAGACGTCGACCTGATAGCGAGGCTGAAGGCGACCGGACGGATAGTGGTGCGGCAAGAGAAGGTCTTTACTTCGGCGAGACGGTGGGAACGGGAAGGGTGGCTTTTCACTTCCGCCAGGAATCCGCTGATCATGCTTCTTTACAGGCTCGGGGTGGACCCGAAGAGGCTTGCCCGGATGTATTGCCGATGAAGAGAAAAGAGATGCTTGGCCTGATCGCCAAATATCCCGAGCCGGGTCTGGTGAAGACGCGGCTGGCGCGCGAGGTCGGCGGGGCGCGGGCGGCCCGGATCTGCCGGTTGATCGCCGAGATGGTCTTTCGGCGGACGGCCCCGGAGGCCGGCGGATACGACAGGGTGATCTTCTGCGACGCCATTTCCGAAAGGGCCCTTTTTGAGACGTGGCTTCCCGGAGAAAAACTGCTTTCTCAGCGCGGTGGGGACATAGGAGCCATCATGAAGAATGCGCTGGAAGATCTCTTCGCGGCCGGGGCGGAACGGGCGGTGATCGCGGGGGTCGATGTCCCCTGGCTCGAGAGGCGGATTGTGCGGAGCGCCTTCACCCTGCTCGGGAAGAAGGATGTAGTGATAGGTCCGGCCCTGGACGGAGGGTATTATCTCATCGGAATGACGACGGTCCATTCTGCGCTCTTTCACGACATCCCCTGGTCGGCGGAGGGGGTCTTTAAGGAAACTGTGCGGGCCGTCGAACGGCTCGGGCTGCGCTATGGCACGCTGGAGACCCTGTCCGACGTGGACTGTGTTGAGGACATCGGGCGGTTCCCCGACCTCATCCTCTAGCCCTGACTTACGGCTCTCAGCGTTTCGATCGCCGCAGTCATGTCGGAAGGGAGCCCGCTCCGGAATTCGACATGCTCTCCCGTTGAGGGATGGATGAAGCCGAGCAGCTCCGCATGGAGCATCTGGCGGGGGAATACGATCCTCTTTTGCAGAATCGCGATCTCCGTCTTTCTGCCGTAGGTGATGTCTCCCAGAACGGGGTGCCCGCTCGAGGCGAAATGGACCCTGATCTGATGCGTCCTGCCGGTGCCGAGTCTCGCCTCGATCAATGTCGCGGCACCGAATCGTTCGAGGGCGGTCCATGTGGTGACCGCTTCCTTGCCGCGCTTCACCCGGGTGGACATTTTTTTCCTGTCCGATTCCGATCTGCCGATCCTGAGGGAAATCTCTCCCCGGTCGTCTCTGAGATTGCCGTAGACGAGGGCGACGTATCTCCTGTTGATAGTCCGTTGCCGAAACTGTTCCACGAGATCGTAATAGGCAGAATCGTCCAAAGCGACGACCATGACGCCCGACGTGTCCTTATCCAGACGGTGGACGACCCCGGGTCTCAGGGGACCGCCGACCGTGGCGAGTTTTGTGCCGGCATACGCCACGGCGTTCATGAGCGTGCCGCGGGCATGGCCTGCCGCCGGATAGACGACCATGCCGGCCGGCTTGTCCAGCACGATTACGAAATCGTCCTGGTAGAGAACGGTAACGGGCAGGTCTTCCGGAACGAGGGTCTCCTCGGATTCCGGGACGGAGATCGTGATGACGTCTCCCGCCTTTGTCCGGTAGTTCGGCTTTACCGGCGACCCGCTTACCCTGAGAAGGCCCTCTTCGATGAGATGATGCACCTGCGAACGCGTTATCCCCGACAATGACGAGGCGAGAAGGTCCAGCCTCTGGCCGGCGTATTCCGGCGCAACGGTGAAAACGAATTCGGACCCGCTGTCCGCTGTCAACCCCGCCCGGCTCCCCTTCGAAGCTCGAACAGACGCGCGGCGATAACTCCGAAGAGCATGCCGCCGATATGCGCCATATGGGCAACGCCGTCGGAATTGCGCTGCATGATGCTCCCGATCTCGCTCAGCAGCTGCAGGACGAACCAGAAGACGACGAGGACCAGCGCGGGTATGAACGTGATCGTGAAAAAGAAGCCTATAAAGACGACCGTCTTTATTCTGTCCCTCGGGAAGGTGACGAGAAACGCGCCCATCACCGCGGCGATCGCGCCGCTCGCTCCGAGATTCGGTACGTCGGACAAGGGGTTCATCATCACCTGCGCGATCGTTGCGGCGAGGCCGCCGCCCAGATAAAAGATCGGGTAGCGGATGCGGCCCATGGCGTCCTCTATCTCGGGACCAAACGCCCAGAAGTAGACCATATTGCCGATGATATGCAGCCAGCCGCCGTGCATGAACATGGCGCTGAAGATGGTGACGAGTTTATGACCGCCGGATATTTCCGCAGGGATAACGGCCCATCGGAGGATAAAGTCCTGGCCTTGCGTGAGCTCGAGGAAGAACATGACGACATTTGCCCCGATGATAAGTGCGGTGACGAGAGGGAACCGGAAGGGGCGCCTGTCGATGTCGCTCAGCGGGATCAGGGCTTGCCCCCCGGAAAACGGTCTGCGGATGCAGCCGCGCATTTGCGGAGGGGCAGCGTCATCTGCCGGGTGTCCCGGAGGCATCGGACCTCGTGAAAGCCGAGTTTTGTCCAGAACGACTGTGCCGCCACATTATCCGTTCTGACCGAAACGACTACCCTCTCCAGAAAAGGGGCGCCTTCGAGCCCGTCGGCGAGAAGACGGAAGACCTTCGTCCCGAGGCCGATGCGGCGGCAGGAGGCCTTGGATATCACGAGCGACATCTCCGCGGACTTGTCGGGCTGAAGGTTGTAAAGACCTGCCAGCCCCACCTTTTCGGAGGCGTATTCGATACAGTACGAGAGGAAGAAAAACGAGCGCAGACGGCGGTAAAGGGCGAACCAGGAAGTCCCCGGCCGTCCTTCCGTTCCGCAGGACCGGAGGATATCCTCCTGCGACATCATCCGGGCGAGGAAAGGTCCGTCCCATATCCGTAACGGTCTGAGGGCAAGGTCACCCTTCCTGAGTCTCGTCGGTATTTTTGCGATCACCATAAGTCGTTTCATTATGGACGCCTTCCTGCGGGAAGTCAATGTCCGTGTGTGTTGAAGGATGCCCATTTCTGTGATAGGGTTTTATAATATAAGGGAGAAGCCGTACAACCGGAGTTCTCGCGCGGCTAATCCGGGAATTTTACGCCGCGCATTCATCTTAAACATCAGGAGGTTATCGCATGTTTGCAGAAAGCAAAAAAGTCGTCACAACAATCGCACGCGCATCGGCACTGGCCGCCACCTTTATCCTATTGATGTATGTCGGAGGTCAGCGGTCCGCCTGGGCGCAGACATCGGCGGTTTCGCCGGCGTCCCGTGACTTCCTCGGCAAGATGAGCCAGGCCCTTTCGGAAGTGGCGGAAGTCGCGAGGCCGTCCGTCGTCAACATATCGACGACGACGACCGTTACGATGCAGGGGAACCCTTTCGGGGACTTCTTTAACGATCCGATGTTCAAAAGGTTTTTTGGGGAGCAGCAGGCACACCCGAGAAAATTCAAGCAGGCCGCGCTCGGCTCGGGCGTGATCGTTTCTCAGGACGGCTACATCCTGACGAACAACCACGTGATCAAGAACGCCGACGAGATAAAGGTGATCCTTTACGACAAGCGTGAATTCAAGGGCAAGGTCATCGGGGCGGACCCGAAGACGGACATCGCGGTGGTGAAGATCGATGCGAAAGATCTGCCGGCGATCAAGATGGGCGAGTCCCGCTCCCTGAAGCGGGGCGACGTGGTGATCGCCATCGGCAATCCGTTTGGGCTGAACCAGACGATCACCATGGGCATCGTGAGCGCGACGGGAAGGTCGAACGTGGGGATCTCGGCGTACGAGGACTTTATCCAGACCGACGCGGCGATCAATCCGGGCAATTCAGGCGGTGCGCTCGTCAATACCGACGGCGATCTGGTCGGCGTCAATACCGCGATTTTTTCTACGAGCGGCGGCTATATGGGGATAGGCTTCGCCATACCTTCCGATATGGCAAACACGGTTGCCCAGAGCATCATCAAATACGGGAAGGTCGTCCGCGGATGGCTCGGGATCTCGATTCAGGACGTCACCCCCGACCTTGCCAAGTCACTTGGCCTTTCGCAGGATCACGGTGCCCTCGTGACGGACGTAATGAAGGAAAGCCCCGCGGAAAAGGCGGGCCTGAAGCGCGAAGACCTCATCGTGGAGTATGACGGCGAGAAGGTCGACACCACCGCCTCTCTCAGGAATATGGCCGCCAACACCGGTCCCGGCAAAGAGGTTGCGGTGAAGGTCATCCGGGACGGGAAGGACGTCTCGCTCACGGTGAAGGTCGGGGAGATGCCGGAGGCGAAGGTTGCGAAGGCTGTCGAGCATGAGAATGCCCTTATGGGGGTTTCCGTGCAGGATATCACAGCGGGAGAAAGGGATTCACTCGGTCTGCCCCACAATGTGAAGGGTGTAGTCGTGACGGACCTGAGTGAGACGAGTCCGGCGGGCGGGGTGCTCGCAAAGAACGACGTGATCTTGGAAATCGACAGAAAAGAGGTCAGGGGGGTGAAGGACTACGAGAAGCTTGCCTCCAAGATCGGGCCAAAGGACAGCGTCCTGCTCCTGATATACAGACAGGGTGGATATATTTACGTAACAATAAAGCCGTAGGGGCAATATTGCAACAGGTCGTGCAAGGGCGGGGCATAGGCCCCGCCCTTTCTTTTTAGCAGTAGCCCTCCGGATAGATGGCGGATAGGCTTCTAATGGTGTTAAGGCAAAAAAAACAAAAGAAAAGGTTGGTGGAGGCGCCGGGAATCGAACCCGGGTCCGAAGGTACTACACTCATGCTTCTACGTGTGTAGGCTGTCTTTTCATCGTCAGGCCCCGGGACGCCGGCAGTCAGGCTTCCCGAAACCCCATCTCCCTTTATCTCGCCTCAGGGCCGGGAGCGCACCCTTTGGCCAGCCTGCTGATCGACGCCTTACTCCGGGACGCAGGCGACCCCGGAGGGACGTGCCGCTTAGTTAAGCAGCGAGTGCCAGTTCGTTGTTGGCTTTTGTGTTTGTTTCCATCTTTTTACGTGGTGATGGAGCCACGACACGCCACGTGAGCCTCATAACCCCCGTCGAGCCCAATCGCCCCCTTTCATATATATTTTACCATAATCAGCGGCTTTTCATCGCCCGCTCTATCTCACGGCCGGCTTCGCGTTTTTTGATCGATTCACGCTTTTCGTACATCTTCTTCCCCCTCGCAAGGCCTATCTCGACCTTGGCGTGGGAGCCCTTGAAGTAGATCTTCAGAGGGATGAGCGAGTATCCCTTCTGGATCGTCTTGCCAAGGAGGCGCGCGATCTCCTTCTTATGGAGAAGCAGTTTGCGGGTCCTCACCGGGTCGTGGTTCATAATATTCCCGTGGGTATAAGGGCTTATATGGCAGTTAAGGAGGAAGACCTCCGGGCCTTTGACGAGGACATAGCTGTCCTTGAGGTTTGCCTTTCCGTCCCGGAGAGATTTGACCTCGGTGCCGGTGAGGATTATGCCGGCCTCTACCGTCTCTTCTATCGAATAGTCATGAAAGGCCTTTCTGTTTTGCGCGACGATCTGCATCAGAAATATTAACACGCGACCGCGACAATTGAAAATCTTACTTCTCTGCGTGACTGCCCTCCTTCGATATGACGGATGCGATAGTGCACGGTTTGGGCGGGAAGGAAAGGGTATAATACTCACAGAGTTTTTCGACATGAGCAAGAAACTTCTCGACAGGGCGGAATATCTCCTTCAGCAGGAAAAGGGGACGGTCTTCAAGGACCCGGGCGGAAAGATCACTATCGCCCTCGTCTATCCCAACTCCTACCGGCTCGGGATGTCGAATCTCGGGTTTCAGGGCATCTACGGGCTGTTGAATTCCAGGGAGGACGTCGTATGCGAAAGGGCCTTTCTGCCCGACAGGGAAGAGTGGGAGGAGTACGAAAGGACCGGCGCCGAGATATTCACGCTGGAATCGAAGAGGCCCCTCGGCAGGTTCGATATCGTGGCATTTTCGGTCTCGTTCGAAAATGATTATCCCAACGTGGTAAAGCTCCTCCGGCTTGCCAGGATCCCGGTGCGGTCTTCGGAGAGAAGACCCGGCAATCCGGTCGTGATTATGGGCGGCGTATGCGCATTCTATAATCCCGAACCCCTGGCCGACTTTGTCGATATCTGCTTTGTCGGCGAGGCCGAAGAGATGCTCCCGGAGTTTCTCGATGTTTTCAGGGCTTCCTCGTCGAAGGAGGAGCTGTTCGGCAACTCGACGAAACTCGGCGGTGTTTACGTGCCCCGCTTCTATCAGGTGTCTTATTCTGGAGACGAAGGGGGCATAATATCGAGAAACGCTTCGCCCCCGGCGCCTGCGGTTGTCAGGAAGAGGACGGTCCCGAACCTCTCGCTGGCCCCGATGAAACCTCTCATCATGACGCCCGAGGCCGAGTTCTCCGACATGTATCTGCTGGAGACTATGCGGGGATGCGTCTGGTCGTGCAGGTTCTGCGTGGCGGGGCGCATATATAAGCCCGTTCGGCGGAAGGATCGGGCTGAACTCGGAAGCGAGATCCGGGAGGCGCTGGCGAAGACGAGAAGGGTCGGCCTCATAGGTCCTTCCCTGTCGGATTATCCGGGGGTGGAGGAAGTGCTTTCGATCGAGGGGGTCGATTATTCGATCACTTCCCTGAGGGCAAGTCCGCGCAGCGGCCGCATCGTTGGCCTGATGAAGGGCCATAAAAGCGTTTCGATCGCGCCCGAGGCCGGCACCCAGAGGCTCAGAAATGTGATCAACAAAAGGATATCCGAAGAGGACATCCTGGAGACGGCGCGGATTATCCTTGACGGAGGTATCGAGACCCTCCGGCTCTACTTCATGATTGGCCTTCCGACCGAGACGATCGAGGACGTCGACGGGATCATAGCCCTCGTGAAGAAGGTCCGCGGAAATACCGCGGCAGGGTTTATTACCCTCAGTGTGAGCACCTTCGTGCCGAAGCCTTTTACTCCCTTTCAGTGGCACCCGATGGGGGGGCGGAAGGAGGTTAAAGAGAGACTTGCTCACCTGAAAAAGGGGCTCTCGCGGGTAAAAGGGGTGAGGGTCTTTCACGATGTCCTGAAATATGCCTATCTTCAGGGGATGTTTGCGGTCGGCGACAGGCGCCTTTCATCCCTGGCGGAGTTTCTTGCGGACGGCGGCGAGTTTTCCCTGAAGAAGACCCCCGGTGGCAGCGACCCTGCCTTTTTTCTTTTCAGGCAGAAGGACAGGGACGAGATCCTTCCCTGGGATTTTATCGATGCCGGCGTGCCGAAGGAGAGGCTCTGGGATGAGTACCGGGAGGCGGTTTGCGGGTGACAGCCGGCCGATTCCGGGACGGCGGATCTCTCTCAATTTATTGAAGTTTCTTGATGGAGATAATAGTATAATACTCTCTGAAAGAACCAATGGAACAGCGTCTTTCTGAAAATATCAAGACCATTTACCGGAGGATCTCCCACTCTGCCATGAGGGCAGGGAGGGAGCCCAACGAGGTCAGGCTCATAGCGGTTACCAAGAAGGTGGCGGCTGATGCCGTGGTAAGCGCGCTCGAAATAGGGCAGAGGGACTTCGGAGAGAGCAGGGTGCAGGAATTCCGGGAAAAACTGGAGGAGATAAGAGGCATGCTCGCCGCGCCTCAGGGGGTGAAGACCCTGAGGGGGTACAGGCCGCGATGGCACCTGATCGGACACCTCCAGAAAAACAAGACGAAGATGGCGGTAGAGCTCTTCGACCTGATACATTCGGTCGATTCGGAGGAGCTTGCGGAAGCTCTGGACAAGTCGGCCGGCAAGATCAATAAAGTGCAGAGGATTTTGATTCAAGTAAAACTTTCAGACGAGGAAAGCAAGTATGGGATAGAAAAGGAAAATGTGTATGAGCTCCTCCGTCTGGTGGGAATAATGAAAAACCTGAAGGTGGAAGGGGTGATGACGATACCGCCCTATTTCGAAGACCCCGGAGAGGTCAGGGGTTACTTCAGGGAATTGAGAGAGATCAGGGACCGCGCGGAGACGAAAGGGTTTTCTCTTCCCGAACTTTCGATGGGGATGTCGCACGATTTCGAGGTTGCGGTGGAAGAAGGCGCGACGATGGTGAGGGTGGGAACGGCGATTTTCGGAGAGCGCGGAAAGGAGCAGGCATGATCGGGTTCATAGGCGGCGGGAACATGGCGGAGGCGATGATAAAAGGCATGACGGCAAAGGGGATGAAGGACATAATGGTCTCCGAGCCGAGGGAGGACCGGAGGCAGGAACTTGGCGCGGCCTACGGGGTATCGGCGACTCCTTCCAACCTGGAGGTGGTCTCGGCAAGCGATATCCTTATCCTGGCGGTAAAGCCGCAGAGCATGGGTGCGGTGCTCGAGGAGATCGCCCCGGCGATTGACGAAGAAAAGACTGTCGTTTCGATAGCCGCCGGGATTACGCTTGATTATCTCGGCTCCAGATTGAAGACCGAGCGGCTGATACGGGTGATGCCGAATACCCCGGCGCTGGTACAGGAAGGCATGTCGGTCATGTCGCTGTGCGGCTGTTTTTACGGGCCCGGGCTCGACACGGTGAAGACGATCCTCATGTCCGTCGGGAGGGTGCTTGTCCTGCCGGAAAAGATGATGGATGCGGTAACAGCGGTCTCCGGCAGCGGACCGGCCTTCTTTGCGCTGTTTGCCGAGGCGATGATCGAGGCGGGGGTAAAGCTGGGACTTTCGCAGGCAGATGCGTCCGTGCTCGTCGTCCAGACGCTGCTCGGGACGGCCAGGCTTCTGGATACGGGCATGCCGCCGGAGAAGTTGAGGGTGATGGTGACCTCCCCGGGGGGGACCACCGAGGCCGGACTGAAGGTCTTCGAGGAGATGTCCCTTCGGGAGATTGCGGGCAGGGCGCTTCTGGCGGCGAAACAGAGGGGGGAAGAACTGGGGAGGAGGGGCTGATGTTTGTCTTCGGCGATTTCGTCATTGCTATGGCAAAGATAATCGACATGCTGCTCGAGATCTACAAATGGGTCGTGATCGTCGCCGCGCTGATCAGCTGGGTAAGCCCCGATCCGTATAACCCGATCGTCAGGTTTCTCTATAATGTGACCGAGCCAGTCTTCCGGCCTGTCAGAAGGATCATCGGCTACCGGTTGGGGCCGATCGATATTTCTCCAATCATCGTCATTCTTGCTATTATATTCGTGCAGTCATTTCTGGTGCGGTCTCTTATAAAAATAGGAATCAGTCTTGGAGGAGGATGAGCAATGAGGATCACGCCGCTGGACATACAGCAGAAGCAGTTCCCGATGAAGTTCAGGGGGTTCGACGTCGAGGAGGTATATGCGTTTCTGGAGGTGGTGCGGGAGGAGATGGAAGAACTCCTCCGGGAGAATGCTTCGCTGAAAGAGAACGTGCAGAGGGCGGAGAGTCATATCAAGGAATACAAAGATATGGAAGCGACGATGCGCGAGACCCTTATGACCACCCAGCAGATGGTCGAGGACTACAAGACGAACGCCCGGAAGGAGGCGGAACTGCTGATTAAGGAGGCGGAACTGAGGGCGGACAACACCATCAGGGAGGCGCAGGAAAAGGTGATAAAGATCCATGAAGACATCGTCGACCTGAAGGGGATACGCCGCCATTTCAAGGAGGAGCTGAAGAGGCTTATCGAAAGTCACGTAAGGATGCTCGAGCACGACACGTTCAGGGAAAGCGAAAACAGGGCAGAGGCCGAAGAGTGAGCTCTGGCCGATATCAGGCGTTGAAGGGCATGAAGGATATCATGCCGCCGGACATTCATGTCTGGCAGTCTGTCGAGAGAAAGGCCCGTGAAGTATTTTCCGCCTTCGGGTTCCGGGAGATTCGGCCGCCGATTGTTGAGGCCACGGGTGTCTTTACGCGGAGCATAGGCGAGAATACCGATATCGTGGAAAAGGAGATGTATACCTTCGAGGACAAGGGCGGCCGGAGCATCACCCTGAGGCCCGAAGGGACGGCGCCGGTGGTCAGGTGCTACGTCGAAAACCACCTCTATAATATGCCCCCGCCCCAGAAATTCTATTATGCGGGGCCGATGTTCAGATACGAAAGGCCCCAGTCAGGAAGGTTCAGGCAGTTCTATCAGATCGGCGCGGAGTGCTTCGGCTCTCCGCATCCGGCGGCCGACGCCGAGATGCTCTCCATGCTCAGACACTTTCTTTCGGGTGTCGGCCTTCCCAATCTGAAGTTTCAGGTGAACTCGATCGGGTGCGAAAACTGCAGGCCTGCGTTCAAGGACTCGCTGGTCGCTTTTTTTGCGGAAAAGATAGACGACCTCTGCGCCGACTGCCGGAGGCGATACGGCCAGAACCCGCTCCGGATTCTCGACTGCAAGGTGGAGGGCTGCAGGGAGGCGAGAAAGGGAGCGCCGAGGGTCACCGATCATCTGTGCGAGGATTGCCGGGTACATTTCGAGCACCTCCTTCTCCTCCTCGAAAAACTGGGCATCCCCCATTCGGTTAACCCCGAGATGGTGAGGGGGCTCGATTATTACACCCGCACGACCTTCGAGGTGACGAGCGAGAACCTCGGCGCCCAGAACGCCGTGGCTGCCGGCGGAAGGTATGACCGCCTGGTAAAAGAATTCGGCGGCCCTGAGACACCTGCCGTGGGCTTTGCGATAGGAATGGAAAGAGTCGTGGAACTGCTGAAGGCGGCGGTTCAGTACGATCTTCCCAGGCCGCTGGCCTTTCTGGCGATGCTCGGGAAACAGGCGGGCATCGAGGGTGTCCTTATCGCCGACAGGGTGAGGGAAAAAGGGCTGTGGGTGGAGCTCGGCGATGCCGGGTCTTCCCTTAAGAGCCAGATGAGAAGGGCGGACAGGCTCAACGCGCAGTACGTCTTCATCGCCGGCGACGACGAGCTTCGTGCGGGCAGTCTCAAATGGAAGAGGTTGTCCGATTCGGCCGAGGGGGAGGTGGCGATTCAGGGGGTGGTCGATTTCCTGCAGAGTCTTTCCTGAAGCCGTGGAAAGGAGCGAGGCGCGGGGCATCGCGGCGCCTCTCTCCGCCGGCGTTTTGTGGTACACTGTACCACATACCGAGAAAAGATGAAGATGAGAGATCACATTCCCGGATTTTGCGTTGTGCTCGTTATCGCAGCGCTCTCCTATTTTCTCTCGACCTTTCATGCCTCTTTTGACGCCCTTGTCATATCGATCATCGTCGGCATACTCTGCGGCAATATGATGGGAGGCAGGGAGTATTTTGAAAAAGGGGCGGAGTCGGCGCTGAAGGTCTTTCTGCCTCTCGGCATCGCGCTCTATGGCTCCCAACTGGCGCTGGGGGCATTGCGCTGGGGGGAAATGCTCTCCATTTTTCTGGTATTTTCGGTCCTCTTCGGCTCTACGCTCCTCATTGCGAGGATATTTAATATCGACAGGAAGGTGTCGGTGCTGCTTGCGTCGGGATTGTCGGTCTGCGGGGCCTCCGCGATCGCCGTCGTTTCACCTCTGATCGGGGCCAGGAGGGAGGACACGTCGATCTCCGTAATCTCAGTCATGATGCTCGGGCTTACCGGTATGATCTTCTACCCTATCCTGGCCGACCTTCTTTCACTTACGAAGGACGAATTCAGCTTCCTTGCGGGCACGACGCTTCCGATGCTCGGCCAGGTGAAAGTGGCGGCCCTGAATGTCAGTCCCGAGTGTCTCGCCGCTTCGGTAAATATCAAGCTGATCAGAATATCGTTCCTTTTCTTTCTGGTCACGACATCGATCTTTTTTTCCGGTGAGCGGGAGAGGAAGGTCAGGATACCGTGGTTCGTGGTCGTCTTTATTCTGCTGGCCGTGGGTGTCAACGTGATCCCCGCGCTAGAACTGGCAGGGCATTACGTCAGTTGGACGAGTAATTTCTTCCTTTCCGCCGCGCTCGCGGCGATCGGTTTTTCGGTCGATTTCGACTCCGTGATCGAACAGGGTCTTCTCCCCCTCGGGGTGATCTTCTTTTCGTGGGGCCTCGTCGTCCTGATTATGTATCTGATAAGGAGCCTCCTCTGATGGTGAGAACGAGGATTATTTATAAGCATATCGCCATCTTTCTTGTCTTCGCGATCCTTATTGTGGTGCCGATGACGTTCACCGTGGTGAACCAGGTCAATAAGATGATATCGGAGGAGGAGTCGACCCATCCGCCGGACAACGCGGACTATGCGAAGGCACATCGGGAGTTTTCCGACAAGCTGCTCGAAAAGGTGGTACCCTTCGTGTTTTACATACTGCTTCTGGCGCTTATGCTTTCGATTTTCTTCTCACGGAGCATGCTGATTTCCCTGAAGGGGCTGCGCCGGGGTTCCCAGCTGCTGAAAGACGGCAACCTGGACATACGGCTGCCGGTCGTTTCGGGCGACGAACTCGGCGATGTCACGAAGGCGTTCAACGAGATGGCCGCCGCCCTGCGGGAAAAGACGCGGGAGTTGAGCCGGAAAGACACCTACGTCAACGCGATGGTCGATCCGCTCTGGGTCGTGGATAGGGAAAACAGGATCGTAGATATCAACCCGGCGTTTTGCCGGATGTTCGGGTACGGGAGGGATGAGGTCCTGGGCGCCTCGGTCTACGATTTTTTCGACGAGGGGAACGCTGAGGTCATCCGCAGACAGATCGAGGAAAAGAGAGACAAGGGCATAGCCTCGATCTATGAGATCAGCATTCTTTCCCGGGACGGCGTCCAGACCCCGGTGCTGATCAGCGGCTCCCCTATTTTCGACGGAGACCGCATTGCCGGAAAGATCGGCATCTTCAAGGATTTCAGGGAGCAGAAAGAGCTCAGGAACGAGTTGCGCCGGGCCAAGGAGTATGTCGAAACGATCATGGACAGCATCGAGGACCAGATCTATGTCATCGACAAGGACTATAAGATCATCAGGGCGAACAAGATCGCCGTGATGAGCGCGGGCGGTGACGTGATCGGCCAGCCCTGCCACGCCGTCGCCCATCATTCGAACAGACCCTGCTGGGCCGAGGGGCAGGAGTGCCCGGCCCAGACCGTCTTCATCACGGGCAAGAACTACCGGACTACCCATCAGCATATGGGGCCCGGCGGGGAGAAGAGATTTCACGAAATCGTGGCGAGCCCCATCAAGGACGCATCCGGCAACGTGCTTCACGTGATAGAACTGATCAGGGATGTGACCGACCGCATGCGGCACGAGGAGGAGATATTCAACAAGAACCGTGAACTGGTTGCGCTCAACAGCATCTCCGGAATACTCAGCAAGTCGCTGAGGGCCGACGAAATATTCAGTAAGGTCCTCGACAGAATGGTCGAGATGCTGAGGATGGACGGCGGGGGCATATTCTTTATCGACGAGGCCAAGAAAGAGATGATCTGCCACTACCACCGGGGGATATCGGACGAGTTCGTGAAAATGATGGGCAGGATACGGCTGGGGGAGGATATCCCCGGCAAAGTCGCGGTCACGGGACAGGTGGTGACGACGTCAGACCTGTCGAAGGACCAGCGGATCGAGCGTTCTTTCGTCAAGCACTCGGGGATGAAGGGGTATTGCTGTATCCCGGTCAGGGGCAAGGAGCGGGTCATCGGCGTCTTCTGTCTCTTCAGCTTCAGAACGCATTATTTCACTTCGGAGGAAGAGAATATCCTAAATTCGGTCGGAGAGATGACCGGCATTGCGCTCGAAAACATCAAGCTCTACGAGAAGATGCGGGGACTTTACGAAGACCAGCGGAAGCGCCGGGAGGAGGAGCAGGCCCAGATACTTTCGCTCTCGACGAGACTCGGCTCCGCCATCGGGTTGAAGGACGTCATGGGACCGGTCCTGGAGCTGATCAGGAACATATTCGGGGCCGATTTCGTCTGGCTGCTGGCAAGGGACGGCGAAGGGAACTTCATCCTCAAGGCAGCCTCGCCGGCGGGCGGTGAGGAGGGAAAACTCGTCTACGCCAACACGGTGAGTTCGATCGAGGGGTATTCGACCGAAAGAAGGGTGCCGACCCTCATTTCGAATATCGGGGCGGAGGCGAAGTTTTATCTTGCGTCCGCCATTGCGGACTCCCAATACCAGTCGGCGATGGCCGTCCCGATGCATATGGGAGAAAAGGCGGTCGGCGTCTACTCCCTCTATTATCTGGGAAACAGGGAGTTCAAGGAGGAGGAGCTCCACTTTCTCAAGATCCTTGCGAACATCCTCGCGGTGTCGATCGAGAAGGCGGATTTCTACCAGAGGGCCATTGCCGAAAAAGAGCTTTCCGATACTATTCTTCAGAGCGTTGCGGATGGTATAATTACACTAGATGTCAACGGCAGGGTTATTTCGGTCAATAAGGCTTTTGAAAAAATGACAGGGGTCAGCGCTCCCGTCGCGGTTGGGATGCCGATCTGCGACGTCTTCAGGTTTTCGGAGCAGAACTCGGATTTCAGGCTTGCCCTGGGAGAGTGCTTTGAGGCTGCTCTCCTGGGTGGCGGGATCAGCCGAGAGACGTATCTTACCGGCGTATTAGGCGGACGGAACGCGGTGCTGATCGGCTCGGCGCCGGTCCGTGACGCCAGTGGCAGCGTGACCGGCGTCGTGAATTTGCTGAGGGACATCAGCAGGGAGAAGGAGATCGACCGGATGAAGACCGAAATCATACGGTCCGTCTCCCATGAATTCAGGACCCCGCTTTCCGCGATCGTCGGGATGACGGAGATGATTATCGAAGGGGACATCGACGACCGGCAGGCCAGGAGGTATCTGACCACCATCATGAGTGAGGGCCTTCGCCTCTCGAGCATGGTGTCCGATCTCCTGAGCATCGCGCGGATAGAAAGCGGGAAGGAAATACTGAGACTGGTGAAGATAGATGTTCCGAAACTCCTGTCGGAAATCTCCCGCTCGTTTTCATCCCTTGCGGAAAAGAAGGGGGCGATCATCAGCTGCGACGCCGGCGGCGTCAGCTATCTGGTGGGCGACGAGGAGCAGATCACGCGGCTATTGACGAACCTCATCGACAATTCGCTCATGTTTTCAGACGAAGGGTGCAGGATTGTGGTGACGGCGAAGGATGCGGAGGGAGGGGTGGAGATCGTCGTCTCGGACAACGGATGGGGCATTTCGGCAGAGGATATGGCTCATCTTACCGAACGGTTTTACCGGGGCAGGCATGGGCAGAGGATAAAGGGGACCGGGCTTGGGCTGTCATTATGCCGGGAAATCGCCAAGATGCATGGCGGCACTATGGATATCAGGAGCAAGCCGGGTGAGGGCACTCAGGTGATTGTGACGCTCCCCCGCCGGGAGGTGATATGAAAAAAATTGTTGTGATAGATGACGAGCCGTTCATCCTCATGATGATCGAAGACAAGCTCAGGAAGGCGGGCTTCGACGTCGTGACGCTCAGGTCCAGCGTGGATGCTCTCAGTGTCATCAGGAAGGAAAAACCGGGCCTGATTATTCTGGACTGGATGATGCCGGAGCTGAGCGGGATAGAACTCTGCAAGATTCTCAAACATGACTCCGAAATGGCGGGCATACCCGTGTTTATGCTCACCGCCAAGGGGCAGGACTCCGATGAGCAGCTGGGGTTGCGAAGCGGCGTCGCCCGGTATATCACGAAGCCCTTCAGCCCGAAAGCGCTGCTTCAGATGGTAGAGGAGGTAATGGGAGTTGACACCCCATGACCAGGATCTTGTCTTAACCGTCGAGGAACTGAGCAATGCCTACGAGGAGCTCTCCCTCCTGTATCGCATATCGGAGGTCTTCTCGTTTCTCAGCATCGATGAGATCGCCATGAGGATCGCCAACGAGGCGATCAACACGATCGGTGTGCGCACGGCGGCGGTACTTTTTCTCGACGAGAAGGGCGAAAAACTTTACACCAAGGCGAGCAAGGGGGACTGGGACGCCGGGCGCGTGTTCGACAAAAGCTCGGACGTCATCTGGAAGTCGATAGAGTCCAGGAAGACATCGGCCTTCTGCAGGCTCGCCGAGACAGAGCATAAGGATCTGCTTCCGAAGCTCACGTCTCTGATGGTCTGCCCGCTCATCGGCAAGGTGAAGGTGATCGGGGCGATTGTGGTCGCGGACAAGGAGGGCGAGGAGGAGTTCTACTCGAACGATTCGAAGCTCCTGTCGGCGATTGCTGCGCAGGCAGGCCTTGCGATAGAGAACGCGATGCTGTACGGCGAGCTGGAATCGCTTCTGCTCGGCGCGATACGGTCTCTCGTGAAGGCCCTGGAGGCCTCCTCATGCTGGACGGCCGGGCATACCGAGCGCGTTACGGACTATTCCATCGGCATCGGAAGGGTCATGGGACTCGAGAACGAAGTGGTGGAGAAGCTGAAGATCTGCGCGCTCCTTCACGACATCGGCAAGATTGCGACGCCGAAGGAGATCCTGAACAAAAACGGCAAGCTCGAGGCGGAGGAATGGGCCGAGATCAAACGCCACCCCGCCCTCGGCGCCGAGATACTCGTGGAGTTGAAACAGTTCAAGGATATCATCGAGAGCGTCAAATATCACCACGAGCACTGGGACGGACGGAAGGGCATCTTCGGACTCAAGCGGGAGGAGATACCGCTTATGGCGCGTATCCTTGCGGTCGCCGACGCCTTCGACGCGATGACGTCCGACAGACCTTACCGCAGGATGAAGAGCAAGGAGGCCGCGATTCAGGAGATCAGCAGATGCACCGGCACGCAGTTCGATCCCCGCGTCGTCGAGGCCTTTCTGAAGTGGGTGAAGGATTTCACCCCACAGCGTCGAGTGTCCGTATTCTGAAGGCCACCCCGAGTTCCGCCGCGATCCTGCCGCATTTTTCGACGTCGACGCCTTCCATTTTCACCACCGTTACCTGCACGTCCGGGATGTATTCCTTCGCGCCGGCGATGAAGCGCAGGACCCCGGCATAGGCGTTCTTATACGCCGGCCTGCAGATTCTGTCGTAGGTCTCTTCGTCCTGGGCGTCCAGACTGACAGAGATCCGGTCGACAATCCCGCTTAACTCGGGAAGGATGTCCCGGTTGTGGATGAGATTCGCCTGTCCGTTCGTATTAATCCTCACTCTTCCCCCGCGGTCCTTCACCCTGCGTGCGATATGTTTCACCGCCTCGAGCCGCTGCAGAGGCTCGCCATACCCGCAGAAAACGACTTCACGAAAGCGGGCGGGATCGCCTATTTCGCGCATGATTTCTTCTTCCGTCGGCTCATGGGAGAGTTTCAGCCTGTGTCCCTTGACGAAATCGGAACGGAATTTCACGCAGAACGAGCATGCATTGCTGCAGCGGTTCGTGATGTTCAGATAGAGACTGTCCCGGATCTGATAGGTGATCTCCGCCTGGTCCGGAATGCTGCCGATCCCGAAGAGCCTTTTCGCGTTCAGCGTCGTGATTCGTGCGGCGTCCTCGAAACTGATTTCCCGCAGCCCTGCGACAAACCTCGCCGTCTCTGCCAGAAAGACGGGCTCGTTCCGCTTGCCCCTGCGGGGCTCCGGAGTGAGATAGGGCGCATCGGTCTCGATGAGAAGATAATCGTCCGGGACAAATTTCGCAACCTCGCGCAGGAGGGAAGATTTCCTGAAGGTCACCGGACCTGCCAACGATATGAACAGGCCCCTTTCGATCGCCCTGCCGGCCGTTTTCAGATCGCCGGAGAAGCAATGCAGTACGCCCTTCGAGATGCCCGACTCCGCAAGGATAGCCATGGTGTCGTCGGTTGCCTCCCTGCTATGAACGATTACGGGAAGCCCCGTCTCTTTTGCGATGAGCAGCTGTTTTCTGAAGACCTCTCTCTGGACGTCCCGCGGCGAGTGGTCGTAATGGTAATCCAGCCCTGTCTCTCCTATCGCGACGACCTTCGGGTCCTTTGCCCACGCGGCGAGATCATGACAGGTCTCGTCGGAGAAATCCTTTGCGTCATGGGGATGGACCCCGACCGCGGCGTAGATGAAGTCGTGACGGGCCGCCAGATCCAATGCCTTTTTGCTGCCGGCGAGGTCGGAGCCGACCGTGATCAGCGCCTCGAACCCTGCGTCGCGGGCACGGGCGATAACCTCCTCCCGGTCATCGTCGAACTGCGGCATGTCCAGGTGGCAATGCGTATCAATCAGTGTGGTTTTACCACTATGTTCTTCAGCCATCCTTTTATGATACGACAATTGGGAACGGTCTCACAATTAATTTGCTGCGGGAAGGGAAAGTTCCGTTGTCGGCATGGCGGCAGGAAACGGGACAGAAGGGACGCCGATGCAAGCCCTTGTGATCTACGCCCCGAACTTCTTCAGTCTGCCGGCGTTGGCCAGAGCGAGGGGCATGAGGTTTACCGTCGGGAATATTCCAAGCTCACCCTTCGTGCATTCCCTCTCGGAAAATCCCGAGCAAAGGCCTCCGAGCACATAAGGGGACTTGACAACAACAGGAACGGGGTGCCAACTGTGGCCCATCATCAGTGCGGGTGTGGAGTGGTCGCCGGTTATCACAAGCACATCGGGGTTAAGCGCGAGTATCCGGGGGAGCAGGGCGTCGAACTCTTCGATCCGGGAGCATTTTCCCTCAAAGTTGCCGTCTTCGCCATAAGAGTCGACCTTCTTGACATGGACGAAGAAGAAATCATGCGAGGAGTAGTTGGCCTTCAGAAAGGCGATTTCCTCCGGCACGCCTCCGGGCACATGCGGCGTCTTCATGCCGACGAGCTTGGCGAGGCCGCCGTACATCGGATAATTTGCGATCGCCACCGCGTTCAGTCCGTAGACCTCGTCAAACGAAGGGATATGAGGCATCACCGAAAAGCCCCTGAGGAGCAGATAATTCGCCTGCTTTTCTTCTTTCAGCTCCGCGGCAACAGCCGCTACGAATTTCTCGGCCACCCGTGCGACACGTTCCGCCGCCTGCGCCGCCGCCATGGGCTGAAGCGACGCCTTCCCTTCCTTCTGGGGGTCGGTATCGTTTACCGCGTCGGCATCGGAGGACAGCGGCTCCGGAAACCTGAAAATGACTGCAAACCGGTGCTCCATGCCCGGCGCGAAGAGTATCTCCGCATCATCGATCTTCCTTATGGCCGATTGCAGCCTTGCCGTAATCTTACTGCTCTGCTCGGTGGGTATCCTGCCTGCGCGACGATCCTGAATGAGTCCGTCTTTGATCGTGGCGTAATTGCAGCGGAGACAGATGTCGGTCTTCCTTACGTCCATGCCGAGGCCTAATGCCTCGAGGATCCCCCGGCCGATCTGAAATTCGATCGGGCTGTATCCGAAGAGCGAGAAATGGCCTGGCCCGCTCCCCGGCGTGATGCCGTACGCGACCGGCACGTGAAGGCCGCAGGCGCCGTCGCGCGCCAGCGCATCGAGGTTCGGTGTTTTGGCCGCCTCGAGTTCGGTTTTGCCGTTGACCGGCAGGCCGCCGAGGCCGTCGAGGACGACGAGCACGATCTTGGTGGAATTCTTCTGAACGAGACCCTTCAGTAAGTTTTGCATGCCAAATATTACTGAAAATCGGAGAACTTTGCAAGTGAAGCCGCCAGTGAGTCTCACGCCGCCGACCTTTGGCGCCCCCTATTAGAGTAAGGGGGGGGAAGGGGAGTTATGGTAGGGGACGGGACGCAGGGTCCTCTTCGATAGGAGGAATGGGATATAATTATATAAATAACGAAAAAGGAGTATTCTCCATGGCATACATCGTAGCATTGGCTGGGAAGGGCGGCACGGGAAAGACGAGCATAGCGGCGCTCACGGTGAAGTATCTGATCGAAAAGAGGAGGAAGCCGGTCCTTGCGGTCGACGCCGACAGCAATGCGTGTCTTAACGAGGCGCTCGGGGTGGATGTGCATGCCACGATCGGCCACCTCAGGGAGGAGTCCCTCCAGACGATACGGAGCGGAAGCGAGCGGCCCGGAGGAATGTCGATGGAGCAGCTTTTCGACTACCAGGTGCAGCAGTCGATTATCGAGGCAAGGGGCTTCGACCTTATCGTGATGGGAAGGCCCGAAGGTCCCGGTTGTTATTGTGCCGCGAACAATATCATCAGAAAATATACCGACAAGCTGTCGGAGACCTATTCCTACGTCGTAATCGACAACGAGGCCGGTATGGAACACCTGAGCAGGCGAACGACTCACAAGGTCAATCTCTTGCTGATTGTGAGCGATCCGACGGTAAGGGGAGTGCGGACCGCAAAGAGGATCGACGGACTTGTGAAGGAACTCGATCTGGATGTCGCCAAGCACGCGCTCATTATCAACCGCGTCTCTGGTGACGAGGGTCGGGAGTTAAGGAAACTGGCGGAGGAAGAGGGCCTTGCCATTGCGGGGCTTGTCCCGCAAGACAGGAATATCTTCGAGTTCGATCTGCAGGGGAAAGGGATCACCGGCCTTCCCGCCGACTCGCCCGCCGTTACGGCACTGTACGAAATCCTGGACAGGATCGGGATAGAGTAGGGGGAACAGGGAAACAACCGATGCGCGACTGCCTGCGCTTTGGGGAGAGAGTAAAGTGATAGGCCGGCTGGGGATCGGGGATAACCGGCCTATCTATGGAGGGTGGTAGATAAATTATTTTGGAGGGATCATCTATCTACCTGATTAACCTTACCAGATAATCGGGGGCTCTGTCAACAAGAACGTGTAGTTTCCGGGGAAAAGTTCTGCCGAAATAAATCCCTTTGAAACCGCACGCGGGAAAAAGCAAAAAAGGCAATAAAGTCAAAAGCATATAAGTCATTATAATCCCAATGTGTCTGCATCCCGGCAGAGCCTTTCGGCCCCTATTCTCATCGGCAGATAGAACGCTGCAGCGTGAACCGCCGCGAGTGCGAGCAACAAAAGGACGACCTGAGAGGCGTGCGAACCTCCCGGTCTGACTGCATGAAGATAAAAGATCCACGACTCGGCGGCGATCGTGGCTGCTACTACTCCGAACGCGATCACCATGAAGACCATCGCCCCGATGCTTACCGAAACGGAGGCGATATTATCGTGCCTGAACTTCGGATACGCCGCGCCGAGTCCGGTGGCGAGGCCGCATACCGTGGCCGACAGTAGAAGCCCCGTCAAGGCCGACAGGACCATCAACGCCCCCTGCACATGCATCGCATAGTTCGTCATGGCGACGAGAGAGATGATCAGAGCCGCAACAGGGGGGAAGCCGGAAAGGAATTTCAGCCAGAGCATCCTTCTCACGTCGACCGGAGAAGACTTGACGATCCAGAAGGCCCTCCCCTCGAGACTCACCGCCGTATAGAGAAACCGCGCCGCCACCGCCGAGAGCACCAGCCCCGCCATGAGGAGGTTGATGCCGACCATAATCTGCACGGCGAACGGCGAGAGCCCCAGCAGCGCATCGAGCGGGATCGATTTGAAATTGTAAAGGTATACCGCGACGAGCGCAAGGATCACGAATATCTGGGACCACTGCCCCGTGTCCCTGAAAAACGTAATACCATCTTTGTAAAGGAAGGACGAATCAACCGACGGAAATATGCCGGCCGTCAATCCTTTCCCCGGAGTCTTTTCCCCAGGCAAGATCTTTTCGATATTCCTGCGGTACACCATCCTTCCGAAGGTCGAGGAGAGCAGGAGGGAAAAACAGGCGTTGCTGAAGAGGACAATTCCGTACAGGAGATCCGGGCGGCCGCCTTTCAACAGCGGGAAAAGGGTCCTGGTGATCCAGTAGTCCGGAAGGAAGGGGGAGTCGGGCGAAAATCTCGTAAACGACTGCAACACCGCGTCAGGGGCGCTCAGGTCGGGGGGGAGCGCCGATTTAATTATGAAATAGAAGGCGAGAAAAAGCAGTGTAATAGCCCCCAGCATTACGTCTCTCGATCTCCTGGCGGGGAACATGGCGGTGAGGAGATGCGCGATGAGTACGCCGGCGCCGGTGGTGAGAGCAAGGAAGAGAAGGATTGCAGCCAGGGAGGCGGCGTAGTAAATCGCCGGGGCGCCGTAGCTCGCGCCGTATGCGACAAAAACCGGAGCGAGAAAAGTGATCACCATCCACGACGTGTCAAGCCCCGTTTCGACGGTCTTGATACGCACGATTGCTCCCGTCGGGACCGGCTTAGAGAAGAGGAACGGAAGGTCCCTGGAGAGATAGAATGCCGATATCGCCGTAATCACGTTGCTCAATACGAGGAAGCCTGTCAGGCTGAAGAAGGTCATCGAAAAGAGCCTTTCGGAGAAGAGCTCCCCCATGAATTCTATGCCCCGGATGAAGGAGAGCAGACGGTAGGTCGCCAGATAGAGCCCCAGCCAGAATAAGGCGCCGATTATGGCGAAAGGAAGCCTTCTCAGTATCACCGGCGCCGTGAGTGAATTCCGGAGGCCCAGCAGCATCGGCTGTGCCAGCAGAGGGGCCCTCATCGCCGGCTATCCGCTTATCCTGAGGAACAGCGCCTCGAGGCCGCCCTCGGTTTGGCGTATCTCGTCCCTCTGTCGTACCGCGGCGAGAGTCCCCTTATTGATAAAGCCGATTCGGTGGCACAATTCCTCCGCGATGTGAAGGCTGTGGGTGGCGAGAAAGACGCTTACGCCCCTGCCGCCGAGGTCGGTGATAATATCCTTCAGCGTCTTCACCCCGAAAGGATCGAGGCCGGTAAACGGCTCGTCTATAAGAAGCACCTGAGGTTCGTGGATAAGCGCCGAGGCGAAGAGGAGGCGCTGCCGCATCCCCTGGGAGAAGCTTTCGATCAGGCTGTCGCCTACGTCACCGATCCCCAGAAGGAGAAGCAGTTCTTCCACGCGCCGCACGGCGGTGTTCTTCGTAATGCCGTAGATTGCGGCCGTGAAGACAAGAAACTCGCGCGCGGTAAGTTTTTCATAAAGGAAGGCCCTGTCGGGAATATAGCCGAGGATGGACTTCGCAGCCAGCGGCTCTTTGGCCATGTCGTGGCCTCCCAGCATGACCCGGCCCTTGTCCGGGGTGAGAAGGCCGGTCATCATCCGCAGCGTCGTGGTCTTACCTGCCCCGTTGGGTCCCACGAGTCCGAAGATCTCTCCGTCTTCAATCGAGACCGACAGCCCCTGGACGGCGCGAAAACCGCCAAAAGATTTGCTGACGTCTTCGAGCGTTATCATTACGGTATTATCTTACATCTTTGAAAGCGGGGCTGCAAAAAAGCCGAAGGAATACGGGGCGAGGGGGGAATGCCGTGTTCTGCACCACGGCTCTAAGAAGCCGCGGCCAGCACCTTTCCGGAGAGCTCCGCCATCAGCTTCTTGACCGGGATGATCTCGTCCACTCTGCTGGCGTTTGTGCCGACGGTATAGAGCGGCTCTTCCTTGCCGGGATTGTATCCCGCCGAGCTCAACAGGCCGTTGCAGATACAGAAGCAGTTTTCGTTGCTCTCTTTTGCAGGGCAGCGCGTAAACTTGCCTTCCCCGTCCTTGAGCAGTACGTACCCTTTGTCGCATTTCGGGGGGCGAAGCCTCTTTACCGACGAGACGTACATCGGAGACTGTTTGATGATCCGGAAGGGAAGGCCGCAGGGCGAGCCGGGCCTATGGGCAACGATGATGTCCTCGTCCTTCGCCGCCACGACCGCGTCCTTGTATGTCTCTGTGGCGCTGCTCTCTTCGGTCGCCAGGAACCGGGTCCCCATCTGGACGCCGTTGGCCCCCATCTTAAGAAACCGCATGATATCCGCGTGCGTATAAATGCCTCCCGCTACGATAACCGGAATGTCCCCGTACTTCATCGCCATGTCCTTGACGGGGGGAAAGAGATTTTCGAGTTTGTTCGACTCGAGATCGATCTGGTCGATCTTGAATCCGAGATGTCCTCCTGCGAGAGGTCCTTCGAGCACGACCGCGTCGGGGCGGTACCCCAGCCGTTCCCATTTTTTGCAGATGAGTTCGAGCGCCCGTGCGGACGACACGATAGGGATAAGGGCGGTATCCCCGGCCGGTCTTATTGCCGGCAGGCCCATCGGAAGCCCGGCGCCCGAGATGATGCAGTCGGCCCCGGCGTCTATGGAGCCTTTCACCGAGTCCTCGTAGTCCCTGACGAGGGCGACCATAATATTGATACCGGCGAAGCCGCCGGATTTCTTCGCGAGCGAAACCTCCTCGTATGCCGCCTCGTACGTATTTATCTTCTTGTTGTTCCGCTTCGATACGAGCCTGTCGAGACAGGCCGACGAGACGACGCCGATGCCGCCCTCGCGCGCGACCGCGCCTGCCAGGGGCGAAAGAGACACCCCGACGCCCATACCCCCCTGGATAATCGGCAGAGGTATGCGTCTCCCCTTAATTACCAACTCAGGCATCGACGAAACAGGTTCTGACAAGATCACTCCTCAAAATAAGTTGAAGGCATATACGCTTAGCAATGAATCCACGAGACAGGTTGTTCAGCGTCGTTTTCTGAACGCTTATGCATCGGCATACTCTATGATTACTTATTAGTAATGATTTTAGCAAGCGAAATGTGCGGTTGCGACGGGATAGGCATCGAAAAAGAAAGAGAAAGCAGACGTGGCAGCGGAGGAAGGGAGGCGTGAAAAAAAGGAGGATTTCCGTTATAATCTAATAAAAAAAATAAATAGGCGCCGACGGTAAGGGAGGTAGACAATGGCAGGAGATGCACCAGACAGGCAGATAAACATAAAAGGACTTGTCTGCCCGTATACGTTTGTGAAGGCGAAGCTTGCGATGGAAGCGATGGAGATCGGACAGGTGCTCGAGATACTCCTCGATTACGAAGAGGCGTCCAGGAGCATCCCGAAATCGATGGAGGACCACGGGCAGAAGGTTCTGAAGGTCGAGAAGGTGAACGACACCGACTGGGTTCTGCTGGTCCGGAAGGACAAGGACTGATGGACTTCACCGACGACCAGTTGATGCGTTACAGCAGGCATATCCTGCTTCCCGAAGTGGGCGGAAAGGGACAGGCGAGGATCGCGCAGGCGAAGGTCTTCATCGTCGGCGCGGGAGGGCTCGGCTGTCCGGTGGGTTATTACCTCGCGGCGGCGGGCGTCGGCACCATCGCCCTTATCGATAACGATACCGTCGAGATGAGCAATCTCCAGAGGCAGATTGCCCACAGCATGCAGACGATCGGCATGCCGAAGGTCGAGTCTGCGAAGAAGACGTTCGAGGCGTTGAACCCCGACGTCAATGTCGTTGCGATCCAAAAGAGGATCTCGAAGGACAACATCCTCGACCTGATCAGGGATTACGATATCGTCGTCGATGGCAGCGACAATTTCCCTACGCGGTATCTCGTCAACGACGCCTGTTTTATGGCTCGCAAGCCGCTGGTGAGTGGGGCGATCCTGAGGTTTGAGGGGCAGGTGACGACGATCGTTCCGGGGGAGGGACCGTGCTATCGCTGCCTTTTCGAGGAGCCCCCGCCGCCCGGACTCGTGCCTTCCTGCCAGGAGGCCGGCGTGCTCGGCGTGCTTCCCGGAGTCATCGGCGGACTGCAGGCGACGGAGGTCCTGAAACTGGTCCTCGGGAAGGGAGAGGTACTGAAGGGCGAGCTTCTGATCTATAACGCGCTCAAAACCTCTTTCAGAAAGGTGAAGGTCCCGAAAAACCCGTTCTGCGCGCTCTGCGGAGAAAGCCCGACCATTACCGAACTGACCGATTACGAGCAGGGCTATTGTTCGATGTAATAAGCGCAATGCTTAAGATAAGATTACCCCGAAGCCTCTTCGACAGGATGATCAGCCACTGCAGGTCGGAATATCCCCATGAGGCCTGCGGCCTGCTTTCCGGCGGGGAGGGGGTTGCCGGAAGGATCTATGAGATGCCGAACGCCGAGAGTTCTCCGGTAAGCTATCTGGTCGACCCCGGGGCCCAGTTCAGGGCGATGAAGGAGATGAGAGAGAACGGCGAGCGGATGGTTGCCATTTATCACTCTCATCCGCAGTCAAGGCCGTATCCGTCGCAGAAGGACATCAGTCTTGCGTTTTACTCCGACGCCGTCTATATCATCGTCGGCCTCGGGGGAGATGCCCCCGCCGACGTGAGGGGATATACCATTCTGGACGGCCGGGTGGGGGAGGCGGGGATCGAGATCCTTCCTTGACGGTCGGCGCCGGCATGTTATAGAATGAAGGAGGATGGGAGCCGGCTGAACCATTCACGGGAATGCCGTGGGGCCATTACAGTATGAAAAACAATGAGGGCTTTATTTCGATTCGTGATTTCGGGATAAGGCTTTTTTTATTCAGAGAATACGAGCGGAGGAAGATATGAACGGATTGAAGACAGTTATGCTGATGATGCTGCTGACCCTTCTCCTGGTTTTCGGAGGGGCGGCCCTCGCGGGCAGGCAGGGGATGACGATAGCCCTCGTCATCGCGTTCGGCATGAATTTTATCAGCTATTATTTCAGCGACAAAATAGTGCTTAAGATGTATCGCGCGCAGCAAGTGACGGAGTCCGAGGCCCCGGTCCTGTACCGGATCGTGAGGAGGCTTGCCCAGAGGGCGGGGATCCCGATGCCGAAGGTATATATCATTCCCGACATGTCGCCGAATGCCTTTGCGACCGGGAGAAACCCCCAGCATGCGGCAGTAGCCGCTACGGAGGGGATCATGCAGCTGCTGAGCGAAGAGGAACTGTCGGGAGTAATGGCCCATGAACTCACGCACGTGATGCACCGGGACATCCTTATCGGGACGGTCGCGGCAACCATCGCCGGCGCGATCAGCTATCTGGCCCAGATGGCGCAGTGGGCGATGATCTTCGGAGGCGGAAGGCGTAATGACGACGACGGAAGTCCCGTCGCGTCGTTCGTGATGATGATCGTGGCGCCGATTGCGGCGATGCTGATACAGATGGCGATTTCCCGCTCCAGGGAATATTCCGCGGATGAAGGCGGCGCAAAACTCAACGGAAACCCGATGGCGCTTGCGAATGCGCTCAGAAAACTGGCGAAGGGCGCGCAGATGATCCCGATGCACGCAACCCCCGCGACCTCCCATATGATGATCGTAAACCCTTTAAGGGGGGGAGGCATCGTGAACCTTTTCAGCACCCATCCGCCGATCGAAGAGAGGATCGCCCGTCTTGAGTCGATGAGGCCGGGGCAATAAGCGCGGGAAGACGGAAGCACTGATCACGGAAGCGCGGATCGACCCGATCCGCGCTTTTTTTTTGCAGCGGGCTGTTGCTCCTCAGTTGCAAGACGGTCGTTTTCGAGCAAAACGCCGCGCGAGGGAGGCGAAACCATCAGACGCGGGTCAAGGCGCGCCGCGGCTCTCCAATCGCTTCCGAAACAAAGTGACAGGCGGGGATCTATCGATTACTATGTACGTATGGAAATGAAGGAGCCGTTCCCTCAGCGGGATGACTGGCACGTGAGGACTGCGGAAGAGGTCTGTGCCATCCTCCGGTCAGGTCCGGGAGGGCTGGATAGCGGCGAAGCGGGAACGAGGCTTGAGGCATATGGACCCAATCTCCTGAGAGAGAAGAAGAGAAGGTCTCCTTTTTCTTTCTTCGTCGACCAGTTCAAAGACTTCATGATCATCGTCCTCCTTGCGGCCGCGGTTGTATCGGGGTTGATCGGAGAGGTGACGGACTCTATCGCCATCGTGGTGATAGTCCTGATGAACGCCGTTATCGGTTTCGTTCAGGAATACAGGGCCGAGAAGGCTATGGCCGCGCTGAAGAAGATGGCTGCCCACGAGGCTACGGCGCTGAGGGACGGAATGCCCGCCAGAGTGCCGGCAGAGCGGCTTGTGCCGGGAGACGCCGTTATTGTCGAACAGGGAGACATGGTGCCGGCCGACATGCGGCTGATCGAATCCGCCCGGCTGAAGACCGAAGAGGCGGCCCTCACGGGGGAGTCCGTGCCGGTCGAAAAACAGCAGTCGGCCCTGAGGGGCGATGCGCTGCCGCTCGGGGACAGGAAAAATATGGCGTACAAGGGTACGTTTGTGACGTACGGCAGGGGCAAGGGCATTGTGGTTGCGACCGGGATGGACACCCAGATAGGGAAGATCGCCTCGATGCTCCAGAAAGAGGAAGAGATGAAGACGCCTCTTCAGAGGAGACTCGCCCTCTTCGGGAAAAAACTCGCCCTCGCGGTCCTTGTGATCTGCGGTATCGTCTTTGTAATGGGGGTCATGCGAGGAGAACCTCCGCTTCGCATGCTTCTGACTGCGATTTCTCTTGCGGTTGCCGCTATTCCGGAGGCGCTCCCTGCGGTGGTGACGATATCCCTTGCCATCGGCGCAAGGAAAATGGCGCGGCAGAAGGCGTTGATCCGCAAGCTGCCGGCCGTCGAGACGCTCGGCTCGGTCACCTATATCTGCTCGGACAAGACCGGCACGCTTACGCTCAACCGGATGACTGTCGAAGAGGTGTTTGTCGATGGGGCAATCAGAAAGAAAGCCGGTCCGGGACCTTTCGGCGGGCACAAAATGCCCGATGCTGAGGGGCAGGCCGTACGCTACTTGCTCATGGCGATGTCTCTCAGCAATGATGCAAGAAAAGATTCGGCAGGGAAGGTGCTGGGAGATCCCACTGAGGCGGCATTGTATTCGTTTGCCCGGGGTGAAGGCTTTATCAGGGAAGACCTTGAGAATACTTACCCGCGCGTAGCCGAACTGCCCTTCGATTCCGAAAGAAAGTGCATGACTACGGTTCACCGCTGGAAAGAAGGCGGCCAGGGCGTCTCCTATATTTCCTTTACGAAGGGCGCCGCGGATACTCTTCTTCGGAGGTCGCAAAGCGCGATGACATCGGCCGGGACCATGCCCCTGAATCACAACGAGGTCGAGGCGGCGAACGAAAGAATGGCGGCCGACGGGCTGAGGGTGCTCTGCATTGCGATGAGGGCGTGGAAGAAGTTGCCGGAGGAACTCACAGCCGAATCCTGCGAGACAGGGCTGACCTTCCTCGGTCTGGCCGGCATGATGGACCCCCCGCGGGATGAGGCGAGGGAAGCGGTCGCGCTCTGCAAGGCGGCCGGGATTCGGCCGGTGATGATTACAGGGGACCATCCGGTGACCGCGGGGGTAATTTCGAAACGCCTCGGCATCATAGACGGCGATAAGGCGATTATGAGCGGGGCCGGGTTGTCCTCCCTTTCGCTCGCCGAATTCGGGGAGAAGGTCGAGGGAGTCGGGGTGTATGCCCGCGTGGCGCCGGAGCAGAAACTGAAGATCGTGAGGGCGCTCCAGGACAGGGGGCAGTTCGTCGCGATGACAGGCGACGGGGTGAACGACGCCCCGGCCCTCAAGAGGGCCGACATCGGCGTTGCGATGGGGCTTGCCGGAACGGATGTGGCGAAGGAGGCGGCGGATATGATCCTTCTCGATGATAATTTCGCCACGGTGGTCAAGGCGGTGAGGGAGGGCAGGAAGATTTATGACAATATCAGGAAGTTCATCAAATACCTCCTCACCACGAATTCGGGAGAGATATGGACGCTCTTTCTCGCGCCCTTTGCCGGGCTGCCGATCCCTCTTCTGCCTATCCATATCCTCTGGATAAATCTGATGACGGACGGCCTTCCGGCCCTTGCGCTGTCCGCCGAGCCGGAGGAGGGAGATGTGATGAGGCGGCCCCCCAGGCATCCGCAGGAGAGCATCTTTGCGCACGGCCTCGGCCTTCATGCGATGTGCGTCGGACTCCTGATGGCGGGCGTAGTCCTGTCCGTACAGGCATGGTCGCTCAAAACGGGACACGCCCACTGGCAGACGATGGTATTTACGGTGCTCTGCCTTAGCCAGCTCGGCCATGTTCTTGCGATACGGTCGGAAAAAGAGTCTTTTTTCAGGCAGGGGCCGCTGTCGAACATGCCCCTCTTCGGAGCGATCGTGCTCACCTTCGCGCTCCAGATGATGACTGTCTATGTCCCTTTCCTGAACCCCGTATTCAGGACCCAGCCGATGACGCTGGCCGAGCTGCTGTTTACGCTCGCGCTTTCGTCGGTCGTTTTTTTCGCAGTGGAGGCCGAAAAACTCGTGAGGAGAATGCGAACCTAGAGCGCAAGCTCCAGTCTATCGCCCCCGCGGCCTCCGCCCCGGAAAGAAACAGGATCGTCGATACTCCTTCGGAACATGTCGTCGTATCTTCCCGCGATTACCTCCCATGAAGAGTACTTCCCTGCCGAAATCAGCCCGAGGGTTGAGACGCAGACCTGCGGATTATCATCCCCGCCACATCCCGCCCGCTTTACCGGGGCTATGCGAACTTTTTGAGTATACTATATTTCGGGGCCGCCGTTGTGCGCAGAATACCGGCGGTCCGATCCGCACAGGGAAGTGGGCCGGAGGCTTTGCGCGCGGTTCCCCCCTGTTTCCGGGGTGGCGATTTGTGAAGCGGTAGTGATAATATTAGTAATAAAAATCAAGAGAGGGGTTCTATGGTAAGAGCCAGGGATATCATGAAGACGGAGGTGGTTACCGTATCGCCTGAAACAACCGTCGAGGAACTCGGAAGACTGTTCATCGACAGGGGAATCAGCGGCGCGCCGGTGCTGGGGCCGTCCGGAGAGCTGTACGGCATCGTGACGGAAAACGACCTGATCAAACGGAACCGGCGTTTTCACATCCCGACGATCATCAGGCTTTTCGACGCCTTTATTCCGCTCGAGGGGGCTTCGGCGATGGAAAAGGAGATCAAGGTAATGTCGGCGTCGAAGGTGGCCGACATCTGCAGCCGAGAGGTGATCACGGTGTCCGCTGAAACCCCTCTTACGGAGATCGCTACGATCATGTCGGACAAGGGGGTACACCTCCTTCCGGTCGTCGAAGGAGGAAAGCTCCTCGGCATAGTGGGCAAGATGGATGTGATCAAAGGTAGTATGGGTGAAACTCACGAGTGACGGCGCGGCGAGGACCGAAGAGATCGGATACGAACTGGGGAAGCGTTTGAAGGCGGGAGACACGGTGGCGCTTTTCGGCGATCTCGGAAGCGGCAAGACGACTCTGACCAGAGGTATCGCCAGGGCCTTCGGCATAGCCCGACGCGACGTGACGAGCGCCAGCTTCACGATCATAGCGGAGTATCCTGGCGATCCGCCTTTTTTCCATATCGACCTCTACCGCATAGAGAATGAGGAAGACCTGGAGGGCGCGGGGGTATGGGACTGTCTGGGGCGGAATTCGGTGGCCGTAGTGGAATGGGCCGAGAAATTGGGCTGCGGGATTAAGAACTGCATCAGGGTCGAAATGACCGATGCGGGAGACGACAGGAGAGAGATCTCGATCGAGGGGCTGGATGAAGAAGATCGGAATAATCTGTAAGCCCGGCAGGCCGGAGCCGAGGGAGATCCTGAAGGACCTTCTGCCGTGGCTTGGCCGCAGGGGGCATGATACGCTCGTCGATCCTGAGAGCGCTGCCGCGCTGGGAATCAAGGGATACGCGAGGGCCGAGATTGCCGCTGCCGCCGACGCCATGCTGGTCCTTGGCGGCGACGGGACGATGCTCGGGGTGAGCAGGCTCGTTGCCGAGAGGGGAGTGCCGATTCTCGGGGTCAACCTTGGGAGCATGGGATTTATCACCGAGGTGAACCGGGAGGAGATCTACGAGGCGGTGGACACGATGCTTTCCGGCACCTGTTCGGTGGAAGAGAGGCTTATGCTTTCCGCCGGAATCATCCGTGACGGAGAACGGATCGCCGAGTACACCGTCCTCAACGACGTAGTCGTCAATAAGGGGGCGCTCGCCAGGATCGTCGATCTCGACGCCTTTATCAACGGTATATACGTGACGACCTTCAAGGCCGACGGGCTTATTATATCAACCCCGACCGGCTCGACGGCGTATTCCTTGTCTGCGGGCGGACCCATCCTGTATCCCTCGCTCGACAGCATCCTCGTGACTCCGATCTGTTCCCATACGCTGACGAACAGGCCGATCGTTCTGCCGGATAACTTTACAATCCAGGTGATCCTCAGGACGCTCAGCGAAGACGTCTACCTGACGCTCGACGGGCAGGTGGGGTTTTCCCTCAGAAAAGACGACGTGATAGAGGTGAACAAGTCTCCCCACAAGACGAAACTGTTTATCCCGTGCGAGCGCGATTATTTCAATATTCTCCGCTCCAAACTGAAATGGGGAGAGCGGTGAGCTCGGGGTCTGCGGGGCGGAGGCACAGGGATGGAAGAGCGGGAGGCTGAGATATATGCGGAGCTGAGGGACGCGGGGGAGGTCTGCCGTGCCCTCGGCATCGAAGCGCTGCCGTTTCGTCTGCCGGAACGGACAGAGAGTTCCCCGGGGGGGAGCGGCGGACGGGACGAGGCGCTTGTCCGGCTCAGGAGCGAGATAGGCGACTGCAGAAGGTGCAAGCTCTCCGCCGGCAGAAGAAATATCGTCTTCGGAGAAGGCAGGGCCGATGCGCGGCTCATGTTCATCGGAGAGGGTCCCGGGAAGGACGAGGACATACAGGGGAGACCCTTTGTGGGCGAGGCCGGGGCGCTCCTGACAAAGCTGATCGAAAAAATGCATTTCGGGGACAAGAACCTGATGCGGACCGATGTCTACATCGCCAATATCGTCAAATGCAGGCCTCCCATGAACAGGGACCCGGAAGAGGACGAGATCGCGAGCTGCCGGGGTTTTATCGAAAGACAGATAGAGATCATACGGCCCGAAATGATCGTGACCCTGGGCAGGATCGCCCTGCAGACGCTTCTGCGGAGGCCCGATATCAGGATTACCGCGGCCCGGGGGAATTTCTTCGAATATGAGGGGATTCCGGTGATGCCGACCTTTCATCCTGCATACCTGTTGAGAAATCCCAAAGACAAATGGCTCACGTGGTCTGACGCCCAGAAGGTGATGGGGCGGCTGGCCGGGCATGAATAGGGGATGAAATCGGCCATGACCCGGCTTGTTTTTTCGGCGCTGCTGCTTGTCTGTCTGCTCCCTCCAGTCTCGGTCTCCGCCGGCCCGGCGGAAGGGGAGAGGGTGCTTGCAGTCGTCAACGGAGAGAAGATCACGCTTTCGGATTATCGCCGGTTTCTCCTCAAGGTGGACCCTTCCCTGACATCGGCGCGTGTCGACGAGGGGCTGCTGAAAAAGGCGGTGGAAGAAAAGCTTATTCTTCAGGAAGCCTCCCGCAAAGGGGTGCGAGTCAGCGACCAGGAAGTGGAAACGAGCATCCGGGAGTTCCTGAAGGAACATCGCATCAGCGAAGCTGAATTCGAGAAGAAGATACGCAGTCAGGGGATGTCTCTTTCCGACTACAGGCGATGGCTGAAGGAGGATACACTCGTCCTCGCCAAGACTGCCGGCAGGGAACTGAACGGAAAAACGGTGGTCGGCGAGCAGGAGGAGAGGGACTATTATGAACGCAACAGGGACCTCTACCGCCAGTGGCAGGGGGCGGTACAGCTCAAGGCGATCCTTCTCACATTCCACAGCAGGCCTTCGGCCGCGGAGGCGACCTACATGGAACTCAAGGCGATGAAGATAGCCGATGAGCTGAGCCGGGGCGAGTCGTTCGAGAAACTCGCCTCGCTCTACTCGGAAGATCCTGCAAAGAAGGCCGACGGGGGGTTCGGGGAATTTCGCGAAGGCGAACTCATTCCGACGGTCGAGAAGGCGATACTTAGCCTGAGGGAGGGCGGGGTCAGCAATCCTCTCTGGCTGAACGAAGGGCTTTATATCTTCAGACTGACAAGTAGGGAGGGGGAGCGGTTTACCCCCTTTGAGAGCGTCAGAGCCGCCATCGGGGGAATACTTCTTAAACAGAAACGGGACGAGCAATATTCGGCCTGGGTCAGGTCATTATGGGAAAAATCCGATATAACATTCACTGTGCAATAGCGTCTCTTCTCTTCCTGCTCCTCCTGGGGCCTGCCGTTGCCGCCCCGCGCGCGGCCGGCGCGGCAGAGGAAGGCGAGATGGACCTCTTCGATAAGGCATACGAAAGTTATCTCGATTACCATCCCGATATCGCGGCCTCCGCGTTCGGGTCGTTTGCCGGCCGGTTCCGGCGGAGTTCGGCGCGGGACGCAGCCCTCTATTGGCAGGCCAAAGCGCTCTTGCTGACGGGCCGCGATGCTGAGGCAAAAGAGATATTCGGGCGGGTCCGCTCGGAGTATCCGACCAGCCCTTTCGCGGATTTTGCGAGGAGGGAGCTTGAAACCCCTCCCGTTGCGGGACAGTGGAGGAGGGAGCACGAGGGCGGGGAGAAGAAAGAGGAGTATCCGGCAAGGGCCGGCGGAGCGGGGTGCGAAAACGCGCTCAGGAAATCCGAGGCAAGCATGAAGGAGATGGAAGAAGGTCTCGCCGGGGTTTCCGGAAAGGAACGTTCGCTTCGGGACGACCTGGCCAAGGCCGCTGCGGAGCTGTCCGCGACGAAGAAGGAACGGGACGAGGCGGTTGCGGCGCTGAGAGAGGCGGAGCTGAAGCTTCCCGAGGTGAATGACGTTGCAATCCGGCTCCGGGAACGTGAAAAGTTCCAGAAAGAGCAGGACGAATACATAAAGAAGCTGAAGGAGGAGAAGGCCGGTCTCGCGGAGGAGGTACGGCAGCGGGACACGAAACTTTCCGATACCGAGAGGACGATCGCCTTGCTGAAGAGCCGGACGGGTGGGGGGCCGGAGGAGAAGAAGGCCGCAGACGGTGCGGAAAGCCTGAAACTCAGAAAGGCGATTGAGGAGAAAGACAGGAGGATAGAGGAGCTGACCGTTGCGGCGCGTGAAAGGGATAACGCGCTGGCCGGGAAGGACGAACTGCTGAAGCAGTCTGCCGGCCGGCAGTCGGCGTGCGAGGAAAAGACGAAGGAGCTTGAAGCGGCGACGACAGAGGTGAAGCGGCTCAGGGACGCGTATGAGAAATCGAAGGCGGAGCTCCCGAGGCGGGATGAGGGAAGACGGGCAGAGGAGGCAGTCTCCCGGCGTGGCCCCGGTAAGCAGGCCTCCGGCGCGGCGCCGAAGGATCCTTCGGAAACAGGCCCGGAGAACGGGTTGAAGGACGGAGAGGCCCCGCTGAAGAAGCGTCTTGCTCAGTTGGACGCCCCGGCCGTGGCGATAGCAGGGAAGACCTATTCCATGAGGGAGATCGACGAGGAAAGCCGGACCGCGGCGAGGGTGCTGTCGAAGACCGGATTCAGCGCATCATGGAGAAGGGGAGACGCGTTTGATGACTTTGTTGCCGGCAGAGCGCTGGCCGCAAGGGCGACGAAAGATGACAGAACGCAGGCGTCGGCGCAGATGCAGGAGTACGCGAAGAAGTACCCTCTCACGGATGAGGAGAAGAGATCCCTTGCGCTTCTCCTGACGGCGGAGAACGTAATCAGGAGGAGGGAGGCCGAAAAGCTTCCCGACGAAGAGGTCCTGAAGAAATATTACGAAGACCACAAGGAAGACTATCTCGTGCAGAAAGAGGAGCGTTTCGTGAAGTATCTTGTGATGAAATACCGCAAGACGGACAGGCTGGGCAGCGTTGCGCTCGTTTCGGAGCTTCAACGCGAAGCGGGCAAGGGAAAGAAGCTTGAGGAGATCGCGCGACCGCACGCCGGATCGGTCGCACTGAGGCGGGCAAAAATGGAGGACCTTCCCGCGTGGATAGCGGAGAAGATCCGCGTGCTGAAAGACGGGGAGATCAGCAGCATATTCACGGAAGATCAGTTCATCATGCTCAGGATGAGGGTAAGGTCCCCGGTGTACCGGACGTATGAAGACGCAAAGGATGAGATCGCGAAAAGACTTTCCCCCCGGGCCGCGGCCCCGGCGGACCTCGATTCGTGGCTCGCCGGTCTCCGGAAAGAGGCGGTAGAGGTGAAATGACCGGCTTTGTCTGCGGCAGTTGCAAGTACGGCTATGACGTCAGGCCCGGCGGCCAAAAACCTTCGCCGGGAACGGTCTGGTGCGGCCAGCGCGGCATGCAGATGGCGAAGAACCGCCAGATGCCCTGCCACGTACGTTTGGGGCGCGCTCAGGCGCGTCATTGTATCGACTGCAAAAAGGCGAAGATGCTGAAACCATCCGGGGAGACGCCGCAGCTCGGGAACGTCTGGTGCGAAAAGAAACATATCGAAATCAATAAACAGCGAAACATGGAATGCTTCGAGTAGCGGCGCCGTTTTCTTTCCGGCGTGCCGCGAAGGGGTAAATCCTGCGATTTTTCCGCTCACGCGGGAGTTGATCGCACTTCCCGACCCGGCAAAGCGGCCTGCAATCGTTCCTTCAGCCGTGTATACCGCATTTTGGGCCTGTCGTTTCTGATCGCGATCCCGAGCGCTTTCTTCGTGCCGATGAGGACGACCAGTTTCTTCCCGCGGGTGATCGCGGTGTAAAGAAGGTTTCTCTGGAGCATCATGTAATGCTGGGTGAGGAGCGGCATCACCACCGCCGGGTATTCGCTTCCCTGCGACTTGTGGACCGAGACCGCATAAGCGGGGACGAGCTCGTCGATATCCGCAAAATCATACCGCATGGGCCTGCCGTCATAATCGACCGTCAGTTCCTGGTTTTCCCTGTCGATCGATACTATCCTGCCGATATCGCCGTTATACACTTCCTTGTCGTAATTGTTCCGGATCTGCATCACCTTGTCGCCGGTGAGGAATGACCTCCCCGCCCGGAGCAGTTCTTCCCCCGAGGGGTTCAGGCGCTTCTGCAGTTCGATATTCAGATTCGTCGCGCCGGCGGTCCCCCGGTGCATGGGAGCGAGCACCTGAATGTCCCGTATGGGGTCCAGGCCGAATTTTTCGGGTATTTTTCTTCCGCACACGTCCACGATCATTGCGCAGACCTCTTCCGGGTCGGCGAGTTCGATGAAATAGAAATCACGCGGCATCTCCCCTGCCGGAGAGAGGAGCGGAAAGTCGCCGCGGTTGATCCGGTGGGCGTTCACCACGATCAGGCTCTCACCCGACTGCCGGAAGATCTCGTCCAGTTTGACCGTCGGGATGCGGAGCGAACCGATGAGGTCCGAGAGGACGTTGCCCGCCCCTACGGACGGAAGCTGGTCGGCATCGCCGACAAGTATGAGAGTGGCGCCTGTCGGGACCGCCTTCATGAGGTGATGCATCAGCACCGTGTCGATCATCGATATTTCGTCGATGACGATCAGGTCCGCTGCGAGCGGGAAGTCGGAGTTTCTCCTGAATCCTCCCTGTTTCGGAGAGAATTCCAGGAGCCGGTGGATTGTCCTGGCCTCGTGAGCGGTCGCCTCCGAAAGCCGCTTGGCAGCCCGGCCGGTCGGCGCCGCCAGGAGCACTGACCTGCCGGACTTCCCGTAGACCCCTATAATGGCCCTGATAATGGTTGTCTTTCCCGTCCCGGGGCCGCCGGTAATGACCAGCACCTTTCTGTCAATTGCCTCCGTGACCGCCTTTATCTGGGCCGGGGCGAGGACGATGCCCATCTCTTTCTGCGCCTCATCTATCAGTCGGGCGGGGTCGATTGTCAGCCGCTGACGCCCGGCGACCAGCACCTCGGCAAGGTGATTGGCGGCCTCCCTTTCCGCTTGCAGGAATTCGGCAAGGTAAACCGGCCTATCGGCTTCGCTGCCGCCCCCGGGGGCGTTTTCGACCACGATCATCTTTTCTGCGGCGATCTTTTCTATCGCCCGCCCGACGAGGTCCGGGTCCACGTTCAGGATACTCCGGCAGGCATCCTTCAGCAGCCCTGCAGGATAATATACGTGGCCTTCCGTCGCGAGCTGCCCGAGGACATAGAGCACTCCGGCTTCGGCGCGCATCAAAGAGTCCCTTGCGATACCCAGCTTTTCAGCGATCTTGTCGGCGGTAAGAAAGCCTATCCCGAAGATCTCGGAGGAGAGGCGGTAAGGATTGTCCCTCACGATGCGGATCGCGTCCTTCCCGTACTGGCGGTAGATCTTGACGGCGTGGGAAACACTTACGTCATGGCCCTGAAGGAAGAGCATGAGATTGCGGACCTCCTTCTGCTCGGCCCATGCCTTCGTGATCATCTCGATCCGCTTGCCGCCGATCCCTTCCACTTCCGCAAGCCGGCCGGCCCCCGACTCGATGACGGCAAGCGTCTCCTTTCCGAACTTTTCGACGAGCCTCTTTGCCATCACGGGCCCGATGCCCTTGATGAGGCCCGAGCCGAGGTATCGCTCGATTCCCTTGACCGTAGCCGGGACGACCGTTTCATAGGAGGAAATCTTGAACTGCCTGCCGTACTTCTGATGGTGTTCCCATCTGCCCTGTATCCGGAGCATTTCTCCGGGCGAAACCGCGTAGAGACTGCCGACAATCGTTACGAGGTCCCGCTGGCCCTGCACCTTCAGCCTGGCGATGGTATAGTGGTTCTCGTCGTTGCGGTAGGTGACCCGCTCGAGCTGCCCCTCGATTTCCGCGCCCGTCTGCTCCCCGAAGTCAATGGAATCACCGTCATGCATGTCATACATAAGATAGCATCAATGGGGGGAGGAGACACAATGAGCGGGGCGGAGGCGTGAGTTCGTTACAACAGCGGTGAGCATGATAAGACGCGGCATGCGCAGGAAGATGCGGGATTCCTTTGAACGGAAGCTGTCTTTTGGTGTTATAATTCCCTTATTTCCACGATTATCTGGCCCTGACGGGCGGGAGGGATAATGTTTCTGAAGATCAGAATGATTCGCGGCTCCTTTGCGGGCGCTGCGGTGTTGGCGCTTTTGGCGATCTGCAGTGTCGGACTGCCTGCCTCGACGTACGGGGCGGAATCTAAAATATCACAACGGTCGATCGATTCACTTACCGCAATAGGAACGGCGATGTCGGAGATCTCGGCCACAGTAAAACCTGCGATCGTCAACATATCTACTACCCGAACGGTGAAGGTGCCGGGAGGGGCGGACCCTTTTGCCGACGACCCTTTTTTCAGGCGTTTTTTCGGCGATCAATTGCGGGCTCAGCCACGGGAGCGCAAGTTAGCTTCGCTCGGTTCAGGCGTTATTGTATCCGCAAACGGGTATATCATTACGAATTACCACGTCGTCAAGGATGCCGATGAAATAAAGGTGCTTCTTTCCGATCAGAGGGAGTTCGTCGGCAAGGTGATCGGGTCGGACCCCAAGACGGAGATATCGATCGTCAAGATCGATGCCTCAGGTCTTCCCACCCTGCCGTGGGGAGATTCTGACGCACTCGAGGTCGGAGACCTCGTGCTCGCCGTCGGCAACCCTTACGGGTTGAACCAGACGGTAACGATGGGAATCGTAAGCGCGGTCGGCCGGGCCAACGTCGGGATCGCCGATTACGAGGACTTTATCCAGACGGATGCCGCTATCAACCCCGGGAATTCCGGGGGCGGGCTTGTGAACGTGCGCGGCGAGCTTGTCGGCATCAATACGGCGATCTTCAGCACGAGCGGCGGTTATCAGGGTATCGGGTTCGCGATCCCGAGCAATATGGTCAGGACGATCATGGGCAGCCTTCTGAAAAGCGGAAAAGTTATACGTGGATGGCTCGGCGTCTCGGTCCAGCGGATTACGTCCGATCTCGCAAAACAGTTCGATCTGAAGGACGAAAGCGGCGTGCTCGTCAGCGATGTAAGCGAAAACGGCCCGGCCGGGAAAGCGGGGCTGATGCGCGGCGATGTGATCCTCGAATATGACGGGAAGAAGACCGATGACCCGAGTCAGTTTCGTAATATGATTGCAAACACCCTGCCCGGAGAGTCGCATCACCTCACCGTAATGAGGAACAACAGGGTTTTGACGCTGAATGTCGCGATAGGAGAACTTCCCCAGGAGACGCAGGAGGTCGGCGGAGAAGAAGATAAGAACGTCCTCAAGGGGGTAGAGGTGCAGGAGATTACCCCGGAACTGGCCGCGAGGCTCGACCTGCCGGAGCAGGTGACGGGCGTGATGGTGAGCGACATCAATGAAGACAGCCCGGCTTACGGGGTGCTGGCTTCCGGCGACGTGATACAAGAGATCAACCGCAGCAGAATTACCGGAGTGAAGGACTATGAACGGGCTATGGCCGAGACGGGAAAGAATGACAGCCTCCTCCTGCTGGTCTATCGCGGGGGATCGTCTCTCTTTATCACGCTTTCACGGAAGTAGGGCGTCCGCGGTCGGCCGGCGAGCCCGGCAGGAGTGCCTAGTCCGATTCCGCGATGCCGTAACGCTTGATCTTATAGCCGATCTGCCGCGGGGTCAGGCCGAGCAGTCTCGCGGCCTTTGCCTGGACCCAGCCCGTCTTCCTGAGCGCATCGAGTATCTTGGCCTTTTCGATGTCGGCGATCGCCGCCGGGAGGGCGTCCTTTGCCTGGACGGCGCGTGCGGCCCTGAGTCTGTGGTCGCGTATGTTCAGGGGGAGGTCGGATAGACCGGTGGACTTTCTTGCGGACATGACCACAAGCCGCTCGATCGTGTTTTCGAGCTCCCTGACGTTGCCCGGCCAGTCGTAATCCATGAGCGCATCGAGGACCTCGGGCGTGATCCTCACCGCCTTGGCGTTTTCCTCATTATATTTCCTGAGGAAATAATCCACCAGCGCCGGGACATCCACCCGCCTCTCCCTCAATGCGGGAAGGTAGAGCGGAACGACGTTAAGACGGTAATAGAGGTCTTCCCGGAACTTGCCGGCCGCCGCCAGATCTTCGAGGTTCCTGCTCGTGGCGGCGATGAGCCTCACGTCCACCTTGAGCGTTTTTTCGCCGCCGACCCTCTCGAACTCCTTTTCCTGAAGGACGCGGAGGATCTTTGGCTGGAGTGTCAGGGGCAGGTCTCCGATCTCGTCTAGGAATATGGTCCCCTTATCCGCGAGTTCGAAGCGGCCCTTCCTTGCCGCCATCGCGCCGGTGAAGGCGCCTTTTTCGTGGCCGAACAGCTCCGATTCAAGCAGCCCCTCGGGTATCGAGGCACAGTTGAATTTGATGAAAGGTTCTTTTGCCCGCGTGCTCATAAAATGGATCGCCTTCGCCACCAACTCCTTGCCGGTGCCGCTTTCTCCGCGGAGAAGGACGTTGGCGCGCGACGGGGCGACGCGGTGTATCGCCTCGAAGACCTCCTGCATGCCGTCCGATTGGCCGATGATATTGTCGACGCTGTATCTGCCCTTCAGCTGGCGCTTCAGGCTTTCTTTCTCCTCCTGAAATGCCACCCGCTCTCTTTCGAGTTCCCTGTGCAGTTTGACGGACTGGGCGATCAGGGAGGCGATGATCTTCAGCAGCCGCATGTCCTCCTCGAAGGAGATGCGCTTGTCGCCGAAGAGTCTGTCGACGCTCAGCACCCCCATCACCTCATTCTTGAATTTGATCGGCACGCAGAGGAAGGCGACGTTTTCCTTCCTGATCATCTGGCGGGCACCGGTCTTATTCAAAAACAGCGGCTCGTCTCCGATATTCGGGATGACGATCGGGGACCCGAGCTTTGCCACCCTGCCGATGATGCCTTCGCCGAGCTTATACCTGCCCCGGCGTATCTCCTCCTCCGTCATGCCGTGGGCAGCGATGATCGAGACTTCGTTGTCCTCGCGCAGGGCCACCGTCCCCCTGTTCATGTCGAGGTATTCTGCGAGGACTCTCATCACCCCCCTGAGGTTCAACCTGACGTTCAGTGATGACCCGAGCAGCTTACTGATCTCGTAAAGAGCAGTAAGTTCTATGGTTGTAGACTCTTTTTGCATACAGGTGCCTCTTCACGTAGATTATATTACAAATGGAGAAGCGATGGTCAACATTATCCCGCCCTGCCGGTTCGGCGGGCAGGCGTCGGGCTTCTTCCTGAATGAGGCGGCCAGCGGGGCATCTGCCCAAGATATAGGCAGTCGTGGTCAATAATCAGGCAGTTTCTTGGAGGGCGTGGGGCGCGGAGCGGCCATTCTGGCTGCGGGGCAGGTGGCAAGCTTCTTGTAACTGGATACGCGTCATGCATGTGCTCATCCTGAAAAATGTTCCCGGCGAGGGGCCGGGAACGATCGAAGATTTCCTGAGGGAAAACGGCATCGGATACGAGGTGGCAGACCTTCAGGGCGGCAGGTTCCCTTCGGGAGACGGCGCGGATGCACTGGTGCTCATGGGGGGGCCGATGAGCGTCAACGAGGAGGACCTCTATCCCTATCTCACCAGGGAGATAGCGCTGGCGCGGGACTTCATGACGAGAGGAAGGAAAGTCCTCGGCGTTTGTCTCGGGGCCCAGATAATGGCGAAGGCGCTGGGGGCCCGTGTCTACCGGGGGCCGGAGAAGGAGATCGGGTGGTACGACATCGAGCTCCAGGAAGAGGGCGTGAGAGACCCCCTGATGAGGAGGCTGGCGGTGCACCCGCGGGCGGGCGACTTCTGGAAGAAGTTCAAGGTCTTCCACTGGCACGGAGAAACGTTCGATCTGCCGGCTGGCGCCCTGTGGCTCGCCAAGTCGGAGTTATTTCCCCATCAGGCGTTCAGGTACGGCGGCAATGCGTACGCGTTTCAGTTTCATATCGAGGTGAGGAAAGAAATGGTCTATGAGTGGCTGAAAGACGAGGAGGTGGAAATGGCGAGGCTCGCCACGGAGACCGAGACGTTCTATAATGATTATCACGGCAGAGCGGTGAATTTTTACAGGGGGTTTTTCCTTTCGGACAAAGTAAACGGAACAGGAGGTGATCAATGAAAAAGATTGAAGCGATCATCAAGCCCTTCAAGCTTGACGAGGTAAAGGACGCCCTGAATGAAATCGGTATACAGGGCATGACCGTGACGGAGGTGAAAGGTTTCGGCCGTCAGAAGGGTCATACAGAGCTGTATCGCGGCGCGGAGTATGTGGTAGACTTCATCCCGAAGATCAAGGTGGAGATCATCACGTCCGACAGTCTCGCCGAGAAAGTCGTCCAGACGATAGAGAAGACGGCGAAGACGGGCAAGATCGGTGACGGAAAGATCTTTGTGTATCCCGTCGACGAGGCGGTCAGGATACGGACCGGCGAGCGCGGCGAGACGGCGGTATAAGGGAGACACCGCACCGTCAGGGGATGCGCTGCATGGCGGCGCACCCATTCTGACTCAGTACTACTGATAAAGGAGAGAATATGACACCAAAAGACGTACTCAAGATGGCGCAGGAAAACAAGGCGGTCATGGTCAATATGAAGTTCCTTGACTTTCCTGGTATTTGGCAGCACTTCGCTGTACCCGTCGCCGAGCTGAAAGAGGAGATCTTCGAGGAGGGTCTCGGGTTCGACGGCTCTTCGATCAGAGGATGGCAGGCGATCCACACCTCGGACATGCTGGTCATGCCCGATCCCGAAACTGCCTTCATGGACCCCTTCATGGAATATCCGACGCTCAGCCTTATCTGCAATATCGTCGATCCGATCACGAAGGAGTTCTACACGAGAGACCCCCGTTACATCGCACAGAAGGCGGAGAGCTACCTGAAGTCGACGAAGTTGGGCGACACCGCCTACTTCGGCCCCGAGGCCGAGTTCTTCATCTTCGACAATATCCAGTTCGACCAGAATGCCCACAGCGGATATTATTTCCTCGACTCCGTGGAGGGCATCTGGAATTCCGGTCGTGATGAAAATCCGAACCTGGGGTACAAGCCCCGCCACAAGGAAGGCTACTTCCCCGTCCCGCCTACCGACAGTCAGGTGAACCTCCGGACCGAGATGGTGCTGGAGATGCAGAAGTGCGGCATCTACGTCGAGAGGGAGCACCACGAAGTCGCCACGGCGGGCCAGGCGGAGATCGACATGAGGTTCGATTCCCTCGTCAGGATGGCTGACAAGCTGATGCTTTTTAAGTACATCATCAAGAATGTCGCCCGGAGAAACGGCAAGACCGTGACGTTCATGCCGAAGCCGATATTCGGCGACAACGGGTCGGGCATGCACTGTCATCAGAGCATCTGGAAGGGCAGCAAACCGCTCTTCGCCGGCAACGGATATGCGGGCCTCAGCGACATGGCCCTGTATTATATCGGAGGCATTCTGAAACACGCCCCTTCGCTTGCCGCGCTGACGAACCCGACGACGAACTCCTATAAGAGGCTCACCCCGGGCTTCGAGGCGCCGGTCAACCTTGCCTACTCGGCGAGGAACCGCTCCGCCTGCGTCAGGATCCCGACCTATTCGGCGAGCCCGAAGGCCAAGAGGGCGGAGATCAGGTTCCCCGACCCGTCCTGCAACGGCTACCTGGCCTTTGCGGCGATGCTGATGGCCGGCCTCGACGGCATCGAGAACAAGATCCATCCCGGAGAGCCGCTCGACAAGGACATCTACGATCTCGCTCCCGAGGAACTCGCCTCTGTTCCGACGATGCCGGCAAGCCTCGACGATGCGCTCGAGAACCTCGAGGCGGACCACGACTACCTGATGAAAGGCAACGTCTTCACGGAAGATGCAATCGAGACCTGGATCAGCTACAAGAGGAGCAAAGAGGTCGACGCGCTCAGGCTGCGGCCTCATCCTTACGAGTTTTTCCTCTACTACGACATCTAAGCCGCACACACTAAGAAATCTGCCTTCAGGGGGGAAGGGCGGTGCCCTTCCCCCTTTTTCTTGTCCCTGACCGTCTCCGTGCCCCGGCCGGATGGCAAATCGATCGCCCTTTGATGTATCTTATTTTATGTCGAGATTCGCATCCGGGTTTCCGAAACCGCTGAAGACAGGCTGGTCTGCGTTCGTGCTGTCGCTTGCACTGTTTGCTGCGGCATGCAGTTCCGGACCGGAAACAGACAAGGGGAAGTTCAGGGCATTGTCCGCCGAAGCCGAGGCGCTGAAGGCCTCGCTGAGCGCCGGGGCCACCTACCAGCAGTTCTCGGGCGACCTGAAAAAGTTTTCGGCTGATATCGCGCTTCTCCGCGGAAAAGTGGTGACCCGGGATGAGAAGGACCTGCTGGACGCCTACGCTGATCTACTGGCGATCTATAAGGATGGGCTGGTGCTGTGGAGGTACAAACTGGAGTTTGCCCCGTTCGGGTTTGTCCCCAAGGGAAGCATTTACGTAGGACAGGATGTCGATCCGATTGTCGTTAAGTACCGCTTCGTGCCCGAGTCCCACATGTATCAGCCGACAAAGCAGTATTGGAAGAGCATTCCGGACGACTCGATTCAGATCATCTGGAGCAACGCCGATTCTCAGCTTAAGATCATAGAAAATATGATGAGGTATCAGGGATAGAAGGCCGCGTTTTTCCTCGCGCCATGCGCCGTCCCTTTGTCTGCTGGCCCGGCAACTGGTTTTCTCTTATGAAAGTGTAAGTTTGTTTTGACTGATACTCCGACTTTTTTCTATTGATTAATTGTGCGGGATTCTGGTAGAAATATGCATCTGATCAAAACGGGGAAAGAGGGATCAAAAAGTGACTGGAAAAGTATATCGGGGAAATGCAAAGAATAAAGCCCTGCCCCTGAATGGCCACGTGAAGGGGTCTGGCTAATGAATCTTCTGCCTGAGGTGTTGATAGAAAGGAAAATACTCCTCATCAGGGGTCGCAGGATAATGTTGGATCGGGACCTCGCAGAACTCTATGGCGTCGAAACAAGAGTGTTGAATCAGGCTGTTAAGAGGAATCTCAACCGTTTCCCCGACGATTTTATGTTTCAGTTGACGCACGCCGAAATGGAATATTGGAAATCACAAATTGTGATATCCAATAAGGACAAGATGGGTTTACGAAAAGCCCCCTACGCCTTTACAGAAAACGGCGTCGCAATGCTATCGAGCGTGTTAAGCAGCGAGAGAGCAGTTGAGGTCAACATCCAGATCATGCGGACGTTTACAAGGCTCCGCGAGATGCTCCTTACGCACAAAGATCTCCAACGCAAGATCGAGGATATGGAGAAAAAATACGATCACCAGTTTAAGATCGTCTTCGATGCAATAAAGCAGTTGATTGCTCAACCCGAAACGAATAAGAAAGTGATCACGGGTTTCAGGAGAGAGAAGGATGCCTAACACGGATAGACTGAAGGCAGATAGACCGAATGGGGCAAAGAATGACGACTACAGGGTCTCGGAAAAAATCAAGAAAAAAGATCTGACCCCATTGACGTGTTATTAAATTAAAACATGCCTCGTCTTGATTGGATAGGCCGGAAAGCAGTTGAGAATCACCACCGGCAGGTGCCGTTTCATCTACTGAAGGAAGTCCCGGAGTTGTCTGAGGGCGGTCCTGGGAGTGGCAATCTGCTTGTGGAAGGCGATAATCTTCTCGCCCTTAAAGCCCTTCTCCCTTACTACGCAGGATATGTTTCACCCTAATGACATCTGGGGCAGGTCCGTTTTCTATTCAATTGAACCGACGCACCAAAGTATAATAGTTTATCAATATGGAACGTATCCTTAAAAAGCACTTACCGGGCGGGCAATTTCACGATGTGAAGCCGACTCATAGACGCCTGATGCAGGGTGTGAGCGGAAAGGGGAACCGTACAACTGAAGCTCGCTTACGGGCTGGCTTGGCACGTGCGGGGGTCCGTGGATGGAAAATCAATTATCGACCGGTCACCGGCACTCCCGATTTCTTTTTTCCTCAAGAACAAGTTTCTGTATTTGTTGACGGCTGTTTTTGGCATGGCTGTCCTACTTGTGGTCACATTCCAAAAAAGCGCTCCTCTTTTTGGACAGCAAAGATCGATAGAAACAGGCAAAGAGATGACGAAAGGTCAGCCCTCCTCAGAAAACAAGGCATTCGGGTCCTGAGGTTCTGGGAACATGACCTGAAGGCTTCCTTGAATAAGTGTGTTTTGAAAATTCAGACGGTATTAAAAAGGAGGCAATCTCCTCGAAAACAAAGGGCAGAGCATTATGGTAATCTATCTAAACGTGAAAATTTATGAGTAGAAATGCGTTTACAGTTGTTTCCCTTTTCTCCGGGGCCATGGGATTAGACCTGGGCCTCAAGCAAAGTGGGCGTTTTCGCCTTTTAGCGTGTGTTGAGGTCGAAAAGACATTCTGCGATACAATACGTGAAAATATCGAGGCCGGGAACTTGCCTGAAAAGCCGCTTGTGTATGAGATTGACATTAGGGATCTTACGCCTGAAAGACTTTTGGATGATCTCGGTCTCTCAGCCGGGGAAATCGACGTCCTTGTCGGCGGGCCGCCTTGCCAGTCTTTTAGCACTGCCGGGAAGCGCGGGACTACCCAAGACCCTCGGGGGACTTTGTTGTGGGACTTTATGCGATTTATTAAAGGCCTCCAACCGAAGATTTTTCTCATGGAAAATGTTAGAGGTCTTTTATCGGCCGCATTGAAACACCGGCCGATTGCGGAGCGGCCGGACAAAGGCGGTCCACCCCTGACGGATGACGAACAGCCTGGCTCAGTCGTACGCCTTTTTTCTCAGGACTTACAGGAACTTCGAGGATTGTCGTATCATATGGATTGTTTCGAAGTAAATGCCGTCAATTACGGCGTCCCCCAACTGAGGGAGAGGGCATTGTTTATCGGCAACCGGTTTAACCTGGAGGTCGATTTCCCCGATCCTACGCACGGGCCTTGTAATCCGGCTACTGAACTCAGCCTGCTGAATACAAACAAAGTCGTTACAAGCCCTTGGCGCACTCTTGGGGATGTTATTAGATCCTTGAAAGAAGACATACCCGTGATTATGGACTTTAGTCCGAGAAAGAAGGGATATCTTTCTCTCGTCCCTCCCGGCGGGAATTGGCGTCATCTTCCTGAAGAGCTGCAGCGCGAGTCGATGGGAAAGGCATTCTTCGCTAAGGGTGGCAGGTCAGGATGGTGGCGGCGGCTGAGTTTTGACTTGCCATGTCCGACCTTGGTCACTATGCCGAACCATGCAAGCACCGCGCTTTGTCATCCTGAAGAGGTGAGAGCACTCACGGTAAGAGAATATTGCAGGGTCCAGGAGTTCCCCGATGAATGGATGGTCTGTGGCTCGCCCGCCGACCAATATCGACAAATAGGAAATGCTGTTCCCGTACGGCTCGGGCAAATTGCAGGCGCGGTGATTGCCGAATCGCTCGATAAATTGCAAGAAGATGGTTGGCGGGTGTCTGACGCACCCCCAAAACCGTATCGAAAGATATACATTCAGTCTCATATCAGGACGCGCCAGTGGTTCAAGAATGGACAGGCATATAATTGGACAGACGGCTGCGACAATTCTGAGATAATGTATGCCCCGATGAAGACTAAAAGGGCCTGGACAGTTATGGAGAAGGAAGAATAACATGGCGAAAAACCCCTCACTACCCAGCCCTGCAAAGAAAGTTATGTCAAAAACCGAGATACTTCAAGACCTGCAGATTATTGATCAACAGCCGGGAGCAAGGGACCGTATTCTTTCTATAGAATCCCAGTTTCGGAACAGAATTAACACTCATGTGGCTTCTCTTCCAATCGGGTCGTCCCGGTTCAGCAAATTCAACACAAGCCCATTTGTATTGATGTTGTACACAAAGCAGAAAGGGTATCATTTTGTTTCTGAAATCGAGCACGATATCCTCCCTGCAAAGCTTTTTTCTTCAATGGAGACTTCTGCCGGGAGGATGGTGCAGGATGTGGTGCTTCCAGTATTCGGATGGGAGAGCGTTCTGAGCAGTATGCATTCTGCCACGTCCGTAATTGATGCTCGCAGAAAAGATAAAGAGTTTCTTGAGCTTGCAACACTAAAATCCGGACCGAGATGTCTAAATGACGAGATGTCCAAGGACATAGCAGACGATATTGTCTCACACGCCGAGGAGTGGGCTGCGGCGGCGGGAGTAGATCATATAGAGTTCACTTACGCTGCATTATATGGGACGCCTAAACAGTCCAACAAGAAAGATTGGCATATACTCCGGAATATTGTAGCGACGGTGGGCAATCGATTTGTTTTAGAATACCCTTGGAACACATGGAAGTGCGTATTCCGCATTCGTTCAATCAAAGTTGGCGTTACAGTGCGAATTGGGGCTGACTGGTGGTCACATCTGGGGAGCGAAATGGCGTTGCTCGAATTCTTAGTTGCTCTAATTCGGGCATGCGTTATACCGACAGTCGCGCAAAGTTCAAGTGTGCGATATCAAATTTCGGACCTCGCTGATATCGTATCCACAAGAGTTGTACCGGCAGGCTATAATGTAAGCCTGTTGCAGCAAAGCCAATTCGAGTGGCTTTTCTTCCTGGTGCGCCACTTCTGTGATGATTTAACTGACTGATCTGTAAAGAGTTGTATTTAGTGGTGAGAGCATGAAAAAACTGACGAGAATAACTTGTAACCCTGAAATAATGGGTGGAAAACCGTGCATCAGGGGAATGCGTGTCACAGTCGGAATGATCGTCGGAATGCTCGCAACAGGCCATTCAAGAGAAGAAATCCTGAAACTCTATCCCTATCTCGAGGCTCAGGACATCGACGAGGCGCTTTCATACGCCGCATGGCGCTCGGAAGAAGTTGAACTGGCGTGAATTCGAGACAAACATACCTCGTTTTCCCTGCAGACCGCGACTGACCGTTTCTATCCCGATTTCATCTGCAAGCTTGAAGATGGACGTATCCTGGCGGTGGAGTACAAAAATAGCAGAGACTACGACCTTCCTGATAACGAAGAGAAACGCAGGCTCGGTGCGTTGTGGGAACTGCGGAGCGGTGGCAAATGTCTATTTGTCATGCCGAAAGGAAAAGACTTTGAGGCAATACGGGCGAAAATAGGCAAGTAATGCCGCGGATCAGAGGAAATGAGAAACACCACGGCCTCCCATCAGTGACCGAACCCGGAACAGGTGGTTGGAATGCAAGGGAATGGCTGGTCGAAATCAATCGGAATCATTGGCCGACATAAGACGGACCGGCCGCAATCTTCCGGAATATGTGCGTCGCGGGCGCGTTTTCCCCTGGCGGGCCTCTCAGCCTCAGGCCCTCCCTTTGAGGTTGAATAAAAATTTCAGCCCTTTTCTCACGCGGTCCGAGAATATCTTTTTCGCAAAAAAGTCCCCCACCACCTTCTTATTGATCTCCGCGAGAGTGGACTCAGGGGGATTACAGGGCGGGGAAAGAGCAAAAAGGGAGTAGATTAATTCCAATGCGCTCATCGATGAAGCAGTTCAAAAAAGCGACCACTAATCCTAATCATATTTGACCCCAAAGACTCACTTGCAATTTTGTGGTCAGTATGCATACAATTTTTGGAGGTTAAAAGCATCCGAAAAGAGAGGGATCAAATGACGAAAAGCAGACGGGCTGTTTTCATTAATGCTATCCTTTTTGTTTCAGCGATATTTTTTCTTTATGGGGGAGCTGATGCCGCGACTTTAACATGGACCGGCGCTTCAAACGCTTTATGGAGCGATCCAGGCAACTGGGGAGGCACGGCCCCTGTTGCCGGCGATGACCTCTTTTTCCCCGGCGGCGCATCTAATCTTTCCAATAATAACGACTTTGCTGCAGGCACGAGCTTTAATTCGATCACTTTCAGCGGCGCCAGCGGCGGCTATAATCTCGGCGGGAATTCCATTAATCTGGCGAACGGCATAACTACAAGCAATGCATCGGGGTACAACACTGTCAGTTTGAACGTGACATTGGCCTCGTCTCAGACCTTCAATCTATCGGCGGAACTGGACCTTAACGGCAATTTGGACCTGGGACCGAATACACTTACGGTCAATTTGATCGGTCCGACATGTTTTTTCCAGGGGGCCATCAGCGGTACGGGGGGGATTATCAAAGAGGGAACTGCTGAACTGGTCTTCAGCGGTCCGTCTGCCAACTCGTACAGCGGCACTACTACGGTGAATGCGGGCAACCTGCGGCTGAATAAGCCGGCGGGCATAATTTCAATAGCCGGGCCTTTGGTTATCGGGGACGGAGCCGGAGGCGCCGATGCCGACAGGGTTACCCTCGCGAATAGCAGCCAGATCGGCGATGTTGCGGTGACGATCAACAGCTCCGGCTTATTGGACCTTGCGACGTTTATTGTTACGAATGAGACAGTGGGTTCTGTTGCCGGCTCGGGCAATATATGGCTCGGGTCCGCCTCCCTTTCAGCTGGCGTCGACAATTCTTCGACAGCGTTCAGCGGGGTTGTCAGCGGCACGGGCATCCTAGAAAAAGCCGGTACCGGCACACTGACGCTGACCGGCGTCAACACGGCGACCGGGAACCTCAACATCTTCGGCGGTTCGGCCCTTGTAGACGGCATATGGCCCGGGACCGCAAGTCCTCAAGGCGCAACATTGGGCGGCGCCGGAACAGTGGGCCGGATAGCAACACCCAACGGGACCGTGAGCCCGGGGGGAGTCGGCCCCGGCATCTTGACTGTTCAGACCAACGGCGTAGATTTGTCGGGGGGAACAGCCACTTTCTCCGCGCGCTTGAATGGCGCCGCTGCCGGCAGCGGTTACAGCCAACTGGATGTGGCGGCCGGGTCAGTTGACTTGAGTGGGGCCACACTTTCTGCTTCCCTGGGGTTCGTCCCCATCGCCGGCCAGACATTTACGATAATCAATAAGCAGGGCGCAGGGGCTGTCACTGGTACTTTTACGGGGCTGCCCGAAGGCGCAACCTTGACTATCGGCGGCACGCAATTCAGCATCAGTTATATCGGCGGCGACGGCAATGACGTTGTATTGACTGCTCAGGGGGCAGGCGCAGCCGTGGCGGTCCCGGCAATGACTGCATGGGGTCTGATTATATTCATGATTCTTGCAGGGGGCGGCGCGGCATATTATCTGAGGAGACGGGAAGCAGCCTAGAGATAAGCTTGATATTCTTTCTGAAAAGCAAAGCGGGACAAGCTACTTTTTCGACAACCCTCTAGACTTCTTCAGTCCTTGGGCGTTGGTGATTTTTTCTCTTCGAGCGAGAAAAGAGGGGACGTTGGAAAAGAGGGGACGTTGTGTCCCAAATGTCATTGCAAGACAATATGGGGAAAGAAGATTCTAGTCTATCCCAAAAAGAAACCTCCTGCTAAGAATAAGTTTATGGCAAACCAAATTCAAAGCAGGTGGTTCCTATGGATGAGATTCATGGTATCAGACTTCAGGGGTTTCAGCAACTCAAAAAAAAGATACGGGGCTCCAGTCGGCAGCCGCAACTCTCACCCGCAGGCCCTGCCCTTGAGGTTGAAGAGAAACTTGAGACCTTTCCTCACCGGCTCCGAAAATATCTTCTGCGCGAAGTAGTCGCTTACCACTTTTTTGTTGATCTCCCCGAGGGTCGGATAGGGGTGGACCGATGCGGCGAGCGACGAGAGCCTCATCCGGGCGTTCATTACCGCCACCCACTCGCCTATCAACTCTCCGGCGTGCGGGCCGAGGATCTGAACACCGATGCACTTTCCCCTCTCGTCAAGAAGCATCTTGATCTTCCCCAGCCGCTCTCCCTCGGCGAGGCTCCTGTCATTTTCCCTGAATTCTTCCGTATAGACGGCGTATTCTATTCCGGCCGCCTTAGCCGCCTGCTCATTCATCCCGATGGAGGCGAGCTCGGGATCGGTGAAGGTGCATGAAGGGAAAAACGTATAGTCGACGCGGCGCGGGATATGGAAGACGGCGTTGTTGAGCACGATCCCTCCTTCGTATCCTGCGGCGTGGGTGAACTGATAGTCCCCTGTCACATCGCCTGCGCCGAAGATATGGGCAAGGTTCGTCCTCAGTCTTTTGTCGAGTTTCAGCCCCTTCCTATCGAACTCGACCCCGATCTCCTCAAGACCCAGACAGCCCAGGTTGGCTTCCCTCCCGGTCGCAATGAGGAGCGTCTCCGCCCTGATACTGAGGGTTTCGCCGCCTCTGGCGATGACTACTTCCCGCTCGCCCCCGATATTTCTTGCGGATACGACGGAGGAGTTAAGATGAAACACCACCCCCTCAGAAGACAGGATGTTCAGGATCTCCCCCGAGAGGTCGGCATCCTCGCGGCTTAGTATCCGGCCCCCGCGCTGGATGACAAAGACCCGGGTGCCGAGACGATTGAAGGCCTGGGCCATCTCGATCCCAATCGCACCCCCTCCGATGACGATCATGGACCCGGGAAGCCTTTCGAGGGAAAATACCTCTTTGTTTGTGATGAAGGGGGTCTGGTCCAGTCCTTCGATCGGCGGCACTGAAGGCGAAGAGCCTGTGGCGATCACCCAGTAGCGCGCAGAGTAGGTCTTTCCGTTCAGGAGCACTGCGTGCTCGTCCTTGAAGAAGGCGTAGCCGAACTCCACCTTTGCCCCGAGGCTGCAGAACCGTTCCTCGGAATCGTGCTTCTGGATATCGGCGATCACCGATCTTATCCTCTCCCTGACCGCTCCGAAATCGACCTGGGGGAGGTCCGTCTCAGGCAGGCCGTACCGGCCGGCATTTCTCATCATGTGGCGAACGTTCGCGGTCCGGATCAGTGTCTTGCTCGGAACACATCCATAGTGAAGACAATCTCCCCCCAGTTCCGGGTCCTTTTCGAGCAGGAGCGTTTTTGCGCCGAGCTGGGCCGCGCCGGCCGCCACCGTAAGACCAGCAGCGCCGCCCCCGAGAATGCCGATGTCGAAATCGTAAGTGGCCATCCAGCCTCCATGAACAAAGGGTGTATAAAAGTATATCAAGGGGGCGGGGGCTAATCAACAATGCGCGGCGCTCCGGGTTGTAGTAATCTGACGGGGGCCTTCGTTATAATACACAGGACGAAGTGCGGCGATGGCGCGCAGAACGCCTGCGGCGCTTCCCGGAATACGATAATGATCAAGAATACATTTTGCATCCTGGACGGTATAGGCGAAAAACTGGAGCGGAGGCTTTGGCGGGAGGGTACCCTTACCTGGGAAGACTTTATCGGCGCCGATGCGCTGCTTGGGATGACGCGGGAGCGGAAGGGTTTTTTCGATGAGTGCCTCCTCCGAAACCGGGACGCGCTGAATGCCGGAGACGCCTCTTTTTTCTCCAACAGGCTGCGGCGGAGGGAGCACTGGAGGATATTCGATTTCTTTCGGCAGGACGCCGTCTGCCTCGATATCGAGTCCAACGGTTACCAGCCCGGCAGCGGGGGAGTGGTGACGGTGGTCGGCCTTTACGACGGGTACGACTATACCTGCCTCGTGAGGGGCGATAACCTCTCCGGGGAGGCCTTAATGAAAGAGCTGTCGAGATATAAGTGCCTGATCACCTTCTATGGGGCGTCATTCGACGTGCCCTTTCTTTTGAGGTCTTTTCCCGGCTTAAGAGTCAATATGCCCCATTTCGACCTCTGCTTTGCCGCGAAAAGGCTCGGCATTAAGGGAGGGCTGAAAAAACTCGAGAATGAACTCGGCATCATAAGGGACGAATCCGTCCAGGGTCTTGACGGGTACGATGCCGTGAAGCTGTGGGAATACGCCGGGCGGGGTTCGCGCGAGGCCCTGGATACCCTTGTCCGCTATAACCGGGAAGACACGGTCAACCTTATGCATATTGCGTCGGTCTTCTATGACAGGCTGAGGCGGTCGACGGGGATAGAGGAATATCTGCCCTGTGGAGCTGCTTGAGTCTTTCCTCACCTATCTCGCGGTCGAAAAGGGGCTTTCGGGCAACACCGTAGTCTCATATCGCACCGACCTCAGGTGGTTCTCCGCGTTTCTCTCAGGGAAGGGCATCAGCCCCGATGCGGCCGCACCGGGGGATATCGTGGACTTCATCGAGACTCTGCGGGGAGACGGATATTCCGCCGCGACCGTCTGCCGGTACATCTCATCGATAAAGGCCTTTTACCGGTTTATGCGGATCGAAGATGTCACGGACCACGATCCCTCGGAGAATCTGCAGATGCCGAAAAAGTGGGAGCGCCTTCCCAAGGCGCTCAGCCTTTCGGACGTGTCGGCGCTTCTCGACGCAATACCGGAAGGCAAGACGGGATTGCGCGATTCGGCGATGATGGAGCTTCTCTATTCGTCGGGACTCAGGGTCAGCGAACTGGTATCGATAAAGATGGAGGACATTCACTATGATGCCGGCTTCATACGGGTCCTCGGCAAGGGTTCGAAAGAGCGGGTCGTGCCGGTCAACGGAAGGGCCATCGTGAAACTGAAGCGTTATCTCGAGTCGGAGCGGCAGGCCATCCTCGGAAAGAGACAATCGCCCTACCTTTTTGTGACGCGCCGAGGGGGACGGATGACGAGACAGAGGTTCTGGCAGACGATCAAGGCGGTCGGAAGGGGCGCCGGCATCTCCCTTTCTCCGCATACGATCCGACATTGCTTTGCCACGCATCTTCTGGAAGGCGGGGCCGACCTGAGATCGGTGCAGAAGATGCTCGGACATTCCGATATCTCGACTACGCAGGTTTATACGAAAGTGACGACCGACAGGATCAAAAAGGTCTTCAAAAAACACCATCCCAGGGCTTGATCCCGGCTGTTTCTCCGGGGGATGATTGGTCCCCCTGCCTTGAATAGAACCTTACCCTTTTTCTTCGTGACCGAATGCCGTTGACAGATGCCGCTATTACGCCAAACTTATAATTACAAGCCAACCTAAACCGAAATATGACATGCGTCATATGATTTCTTTCCTGCAGGGGCTACTGTAGTCGATAAGAGAGGTGCGGCGGGAAAATTAGCAGCGGAGGAGGTGAAGGAAGCCGGCGGAACCAGGTCCTGTCGCGGAGACGGTGTCAAAAAAAGGAGGTTTGCATGAAAGGGAAGGGGTATATTCTGGCTGCCGCGATGGCGCTCTTCGCATCGATCGTTTTTGCGGGAGTTGCGCCGGCAGATGCGGCGAAATCAAAGCTCAAGGTATCGAAGGAAGGGCAGGCCTGCATCGGCTGCCACAGGGCGCAGTCGCCTTCTTTTGTAAAGGAATGGGAGCTAAGCAGACATGCGGCAAAGGGGGTCGACTGTTACACCTGTCATAAGGCCGCCAAGACAGATCCCGACGCCATGGACCATAACGGCTTTACGATCGCGATCCTGGTGACCCCGAAGGATTGCGGCAAGTGCCATCCGCGGGAAGAGAAGGAGATGACCGAGAGCCATCACGCCAAGGCCGCGGACATCCTGAATTCGGCCGACAATTATCTGGGTGAAGTGGTAGGCGGCCCGGAGGTAGTTGCAGTCGGCTGCCGGCAGTGTCACGGTGCGAATGTGAAGGTCCTGCCGGGAGGAAAGCTCGATACGAACAGCTGGCCCAATACCGGCATCGGCAGGATAAACCCCGACGGCTCCAAAGGGTCCTGCTCGGCGTGCCATGCACGCCACAGTTTTTCGAAGGCCCAGGCCCGTGAGCCCCAGACCTGCGGCAAGTGCCACCTCGGTCCTGATCATCCGCAGATCGAGGTCTATCAGGAATCGAAGCACGGCATCCTGTACGAGGCTTTCAAAGACCGCATGAACATGGGTAAGGATTCCTGGGTCGTGGGCAGGGATTATACCGCGGCGCCGACCTGCGCCACGTGTCACATGAGCGCTACCCCGGACCAGCCGGTGACACATGACGTCGGCGCACGAATCAGCTGGACCCTGCGGCCGCCTATTTCCAAGAAGCTCGACAACGCCGACAAGAGGCGGGCCAGCATGAAGGACGTCTGCAACAGCTGCCACTCGGAGCCCTTTGTTACGGGGTTCTACAACCAGTTCGACAACCTCGTAGGCCTGTATGACGATAAATTCGCAAAGCCCGCGACTGCGATCAGGCAGGAGTTGATGGACAAGGGCAAGCTGACCAAGGCGAATTTCGACGACAAGCTGGATTGGATTTACTGGGAATTGTGGCACCATGAAGGAAGGAGGGCGCGACACGGCGCTGCCATGTCGGGGCCTGATTACGCCTGGTGGCACGGCATTTACGATGTGGCCAAGAACTTCTACATGGAGTTCCTGCCTGAGGTGAAGCGGGTCGCCGGACCCGAACTGTATAGTGAGATCGAGAAGAAATACCTTGAATCCGATGTGCGTCACGAATGGTATATCAAGGGCATGAGCAAAGAGCAACTGGAAAAGATACAGAAGTTCTACGAAAAGCGGTATGGTGAAAAAGTGGAGTAGCCGGTAGGCGCGTTACCGTTGTTCGGAGGCGAAGGGTTTCTCCTTCGCCTTTTTTTATTTTATCACGATGGGTTGTGGCCTACAGGCTTTTTCTTTTCTGTTCGGCGGGGCGGCCGTGCCGCTGCCTCTCTTTTGTTACTTATGCCTTTATAAATTAATACAATCGCTCAACCCCTTTATTTAAAAGACGAAATATGTTATTTTTCCTAACTTTACTTGTTCCACTGGTAAACCGATAAACGCCTTTATTCGGGGGTTTGACAAAAAGGTGTGATGAAGCAGCTTATGAGCTTATAAAAAAAGGCTTATCTGCTCTATGAGAATAAGAAATTTATAAGCACATAAAACCGTGTTATTGTTCCAGGGATGGGCGGATCCTTCCGGACGATCAACATTTTGTGCGGGATTTGAGAGAGATATTTTATCGACGAGAGAGGAAAGGAGTTCCCGGGAATGCTGATAATAGGCGAAAAGTTAAGCATCATAGCAAAAAGGGTCAGGGAAGCGATGATGAAGAAGGACAAGGGCCCGATCCAGGAAATTGCGACCCGGCAATGGAAGGAAGGCTCCGGTATCATCGACGCCAATATCGGACCTGCTGAGGACGGCGGGGAAGATCTGATGCAGTGGATGGTCACCACAATCCAGGAAGTAGTTCCGCTGCCGGTTTGCCTCGATACGACAAATGCGAGCGCGATCGAGGCGGGGCTGAAGGTCCACAATAGTCAGTGGGGGAGACCGCTGATCAATTCGACGTCCAACGACCCCGAGAGATTCCCGATTCTCGAACTGGGCGCCAAATATCAGGCGCAGGTCATCGGGCTGACTGTCGGCAAGGGCGGCCTTCCGGCCGACGCGGGGGAACGGGCGGCTATCGCGGCCGAAATCATGGCGCGGGCGATGGAATACGGCGTGCCCCTCGAAGACCTCTATCTCGACCCGCTCGTCCTGCAGATCGCGACTTCTCAGGACCATGCGATGAAGGTCGTCGAGGCGATTCAGATGTTCCAGGAGATGAACGATCCGGCGATGAAGACCGTCGTCGGCCTGAGCAATATCTCAAACGGCTGTCCGAAGCATGTGAGGCCGATACTCAATAAATACTATTTCCTGATGCTGATGAACGCGGGACTGACGTCGGCGATTGCGGACGCCAAGGAAATGGCGGATGCGCTGCAGGAAAAGCAGATGTTTGACGACGTGCTGGCCGGCAAAACGATCGCGGACGCCGCCAAGATGACCGAGATAAGAAAGACGCTCGACGTCATTCAGGGCAATACCTTGTATGCCCATTCGTATCTGGAGATGTAAATTTTGAGCTTATGGCCGACAGCCGTCGGCTGGCAGCTTTATTGAGGAGGAATATATGGCTTTTACACCGACAAAGGAAACGTACTCTGGAAAGGTATATTCAGTGACGATCGGTACGGGAGACGGGGCGGTCACGTTCGGCGGCGAGAATGTGCTTCCCTTCCATTCTTTCGAGGGGGCGGCGCCTAATAAGCCTGTCATCGCCTATGAGATACAGGACGTGCCGCCGGCCGACTGGCCGGAGAACGTGCAGAAACCGTTCGCGGCGGTGTCGGGAGATCCGGTCACGTGGGCGAAGCACTGTCAGGACGAGCTCAAGGCGACGGCTCTTGCGCTGAGGCTGGTCGGTACGCATCCGGACCGGGAAAACCGGTCCGCAGAAGAGGCCGCAAAGACGGTGAAGGACGTGCTTGCGGCGATCAAGGTCCCTCTGATCATCCTCGGCAGCAACCATCCCGAAAAGGATTCTTCCGTGCTCGTGGCCGCGTCGGAGGCGGCGAAGGGCGGAAACTGTGTCATCGGCAAGGCCCAGGAGGCGAACTACAAGACGATCGCGGCCGCTGCGATGGCGAACAATCACAAACTGATAGCCATGTCGGAACTCGACATCAACCTTTCGAAACAGCTCAATATCCTTATTACCCAGATGGGCTTCGAGAAGGAGCGTCTGATCACCGACCCGATGTGCTCGGCTCTTGGATACGGACTTGAGTATACCTACTCCGTCATGGAGAGGATACGGCTCGCTGCGCTCACCCAGAATGACGCGACGATGCAGCCTCCCATGCTGGGCGATATCGGAATGTATGTCTGGAAGGTCAAGGAGACGCAGGCCCCCGAGGCCGACCTTCCGCACTGGGGTGCTCTCGAAGAGCGCGGAATCGCCTGGGAGGCGATGACCGCAACCGGTCTTCTCGTGGCGGGCGCCGAACTGCTGATCATGAGGCATCCTAAGGCGGTTGCCGAGGTTCAGAAGACGATAGCCGAACTGATATAACAAAATATGCCCCGGCAGCGGCGACGGGAAGATGCGCCCTGGTCCGGTTTCAAGGAGGATAAGAATGGCTTTATCAGGCGTTGAGATATTCAAACTGTTACCGAAGACGAATTGCAAGAAGTGCGGGCATCCGACCTGCCTCGCCTTTGCGATGAAGCTCGCTCAGCGGCAGGCGACGCTCGAGTCCTGCCCCGACGTGTCCGAGGAGGCGAAGAAGATACTCGGGGAGGCATCGGCCCCTCCGGTAAGGCCGATCACATTCGGGGCCGGGGACAAGGCGGTCAAGATGGGGGAGGAGACGGTCCTCTTCAGACACGACAAAAAATTCGTCAACCCCTGCGCCTTTGCCGTGGAGATACCGGACACGCTGGCGGAGGCGGAGATGGCTTCTCTTTCAGAGCAGGTGGTACAGTCCGAGATCGACAGGGTGGGGCAGAAACTGAGGATCGATGCGATCGTCCTGACGAACGCCTCCGGAGACGCCGGCAAACTCGAGGCTGCGGCGAAGGTGGTCGCGGCGAAGGCGACGGGAGTGCCGGTCATTATTAATACGACGAACGCCCAGGCGGCGGAAGCGGCGATGAAGCATGTCGGCGACAAGAGGCCGATTCTTTACGGGGCGAATGCCTCGAACGTCGAGGCGATGGCGGCCGTTGCCAAGGCGAACAAGGCTATTCTGGGCATCGCAGCCAATGGCCTTGAAGAGCTTTCGACTCTGACCGAAAAAGTGAAGTCTCTCGGGGTCGAGGACATGGTGATCGATTCGGGCGCACGGAAGGCGAAGGAGATTATCGAAAACAACACCCTGATCAGGCGGGCGGCGGTCAAGAAGAACTTCAAGCCCCTGGGGTATCCGATTATCAATTTCATGCAGAGGGAAGACGGTCTGCATGAGGCGCTCGTGGCGTCGACAGGCGTAGCGAAATATGCCTCGATCGTCGTGCTGAGCAGCGTCGAGAAATGGAAAAACCTGGCGCTCTTCACCCTGAGACAGAATATCTATACCGATCCGCAGGTGCCGATGCAGGTGGAGCAGAAGGTCTACAATATCGGCGACCCGAAGGCCGGATCTCCGCTCTTCATCACCACGAACTTCTCGCTCACCTACTTTATTGTCTCGGGAGAGATTGAAAACAGCAAGGTGGCGAGCAGGCTTGCGGTCATGGACTGTGAGGGGCTTTCGGTGCTGACCGCCTGGGCGGCCGGGAAGTTTACGGCCTCGAAGATCGCGCAGTTCATTACCGAAAGCGGCATCGAGAAAGAGATCGCAGAGAAGGAATTGATCATCCCGGGATATGTGGCCATCCTGAGCGGTTCGATAGAAGACAAGCTGCCGGGCTGGAAGATCACCGTCGGTCCGCGCGAAGCCAATGCGATACCGGCGTTCCTGAAGACGAGAGGTTAAACGGGCAGGGCGCAGTTTATTTTGTATATAATAAAGTGTATAAAACGGAAACCATCACTATAAGCAAGTCTGGGTGTGGCCGAGACTTTTCGTGTCTCATCCTCAATCACAGGAGGTCAGGATGTCCAAGTTAATAGCCTCGGCGGCTATAAGAGCCTCGCATACACTTGTAACGCGAGCGGAAGAAATGCTGGAAAAGGCGATAGCGGCTCACGGTGAAGGTCATGCCTTCGAGTTTCCGGACACCGCGTTTTATCTGCCGATGATCTACGCAATGACGGGATTCGCAGTGAAGACGATAGGCGACATGAAGACCGCTTTGGGTTTTGCCAAAGAGCTCCTTCACAACGAGCCGGAAGACGCGCTCTGGAAACCCTATCTCGGCGAGGCGCTCGATTCCGGAATGGCGACCCTTTTTGCGGAGGAGATCATTCTTGCCCTCCGGTATATCGGGGGGCAGGAACCGGTAAAGGACCCCGAAACCGGCTACGAGTACAACGGGTTCATCACCGATACCATTCAGCGTAACCTCGGCATCCAGCTGGTCGACGGGACGATGCCCGGATTTGCGGCGATCATCGGGGCGGCCCCTGACGACGACACTGCGGTGACGATCGTGAGGGAGCTTCAGGAAAAGAATATCCTGACGTTCCTGTCCGGAAACGTCGACGGCAACTCGGTTACCAAGCAGCTTCTGAGAAAGGGCGTCGCCCTCGGGTGGGACACGAGAATCGTTCCGCTCGGGCCGGACACCGAGCATACGCTTTACGCGCTTGACTGGGCGATCAGGGCCTCTCTCATCTTCGGCGGAAAGAAGGCGGGAGACTTCAAGGAGCACCTCAAATACCAGAAGGACAGGGTCTTCGCCTTCGCGATGGTGCTGGGGCCGCTGAACGACATCATCTGGTCGACCGGCGCCGGCGCGATCAATATGGGCTTCCCTGCGGTGGCCGACACCGACATCCCGGTGATCCATCCTACCGGCGTCTGCACCTATGAAGAGGTCGACAAGGAATTCGACCACGCCAAGATCGTGCAGAAGGCGATCGAGGTCAGGGGCCTGAAGATCGTCGTCGAGAAGCCGCCGATCCCGGTTGCCTACGGCCCGGCCTTCGAGGGCGAGCGGATCAGGAAAGAAGACATGTTCATCGAGTTCGGCGGCCAGAGGACCCCGGCGTTCGAATGGGTCAGGACGAAGGAACTCGAGGAGATAGAGGACAACAAGGTGATCATCGTCGGCGAGAACTGGCAGGAGAGGTTCGAGCAGGGCGGAAAGATGCCGCTCGGCATGGTGATCGACGTGGCCGGCAGGAAGATGCAGAAGGATTTCGAGTCGGTCATAGAAAGAAAGATCCATCACAACCTCAACGAGGCCCAGGGCCTCTGGCACATGGGCCAGCGCGATATCAACTGGGTCAGGATAAGCAATCAGGCAAAGAAGGATGGTCTTACACTGGAGCATATCGGCATCATCCAGGCGACGATGACCCATTCGCGGTTCAAGTCGATCGTCGATAAGGTCCAGGTAACGCTCTATATGGATGAAAAGGATGTGCTGGCACTGCATGAAGAGGCGAAGAAGGCTTATAAAGAGCGTGACGAGAGACTCGGCAGCATGACCGATGAATCGGTGGATACCTTCTATTCATGCCTCCTCTGTCAATCCTTTGCCCCGAGTCATACCTGTGTGATTACGCCCGAGCGGCTCGGCCTCTGCGGGGCCTATAACTGGCTGGACGGAAAGGCGGCGTATGAGATCGATCCGACCGGCGGAAACCAGCCGATCAGGAAGGGCGAAGCGATCGACTCCGTTAAGGGTCGCTGGACCGGGGTCGATGAGTATATAAAGAGCGCCACCGGAGGCGCCCTTGATACCATGAACGCCTATACGATCATGGACAACCCGATGACCTCCTGCGGATGCTTCGAGTGCATCATCGCGATTGTCCCCGAGGCAAACGGCGTTATGATCGTCCAGAGAGGCCATACCGGAATGACCCCGGCGGGGATGAAGTTCTCGACCCTGGCGGGAAGCGTCGGCGGCGGTATGCAGACGCCGGGCTTCATGGGCATCGGCAGGAACTTCATCACGAGCAAGAAGTTCCTTTACGCCGACGGAGGCCTCAAGAGGATCGTCTGGATGACGAAAAACCTCAAGGAGAGCCTGAAAGAGAAGTTCAACCAGCGGGCGGCGGAAGAGGGCGTCCCCGATCTGCTCGACAAGATCGCGGATGAATCGAACGCCGAGGATTCGGAGAAACTCCTCGAGTTCCTTTCGAGCGTGGGGCATCCCGCTCTCGAAATGGACCCGATGTTTTAACTGAAGGATTGGAGGATACCATGTCAGAGAATATAAAGAGCGATGCCAGGGGTGCAGAACAGATCATAGAGTGGGGCGAATCCCGCAAGATAGAGACCTGTTTCGACAGGGCCGACAGGCTGAAGCCGTGCCCGATAGGGTCGGTAGGGGCCTGTTGCAAGGTATGCCACATGGGGCCGTGCAGGCTCGTCGGAAAGGACGCCGAAGAAGAGGCGAGGGGAGTATGCGGCGCGACCCTTCCGACTGTCGCCGCCAGGAACATGCTGAGGATGATCGCCGCGGGTACGGCGGCGCACTCGGACCACGCCCGAGGGATGGCCTTTGCCCTCCTTGCCGTTGCCAAGGGCGAGGCGAAGGATTACAAGATCACCGACGTGAGGAAGCTCTACCGGGTCGCAGGCTATCTCGGCATCGAGTTCGAGGGGAGAGAAGTCAACGCGGTCGCAAAGGAAGTGGCCGAAAAATTGATTGAAGACTTCGGAAGGCAGAAGGGCGAAGGCAATTTTATCACGCGGGCGCCCAAAAAGACGCAGGAGCGCTGGAGAAAATGGGGCATTGTCCCCCGCGGCGTAGATAGGGAGGTCTGCGAGGCGATGCACAGGACGAATATCGGCGTCGACCACGATCCCGATCATCTGCTGACCCAGGGATTGCGGACCGCGCTGGCGGATGGCTGGCTCGGCAGCATGATCTCGACGGACGTCACCGATATTCTCTTCGGCACGCCGAAACCCATCAAGGCGGAGGCGAGTTTCGGCATCTTCAAGGAGGATGAGGTCAACCTCATCGTGCATGGTCATGAGCCGCTGCTTGCCGAGACGCTGGTCGACGTGGTCGCCGAGCCGGAGATGGTCGAATACGCAAAGTCCAAGGGGGCCAAGGGCATCAACCTCGGCGGCATGTGCTGTACGGCGAACGAGGTGCTGATGCGGCACGGCATCCCGACGGCGGGCGGCTTCACGAACCAGGAGCTCGGGATCATGACCGGACTCATCGACGCTATGACGGTGGATGTGCAGTGCATCATGCCGGCGATTACCGAGATCTCGAAGAAGTTCCATACGAAGGTGATCACCACGTCCGAGAAGGCGAAGATCCAGGGGGCGATGCATGTCGAATTCGACGAGCACAAGGCGAAGGAGATCGCGCGGGAGATCGTCAAGATTGCGGTCGACAACTTCCCCAACAGGACGGCGACGGGAAGCCATATCACCGACAAGGCACCCCTTATCGCCGGTTTCTCACATGAGTATATCGAGTACATGCAGGGAGGCACATGGAGGGGCTCATTCAGGCCGCTCAACGACGCGATTATTGCCGGAAGGGTCCGGGGCGTTGTCGGCCTTGCGGGATGCGACAACCCGAGAGTTCCCTCTACCGGGCTCCATCATTTTCTCGCTAAGGAGCTGATCAAAAACGACGTTCTCATCGTCTCGACCGGCTGCGGCTCTGCCGCATGCGGTTCGGCGGGATATCTGACGCCCGAGATGGCGCTCGAAAACGCCGGTCCGGGGCTGCGGGAGGTCTGCGAGGCGATCGGCATTCCGCCGATCCTCCACCTGGGCGCCTGCGTCGACAACTCGAGGATCCTTACGATCGCAAGCGCGATGGCTGCGGAAGGCGGCCTTTCGGATGAGATAGGCGGCATGCCCGCCGTCGGCATCGCACCCGAGTGGATGTCCGAAAAGGCGATTGCGATCGGCTGCTACTTTGCCGCGTCGGGCATCCCGGTCATCTTCGGCGGGGAGTCCCCGGTCGAGGCGAGCAAGGAAGTCACCCGGCTTATGACCGAGGTCTGGTTCGAACGATTTATGGGCGCGCTCCACTTCGAGCCGGATCCGGAGAAGATGCTGGCCATGGCGCTGCAGTATATCGATACCGCGCGGGAAAAGCTGAAACTGAGGAAGTACGAGCCCGGAAAGTTCGGCGCCGAGAGGGTCCTTATGGATATGGCGGCGCGTCGTGAGATCGAAAAGGCGGCGAAGCCGCATATGGGAATATACTGAGAATTCAAATAGGTCTTATAGGACATATAAGACCTATATGATGGAGGTTAGATGAAGGTTGAAGAGCTGAATGTAGATGAGAAGATCGGCCATGTGAAGGAAGTCCTCACTGAGGACCAGAAGAAGAGGGGCATCCTTATCCACGCCTTTCAGAGCATACAAAAAGAGCATAACTACCTCCCCGAGGATGTGCTGAAGGCGCTCGCAAAGAAGCTCGATATTCCTCTTGCCGAGGTATACAGCACCGCATCATTTTACAAACATTTCTATTTCAAGCCGAGGGGCAGAAACGTCGTCTGCGTATGCACCGGGACCGCGTGCCATGTCAGGGGCGCCTCGAAGGTGCTGGAGAAGATAGAGGAGTCGTTCGGCATCAAGCCGGGCGAAACGACGCCGGACCTGTCGCTGACGCTCGAGACGGTCGGCTGCGTCGGGTGTTGCGGCCTTGCGCCGGTCGTGACCGTCAACGATGAGATCGTCGGCGACCTGAATCCCAAGAAGGTGGGCGAAGTCATACAGATGGTCGAAGGGAAGTAGCCATGGAAAAATTGAAATCGATCGACGGTTTGAAGGATCTGAGGAAGCAGATAGCGGACCATACGTTTCTGCCCGACGTGCCGAGGGTGAGGCTCTGCAGCGGCACCGCCTGCACCGCGACCGGAACTCCGAAGGTGCTGAGCGCCATCGAGGAAGAGGCCGCGAAACGGGGCATCACGATTGACGTCGTGAAGACCGGATGCCAGGGACTTTGCCAGAAAGGCCCGGTCATGAAGGTGGAGCCGGAAGGCATCTTCTACCAGAAGGTGAAGCCGGAGCATGCCCGGGCGATCATGAGTTATACGGTGGCGGGGGGCATACCTTTTCGCCAGAGTCTCTACCGCAACAGTATTCTCGAGGAGCCGATTCCCGAGATGACAAATGTTCCGTTCTACAAAAAACAGCTCAGGATAGCGCTCAGGAACAACGGGCTTATCGACCCGCGCAATATTTACCACTACATCGCGGTCGGCGGCTATAAGGCGCTCGAAAAGGCCCTGGGGGCGATGTCTCCCGACGACGTTCTGTCGGAGGTCGACAAGGCGAACCTGCGCGGCCGCGGCGGCGCGGGCTTCCCGGCTGGCAAGAAATGGAAGCATAGCAAGGGCGCTCCCGGAAAGATCAAGTTCGTGATCGCCAACGGAGACGAGGGAGACCCCGGCGCGTTTATGGACAGGTCTGTCATGGAGGGCGATCCCCATAGCCTCTTTGAGGGCATGCTGCTCTGCGCCTATGCGATTGGCGCGGAATACGGCATGATCTATGTGAGACATGAGTATCCCCTTGCGGTGAAGAACCTCGGACTTGCGATCAGGCAGGCGGAGGAGCTTGGGCTGCTCGGCAGGAACATACTGGGAAGCGGCCTGAATTTCACGATCGACATCAGGGAAGGCGCCGGCGCGTTTGTCTGCGGCGAATCTACCGCCCTGGTCGCTTCGATCGAAGGCGAGAGGGGCTTCCCGAGGCCGAGGCCGCCGAGGCTCTCGGAGCCGAGGGGCGGAGCCTGGGGCTATCCGAGCAACCTCAATAACATCGAGACGTATGCCTGCATCCCCCCGATCATCGAGAAGGGAGCGGACTGGTTCCTGGGCATCGGCACCAAGAACTCTCCCGGCACAAAGGTCTTTGCGCTGACCGGCAAGGTCGTCAATACCGGTCTTGTCGAGGTACCGATGGGCATCACCCTGCGGGAGATCATTTACGATATCGGCGGCGGCATCATGAACGGAAAAAAGTTCAAGGCGATCCAGACGGGAGGTCCTTCGGGCGGCTGTATTCCCGAGGAGCATCTCGACCTGCCGGTCGATTTCGATTCTCTCGCGAAGATCGGCTCGATGATGGGGTCGGGCGGCATGGTCGTCATGGACGAGGACAACTGCATGGTCGACGTCGCAAAATATTTTCTTTCCTTCTGCCAGTCCGAATCCTGCGGCAAGTGTCCTCCCTGCAGGATCGGCACCTACCAGATGCTCGAGATCCTGGAGAGGATCACGACCGGCAAGGGCGAGGAAGGCGACATTGAGCGGCTCGAGAAGCTGGGGAAACTGGTCAAGGAAGGCGCCCTCTGCGGCCTCGGAAACAGCGCCCCGAATCCGGTGCTTACGACGATCCGGTATTTCAGGGAAGAGTACGAGGAGCATATAAGGGACAAATACTGCCGCGCGAAGGCATGCAGCGGCCTCGGTGTATTCAGGATCGAGCATGACGAGTGTTTCCTCTGCGGACTCTGCAAGCAGGCATGCGCCTTCGACGCGGTGAAGGAGACGAAGGACAGTTTCTTCATCGATCAGGATTACTGCACCAAATGCAAGGCCTGCTATAGTGCGTGCCCGATCGGGGCGGTGAAGGTCGAAAAGATGAGGAAGAGCTCCGAGAAACAGGAGGTAGTATGAGCGAAACTGCAAAGAAAGACGAAGCCCCGAAAAAAGACATGAAGGATGTCTTGGCGTCGGTCGAGCAGATCACGTGTTCCGTTCAGAGGTCGCAAAGGTTCGTCGAGGAGTTCCTTTCCGAGCCGATGTGCGGGAAATGCCATCCCTGCATGCTTGGCAGCTACGAAGCGCTCGTGAGACTCAAGAGGATATCGGCCGGAATCGGAAGCGAAACGGACGTGAATGCCGTCAGGAGAATCGCCGAGGAGATGCTCGAAGGGTCCCGCTGCATCAAGGGGAGGGACACGGCGAAATTTCTCCTGGGGGAGCTGAAGGGGGAAGCATTCGCCGAACATCTTGCGGGAAAGTGCAGCGCGCACGAATGCCCCAACTACATCATGTACAAGGTGATCCCGGAAAAATGCGTGATGTGCGGTCTCTGCAAGGACGCCTGCAGGTATAACGCGGTCCTCGGTGAAAAGAGGAGTTCGTTCCGGGCGGGCTATCTGCCGTTTGAGATACGCCAGAAGAGATGCGTGAAGTGCGGGGACTGCCGGCCGGCGTGCCCGTACGGAGCGATCGAAGTCATAGAAGAAAAAACTGCGGTGCTTGCTTAATAGAGGAGGAATGCATGGGAAAGATGGTGAATCTGAAGATAGACGGAAAAGACGTACGGGTTGATGAGGGCCTCAATCTCATTGAGGCGGCGGCTGCCGCGGGGGTCCATGTCCCGAACCTCTGCTACATGAAGGGGATGAAGGGTGTGGGAGCCTGCAGGCTTTGCCTCGTCGAAGTGGAGGGCGGCAAGGCCCCGGTGATCGCCTGTAACACGAAGGTGAAGGACGGGATGGTCGTAGCGACGAAGACGGACAGGGTCCAGGAGGTAAGGAAATTCGTCCTTGACCTGATCCTTTCGATGCACCCCCTCGACTGCATGACCTGCACGAAGGCAGGTGTCTGCACCCTGCAGCAGTACGCCTACGACTTCGATATCAAGGAGTCGAGCTTCACGAGGAAGAAATTCGGTTATCCGACAGACCAGGCGAACCCGTTCATCAAGAGGGACCCGGAGTATTGCGTCCTCTGCAGCAGGTGCGTCAGGGTATGCAAGGCGCAGGGCACGAACGTTCTGGAATTTTCGGGCAGAGGGGTCGGTGCGAAAGTGGTAACGGCGCAGGACAGGCCCTTGCAGGAGTCGGGCTGCACATTCTGCGGCAGCTGCGTGGACGCCTGCCCCGTGAACGCCCTGCTCGAGGCCGACCGCTCACGGAAGGGTAGAGAGTGGGAGTACGAAAAGGTCGACTCGGTCTGTCTTTCCTGCGGAAGCGCCTGCGGCATCACGGTCAGCTCGAAAGACGGGGAAGTCGTAAAGATAAGCTCGGCCGCGTCCGAAGGCGCCGCGGAGAAGTATATCTGCGCGATCGGCAGGTTCGGCTTCGACAGCCTCAATAGCGAGGCCAGGCTCAGAACGCCTATGAAGCGGGTCAATGGGGAGCTCAGGGATACGTCGTGGGAAGACGCGCTTGCAACAGTGGCGGAGAAGCTGAAGGCGGCGGACGGAGAGGCCGGGTTTGTTTCGACCGCCAACATTCTGAATGAGGACGCACTGGCGCTGAAGAAGCTCGCGGCCGACGTCGTGAAGACGAAGAATTATGATTCATCCGTCACGCTTTATGCGGACTATGACTCTCTGAAGGGTGGATCGGCCGATCTTGACAAGGCCGACCTTTTCGTCCTCGCGGGGACCGCGCCCGATCAGTGGGCGAGGGTCCTGCCGGCGCTCGATGCGGTGATACGAAAGAGGGTGAGCGAGGGAGGAGCCAAGCTTTTGGTGATCAATTCGGGAGACCCGAAAATTGCCTCGGCGGCGAGCGCGGTCCTGAAGGGCGAAGAGATAGCGATGATCGAGCAGCTTGCGCAGGCGGTCATCTCCAAGGGCGTGAAGGCCCCGAAGGAGATGGTATCGGCCCTTGCCCATGTCGATCCCTCCGACGCCGCGATGGCTGCAGCCGACCTTTTCGTTGCGGCAAAATCCCCGGTGGTCCTGGCTGCTCCCTCTTTGTATAAGGCGGCGGCGAACCTTTCCCTTATCAAAGAGGAGGCGGTGTCTGTCCCCTTTGAGGCCAACGCCAGGGGCGTCGTGCTGATGGGTCTTGTTTCGGAAGGAAAGAAGTTCAAAGAGATGCTTTCATCCCGGTCGAAGGCGTTGTATGTGATCGGAGAGGTGCCGGTCGACAAGAGGCCCGATACGGACTTTCTCGTCGTGCAGAACTCTCACATGACCGATCTCGCCACGCAGGCCGACGTTGTGCTGCCCTCGACTGCGGCGCTCGAATCAGACGGCACGATCGTGGATTATCTCGGAAGAGTCAAAGAGGTGAGATGTACGATAGGGGCGGCTTCCGGGACGAAATCGCATGCGGACATATTTGCCGAGGTCGCCGGGGCGATGGGTTCCGCCGTGAAGAAGGGCAAGGAGGCGGACGTGAAGAAGGCGTTGAAGGCGAAGACCAAGGCGGCGTTCAGTCCCTTCAAGAGGGAAAAAGACCTTGACGTCGACGGGGAGCGCTTTATTGAGGCGATCAACAAGTCGACGATCAACGGGTCGAGATTGCTCTGGCTGAAGGAGTCTGAAAAGGGCGTGCTCGCCTAGGGGGAGTTTCACAAGCGATGAGAGGGGCGGCCGGGTTGTCCGGCGGCCCCTTTTTTTTGCTCCCGCCTCATCTTCAGTCCGAAGATGTCCCTGAAAAGAGGGCGGCGTCTTTTCTTATCGCGTCGTGTGTGATATAGTTAAGATAAAAAAAGGCGGCAAATCACGCGAATTTCGAAGGGGGAAAAGAGATGAAGGCCCTGTTTGCTGGCGCTGTGGTTGTTCTTGTATTGATGGTCACTGCTTTGTCGTTTGCAGGGAATGAGGACCTGGAAAAAGGGATCAGATATTACCGGGGCCGGGATTTCAGGCATGCAGAGATCAGCCTCAGGAAATATGTTGCGGAGATACCCGATCCGGTCGGATATTACCTTCTCGGATACGCCGAGTACAAGCTGAAGAAATTCGGGGACTCGAAAAAACACTTTTCGGAGGCGTATCTCATAGACCCCGACATTTCTCCGAAAGTGGATGAAATGATGAAAAAGCGCGAGGGCCGGTAGCGTTAACTCTCCCGTTGCACTAATATCGCCGGTATGCAACGATAGCGTTATTTGTCCGAGTTAAAGAATGAGTCCCTGAGAGAGTGCCTGTTTCCGTAGTCCGTAAGGGTGTCATAATCCTTCAGCCTTCCCCGTATCGTCCTCGCCATCTCCCCTGCCGCCTTTTCTGCCTGCTCCCTCAGATAGGAGCCAACGATTGCTCTTATGTCGGCGTCTTCCTGGTAATCGAAGATGAGATACGTGATGTCGGCAAGCTGTTTCTTGACCTGCCCGGCCGTGGCGGCGTTCTCGATGATGTCGACATGGTCGTACTCGTGCTGAAGCAGCCGCGTCCATAAATCCTTCCACATAGTCCGTTCGAACGGGTTCAGTGAAGTGTTGTCGATGAGAGAGGGCAGCGTAAGCGTCGGCGCATAGCTGATGCCGACGTCGGTTACCGCGACGGCTACGTGTACCGAAGTACCGTCTTCATCAAGGGCGGATGAATAATCGTATGCATAGGAGATGCTGAATCTCCAGGCGATCTTCGTCGGCAGCCGTTTCTTCAGCGCCGGAAAATACGGCCCGTTCTCTTTTATGGAAGCCACGATATCGGAGAAGGTAGCGCCGTATACCGGGTAGTACTGATACGCAATCCCCCCGCGCAGCGCTACTCCCTCGGGAGCGGAGAAGGGGGAGGAGGCCGAAGATGCCGGAATGGACGCCGATCCATCTGAGAGGAGGTTCCCTTCCGGGCCAAAAAGGAGCGACTGTGACGTTACCGAAAGCGCCGGAGCAGCCGCCAGCAGGACCAGAAGGAGGATTGCCGGCGGTGCATAACGGCTCGTGCGCATGTCATAGAATACAATGCCTTGAGACTTTATTCAATTGTGCACCGCGTCCGGTGACCGGGAAGAGTGAATTTTCTCCCAATCTGTTAAAATAGCGGCAGCACTCGGTGCCAGATGGAAGAACTCTACAACATAAAATTGCCGGTATTTGAGGGACCCCTCGACCTGTTGCTCCACCTCATACGGGAGAACAAGGTGGATATCTATGATATCCCGATATCGTTTATCACGAGGCAATATCTGGATTACATTGAGGTGATGAAGGAACTGAACCTCGAAATAGCGGGAGAGTTCCTGGTGATGGCGGCCACTCTTATCCAGATCAAATCCAGAATGCTTCTTCCCCCTGAGGAGAAGGAGGCTGAAGGGACGGAGACGGTGGACCCCCGGCTCGAACTGGTGCAGAGGCTGCTCGAATACCAGGCCTATAAGGACGCGGCCACGATCCTGAGGGAAAAGGAAGAGGAATCGCAGCTTCTTTTTTCGCGAGGGGCAGGAGAAACTGAGGAGGAGGCCGAGGAGGAGACTTCGGAGCCTTCTCTCTTTGACGTCAACATATTCGATCTGCTGGGGGCCTTCAAGAAGATGCTCGAGTCGGCTCCTCCCGAGGTCAGGACGATTACGCGGGAGGCCCTCACCGTTAAGGACAAGATGTTCATGATCGTGGACCTTCTGGAAAGCACGGAGAGCATCAGGTTCGAAGAGCTGTTCAGGGACACCATCACGAGGACACAGCTGCTTGTGACGTTCCTGGCGCTGCTCGAACTTCTGCGTTTGGGGCTGGCCAGGGCCTACCAGGAGAAGGAATTCGGCAATATCTGGGTCATTAAGCCGCGGAAGGAAACAGAAGAAGCCGAAGCAGGCTGATGTGCCGTGGTGTCGTGCAAATCGTTCCCGATTCTGTGGGGGTGAAATGAGGAAGGCGTGGGCCGGAAACGGCTTTCTGTTGGCGGGTATCCTCTTCTTTCTTGCATGCCCCGTGTTTGGCCGGGGCCGCGCAGCCGCAGCCGATTACATTACCGGCAGCGGTTGTTCGGTAAGCAACGTCGGATATCTGTCCGAACTGGCAAAGGAATATGAGATGCGGACGGGGACAAAGGTCTTCGTCAGGGGTGGAGGCAGCGTCATAGGGATCGAAGACCTGAGACGGGGGAAGGTCGACTTTGCCGCCGCCTGCAGGGGCAGAGAGGGAGGAGATCCGCAGGACATCCAGTTCGTCCAGGTGGCTTGGGACGTGCTGGTCTTTATCGTCAATCCGTCAAACCCCGTCGACACTATCTCGCTCGATCAGGTGCGGGGAATCTATTCGCGCCGGTTTGCCAACTGGAGCCAGCTGAAGGGGGCGGATATGTCGATTCGGACGTTCATTGCCCGTCCCCGAAAAGGACTTTCGGGAGTAGAGGCGTCGATCAGCAGGATGGTTTTGGGCGGGAAGGAGCCGGCTGCATCGGCCAATATCGTGGCCGTCTCGTCGTCGGGCATCGCCGAACAGATGGTGGAAGACACTCCGGCGGGGTTCGCGACATCCGGCTATGCGAGCGCCAGGAAGCGCAAGGTGAAGATGCTGAAGGTGGACGGCGTCGCGCCTTCATTCAAGAATATCGTGTCAGGCCGCTATCTGCTCAGGAGGCCGCTGTATATCCTGACGTCGAAGCACCCCGCCCCCGACGTGAAGAAGTTTCTCGATTTTGTGACCGGCAGACAGGGCCAGCAGTTCATACAGTCGCAGGGCGTCGTGCCTGTCATGGACGTGAAATGAGGTTCTCTCTTCAGACCAGGGTCTCGGTCTTTATCACTCTGATCATCCTTGCAGTCAGCCTCGTGAGCACCTATCTGTTTGTCTCGGCCCACCTGAGGTCCGAGGAAAAGGGGATGCTCGCGAGGGGGTCGGCGCTCAGTTATGCCCTGTCCAAGGCGGCGGAAGAAGGCCTGATCAACGAGGACCTGAATCTTATCAGAAAGGCCTCCTCTATCATCAAGGCGCCCGATGTTACGCTGGCACAGGTCTATTCGGATATATGGACGGCAGTCGACGCTTACCCGATACAGGCCATGAAGGAGCCGCCCGACCCGTCGGCAGTCAAGCATTTCGCTACCTCGCAGGCGCCTTTTATGGTGAAGAAGGGCTCCGGCTACGATTTTTATGACCCTATCCTCTTCAGGCCCGTTCAGGATTCTCCTGCCGTTTCGATCGGCTTCGTGAGGCTTTTGCTTTCATCTGCCCCTGTCAGACGGGACATGGAGCAGGTAGTCGTCGCCAATATCGGAGTTTCCGTCCTGATAACCGTTTTCGCGATACTCTCGATCACTATCCTCATCCGCAGACTCGTGACGAAGCCGGTAATGGCGCTTTATCACTCTGCGTCGATGTTCCGCCGCGGCGAGGTCCCCGACGATATCCCGCCGGGAAGCGGGGGAGCGGGCGAAATCGGGGAGTTGTCCGCCGAGTTCGGCAGGCTGTATCGGGCGATCAGGGAAAAGGAAGAAAGGCTTGTCGAGTCGGACAGGCGGATGCGTTCGCTTTTTGAGAGGGTCGAGCACGGTATCTTTAGGCTGGACAGGGAAGGCGCTATCGTTGAGGCGAATAGGCGGTTCCGTGAGATGTTCGGGATGGTCGAGGGACTCTGTGATATTCTGATAGGCGAGGCAAGCGCCGCGAACTGCCTGGGCAAGGCCGTCTCCGGAGGCGGGTACCATATCGATGACAAGGCGGTGGGTAAAGACGGCGATGAACTCGATATATCCCTCTCTTTGTATCCTGTTCAGGACGGAGAGGGAAACACGGTCGGCTTCGACGGATATATCCTCGACATGACCGGGAAGAAACGAATCGAAGAACGGCTGATCCGGGCGCAGAAGATGGAGGCGGTCGGGACGCTGGCGGGCGGCATGGCGCATGATTTCAACAACCTGCTGACTGCTATTCTGGGATACGCCGAGATTATCCTGTCCATGACCAAGGAGGGAGACCCGTTCAACAAGCCGGCAACCATCATATATGAGGCGGCGAAAAGGGGCGCCGATTTCGGGAAGAAGATCCTGACGATCACCCGGAAGGAAAAGATGGAGACGAAGCTGGTGAACGTCAACGAGATCGTCAGGCAGTCCGTCGAGCTGCTCCAGAGGAGCATCCCGAAGGATGTTGAGATCGCCGTCATTCTGGATGAAAAACTTCCGTTTACAAAGGCGGACCCGTCCCAGGTGCAACAGGTGATTATCAACCTTGCTCTGAACGGACGGGACGCGATGCCGAAGGGCGGAAGATTGACGATCGAGACGTCTGCGGCGGGAGTGGAAAACGGTGCGGCGAATACCGCAGGCGCGACGGGAGGGGGCTTCGTCAGGCTTTCGATTTCCGACACCGGAGTTGGCATCGATACGGTCACCCAGCGGAAGATATTCGATCCCTTTTTTACGACGAAAGAGATGGGCAAGGGGACCGGACTCGGCCTGTATATCGTGCACTCGATCGTCAATAACCACGGCGGTTATATCAATTTGTACAGCGAGCCGCTGAAGGGGACGCAGTTCAATATTTATTTGCCGGTGAGCGGCGGGGAAGAGACCGCTGAGCAGCTCGATCCCACGCGCATCGGGGGGACGGATACGATTCTGGTGATCGACGACGAGAGCGACGTGAGGGAGTTGTGCCGCGATATGCTCGAGCCGCTCGGCTATACGGTGCTTGCGGCCGGCAGCGGGAGCGCGGGCATTAACATCTACCGAGAGATGAAGGGGGCGATATCGCTCGTAATCCTCGATATGATCATGCCGAAGATGGGCGGGAGCGAGGTGTTTCAGAGCCTCAGGGCTATCGATCCCGGAGTCAGGGTCATTTTGTGTTCAGGATACAGCCAGAACGGGTTCGCCGGCATCGATGCCCTGCTGAAGCGCGGGGCGGTCGGTTTCGTCCAGAAGCCGTTTTCCCGTCAGTCGATAGCCGTCGCCATCAAGAAGGCCATTTCCTCCTGAATAAGTGCAGTGCCGCTTTGCTTGACAACAAAAAGCCGCTAGTGGTAATTTGTACGTTATGGCTAAAGACTACAAAGACACACTGAACCTTCCCCAGACTGCCTTTCCGATGAAGGCGAACCTTTCCCAGCGCGAGCCGGAGATGCTGAAAAGCTGGGACGAACGTCGTATCTACGAAAAGATGCTGGACCACCGGAAGGAAAGCGGCCGCAGGTATATTCTCCACGACGGGCCGCCCTATGCCAACGGCCACATACATATGGGGCACGCACTGAACAAGATTTTGAAGGACATCATCGTGAAGTATCACGCGATGAACGGCAAATATGCGCCATACGTGCCCGGCTGGGACTGCCACGGACTGCCGATAGAGCTCCAGGTCGACAAGAACCTGGGGGAAAAGAAGGAAACGATCGATATCGTCGAAAAGAGGAAGCTCTGCAAGGAGTACGCCTCGAAGTTCGTCGCCGTCCAGAGGGACGAGTTCAGGCGTCTGGGCGTCTTCGGCGACTGGGACGCCCCCTATCTTACGATGTCGTTCGGGTACGAAGCGGCGATCGTCCGGGAATTTTTCAGGTTCGTGGAGAGCAAGTCGGTGTACAAGGGGAAGAAGCCGGTGCACTGGTGCCCCTCCTGCGTGACGGCCCTCGCCGAGGCCGAAGTGGAATATGCGGACAAGGAGTCGCCGTCCGTGTACGTGAAGTTCGGGGTCAACGAAGAGAATGTCTCGAAGTACCTGCCCGGCCTGAAAGGGAGGAAGGTGTCGGTCATCATATGGACCACCACTCCGTGGACGCTGCCGGCGAACCTTGCGGTCGCCTTCCATCCCGATTTCGAGTATGCGGCGGTCGAGCACAACGGAGAGGTGTATATTGTTGCGGACGGCAGACGCGAGGCATTGAAGGAAAAGATAGGACTCGGGGGGCCCGTGCTGGCGACGGTGCGCGGCAGGGAACTGGAGGGCATGCCGGCGGAGCATCCGTTTATCGAAAGGCAATCGAAATCGGTACTCGGGGAATTCGTATCGCTTGAGGACGGCACGGGCATCGTGCATATTGCGCCGGGTCACGGCGAAGACGATTATGAAGTGGGGCTCACGTACGGCCTCGAGATATATGCGCCTGTCGACGACAGGGGAAAGTTCACGAAACAGGCGGGCGAACTGGAGGGACAGTTTGTCTTCAAGGCGAACGCCGGGATAATCGAGATCCTGAAGAGCAGAAGCGCCCTTGTCAAAGAAGAAAAGATCACCCATTCCTATCCGCACTGCTGGAGATGCAAGAAGGCGGTCATCTTCCGGGCGACCGAGCAGTGGTTCATATCGGTCGAGTTCAACGATCTCCGGAAGAAGTGCCTCGAGGAGATCGACAGGGTGAACTGGGTCCCGAAGTGGGGCAGGGAGAGGATCTACGGCATGGTCCGGAACAGGCCGGACTGGTGCATATCGAGGCAGAGAAGCTGGGGCGTGCCGATCACGATGATACGCTGCCGCGAATGCGGGGCGTTTGTCGAAGAAAGACCGGTTTTCGAACGTATTACGGCCCTCGTGGAGGAGCATGGCGCGGATGTCTGGTTTATGAAGGATGCGGAGGAGTTTCTCCCCCGGGGCTATGTCTGCGCGAAATGCGGGAAGGACAGTTTCAGCAAGGAGATGGACATCCTCGACGTCTGGTTTGATTCCGGCGTGAGCCACGCGGCTGTGGTCGAGAGGGACGACAGGCTCTCGTGGCCTGCCGACATGTACCTCGAGGGAAGCGATCAGCACAGGGGATGGTTCCAGAGTTCTCTTCTGGCGTCGGTCGGCAGCCGGGGCAGGGCGCCCTACCGGACCGTGCTGACGCACGGATTCGTGGTGGACGGCGCCGGGAAGAAGATGTCGAAGTCGGTCGGTAATGTGATCGCGCCCCAGGAGATCATCAAGGGGTTCGGGGCGGAGATCCTGCGCATCTGGGTTTCGGCCGAAGACTATAAAGACGATATCAGGATATCGAAGGAGATACTGAACCGGCTGACCGAGGCGTACCGGAAGATACGGAACACCTGCAGGTTCCTGCTCGGCAACCTGCACGACTTCGATCACCGGGATTACCGTGCAGATCTTCAGGAGATCGACCGATGGGCGATGAGCAGGCTGCAGAGCCTCGTGCTGCGGGCGACGAAAGCGTATGAGAACTTCGATTTTCACGAGGTCTTCCACTCGATACACAATTTTTGCGTCGTCGATATGAGCTCGTTTTACCTCGATGTCCTGAAGGACAGGCTGTATACGGCCAAGGCGGATTCTGCGGAGAGACGGGCGGGGCAGTGGGTCCTGTCGGAGATCCTCCTGACGCTGACCGGACTGATGGCGCCGGTGCTCTCGTTCACCGCCGAAGAGGTCTGGGGATATATCAAAAAAGAAAAATCCGGCGTAGCCGCGCTGGCGGAGTCCGTCTTCCTTTCGGACTTTCCGGTCGCGAAGCAGGAGTTTCTCGACAACGGCCTTGAGGAAAAATGGAAAGGCCTTATCGAACTGAGAAATGAGATCAATAAGGCCCTCGAAATAAAGCGGGCCGAAAAATTTATCGGGAATCCCCTCGAGGCCAAAGTGACGATCAAACTTCCTGAGAAATACGGGGAGAGGGTCTCTTCCTGCAGTGATTTTCTCCCTGCGCTGCTGCTGGTGTCTGCCGCGGAGATTGCGGGGGATGCCCTATCGGGCGCTTACGAGAGCGCCGTGGTCGAAGGGCTTCAGGTGCTGGTCGAGCGGGCGCCGGGGGAAAAATGCCAGCGCTGCTGGAACTGGTCGACGAAGGTCGGCAGTTTTGCGGACGAACCCGAACTCTGCGAGAGGTGTTATCCGGTGGTAACCGGCAAGTAACCCGAGTCCGCCCGGTTTACGTCCGGCGGCGGGGCGAAGGTCTGGGGTGAGTGGTCCCCGCCTGTATCACGATGCCGACCAGCAGGAGAAAGACGAAGAGCACTTTTCCGAGCTGATGCCCGATGTGCAGGGACCGGACGACGAGGTCCGATCCGACCACGGAGGAGAGGACGATCAGTGCGGAGTTGAAAAATACCGTGAGCAGAAAAGCTCCGCCCACGCCGCCCACAACGAAGAATATCCAGTAGTAATGGCCGGGAGGAGACCCGAATTCCGTAAGCAGGGCCGGAAGCAGATATGCCCCTGCTATGAATCCGCCGGCAAGGATCGCAAACTTCTGGAGCATGACCGCCAGAAGCGCGCAGGCCACCCCGGCGATCATTGCGATAATGAAGATGACCCCCTGCGGCTGGCCGTGGACCAGACGCTCCGCGAGGTCGAATCCCAGAATGAAGCCGACCACTCCGAGGAAGAGCCAAAAGAGATTCCTGCCGGCAAAGAGCATCGCCGCGCCCAAGAGAATTCTGAGGATCGTCATCGGCCCTGTCGCTATTTCTTCGGTTTAAGCGTCCGAAGCCTCGCGATGTCCTCCTGATAGCCGTAAATATGCGCCCCGGCGCTGTAGGCGAACATGGGGCCGCTTTTCAGGCCTGCCTCACCCGCTACATACTGTTTCAGCAGTTCGATGCCGCCGAGGTTCGTCGGAAAACCTGCCCAGAGGTCCCACGACCGGAAATAACAGGTGACGGTCAGCGCCAGGCCGTCGCCCGAGGGAATGGCCTTGAAGTCGAGAAGGCGGAGGCAGGGTGGATCGAGTTTGCCGTCGTTCCCGATGCAGATGTCGTTGTCCTCGGGAGAGCCGATTTCGACGATCGCCTGATTCGTCAGCGGGGTCTCCTTCAGCATTGCCACCACCCGTTCAAACTGGGTCCCGCCCTTAGGCATAGGGTGATGGATCCTGCTGGCATATTTGTATGTCTCGTTTTCCGCAAGCTCGGGGTCCATAAGATAATTGGCGAAATAGTCCTCGATGTATTCCCTCGTGGTGGGAGCCGGGATGACGGAGCCCGGAGGCATCACCGGCACCATCTCCTCGGCGGGATGCTCGATATGCACCGCCATCCCCGGGTACTGGAGGCGGTACTGCTCCTTTTCGAATGAGCCCTTCTGTATCTTCTGCTCGTACGAATTCTCGAAAATGTTGTAGATCAGCTGAAACCAGGCATCGGAGATCGTCTTGGCGTACAGGAAAAATGGGCGCATAATTATTCCCCTTGCTTTTTCCGGTATTGTACCATAATCGCATTCCGGGAAAAGTATGTTCAGCGCCCGTCATGAGCGTCTTGATTCGCCCGGATAGTGTGGTATATTAGGATTGTACCGAACGAATGGATATCAGGAACCTTTCAGGACATTTCTTGATCGCGGCCCCGGGCATGGAAGATTCGAATTTCAGCAGGACCGTGGTGCTCATCTGCGAGCACACGAGCGAGGGCGCATTCGGGCTTATCGTCAACAAGATCCTCATGAACAGCTTCAAGCCTCTCCTCAGCGCCTTTGAAATCGTGAAGACCAGTGTCGATCTGCCGATCTACTACGGGGGACCGGTCAAGCCGGAGCAGGGGTACGTCATCTATTCGCCCTACAGGGAGAAATACGGCGCGATCAGGGTGGCGAAGTCCCTTGCCGTTACTGCGTCAAAAGAGGTGTTGCAGGACATCGCGGCGGGGAAGGGCCCTGCCCGGTACCTGCTTGCCCTGGGTTTTTCCGGCTGGGCGCCGAACCAGCTCGAGCAGGAATTAATGACGGACAGCTGGATCGTCGCCCCGCTGAAGGAGGATATTATATTCGATATTTCCCCGTCGGACCGGTGGAAGGAGACTGCAGACACGATAGGGATCGACTTCGGGAGGTTTTTCTGCTCGGGCGGCAGCGCCTAGATGTCTGATTGAAGAAAGCGAATTCAACGGCCTTTCCTTGTCATTCCGGCCCGTCCGGAATCTCTTGTGGGATGGACTCCCGACAAACGGGAGTGACAGAATAAAGACGAAAAAGTGGAGGAAACAAACGATGAAGGTTATTGCGCTCAATGGAAGTCCGAGAAAAGAGGGGAATACCTCTCTTTCGATCAAGACGGTTTTTGAAGAGCTCGAAAAAGAAGGGATAGAAACCGAGATCATCCAGCTTGGCGGCTCCGATATTAAAGGGTGCCGGGCCTGTTTCAAGTGCTTCGAAAACAAGAACCTCAAGTGTATTCAGAAGGACGACCTCAACGGGTTCGTCGAAAAGATGATCGCGGCCGACGGCATTATCATCGGTTCTCCGACCTATTTTGCCAACGTGTCGACCGAGGTGAAGGCCCTCATCGACAGGGCCGGGCTTGTCTCGCGCGCAAACGATAATCTGTTCAAACGGAAGGTCGGGGCGGCGGTCGTGGCGGCGAGGAGAGCGGGGGCCACCCACGTCTATTCGAGCATTAATTACTTTTTCGGCATCAGTCATATGATCATCCCCGGCTCCTCCTACTGGAACCTGGCGTATGGAAGAAATCCCGGCGAGGTGCTGAATGACCAGGAGGGGATGGCGACGTTCAGGGAACTCGGCGCCAACATGGCCTGGCTGCTGAAAAAGATACATGCGTGAGGGATTAACCCTGTCGGTGCCTGCCGGCGGTAAGAGCGTCTCTCAAATCTTTTCTGATGCGTTGGATTGGCGTTAAAGACCGAGGTTTTCGAAAAGTGAGACGATGACCGTATTGGACAGGACGGTCCCTTTCCTCGTCAGCCGGAGGCGGTCGCCCGACAGTTCCAGATATCCTTCCTTGATGAGGCCGGCGGCCGCCCTTACGAGATCAGGTTCGTCGTGGGAATTGACGACCGATATCCCCTCCGTCTTTCTCAGGCCGAGGAAGAGACGCTCACGTTTCGCCTCGGCCTCGGGGACTTCGGTTGACTCTTCTTCGGGGAGAATTCCAGTCAGGAGCTTTTCGATATATGCCGGAATGCTCGCGGTGTTTCTGCTGCGCCGCCCCGCAACAAAAGAATGGGCGGCTGCGCCCGCGGCGAGGTACTCGCCCCTGTCCCAGTAATTGATGTTATGACGGCATCCATATCCCGGCTGCGAGAAATTGGAGATCTCATACTGCGCGTATCCGTGGGCGGAGAGATAGTCGATCACGCAGTCGTACATCCCGAGGACAACGCCTTCTTCTGGCAGGCGGATCTTCTCTTCTTCGAGCAGACCGAAAAGAGGCGTCCCTTTTTCGGGGGTGAGTTCATACGCCGAAATGTGGGCGGGACGGAGATTCTCCGCCCTTTTGAGCGTCTCCTGCCACGAAGCGATCGTTTGTCCGGGGATTCCGTACATGAGGTCGAGGGAGATGTTCGTAAAGCCCGTCTTTTGAGCCGCTTCAACGGCAGCCGCAGCTTCTTTGGCGTTGTGAATCCTTCCGAGCGCCTTCAGTTCGGTGTCCTGAAAAGATTGGATTCCGATACTGAGCCGGTTTACGCCGCCCCTCAGAAGAAGTCCCAGTTTTGCCTCGGTCAAAGTCCCGGGGTTTGCCTCGACCGTGATTTCGGGAGCGGCAGAGAGACTGAAGTTGTCGCGCAGACATGAAAAAAGGTCTCTGAAGAATCTGTCCGGCATGAGGGACGGCGTTCCGCCGCCGATATAAACGGTCTTTAATTCTCCCGCCTGATTTTTTTTGATGGCCAGTTCCCTGCAGAGCGCGTCGGTATAGCTCCGCGCCTCCTGTTCCTCGAAGGGAAAGGAGGCGAAATCGCAATAGAAGCATTTTCTGGCGCAGAAAGGGACGTGGATGTAAAGATAATCAGCCATTATATATAGTAATCCTTTTTGCGGTTTGTGGGGATGCCCTGCGCCTCATACCGGCAGGAAGAGCGCCCCTCACATTCTTCCTGATGCGATAGGATTTTCTGCAGCATGGCGTCAGGAATACATTGCTTCGCTGAACGTCATGCCCCGCCCGGGAGCGGCAGGCGTGGCTTCCATTGCGCGAAGGAATCGCTCAAAAGACTGTTCGGCCCGCTTTCCGCGCCGCTGGTGCGATACGCCGGCCATCTTCCCGAAATCCTGGACAAAAGCTGCCGGGCTGTTTGACAATCATTTGTTGCCGGCTTATCATAAAAAAGTCATGGACCTGGAGAAGCTTATCGAAATAATGTCCGCCCTGCGGGGCGAGAAGGGATGTCCCTGGGACCGGCAGCAGACGAGGGAATCTCTCAAGCCCTTTATCGTCGAGGAGGCCTACGAGGTGCTCGAGGCGATCGATGAAGGCGGTCCGGCTGCTATCCGGGAGGAACTCGGGGACCTCCTCTTTCAGGTCGTCTTTCAGTGTCAGCTCGCGAAGGAGAGGGGAGAGTTCGACATGGGCGGCGTGATCGAGGGGGTAGCGGGGAAGATGATTGCCAGGCACCCGCATGTCTTCGGCGACGCCGATTATAAGACTACGGAAGAGGTGCTCGTTCACTGGGAGGCACAGAAAAAGCGGGAAGGGAAGCAGCGGGATTCGATACTCGACGGGGTGCCGAAGACGCTGCCGTCGCTGCTCCGGGCCCACAGGATACAGGACAGGGCATCAAGGGTCGGGTTCGACTGGGAGAAGGCTGAGGACGTGCTTCCGAAGCTGGACGAGGAACTGGATGAATTTCGCGATGCCCTGAAGCGTGGGAAGCCTGAGGAAATCGAGGACGAACTGGGCGACATCTTTTTCGTGCTCGTAAACATATCGAGGTTCGTCGGGGTGAATCCCGAGGACGCCCTGCGCAAGACGATCAGCAAATTCATCTCCCGCTTCAGGTACATAGAAATGTCTGCCGCCGATGCGGGGAAGAGCCTGTCGGAGATGACGCTCGCCGAGATGGATGCGCTCTGGGAGGAATCCAAAAAGAGGTAGGGGCGCGGCGCTGGCTGCGCCCTGTTTTTCCCCCGTGATTATTTTGACATTTCACAGAAACGTTCCCTTGCCCGCTTGTTGTAAAATCAATGAATGAGACGTATCCTTCATATCGACATGGACGCGTTCTTCGCTGCGGTAGAACAGAAGAGACAGCCCGACCTGATCGGACGACCTGTCGTGATCGGGGGCGGCGGAGACCCGACGCAGCGGGGCGTGGTATCGACCGCATCCTATGAGGCGAGACGGTTCGGCGTTCATTCGGCGATGCCCCTCAGGACCGCCCATAAGCTCTGCCCACAAGCGGTCTTTCTCCCCGTAGATTACCCGGAATACTCCCGTGTGTCGCGCATCGTAAAAGACATTCTCAGGGAGTTCAGTCCCGTCATGGAGGACGTCGGGATCGACGAAGCCTTTCTCGACATATCGGGCAGCGGCCGGTCTGCCGAAGATATCAGCTCAGATATCAAATCTAAGATATATGACAAGACGGGGCTTACCTGCTCGATAGGCATCGGCCCGAACAAGCTTGTCGCGAAGATCGCCTCGGACATGCAGAAGCCGGACGGGCTTACAATTATTTCGGAAACCGATATCGAGTCGAAGCTATGGCCGCTTTCGGTCAGAAAGCTCTGGGGCGTCGGACCGAAGACCGAGGCGCATCTGAAGGGCATGGGGATCGAAACCATCGGCCGGCTGGCGGCGGCGCCGCTCGGCCTTCTGGTCGAGACCTTCGGCAACTCTTACGGCACGTTTCTTTTTGAAGCTTCCCGCGGGATCGACGATTCCCCTTTCGTCACCAACTGGGAGCCTAAATCCAGCAGCAGGGAGACGACATTCCAGCGCGACACCGACAATTGGCAGGTGATCGCACGGCATCTTGCCGAGCTTTCGAGAGAGGTGGCGGATGACCTGAAGAAATCCGGCTACAGGGGGAGAAATGTGACCGTCAAGGTGCGGTTTGACGATTTTGAGACGGTCACGAGGGCGACGACCCTGCGGGAGGCGGCGGATTCCGTCGAGCTTATCCGAAAGGCGGCCTTCGAATGTCTGGGCAGGGTTGAGCTGAAGAAGAGGGTGCGTCTTGTCGGCGTGAGGGCAGGAAAGCTTGAAAAGGCTGCTGCGGGGGGGGCGGTCAAGGCATGAAGGCGCTTCTGCAGAGGGTGTCGGAGGCCTCCGTCGAGGTGGAAGGAAAGGAAGTCGGGCGCATAGGGAAGGGCCTGCTGGTGCTTCTCGGCGTGGTGAATGGGGATACGTCGGAGGACGTCGAATATCTTGGCGCAAAGATCCCGAATCTCAGGATCTTCGGGGACGGACGGGGGAAGATGAATCTGTCGGTGAGGGAGGTCGGGGGAGGCATACTAGTCGTCTCCCAGTTTACACTGGCCGCAGACTGCAGGAAGGGAAACAGGCCTTCGTTCGATAATGCGGGCGCGCCGGATCTTGCCGAAAAATTCTATCTCGACCTGATCGGCAGACTCTCTTCGGGAGGGGGGCCGGTGGAGGCGGGAAGATTCGGGGCCGCCATGAAGGTGAGACTCGTGAATGACGGGCCGGTGACGATTCTGCTCGATTCCAGGAGGGAAAAGCCCTGAGGACAGGCCCGCCTGGTCTGGCCCGAAGACCTGCAAGGGGGAAAAGCGCGGGGAGGCGGAATTAGGCGCGCTATGTTATAATAATAAAAGAGTTTTTTCTCAAACAAAGCTAGCGGGGGGCGAGATATATGGCAGATGTGATAAAGAAGGCGATATTCCCCGCGGCGGGACTGGGCACGAGGTTTCTGCCGGCGACCAAGGCTTCTCCGAAGGAGATGCTGCCTATCGTCGACAAGCCGATGATCCAGTACGGCGTGGAAGAGGCGATTTCCTGCAAGATCAAGGAGATCGTGATCATTACCGGGAAACATAAACGCAACATAGAGGACCATTTCGATTACGCGTTCGAGCTCGAGGCGAAGCTCAAGAAGAGCGGGAAGAGGAACCTGATAAATGAAATCAACCGCCTGAACAAGATCAAGATCGCCTATATCAGACAGGGGTATGCCCTGGGGCTCGGCCACGCGATTTCGTGCGCGAGGCCGTTCGTCAATAACGAGCCTTTTGCGGTCATCCTGAGCGACGATATTATCGATCCCGAAGATACCCTTCTGAAGGACATGGTGGCACTCTACAAAAAGCTGAAGAGCCCGATTCTCGCCCTTGAGAGAGTGCCGATGTCGGAGATACACCGCTATGGGGTGATCGGGGGAGTGAAGGAGACAGACGGTGTTTATAGAATTAACGAGCTCGTCGAAAAACCGACCGCGGAGGCTGCCCCCTCGGACCTCGCGATTATCGGAAGATATATCCTTACGCCCGATATTTTCGACGTTCTCGAAAAGTCGAGGCCGGGCAAGGGCGGCGAGATCCAGCTGACTGACGCCATCGCCACGCTGCTCCGGCAGAGGCCGGTGTATGGCTTCCTTTTCGGGGGCAGACGGTATGACGCGGGAGATAAACTCGGGTATTTGAAGGCGACCGTGGATTTCGCCCTCAAGAACCGGGAACTGTCGGATCCGTTCGCTGCGTACCTGCTCGAAGTGGCAAAAAAGCTGAAGCACTGATCACCTCTGCCTCGTGTTGCTATCTTCACGGATTTGTGATTAAATCTTAATAAGATTATCGGGTGCGGTCGTTGATAAAAGACCGAGTACGACGTGCAAGGAGATGGAATGGCTGAATTAGATAAGACCAGCGGCAATAAAGACAAAGAAGTGCAGATTCCGGATACATTGCCGGTCCTGCCGGTAAGAGACATCGTTGTTTTCCCATATATGATCATCCCACTTTTCGTTGGGAGGGAGATCTCGATCAAGGCGATCGACCAGGCGTTAAGCACAAACAGGATGATCCTTCTTCTTACGCAGAAAGATCTGAGCATAGAAAACCCCGCGGTCGGCGATCTTTATCGGGTCGGCACCGTCGGCATGATCATGAGGATGCTGAAGCTCCCGGACGGTAGGGTGAAGATCCTTGTCCAGGGGCTTTCGAAGGCCAGGGTGAAGGGGTTTGCGCAGTCGGGGCCGTTTTTTACCGCCGACATCGAGAAGGTCGAGGAAGTGAAGCCGGAAAATCTGAGCATCGAGGAAGAGGCGCAGATCAGGTCGGTGAAAGAGCAGCTGGACAAGGCCGTTTCCTACGGCAAGACGATCCTGCCGGACATCATGGTGGTGATCGAGAACCTGGACGATCCCGGCAGGCTGGCGGACCTCGTCGCCTCGAATCTCGGCCTTAAGGCGGAACAGGCCCAGGAGATCATGGAGATCGCCGACCCGATCCTGAGATTGAAGCGGGTAAGCGAGATCCTGAGCCGGGAGATCGAACTGCTCATCGTCCAGCAGAAGATCCAGTCCGAAGCGAGGGGAGAGATCGACAAGACCCAGCGGGAGTATTTCCTTCGGGAGCAGCTGAAGGCTATTCAGAAGGAACTCGGGGATATAGACGAGAGGGCGGAAGAGGCGCGGGAGTTCAGGAAGAAGATCGAAGAGGCGAAGATGCCCGAGAAGGTCCTCAAGGAAGCGGAAAAGCAGCTGAAGCGGCTCGAAAAGATGCATCCCGACAGCGCCGAGGCGGCGACGATCCGGACCTATCTGGACTGGCTGGTCGAACTGCCCTGGTCGAAGACCACCAAAGACAATCTCGACATCAAGATAGCCAAGAAGGTGCTGAACGAGGACCACTACGACCTCGAGAAGGTGAAGGAGAGGATCCTTGAATACCTGAGCGTCAGAAAACTCAAGGAAAAGATGAAAGGACCGATCCTCTGTTTTATCGGCCCTCCCGGCGTCGGAAAGACCTCTCTCGGGCGGTCGATCGCGCGGTCTCTGGGCAGGGAGTTCGTGAGGATGTCCCTCGGCGGGGTGAGGGACGAGGCCGAGATCAGGGGCCACCGGCGCACCTATGTGGGGGCGCTGCCCGGAAGGATCATCCAGGGCATCAAACAGGCCGGGACGAACAACCCTGTCTTCATGCTCGACGAGATCGACAAGATAGGCATGGACTTCAGGGGAGACCCGTCGTCGGCGCTGCTTGAGGTGCTCGATCCGGAGCAGAACTTCGCCTTCGCGGACCATTATCTTTCGGTGCCGTTTGATCTTACGAACGTGATGTTCATTACGACGGGCAACATGGCCGACACGATACCTGGCCCGCTCAGGGACAGGATGGAGATCATCTACCTTTCCGGCTACACGTCGGAGGAAAAGCTCGGCATCGCAAAAAAGTATCTTCTGCCCAAGCAGCTCGAAGAGCACGGTCTCACGAAGAAGGTGCTGTCTATCACCGATGCAGGCCTTTCGCTCCTGATCTCGCAGTACACGAGAGAGGCAGGGGTGAGGAACCTCGAGCGTGAGATTGCCAACCTCTGCAGGAAGGTGGCGAAAAGGATCGCCGAGGGAAAAGAGCGGAAGTTCGAGGTAACAGAGGTGAACCTCCATGGTTTCCTCGGAGTGCCGAAGTTTCTTCCGGAGGAAGAGATGGAGCATGACGAGGTCGGCGTTTCGACCGGACTCGCCTGGACCGAAGCGGGAGGCGACATCATCTACATAGAGGCCACCACCATGATGGGAAAGGGGCATCTGACCCTGACCGGCCAGCTGGGCGACGTGATGAAGGAATCGGCCCAGGCTGCGCTCAGCTTTATCCGCTCCAAGGCAAGCACGCTCGGCATCAAGGAGGACGTCTTTTCGAAGGTCGATATACATGTTCACGTGCCTGCCGGCGCGATCCCCAAGGACGGCCCTTCCGCAGGGATTACGATCGCGACGGCCCTGGCGTCGGTGCTTACGGGCAGGGCGGTCAACAAGAACATCGCGATGACCGGCGAAGTGACACTCCGGGGCAGGGTGCTGCCGATAGGCGGACTGAAGGAGAAGACGCTTGCGGCAAAAAGGATGGGCATCAAGACGGTGATCGTCCCCAAGAGAAACAAGAAAGATCTCGAGGAGATACCGCGCTATATAAAGAAGGACATGCAATTCGTTTTTGCGGACAGCATGGACCAGGTGCTGAAGATCGCGCTGAGACGGGAGAAAAAGGCGCCGACGCAGAAACGGAAGAAATGACGGATATCGGCGCGAGATGAGGCTTTCGGACAAGGGGGAACTCCCCCTTCTGGAAGCGCTCAGGAAGAAGTTCGGAAAGAGCTCCCGCGGCCTGCTTCTCGGAATCGGAGATGATGCCGCGGTGATCAGGCCGGCGGGCCGGAACATGCTCCTGACGACCGACATGATGGTAGAAGGCGTTCATTTCGACCTTGCCTGGACCACCCCCTTTCAGCTCGGCTTCAAACTGGTTTCCGTGAACGTCAGCGACATTTATGCCATGGGCGGCAGGCCGGAGTATTTCCTCCTGAACTTCGCCGCTCCCGGCAGGTTCAAGCTCGACGCGTTCGACTCGTTCTTCCTGGGCATCGGCGAAGCCCTGCGGGAATACGGAGTGAGCCTCATCGGCGGCGACATCTCGTCGGCCGACCGGATGATGCTTTCCGCTACGGTAACCGGGACCGCTTCGCGGTTCGTGACGAGGGGAACCGCCCGTCCGGGAGACGGCGTTTTTGTGACGGGAACACTCGGCGATTCGGCCGGGGGGCTTTTGTTCCTGAAGATGATGAAAAGGTCCGTTGAGATCGAAAAGGGCAGGAAGACATCGTTCGGCCCCGGATGGAAGACGGTAGGGCCTCTCATAGAGAAGCATCTCATGCCCCGTCCGAGGCATCCCGGCCGCATTATGAAGCATGCGACGGCGATGATGGATGTCAGCGACGGGCTCTTTATCGATCTCTCCCGGCTTTGCAGAGAGAGCGGGGTGGGAGCCCGGATCTATGAGGAACTGATCCCCGTCTCGGATGAACTGAAAGAGGCCGCTGCTTTTTTGGGCGTCGCAGCGATCGACCTTGCCACCGGCGGAGGAGAGGACTATGAGCTGCTCTTTACCGCGCCCGTGAATGATAAGGTGAAGGCGTTCCGGATCGGCGAAATCACGCATAAGGGATTGCGTATCGTCGGCAAGACGGGCACTACGAAGAAGATCTCTCCGGAAGGATACCGGCATTTTGTTCTTTAAGGAAAAATTACGGGAAATTCTTACGGTCAATGAGCCGCCGCGAAAGGTGGCGGCCGCTTTTGCCCTCGGCATTTTTATCGGAATGTCGCCGCTGCTCGGCATCCATACCCTCCTCGGCATTTTTCTTGCCTGGCAGCTGAGGCTGAACAAGCTGGTGACGCTGGTGGGGGTATACGTGACGAACCCCTGGACGATTGTGCCGATCTATACGTTTGGTACCTGGGTCGGCGCAAAAATGCTGGGCGTAGAGCAGGTCATTCCGACGATGGACTGGCATCATATGTCGCTGAAGATCCTCCTGGTTGAATTCGAGCATCTGCTCATGCCGTTTATCGTCGGCAGCACCGTCAACGGGGCGATCGCGGCGCTGATCGCCTATGTCGTCATTTATCAGTCCGTCAAGAGAAACCGTGGCTAAGATATATCTGCTGAGTCTCGGCTGTCCGAAAAACCTTGTCGATTCGCGCGGTCTTCTTAAGAAGCTCGGGGAAAAGGGTATCATATTTTCGTCCAGCCCCGAGGAATCCGACATCCTTGTCGTCAATACCTGCGGTTTTATCGAGGAGGCCAAGAGGGAGTCGGTAGAGGAAATATTGAGGATAGCCGAGTTGAAAAAGGCCTCGGGGAACAAGAAATTGATCGTCTACGGATGCCTTGCGAAACGGTTCGGGGCCGAGCTCAGGCGGGAGATCCCGGAGATCGACGCGATCTGGGGTGTCGGCGCCGATGAGGAGATCGTAGGATATTGCGAGTCTCTCGGCCTGCCTCAGGGAGAGCGGGAAGGGGAGGGGCCTGCCGGGGAGCTTGAGCGGCCGGCATACGCCTACCTGAAGATCGCGGAAGGCTGCGACAGGGGATGCGGTTACTGCGTCATCCCCGATATACGAGGCGTGTTCAGAAGCAGGGAACCCGGCAGGATATTGGCCGAGGCGGAGGATCTGGTGCGGGCCGGAGCCCGGGAACTTATCCTGGTCGCGCAGGACATCACCTCCTACGGAAAGGAACTGGAGGGGTATGATCTTTCACGCCTCGTGCGGGAGATAGCGGCCGTCGCCGGCGATTTCCGGATTCGTCTTCTGTATCTCTATCCGACCTCGATCGACGAGACACTTCTGGGGACGATCGCCTCCGAAAAGAAGGTCTGCAGATATATCGACATGCCACTTCAGCATTCGGAGCGGAAGATACTGAAACTGATGGGCAGGGGCGGCAGCAGGAGCTACTTCGAAAGGCTGATCGCAAAGATCCGGGAGGCCGTGCCGGAGGTGAGCATCAGGACGACGTTCATCGTCGGTTTTCCGGGAGAGACGGATGAGGATTTCGAGAGCCTGCTGAAGTTCGTCCGTAAGATGAAATTCGACAGGCTCGGCGCTTTCACCTACTCCAAAGAGGAGGGCACCCCGGCCGCAAGGCTCAAAGGCCAGGTCGGAAAACGGAAGAAGCGGGAACGATACGAGAAACTGATGGAGGTGCAGTCGGCGGTCTCCCTTGAGAAGAACAAGGCGCTGGTAGGGAAGACCTTCCGGGCGCTTATCGATGATGTCGACGGTGCGGTTGCGGTCGCGCGTCTCTGTTCTCAGTCGCCGGAGATAGACGGGGTCGTCTTTATCGAGGAAGGCGGACTTCAGAAGGGGGATTTCGTGCGGGCGAAGATAATCGAGGCCTACGATTATGACCTGAAAGGAAAGGTTGTGAGATGAGGCGGGTCCCTGTTCTGAATATCGCACTCTTCGTTGTTACGTTCTTTACTACTGTCGTGGTCGGGACATTTCATGCGATGAACATCTCTTTCGATAGTTCGGCTGACCTCACCAGGTTCCTGACAGGGCTCCTGCACGATCCCCTGAAGCTCTCCCGGGGGCTGCCTTTTTCGATCACACTCATGGTAATTCTGCTGTCTCACGAATCGGCGCATTATTTCGCGTCGAAGAAGCATCGTGTGCTGGCTACACTGCCTTATTTCATTCCCGCTCCGAGCGTGTTCGGCACCCTTGGGGCCTTTATCAAGATGAAGTCCCCGATTACAACGAAGAATGCACTGATGGACATCGGGGCTTCCGGCCCCATAGCGGGATTTGTGGTGTCCGTCCTTGCGTGTGCGGTAGGGCTGTCGATGTCGAAGGTCGTGCCTGTGGCAGCGGTGACGGACGGATTTATGTTCGGGCCTTCACTGCTTTTCTACGGGATGGCAAAAGTGTTTCTGGGAAATATTCCACCTGACTACGGAGTGTCGATGAATCCGATAGCCTTTGCCGGCTGGATAGGCTTTTTTGTGACGTCCCTGAATCTGATACCGATCGGGCAGCTCGACGGCGGACATATCGCGTACGCCCTGATGGGTGAGAAACACGCAAAGATGTCGAAGGTCCTGATCGGCGTCCTGTTCGTTATGGGAGTAGTGCTCTACGAGGGCTGGCTGGTCTGGGCGGTGCTGCTGATCGTCCTGGGGTTCAGACATCCGCCGATCGTCTATTCCGATATCCCGCTGGACCACAGACGCAGAATTGTCGGGTGGATAGCGCTGGCGATTTTTGTCCTTACCTTTACCCCCATCCCCGTCATGGTAGCCTGATCTCGATCGGGCGGGAAAGGGTATGGGTATGGGGCGTTTCCGCTCCCGCTTCGTCCAAAAAAAAAGGCGGGATGTTATCCCGCCCTATACACCCAGATTGTTGCGTGTAACTTAGAATCTCCAGGTAATTCCGAATTCGATGCTGTCTTCGCTCAGGGTCGACTCGATCGTCGTCGGCTGACCGAACAGATTCGTACCGTTCTCGGAGAGTGTTTCTTTGAACGCATGCGTATAGCCTGCGTTGAGAGCGAACCGGTTCGAAATCTCATAGCCGAGTCCCATGGTTACATGCTGCTTTGCGACGGCGGGAAAGCCGATGATCCTGAATGTCTCATAATAATACGTGGGCATCGTGACTCCCTGGACTGTCGTCGCGGGCGCTGCGGTGGTAAAGTCGTGCTCCTTTACCGGGTTGTTGCCGTAATTGTAACCGGCGCGGATAGCTAACTGCTTCGTCGGTTTGTACTGAGCTCCGAGGGCCAGGACCCACTGGTCCTTCCAGTCAAAGTCGTCGTATCCTTTTGCGTTGGCCCAGTTTACCCACTTCCCGTCAACCTCGAGCAAGAGCACTCCCCTTATCGGCTCGAAAGATAAGCCTAAACCGGCCTGTTGGGGCTGTGCGAGTTTCAGATCGTTCGATTGCCCAAAAAAGCCTAAAACATTCTTATAGGTGACCTCCTGAGGAGTGACATAGGTAGCACCTATCGTGACAGCGTCAGTAATCTTGTAGATGCCGCCGATCTGGGCGCCGATGCCGTAATTGAAGGATGAGCCGTTCCTTAAATCGAGATTCGCATAATCGATGTGTACACCCAGCCCGAGAGAAAGATTGTTGCTGACCTGGTACGAGATGGAGGGAGAGAACTTCATTATCTGAAGCTGCGTATATTCTCCCGCGACAAGTGGCCCGGGTCCGGGAAAGCCGGGCGGTGGGGGGGTGAAGAAGCCGCCGTTGTCAAGTGTGGTCCCTCTGTAATCAACGCCGAGGCCCGATACGCCGTAGGCAGACAGACCGAACCTCCATTCATTCGTAATAGGGACGGACAAGCCGATTGCGGGTATGGCGTAAACCTTCTTGTCACTGCTCGCGCTGAAAGTACCGCTGGCGTTGGTGACCGATCCGTCTACCTTAGGCATAAACAATGTTCCGGCGAAGTTGACCTCTGCCCCCGGACAGTAAGGGCCGAAGCACATGGCCGCCGGATTTGCGAAAACGGCACTGATCGCGTCCTGTGGCGCCGCGATTCCGACCCCGCCCATCGAACGGGCAATAGGTCCAATTGCCATAAGATTGTCGCCGTTTGTCGCCGAAGCGAACCCCATGAACAAGAGAACGAAAAAGACTGCAAAAAATGGAGAAAGGTATCTCCTCATCGATTATCCTCCTTTTTAATTTTTATTACGGCGGGAAAAAATAATCTTCACCTCCTTCTCATGTATGATGTCGTCCAGAGACACTCAATGTTCCCACCCTGATTCATATCTCACAACAGAATAAGGTATCATGCATCTGCCGTCAAGTGACTATCTGAAAAAGCAAGAAGTTTAGTAATTACAAATATATGAAACATTACACGAACAGACTTATATTGGCGTCGAGCGCAAAGTCGAGGAACTCGGCAGCCCCGGCCGTTACCGTTCCTTCGACGAGGTCCTCTTTCTTCACTCCGGTCATCTCGAGCGTCGGGGTGCAGGCGATGAATTTCACCTCCATCTCCCTGCAGGCGTCGACAAGCTCGGGGATGGAAGGCCAGTTGATCTTCTTGATCATGCTGCCCATCATCGTCGTGGCCA
>JAJXTV010000047.1 GCA_021783515.1 Nitrospirota bacterium
TCGAACTTCCCCGTTCTCCGCGAAACCGCCCCCGTGAACGCCCCCTTCTCGCATCCGAAGAGTTCCACCTCGATCAGCTCCTTCGGTATCGCCGCGCAGTTGACCGTTACAAAGGCCCTGCTGCTCCTGAGGCTGCGATAGTGCAGCGCCCTCGCGACCAGCTCCTTCCCGGTCCCGGTCTCGCCGCTGACGAGAACGTTGCTTGCCGAGTCCTTTACCGCCTCCAGCGTTTCCAGCGTCTTATGAAACGCGGGGGTACTGCCGATGATGCGATAACTTCCGTTGCCCTCGTTGAGCCTGTTCTTCAGGAGATCGATTTCCCTCTTCAGCCGACGCTGCTCAACTGCCCGGGCGACTATGCCCTTCAGCTTGGAGTAATCAGGGGGCTTAAGAAAATAATAGAAGGCGCCCCGCGTCATGGCGGCCACCGCTGATTCGATGGTCCCGTACGCGGTAAGAAATACAACGGGAATATCAGGCTTGATTTCGCATATGTATTCAAAGAGCCTCATCCCGTCCCTGCCCGGCATCTTATAGTCCGTGATCACCACGTCGATGTCATCGTCGTTGACTACCTTGCTTGCGCGCTCCACGTCGGTCGAGGTGACAACCTCATACCCTTCGTCCGAAAAAATGGCCGACAGGACGCGGACCGCATTCACCTCATCATCCACGACGAGAATTCTGCCTTTGCTATAAGCAGCCATTTCCGTTTGTCATCCTTTCTTTCACGCGCGTAAACTCATTGTTCTTCACTGCAAAGCAAAGCTGCCGGGCCCTTCGTCACGGACGGCGGCAGAGGCGCCGGCCCTATAATTGGGTACAATCGCCTCGATTTTGCGCACCACATCTTCGGGTGAATAGTTTCTGATCATCTGTTCCAGGTCGGCGAGATGGCCCGACAGTGCGGCCGCCGTCGGCACATTGGGGACTGCCATCATAAGCTTCACGTGATCCGTTGTCATGATCCTCTCGGACTCGTCAAAAAGGTCCTCGTAGAGTTTTTCACCCGGACGGAGACCCGTAAAATTGATTTTTATCTCTTTATGCGGGATGAATCCGGCGAGCCGGATAAAATTTTCGGCGAGGTCGACAATCTTTATGGGGCTGCCCATATCGAGCACGAAGATCTCACCGCCGCTGCCGGCGGCGGCCGCGATCAGCACAAGCTGTACGGCCTCCGGAATAAGCATAAAGAACCTCTTGATATCAGGATGCGTAACAGTGATCGGTCCTCCCTTTTTTAGCTGATCTTTAAATATGGGAACAACGCTTCCGTTGCTGCCGAGCACGTTGCCGAAACGCACGGCGGAGAACTTCGTGTTGCAGATGGAGTTCATATTCACCGTCAGGAACTCCGCGATCCGCTTGGTCGCCCCCATGACACTCGTCGGATTGACTGCCTTGTCGGTCGATATCAGTACGAAGTTTTCCGAGCAGTGCCGGGACGCGGCTTCGATGAGATTTTTCGTGCCGAAGACGTTATTCTTGATGGCCTCCACTGGATTATATTCCATCAAGGGGACGTGTTTATAGGCTGCCGCATGAAACACAATCTGGGGTTTGTGACGAGAGAAGGTATGTTCCAGGTGAGGGACATCCTGTATGTCTCCGATCACCGTGCTCAGCGTGGCCGCATACCCCGCAGCCCTCAATTCGTTGTCCACTTCGAAGGTGCTGTTTTCGTATCGGTCGAACAGCACCAGCTTCGCAGGATTATATTTGATGATCTGTCTGCAGAGTTCAGAACCGATGGAACCTCCGGCGCCCGTCACGATGACGGACTTTCCGCTGATAAGGCTTCTCACCGACGTGATGTCGGTCTTGACCGGCTCCCTCTGGAGCAAATCGGTGAGGGAAATCGGCTTCATATGGGAAACTCCATATTGCCGGTTGAGAAACGCGATGAATTTCTCCTCGGTAATATGGCCGAGCTTGACAAGCTTCCCTCCGAGCCTGCCCCCCTCTTTCTTCTGTAATGCCAGCGCCTCCTGGATTTGCTCCTCGGTGACCATATTGGCCTCGACCATGCGCTCCCCCAGCTTTGTGGCTATCGACACGTTTCCGTCCAGGAGATCGTTGATCGGCGGCAGCTTCTTGATCGGGATGTTGAACGGCTTGCATGCCTCATAGACGGTGCGAATAATTTTTTGTGAGTCGGTCGGCGCGGCGATAAGAACTTCATGGGGACTGTATTTCCTGATGATGTCCGGCAGGGAAACGCTGTCCCCGAGTATCGGCACTCCGTGGATGGTAAGTCCCTTGTTCTTGGGGTCGTCATCGATGAACCCCACCGGCTCATACGCGCTGTCGGGTCCGTTCTTCATTTCTCTTACCACCATCTCACCGGCATCCCCCGCCCCCACGATGAGGATCTTCTTGCGGAGAGTTTCGGAGAGCATATATTCTCTCAACACCCTGAGCAAAATTCTCGTCCCACCTGCCATGATCATAAATAAAAGCCAGTCGAGGACATAGATGGAATTGGGATAACCCGAATCGCCGACGAAGTATTTTACCGCTATCAGAAACACAATACTTCCCAGGGTTGCCGAATTTACGATTTTGATCATATCCGTTATGCTCGCATAGCGCCACAAGCCTCTGTGCAGTCCGAGATAAAAATGGAAGATGAGACGAACAAGAAGGAGAAGGGGCAGACAGGAGAGGAATTTATTGAAATAGTCCCTGGGGAGCGCCGCGTCGAACCTCAGGATAAAGGCGCAGTAGTTGGCGAGCATCACCTGCACGAGAAAGACTCCCGTGACGAACGTCCCCCGGTATTTGATAATGCATGTTTTGATTATGAGATACATGCGGCCTTGCGCATCGGGCATCCCGGGCAGCAGCTCCTTTTGGGCGGGAGAGGATTTCACCGTATCCCCGCGATCTTCAAGATGGTCTGCAAGATAAGCCTGAAGTCGGTGAGGACACCGTGCTGCTCGACGTAGCGCATCGAAAGGGCGATCTTCTGAGGCAAAATCCTTCCGGTGTAATCCTCTCTCCAGTCGGCCGCCGAGGCGAGAAGGCGTTCCTCGTCTGAATACCGCAAGGACGACGGATCGGTTATCCCGGGCCTCACCCCCAGAAGCTTCCCGTACTCAGACCTGAAGAGTTCCACGTACTCTCTGACTTCCGGCCTGGGCCCTACCAGGCTCATCTCGCCCTTGAGAACGTTGAGAAGCTGCGGCAACTCGTCGATCTTATATCTCCTCAGGAGGCGGCCGGTTCGGGTTATGCGGGCATCGCTTCCGACGGTAATCAGGGCGCCTTCTTTCTCCGCCCCCGCCCTCATTGTCCTAAATTTGTAAATCATAAAAGGCCTGAAGTTCCGTCCGATTCTCTCCTGTTTAAAAAATATCGGTCCTTCGCTGTCGCTTCTGATCAACAGTGCCGCAAATGCAAAAACGGGCGAAAGGACGACTAACCCGGCCAGTGAAATAATGATGTCCATCAGACGCTTCACGATGTTGCTCACCGTTTGAACTTTTGGCTGACGTGCGCGACGGCCTCGACCACGTGAGTGACATCTTCGTCCGTCATCCCCGGGTAGATCGGCAGGGAAATGATCTGATCGTAGATCCGCTCGGACACCTCGAACCCCAGGGCGCTGTATTGAAAGGCGCGTCGGTAAAAGGGATGCCGGTAGAGGGGAATAAAGTGGACCGAGGCCATAATGCCCATTCCCCTGAGCTCCTCCATGAACCTGTTCCTGTCTGCGGTCAGCGCATCAAGCGACAGTTTGATCACATAGAGGTGCCAGGCGCTTTCCCTGTCGGCCTTCACAGCGGGGGGCTGCACCGCATCGAGGGACCGGAACGAAGCAGTATACAGATCTGCGATCTGTTTGCGTCTTTCCCACATCCAGTCGAGCTTTTTCAGCTGTGCAATGCCGAGCGCCGCCTGGATATCGGTCATATTGTATTTGTAGCCGGCCTCGAGAACTTCGTAATACCAGGACCCTTCACTGGTGTATCGTTTCCAGGCGTCCTTTGAGATGCCGTGCAGCCGCAGGGTCCGCATCCGGTCAGCCCCGGCATGCCGGGAGGTCGTGACCATTCCCCCTTCGCCGGTGGTCAGGGACTTGGTGGCGTAAAAGCTGAAACACGTGAAGTCCCCGATAGTGCCGATTTTTCTTCCCCGGTATGAGGCGGGGATTGCATGGGCGGCATCTTCGATTACCGTCAGGTTGCGGCTGCGGGCGAGCGCACATATGTCATCCATGTCGCACGGCTGACCCGCGAAATGCACGGGGATCACCGCCTTTGTCCTTTTCGTGATTTTCCCCTCGATCGCTGAGGCCCCCATATTGAATGTCTCGCCGTCCACGTCGGCCAGGACGGGTTTTGCCCTGAGATAGGTGACGACCTCGGCGGTGGCGGTGAAGGTCACCGCCGGGAGAATGACCTCGTCACCCTCCTTTATCCCCGCGGCCATCAGGGCAAGATGGAGACCCGCGGTACAGGAACTCACCGACACCGCATTGCGCGCGCCGAGGTAGTCTCTGAATTCTCCCTCGAACCGGACGGTCTTTGGCCCCATCGTAAGCCAGCCGCTCCGAAGCGAATCCAGGACCTCAGCGATTTCATCCTCCGTGATATAGGGTTTATGAAAGGGTATTTCGGTAAACGTTCTCATTCATCCTCCCCGAAAGGTTGGGATATTTTCTCCGCGGGGGGAAATGACCGTTCAGCAGTCCCCCGGAAGCCGAGCACTATCAGAAGCCGCACCATTTCCTCATGACCGGACTGTCTGCGCCGTCCCGAAATAAGAGCTTCGCCAGTCTCTCCTTACTCCTTTCCGGAATAAGCAGAAGGAGACTCCTGGTAAAAACGTCGAGGAAATGGACCAGAATGTACAGATAAACGGTCTTTGAGGAACGGCGAAGGCGATACTTTTCTCTTAGGCGCCTCATCGTCGGGAAAAGGCTCCTGAAGGCAATCATGATCTTGCCGGCGGATGTTGCGGCCTTTCCCATCCTGCTCAAAACCGGAGGACTGCTCAGGGAAGCGGCCAGAAATCGTACCAGCGGATCTGGAAAAAGGACGCGGCTGACAAGGGCTTCTACAAGCGCTTTTTCAGAGCCCCTGTCCCGCATTTTGTCGCAGATCGGCGCCGGCATTTCTGTCCCGAGCAAGCCTCGTACAAGGGACAGCGTACAATACACATACGTATCTGCTTTGCGGTTGGCAGCGGTAGAAATGACCCTTTCCCATTCGATGTCATGGCGGTAATAGCTGATGGTTTCATGGATATCGCATGCGTTTCTGAGCGCGGCAAGGGTGAACTTGTGGTTGAAAGAAACATGCAGGCACAGATGCAGCAGCAAATCCTCAGGCGACAGAAGTAGAATGGGAGCGCCGGCGATTGTCGCCCGCCGGGCCCTGTCCCATAACTCATCCATATCAATTCTGAACGGACTATTGGGGGGGGTTATACTCCAGTGGATCTCAATCGGCGGAGCCGCCCTCTTTGTAAAAGGGGCGAGATGATGGCGGCTCAGCCACTGCTCCCCTGTTGCCGCCCCGGTTTCGCTTTCGTAGCCCATCTTCAGCAGCTCATCTTGGGTCAGCAGGAGGTCTTTTCTTCTGACAAGCAGGTCCATATCATTCATATGTCTGAGTGCAATGTCGCCATATACCACATCCGCCAGGTGCAGGCCCTTGAGCGCGACAACGTCAATACCGCGCCGGGCCAACGCATTGCAAACTTCCGAGAAATCGCTGTAGAGGCGCATGTTTTTTGCGGCGGTGTGAAAATACATTTCCTGCAATCTCCGGGCGAATGTGGAGGGGACAGCGGCAATACGGCCGCGCTCTTTCAGACGGCTATAGAGCAAAGAAGCGACATCATGGCTGCCCGCAAGTTGAATGATACGATCCCAGTCGGCCATGGAAATCCGCTCGAGTTCCGGTTCAGCCCCTTCCGCCTTATTGCCGAGACAGTACCGCAACAGGCCAAAACATTCCTTCGCATCCATTCCGCTGTCCTTAATAGTTTCTGCTCACCAGCACGACGGATTAAAGACCTTCTCAACAAATGTGCTGCACTTGCCGGTCTGCCCTTTCTTTCCTGCCGTGCTGCCGCCGTTTCCGTATTGCTCCGCCCATGCCGCGCGCGAGCTCATTTTGAGCGCCACAACAATGGGAAGCACATATCCGGTTGTCCTGATGCTCTTTTTGAGAAACTCGCGTCTTGATGTCTGCGTGTTTGCGTCCGACATCGCCACACCTCCACTTTCTAACACTGATATGCTGATTGCATTTCCGCGCCCGCCCCCGGATTGCGGCGCAGTGCCCTCGGCGCCTGGTGCGTTATCAGCCGCGACACCGCAAGAGACGCCTCATGAATGTCACCGGTATTGAACCTGAAACAACGGCAATTCCTGACCAGCCGCAGCAATGTTTCCAAACCTCCTTCTCCGTGGTCCAAAAGGTTTATGCTCTGGCCGATCAGCGCCGTCATCGCATCGGTGTCGCCGATGGGGATAAGATCATTCGAATTGCCGGGCCTGTACCTTGGGAAGACCAGCCATGCGGGGGCGGAGGAGCCGGCGACCCAATGCTCCCGGACCAAGGCCGGGTCGACCCTCGCCTTTCCGGATCCGCCGGTGTACGCATCCCCGCTCAGTTTGTCCGCAAGCTCGGGAAATAGTCCCAGCGTGCGGGAATCGATGCGAAAACTGCGGGGGAGCGGCATCACCCGGTTGTTCTCGGGGTTAAGCAAAATGACCTCATCAGAAAGGCATTTCCACCCCTCACGCAGCAGACTCAGGGCGAGAGAAGATTTTCCCGATCCGGAAGGGCCGACAAGAAGAAGAGCGTTTCCCCCCGCGTCTATCCCTGATGCATGCAGTTGAATGCACTCCCTTGTGTTCTGCAGGATCCGCGTCATGATGGTCCATTCGAGGCCGTCCCATAATTGTGTCATATCACTTGTTTCAAGGATGAGACTTTCATCTTCATAGATCCGGTATGAGCGATCTTCTCTTCCGTGATTTGCAGAAGGGCGGATGCCCCATCCGGTGGCACATATTCCGGGTCCGGCGGCCATGGCGGGATACATGAGGCGCAGCCCCGGGTTCAGCTCTTCACAGTCACTCGTCAGCGAAAAACGGAAATGGTGTATCTCATAGCATTGGCGGAACATAAACCCTCTTCATGAACTGCCGCGGTCGGGGGCCAGCAGGCCATTCTCCCGGAAAAACGCCGCAGCAGCGTAAAGATCCTGTAAGACCTCATCCTTGCCTGCTTTCCCGATCGAGGAAATTTCAGCTGCAATTTCGCCCAAAGACAGACTCCCATCGAAATACGACCAGAAAAGCGATGCGGTAACATTTAACGTGTATGCCATCTCCTGCGTCCGGTCGTAAAGGACACAGCCGTCCCCGAGATCACGCTGCTGGATATCCGGCCGTCTCGCTAAGCGTACTTGGTCCGATAACGATGCATTTCGGCTCATGGCATCAGGCCTTCACAATCTTCGCGGCATTGCCGTTTGCATTCCGCATCATGTTGCGGGTGTCGATGATAAGCCGGGCGTGCTCAGCGATGAAGTCCCTGTCGTACAGCGAGTGGTCGGTGGCGATGACGACGCAGGAATACGCCCCGAGGGTCTCCCGCGTGAGTGCAACCGATCCCCTGTCGAGCCTGTACTTTCTCAGTCTCGGAGGCGAGGGGATATAAGGGTCGTTATAGTCCACGTCCGCCCCCAACTCCTTGAAGAGCTCCATCAGTTTCAGCGAGGGGGATTCGCGCACGTCGTCGCCGTCCTTTTTGTAGGCGAGGCCGAGGATGAGCACTCGTGCGCCCCTCATGCTCTTGCCCTGCATGCTGAGAGCTTCCACTGTTTTCTGGACAACGTAGTACGGCATGCGCGTATTTCTTTTCGTGTGATTTTTTCGACGAGGTTCATGGTTCTCCCTGTGCACTGCTCCGCCGGCTCGGTTACAAGGATAACCGGGCTGCGCGTAAACGACCTGATAATCTTCCGTTACAGGCCGATCAGGCGGCGGCTGCACAAAAGCGCTGCGGGACGTGCGGGCGACAGGACCATCCCTTCGTGCCCGCTGTCATGCTTCCTCAAGGTCATCGGCATTTATCTTCACGCCGATGCTCCTGCCCAGAAGCTCTACATTCACCAGAAAGGTGTAGCGGTCCTCTTTTTTCTGCAGGACGCCTTCCGCTCCCTGCAAAGGGCCCCTCCGGACCCTTACCCTTTCCCCCTCTTTCAGATGGGGGTAAATATCCATAAGCTCTCCGCTTCCGACCACCAGCTGGAGGGAAATAATTTCTTCTGTCGACACAGGTACGGGGAATCCGGGTTGCTGGGAGAGGAGGCGGATCGCCCCTCTCGTCCTGAGTACATTCAGGAAATCCTCCGGTGAGGGATGCAGGCGGACGAAGACATATCCCGGGAAAATGGGGAAGTCTATCCACTTCCTCCTGTCTTTCCACTGCCTCATCCTTCTCGCCGCCGGCAGAAAGGACTCTACGCGCTTTCTTGACAATTCATCATGGGCGACAAATTCATGATTTGATTTCACATAAAGCGCATACCAGTTCATGGTCGCACCGCCTTTCTTCCCTTGAAAAAGCAATAACCGTACCACCTTTTACCACAGAGAAAGGCCGTATGCCGTGGAAGAATGGCGGGTGCGGTGACTGAGGGGCGAAAGCGCCGGCAAACATGCCGCGGGCGTCGGTAATATGTTATGAGGCAGTATCGAAAGATGCGGGCGGGGCGGGACGGATGCCCGATGCGGGCCGCCGGCCCCGGTTCCCGGCCGGCGGATCAGAAGTCACTGCTGTCTTTCCCGTAAATATGTCCCTTAAGGACACATGTCCCGAGACACCTGTTTCTCTTGGATACAGCGCTTCCCGGCTCGCGCACTGTTTTCAAACTGCGTGTCGCCCGTCTCCGTTACTTCATGGAGGCGCTTATAGAGCGCCTTGCGTGAAATCTTGAGCATCTTCGCGGTCTTAGATTTATTGCCGTTACAGGCCCGAAGCGTCTCCCTGATGGCCTGAAATTCCACTTCCTTCAATGTCTTCCCGTCACCGCCGGGGGCGGCCTTCGGATTCTCTCCGAACAGACCGAATTCCGCGGGCAGGTCGGACAGGGTGAGGATTCCGCTCCGGCTGAGCACCACCGCCCGCTCGATAATATTTTTTAGCTGCCGCACGTTGCCGGGCCAATGATATGACTGAAATGCACGGGTTATTTCAGGCGACAGACTGATTCTTTTTCTCTCCCGTGCGCAGCACTCGCCGAGGAACGCCGCCGCCAGCAGGGGGATGTCGTCCTTCCGCTCCCTGAGGGGGGGTACCTTGATCTCGATCACGTTGATCCGGTAGTAGAGGTCTTCCCGGAAGCGCCCCTT
>JAJXTV010000034.1 GCA_021783515.1 Nitrospirota bacterium
AGACGCTCCGGTTGGGCTTGCACGAGTCCGACTTAATCGGCCGAACCGCCGAGGTACGTGATCCGTATGCCAGGTGGTGTGGGAGGGGCGAAGCCGCGAGGCTTCCCCCTATCCCGATTGGCACCCAATAGCGCCGGTTCGTTTTCCGTTCAGGCTTTGTGGCCCGCGCGGGTTATGTTCGGCGCTGGGCCGCAAAATATTAATAATAATGATAAAATAACACATGAAATTTGAATGGGATCCTGAAAAATCAGAAGCCAACCTCAAAAAGCACGGAATCTCTTTTCATGACGCGGCTACTATATTTGGTGATCCCCTGGCGCTAACTTTCAACGATCCGGATCATTCCATCGGTGAGCATAGGTTGCTGACCTTCGGTTATTCGAGAATGGGACAGCTACTTGTCGTCGTTCATACCGAAAGGCGCGCAACGACACGAATAATAAGCGCAAGACGAGCAACAAGACAAGAAAGGAAAATATATGAAGACGGCTAAACATGAAGAAATGAGAAAAGAATACAAAAGAGAAGATTTAGGCAAGGGGATCAGAGGCAAATATTTTGAAGAATACAAAAAAGGAACTAACCTAGTTCTCCTCAGCCCCGATGTGGCCAAAGCTTTTCCTGATGACGACTCGGTGAATGAAGCACTTCGAAGCCTCATGAAAATAGCACGGAAAACAGCAGGTCTAACAAAGGCATCGAGAGGGCCGCGGGGATAGCCGTTTCCTTTTTTTGTTTTCAGCATTACTGCCCCCGCGCCCCTCATGCCCGCCGTTCTGTCATCGTGCCTGTTATTCTTGCCATAACTATGCTCATCGGAATGATATTGAACATAAAACTATCTGGAGACGTAAAAAAGGAAAATAAAATATTTATGGGCTTGCTCATATCTGTTGGCATTCCCATATTGTTCAAAAACATATTTGCCGTGTGGGCTGCTATCAGCGTCCTTGCAGCTTGGCAACTACAAAGTAATAATCGAAAAATAATTCATAACAATGCCATCGAGCCAGACCGGGATTAAAGCTGGTTTCGTTTTGCGCAAAGGTCTGTGGCCCGGCTGCTCATGGCCCTCGTGTATGCCGGACATGGCACAGAACTTACGGGGTGAAAGTCCCCCCGGGTGCATTCTTCTGCGTGGACTTCGTAAATGCCTCCCACATGTCCATTACCGCCAACTCTATCTTCTTCGTCTTCTTCGGCCCGTACGGCCCTTGACTTTCAGTGGCTTCTTCGCCGATACTTAAATTATGACTTGTCAGAAATACACGGCGCTTCGACTTAGCAAGGACCTTTGTTAGGGGCCTTGGCCGTGTATTCCCTGTTTCCCCGAGATTAGAAACTAAGTCGGCGATATAAAAAGAAATGGCCACGGTCCCCGCAAGGGTCCGTGGCCATTTCTTTTTTTTCGGCAAAAAAACCCATTGAAGGAGAATTACCGTGAAGACAACAATGCCGTTCTATAAATATAAGCCTTTTCCCGGCGTGAAAGTCCCGGATCGGACCTGGCCCGATAACCGTATCTCCCATGCCCCGATGTGGTGCAGTGTGGATTTGAGAGACGGGAACCAGGCCCTGATGAATCCCATGGATACGGAGAAAAAGCGGGAGATGTTCAGGCTTCTCGTGGAGATAGGCTTTAAAGAGATCGAAGTGGGTTTCCCTTCTGCATCCCAGGCTGACTATGATTTTATCCGCTTTCTGATAGAGGGCGGCCTCATCCCCGGGGATGTGACTGCTCAGGTGCTCACGCCGGCGAGGGGCCATTTGATAAAGAAGACCTTTGAGTCCCTTGCGGGCGTGGACAAGGCGATCGTGCACCTGTATAACTCCACCTCCGCAGTGCAGCGGCGCGTGGTATTCGGAATGAGCAGGAGAGAGATAAGGGACCTTGCGGTAACCGGGGCAAGGCTTGTGAGAGAGGAAGCGGAAAGGCTGACCGGCAGCGCCATACGCTTCGAGTATACGCCCGAAAGCTTCATGGCCACGGAACCGGATTTTGCGGTCGAGATATGCGAGGCGGTAACAGACGTCTGGGGGCCCACCCCGGAGCGCAAGGTCATACTGAACCTGCCGCTGACGGTGGAGATGGCGACCCCCAACGTGTATGCAGACCAGATAGAGTGGTTCCGCAGGCACATCGGGAAGAGGGATTGCATCATCATAAGTGTCCATGCGCATAACGACAGGGGGACGGGCATCGCGGCGACCGAGCTGGCCCTGATGGCGGGCGCGGCGAGGGTGGAAGGGACGCTGTTTGGAAACGGAGAGCGCACCGGCAATGTAGATATCGTTGCCCTGGCATTGAACCTCCACACCCAGGGCATCGCTGCCGGGCTGGACTTCAGCGGCATAAGCCGGATCATCGAAGTCTGCGAGCGCTGTACGGATATCCCCGTTCATATGAGGCATCCGTACGCGGGAGAACTCGTGTATACCGCGTTTTCAGGTTCTCACCAGGACGCGATCAGCAAAGGGATGAAAGCGCGCGAGGAAGAAGGTAATCCGTACTGGGAGGTCCCCTATCTCCCGATGGACCCTCTGGATGTCGGCAGGACGTATGAGTCCGTTATCCGCATCAACAGTCAGTCCGGCAAAGGAGGGGTCGCCTACATTATGGAGAAGGAATACGGCCTTCAGCTGCCGGGGGAAATGCGGCCCGAGTTCGGGAAAATGATCCAGGCGATATCAGACGTGACAGGGCGGGAGGTTGCACCGGCGGCAGTCCGCGACGCCTTCGAGCGCGAATATCTGGGCAGGATCGCACCCTATGCGTTCAAACGCTCAACCCTGGTGGCGCACAATGAAGGCGACGTGAACGAGCAAGCGCCCGGGATCGCGATAGAAGCGGTCGTCGCCTTTCATGGTGAAGACAAGACCATTACAGGATGCGGCAACGGTCCTATCGACGCCTTCTGCAATGCCCTGAAGACGTGGTTTGCGCTGGATTTCAAAATCTTTGCGTATCACGAACACGCCATCGGGAAGGGGTCGGATTCGAAGGCGGCCGCCTACATCGGCGTCGAGGACAGAAGGGGCCGGCGTTACTGGGGGGCAGGGATTGACCCCCATATCGGCATTGCGTCGTTTAAGGCCCTGCTCTCCGCCCTGAACAGGTCGGGGGCGGTATAGCGAAGGCGGGCAGGGTCTCCTGTGTGAGACCCTGCTGGCTTATTCCGGCGCGAACTCGATCGAGATCTCGGGGGCCGTGGTGATCTTGATGCCCTTGATCCCCTTGAGCGCCTCCATCATCTTCTCGTCGTCTCCGGTCGCACCCTCCATCTTTTTGTTCAGGGCCTTCATGTTGGCCTTGTCGGAAAGGAGCCGGTCGAAGTCGATGTCCATAAGCGTCACCTTCGATCCCTCGACATAGGGGCTGTTCGACTTAACGACTTTGCCCTCCACCTCGACCGCCATCCCCATATGGAGGCCCCTGAACATCTGCTTCATCATCTCCGCCTGCTGGGCCTCGATTTCAGGAGATACCGGAGGAGCCGGCGGCTTGGCGGCGGCCTTCTCCTCCGCCGGCGGACGGTCCGGACGGGCCATTACGATAGTAAGAACGGCATTGCCGCCGGGCTTGCGCTCGAAACGGAACCTTAACGCATCCTTCGAGGAGGCCCCGGCCCCGGCCGCGCCCATAGCTGCTTCCGGCTTGGGGTTGACCGCCAGCTGGTTGATGTCCCTGAAGGCATAGGTTACGCGAACGCCTGCAGCTGTCTTCGTGTCGATCTTTTCTGCCGAGACGAACGTCACCCCCGGGCCGAGATCCACCGCCTTGCCCTTGAGTTCGTCCACCTTGAACGGTTCTTCGGCGGCTTTCTTTTCTGGCTCTTTCTTCGCCCCTTCTTTCGATCCGGTCGTTGTTGCTCCCATCTGCTTTGCGATGCCCTCCATCGAAGCCTTCAGCTGCTCCGGATTCATCGTAATCGTCTGCACCATTGTGCCGCTGCCGTCGCCCCTTACCGTGATGTCGGTAAGGAAGGTGATGCAGCCGCCGAGGGACGCCGCGAGCGCGATTAGGAGGAGCACCGCCAGCTTCTTCACCGCCGCCTCCCAGCCGGCCTGAAACCGCATAGCAAAAAGAACCTCCCGTTTCGTCGTGTCCGATGCATTCCTGATATTTTCACCAACATGTATTCCCCCCTGTCTTGACCGGCTTATTTTATGATCCCATATTTTCCCGAAACAAAGAAGAAGGACTCCACGCTACTTTCCTTCCTTACCGCCCAGGTAGTCCCCCATCATCCCCCGGGAATGCTCGTCGTCGTGGCAGTAGACGCAGAGGTTCTCCCAGTTGGAGCCGTCGGGCGGATTGTTGAGATGGTTGCCGTCTTTATGGTGGACCGTCAGGAGGCGCCTGTCCTTCTCCTCGAACTCCCTCCCGCATTTCGCGCAGATAAGGCCGTGTATCCTGAGGGACTGCTCCCGGTAATCGCCTGAAGCGGTCTTCCCCGCCTGTCTCAATTCCCTCACGATCTCTTCGGCAGACTTGCCGCTCTCCTTCTTTCGGATGGGTCTGCGCTGTTTCATCCCGTCTTAGCGGGCCAGCCCCGGAAGGAGCTGCGCCAGACCGCCCGCGATAAACTCGATCGAGATTGCGGCCAGCAGGAGTCCCATCAGCCGGGTCGCGATGTTGATCCCGGTCCTGCTCATCCTGCGGCTGACGGGTATCGCAGCCTTGAGCGCAAGCCAGGTGAGGAGCGCCACGATGAGGCTGCTGCCGATTATCAGGCCGAGGTGCAGGGGATGAAACGACTGGTCGGCGTATATGATCACGGTCGAGATCGCTCCCGGCCCCGCCAGAAGCGGCATGGCGATCGGCACGACCGCGATGCTTTCTTTCTCCCCGGCCTCCTCCGCCTCCTCCGGCGTCTGCCTGCTCAGGGTATGTCTGGCCTGCATCATTGCGATCGCCATCAGGAGAAGGAGGATGCCGCCGCCGACCCTGAACGAGGCGATGCTGACCCCGAAGAAGTTCAGGAGGGGCTTTCCCAGGAGCGTCGCGATCACCAGCACCACGGCGACGGCGATGCCCGCCGTCCGTGCGATATGCCGCCTCTCGGTTTCATCCATCCCTCCCGTGAGGCTGACGAAGATCGGGATCACGCCGAGCGGGTTGACGATAGCCAGGAGCGTCGTGAAGATCTTTATGTATCCGGTCCAATCGGTCATTGCGTTTCCGATACTAAATTATAGCAATTCCCGGGTCATTGAGGAGGGGCGGCGATCAGTACGGGTTCCAGAGATGGCAGGAGACGAGACGGCCCTGGCTCTCTTTCAGCCCCGGCACGATCCTGTCGCAGGGCTCGAACCTCTTCGGGCATCTCGGGTGGAAGGGGCAGCCGGGAGGGATGTCGATCGGGCTGGGCACCTCGCCCTGCAGGGGGGCGGAACGTATCTTCTTCTCTCCCTGCGCCGTGATCTTCGGCGCAGAGGCGAGGAGCACCTCGGTGTACGGGTGAAGCGGCCTGTCGAAAAGCCCGGCGGTATCGGCATGCTCGACGATCCTGCCCAGATACATCACTCCGACCGAATCGCTGAAATACTGGACGACCCTGAGGTCGTGGCTGATGAAGAGGAATGATATCTTCGTCTGCCTCTTCAGGCCGCCGAGCAGGTTGATGATCTGCGCCTGTATCGAGACGTCGAGGGCCGAGAGCGGCTCGTCCGCCACGATCAGCTCGGGGGAGACGGCCAGCGCGCGCGCGATGCAGATCCTCTGCCGCTGGCCGCCGCTGAATTCATGGGGATATCGGTTCAGCGTCTCGGAGCCGAGGCCGACCTTCCCGAGAATGCCGACGACCGCGTCCCTCATTTCGGACCGGGCCGCCAGCTTATGGATGATAAGCGGCTCCGATATCGTATCGTAGACCGTCCGCCTGGGGTTTAGCGAGGCGAACGGGTCCTGGAAGATGATCTGGACCGATTTTCTGAAGACCTTCATTGCGGCGCGGTCCATCGTAAAGATATTTTCTCCCTTGAAGAGCACCGACCCGGAGGTCGGCTCGATCAGCCTCAGCACCAGCCTTGCGACAGTCGACTTGCCGCAGCCGCTTTCTCCGACCAGCGCCAGCACGCTGTCTGTCGGGATCGTGAAGTCGAGGCCGTCCACCGCCTTCAGGACGCTGCCGCCCGACCTGAACGCCTTCCTGGTCTCGAAATATTTTTTGAGAGATTCGGCCCGGAGAAGTTCCATCGTCTTCCTCAGGCCAGTCCGCACCGGACGAAATGCCCCGGCGAGACCTCCAGTAGCGGAGGTTCTTCGGCGCAGCCGGGTACCGCCTTCCCGCACCGCGCAACGTACCTGCAGCCCTCGGGAAAGTCTTCGGGCCTCGGGACGGTGCCGGGGATAGGTTTCAGCGGGATCCCTCTGCCTTTCGGGATCGATTCGAGAAGGCCGATTGTGTAGGGATGTTTGGGGTTGCTGAACAGCTCGGAAGTCGCGGCCAGCTCCATCAGCTTCCCGCCGTACATCACCGCGACCCTCGCGGCGTTCTCGGCGATCACCCCGAGGTCGTGGGTGATGAAGAGGATCGACATCCGGCGCTCCTCCTTGAGCCGCTGGATCAGTTCGAGTATCTGTGCCTGGATCGTCACGTCGAGCGCGGTCGTCGGCTCGTCCGCAATCAGGAGCGCAGGATTGCAGGCGATGGACATCGCGATCATCACCCGCTGTCTCATGCCTCCGGACATCTGATGGGGATATTCCTTCACCCGTATCTCGGGAGAAGGGATCCTGACCGAGGCGAGGAGTTCGACCGCCTTTGCCATCGCCTCCTTCCAAGAGATGTCCCGGTGGGCGACGAGCACCTCGGCGATCTGGTAGCCGATCGTCAGCACCGGGTTCAGAGAGGTCATCGGCTCCTGGAATACCATCGAGATTTCGTTGCCCCTGAGCCGTCTCTTCGATTCCTCGTCCATGACGAGCAGGTCTTTCCCCCTGAAGTCGATACGGCCGGAGGCGTAGGCGTTTTTGGGAAGGAGCCCCATGATCGAAAGGGCGGTGATGCTCTTGCCGCAGCCGCTCTCGCCGGCAAGACCGAAGACCTCGGATTCTTCTATCGAGAAATTAAGACCGGAGACGACCGGGACGGGTGCGGATTCGCTCCTGAAGTAGACATGCAGATCCCTTACATCAAGCAGGGACACCTTCCGCTATTTTTCCTCTTTTTTCAGGAGCCTCAGGTAGTTTTCGGCTTCTTTCAGCCCGGGATTGTTCGCGAGCGCCTTTTCCCATTCCTCGAAGGCCGAGCCGGTCAGCCCCTGCATGTAGAAGCTCAGCCCCAGCTGGACCCAGGCCGCCCCGTAGTTCGGGTTGATCGTCTTGGCGGTCGTAAAGTGGACGATCGCCTCCTCGATAAGGCCCTTGTTCCTGAGCGCGATGCCGAGCTTTGTATGCACATCCGCGAGTTTCGGATGGAGCTTGATCGCCTTTCGGTACTCCTCGATCGCCTCGTCGTTCATGTTGAACTGGAGGTACATGTTGCCGATCTTGTAATGTTCGTTGGCAAGCTTCCCGCCGATGTAGGGGTCGATCATATTGGGGTCCGGATGCGCGATCTGGGCCGCCATCGAAAAGACCTCCTGGGCCTTCTTGTATTCGCCGAGGTCGTTATACGTGACGGCGAGGTTGAGGGAGGCCTCGGTATACCGGGGGTTCAGCTCGAGCGCCTTCTCGAAGTGCTCCGCCGCCTTCTTCATCTCGCCCTTCATATTGCAGATGATCCCCATCTTGTTGTGGACGTCGGCATAGTCGGGGTTGCGGGCGATCACTTCCTGCAGAAGCGGTTCGGCTTCGGTGAGCTTGCCTTCGTTAAAGAGCTTCGTGCCGAGCTCGTATAATTCGTGTAGGGTTGAACTCATTACGTATTTACTATATGGGGCGGAGGAGAGTTTGTCAAGAAATCAGCGCCCAAAAAACGCGAATCAGGCCGACGGCCGCTCCCTTTTAATCCTGAGCGCCAGAAGGGTGCTCATCCCCGCAAGAAAGAGCATGCCTCCGACGAGCGCCCAGACTGCGCCGGGGTCCCTGCTCAATTCGACAAGGGCCACGGGCGACTGCCGGAACTCGACCGTCTTTATATAGATCCCGTATCCGTTTCGGAACGAGGGAGAGTTCGGCCCTATTACATTGCTCCTGACCGGGCTGCCGTCTTTCAGATACCGGATCTCTGCAGCCCAGTCGGTGACATACCCCGAAGGCCCCACGTCGGCGCTGATCCGGTCGAAGACGACCGTTTCGTTGTCCGGAAGCGGCAGCGAGGCGCCTTCCGCGACGAATCCCGAGGCCCGGTAGCTCCCGTAGGAACTCAGAAGGTGGCCGAGCAGCACGAAAAGGAATCCTATGTGGATCACCTGCGGCGAGAGCACGAGGAGCAGGTTCCTCGCTCCACTCTTTTTTATCACCGAATCGACACTGCAGAAAAGGGTGTTGGCGGTGAGAAGAGACAGGACGGCTATCGCCGCCCAGAGCCACCAAGTGATACCGGCGGGGTTATCCGAAAGCCACCGAAAGAGCGGCATCATATGCAGCCCCTGAAACTCTTCCCTCATCGGCATGATGATAGAGCCGTACAAAAGTGCACAGAGCAGCGCCAGGAGCAGCCATATGGCGGTACTCAGCGATGCAAGGAATCCTGCTATTTTCTTCAGAATGTCCATCTCAAAACGAATGCGAGCTCTTCATCAGGAGGCTCACCCCCAGATACGTGAAGAGCACGATCACAAACCCGATTATCCCGAGTATGGCCGAAGGCCTTCCCATCCACCATTGCCGCAGCCTCGCATGGAGATAGAGGCTGTAGAAGAGCCAGAGGATTACCGTCCAGAGCTCCTTCGGCGTCCATAGCCAGTAGGTCCCCCACGCGTAATATGCCCATATCCCCCCAAAGACCATCGCGGCCGAAAAAAGGCAGTAGCCGACGAGTATCGCCTTGTACTGAAGTGCTTCAGCCGTCGCGTCCCCAGGCCCCTCTGCCCTTCCTTTGTTCTTATTTCGGCCGGAGGCGAGGAAGACTCCCCCCAGCACCGCGGCGATGCCGAAGAGGGCATATGCGAAGAAGGAGAGAGTGACATGCGCTTCGAACCAGAAGGTCTTCAGCACCGGGGGCAGCGGTCCGGCATGCGGCGGGAAGAAAAGAGACAGAAGGACGAAAAGCACCGACAGCATCAGCATCGGGAAGAGATGCCGGGACCGGTCTTTCATCCCGAAGGTCATCGGCAGCGCGAAGAGGACTATCGCAAAAGAGAGGAAATAGAGCGTGTCGTGCGGCCCTATAATCGGAAGCCTCCCGAGCCGGGCCCCCCGGTAGAACATATAGGCTGCCTGTACGCCGAAGCCGGCAAAGACGAAGGCGATCCTCGAGTATCCGAATAAATAGAAGACGACGGGCAGCACCGGCAGAAGGATCATTTCCCCGGGCTCCATGCCTCGCAGCCCCTCTTCCCTGAAGCGGTCTTCTGTATCAGAGACACCCTGTCGTTCAGTACCGCTTTGATCCCGCCGAGCTCCCCGTCGTCCGGCAGGAGGGCAAGCAATCGTGCGATGTAGTCGTTTTCCCCGAGCATACCGAACGACGCCGCGAAATTCAGGTCGTACACCCAGGAGAGCTGAAGGAGCGTAAAATCGTTGACGTTCCTGAGGGCGGAATGGGAAACGGACTTTCCCTTCAGGACGCATTCGACGATCTCTTTTGAGTATCCGGGGGTATTCGGCAGATCAAGGCCGACCGCTGCCGTCATCTCTTTTTTGCCGCCTTCGAAGAAGCCGAGAAAGATGCGCCATATGTCGAGCTTGTCGGCGTCCCGGACCAGACGGAGGAAGCAGAGGTCTGCTTCGGCGGGAAGGTCCGGCAGCGCAAAGGCGTTATGGAACCTGACGGCGTTGAGGACCGTCCGTTGCTCGTCCGGAGGAAGCAGCCGGAGGACCTTCTGCCCCGCCAGTATTTCCGCTCCGAGGGCGCCGTGGTTTACCGAAAGGGCGTCCCTGAACGTCTTATGCCGGGCATACTGGGGAAACCTCCCTATGTCGTGGAAAAGGCCGATCGTCTCTGCGAGAAGCACCCCCTCCGGCCCGAACTCCTCATCTATCGCCAGCTGCCGGATCGTCCGGCGGACCTGAAGGGTATGCTCTTCTTTCAGCAGTATGTTCTTCTGGTCGTCGGGGTCGGCCGAATAGAAGGACCTGACATAGTCCGAAAAAAAGGTCGTGAAGATCTCGAAATCGTTCGTTGTCATCGTCTCAGAAAGGGGGACGGGAAATGAGGGCCGTCATCTCCTGTAGGGGCCGCTTTTGCCGCCCCGTTTTTCGAGGAGGAGGATATCGGAGATCACCATGCCCCTGTCGACCGCCTTGCACATGTCGTAGATGGTCAGGGCCGCAGCGGCGACCGCAGTCAGCGCCTCCATCTCGACGCCCGTACAGCCGGTGTTCTTCACCCGGGCCTCTATCCCGATCCTCCGGCCGTCGCCGCCGAATTCGAATTCGATCGTGACCGAGGAGATGCTCAGGGGATGGCACATCGGGATGATATCGGGCGTCTTCTTCGCCGCCATGATCCCGGCGACCCGCGCCACCCCGAGGACGTCGCCCTTTTCGGCCGTGCCGCCGAGGATCATCTCGAAGGTCTCTTTTTTCATCGAGACCGAGCCGGAGGCGACCGCTTCGCGCTTCGTTTCGGCCTTGGCCGAGACGTCGACCATCCGCGCCTTCCCCTTCCTGTCGAAATGGGTGAGCTTCTTCATCCGCCGATCTTCGCCATAGGTCTCTTCTTCCCGCCGCCGACCGCCAGGGGGCCCCTGCGGCTGACCGTGTCTCCCATGGCGTGGCCTTCGGGCTTCGCCTTTATTGCAAGCCTGATCAGGCGCGCGATCTCGTCGTCCGGGCCGCCGCTTCTGAGGGCGGCCTTCAGGTCGATCTCGGTTTCGGAAAAGAGGCAGGGCCTGAGCTTGCCGTCGGCGGTCAGCCTCAGGCGGTTGCAAGCGCTGCAGAAATGGTGCGTGATCGCGCTGATGAAGCCTACTACGCCCTTCGCCCCGCCGATCCTGAAATATCTCGACGGACCGTTCTTCCTGATGCGGACCGGCACCAGCGGGCCGAGCGCGGCGATAATTTTTTTCAGTTCTTCGGTCGAGATGTACCGCTCCGGGCTCCAGTACCCGTTGTCGCCGGACGGCATGAATTCGATGAACCGCACGTGAAGGTCCGACGAGAGGGTGAGTCCGGCAAATTCGAGCGCCTCATCGTCGTTGACGCCGCGCATCGGGACCATATTGATCTTGACCGGCCTCAGGCCTGCCTTCCCGGCGGCGGCGATCCCGCGCATGACCGCATCGAGCGATCCCCCCCGCGTGATCTGGCGGTATCTGCCGGGGTCGAAGGAGTCGACGCTTACGTTGACCCTGTCGAGGCCCGCGTCGGCCAGTTCCTGCGCGTGCCGTTCGAGGAGCGTCCCGTTTGTCGTCATGCTGAGGTCCCTGATCCCGGGGATCTTCTTCAGGGAGGCCACCAAAAACGATACGTTTTTTCTCGTCAGCGGCTCGCCGCCGGTCAGCCGGACCTTCCTCACTCCCAGTCCGGCTGCGATCCCGACGATCCTGATAATCTCTTCGTATCTGAGTATCTCTTTATGCGTGGACGGCACGACCCCTTCGGGCGGCATGCAGTAGACGCACCGGAGGTTGCAGCGGTCGGTGATCGACAGCCTCAGGTAGTCTATGCGCCGGTCGAAATCGTCCCTCAATTCGCTCATCGTCTTTTGCCGGGGGGCTTCCTTTCGAGCTCGGAGAGCTTCTTCCTGGCGAGTACGGCCTCTTTCGAGGAGGGATACTTTTCGACGATCTTCTTCAGGATCGTGGTCCCGGTCTTCCTGTCGCCTATCTCGACGAAGGCCAGCGCCTGCTTATAGGAGGCAGGCGACGATTTGTCGCTGTCGGGATATTTCTTCAGCAGCGTCTCGTAGGCCAGTATGGCGCTCTCGTAGTCCTTTCCGGCGAAGTAGGTCTCGGCGATCCAGAACTGGGCGTTGCCGGCCAGCTTGTCCTCCGGGCTGTCCTTCAGAAAGGCCTCGAACTTCTCCCGCGACACCTTGTATTTCTTCTCCCTGAAAAGCTGGTAGGCCGCGTCGTAGTCGGCCGTCTTCGCCCCGGAAGTCTCCTTCCGGGGTTCCTCCGCCGTAGGTGACGCCCCTCCCTTGCCCGCGGCCGGAGGCGCCTCCTTCGACGCCTCCTCCGACTTTTCGGGTGCTGCCGGTTCCGCAGGCGGCCCCGCTTTCTGCTTCAACGCCCTGACCTGGGATTCCAGAGAGGCGATCTGCGCCCGCGAAAGTTCCCTCTCCGAGGCCATGTCCCTGAGCGACTTCTCGGTGCTGTACTTGTATTCCTCGAACCTGCCGCGCAGTTCCTGCAGACTGTTCGATATCTCGGTCAGCCTCGAATTGATCTGCGCCTGGCTGTCCCGCATCGCCGAGAGGGAATCTTCCCTCACGACGCCGGTCGTCCTTTCCTTCAGCAGGTCCACCTCCTTGCGGGTATCGGCGGTCTGCTGCCTGACGTCGCCCAGGTCCCGTTGCAGCGCATCAAAGTCGCCCGACGAGGCGCAGGCTGTGACGACGAGGCATACCAGAAGTAAAAAAGGGAGGCGTTTCACTACTTGCCAGCCTTCCCGAGCGCGACGAAATGCGCGCGCCTGTTTTTCGCCCAGCAGTCCTCAGTATGCTCGGTGCAGAGGGGCTTCTCCTCGCCGTAGCTGATCGTTTCGAGTCTGTCAGAGGGAACGCCGAGGGAGACCAGGTAATCCTTCACCGCCTTCGCTCTCTTGTCGCCCAGCGCGAGGTTGTACTCGTTCGTCCCCCGCTCGTCGCAATGCCCCTCGATCGAGAGCTTCGCCCCGGCATGCTTCGTCATCCATTCGGCGATCGACTTGAGCTCCGGCTTGTACTCGTCCTTCACGTCGTATTTGTCGAAATCGAAAAGGAGGTCCTTGAACAGGCCTTCCGTCTCTTCCATCCCGGTCGTCTCTTTTTCCATCGAGGTGACGGACTCCTTGGCCGCCGTCTTCTGCTCGGTCACCTTTTCCGGGGCCTTCTCCGCGGCCTCTTTCTGCTCGGTTGTCTTTTCGGCCTCCGGCTTTGTCACCGCCTTCTGGGCGCATCCGGCTGCCGCAAACGCCACCAACGCAAATACCACCAATAACTTCTTCATCTCACTACCTCCTCGCATATAAATGCATTTTGGGAAAAATTACCTGGGCGACCATCTTGGGCCAAAGGCCTTCAGGTCTTTCGGCGTTACCCGTTCCTGGGATTCTCCGTTTGCTCTCATAATGTATACGCCCTTCGCGCCGTCCCGGTCGGAAGTGAAGGAGAGGTACCTCCCGTCGGGAGAGAAGGAAGGGTCCTCGTTGTTCCCCCTGTCGGTAAGCTGGATCAGCTCGGAGCCGTCAGGCTTGACGATGCATATCTGGTTTTTGCCGCCGCGCCGTCCGGAGAAGGCGATCCGGTCACCCTTCGGAGACCATGCCGGAGACGTGTTATAGTTGCCCTCGAAGGTCACCCTTCTGACCTCGCTTCCGTCGGAGCGCATGAGATAAATCTGGGGGCTCCCGCCGCGGTCCGAGACGAAGGCGATCGCGCCGCCGTCGGGAGAGACCGCGGGAGAGACCTCTATCCCGAAAGACGAGGTGAGCCTCCTGAGCTTGCCGGTGTCGATCTGGTAGATGTAGAGGTCGGGTGAGCCTTCCTTCGACGAGGAAAAGACAAAGGCATTCTTGTCGGGGAAGAAGTCGCCGGCCAGATTGGTCCCCTTTGAGACAAAGATCCGTCTTTCGGTCATTTTTTTAAAGTCCAACAGATAGATCCCCCAGCGTCTAGCGCGCTCGGACGAGTAGACCGCCCTGTTGCCGTCGGAAGACCAGTGCGGAGAGAGGATGATCGAAGCCTTCAGCCCGAGCTTCCGGCTCCGGTGACCGTCCCAGTCGGAGAGGTAGAGGTCTTTTGCCCCCCTCCGTTCCCCGACGAACATGATCCTTGACCGGAATATGCCCTGCTGTCCGGTAAAGACGGTATAGATGTCGTTTGCGATGGTATGAGCGAGCGGCCTGGCGAGGTCCTTCTCGGCCTGGTACTCCTTGTGCAGGATCTCCTTCCCCTCGGTCACGTCGAAGAGCCTGATCGATACGGTCAGCCCCTTGTCTTCCGTGACGGAGCCCTTGACGACCGCTTCTATCCCCATCGACGTCCAGTTCGCGGCGCTGAAAGGCTGAGAGACCGATTCGATGTACGCGGCCTTGTCGACGCAGGTAAAGAGGCCGGTGAAGACGAGGTCGTCCCTGAGGATACCGGAGATCTCTTTGCCCGCGGCGCCCGATAGGTCGTAGATCGCCAGCGGGACCTTCGCGGCGGCGGGCGACGTGATGTCGATATAGACCTTTGCCTGGACCGCAGTAAAAAGTGAAAGGTGAAAAGTGAAAAGTAAAAAGATGAAAAATACCCGTCTCATGGGTAAAACCTCAGTCCGATTTCCATTTCATAGGGAGGCGGCGTCACCGGGCTCGCCTTTGCGATCGCCTGCAGGGCCGCCCTGTCGAAAAAATGGTCGCCCGATTTCTTTTCGAACCGCACGTCGGATATCGTGCCGTCTCGCTGGATCTTAATGGACACGACCGCTTCCAGGTCCTTCTTCATATAGTCGGGCCACTGCCATTCGTCATGAATTTCTCCGGTGATCCGGTCGATATACGTCGCCTCCTGTCCCTGTCCACCGCCTGCGGCGGAAGTTCGAGGCGCCGCCGACGTGTTCTTCGTGTCTCCTCTGCCCCGCATCGAGCCGATTTCCCGCCGGATCTCGACGATCTTCTTTATCCGCTGCTTCGCCTGCAAGGCGGCGATCCGCTCGCCGATCAGTTTCTCAGCCTTTTTTTCATCGAAGCCCGGCTCTTCCTTCGCCTTTTGGGAGACGTCGGCGTCGGCCTCGCGCGGCTTTACGGAGGCCGTTTCGTGCGGGGCCGATGCTTTCTGCGCGCCGGCACTTCTGCCGGGGCTCACGAGGCTCACCATATAGGGAGACGGCATCACAATGGTGTTGGATTGTCTCAGGACGACAAACGCGAGCAGGAAGAACGTAAGATGAAGTCCCGCAGAAACGACTGCGGTTTTCTGCAGGCTGGGACCTTTCATCTCAGGTTGAGCTTCGGTTCGGTGATCATCCCGAGTTTTTCTATCCCTGCCTCCTTGATCTCGCTCATCACTTCGACAACCAGGCCGTAAGGCACGTCCTTGTCGGCCTTCAGAAAAACGTTCGGGTTGAGTTTGCTGATCGCCTCGAGCTTCGCCCGCATCTGGGCGATCGATATCGGCGTGTCGTTAAGGAAGATCGTGCGGTCTTTCTTGATCACGAGCTGGATCCTCTGCTCGGGAGGAAGGTCCTTGCCCTTGGCCTGGGGGAGGTTCACGTCGACGCCCTGCTGAAGCAGAGGCGCGGTCACCATGAAGATGACGAGCAGGACGAGCATGACGTCGACAAGGGGAGTCACGTTGATCTCCGAAAGGACCGTCCTGTTTCTGTTCGTCTTCATTCTGCCTTCTGCGTGAAGATCTCGAGCAGGTCCTCGGAGAAGTCCTCCATCTCGATGATCATCTTCCTCGACATACTGAGGTAATAGTTATACGCGATGACGGCCGGGATGGCGGCGGCGAGTCCGACGGCGGTGGCGATAAGCGCCTCGGCGATGCCCGGCGCGACTACCGCAAGAGAGGCCGAGCCCGCGAAGCCGATCCCGTGAAAGGAGTTCATGATCCCCCAGACCGTGCCGAAGAGACCGATAAACGGCGAGGTGGAACCCGTCGTCGCGAGGAAGTTCAGATACTGCTCGAGCTTGACCGACTCGAGGGTTTCGTACCGTCTGAGCAGCCGCTTCACCTCACCCTTGTCCCTGGTGAGCTCGTCGGTATAGACCGCCTTGAAGACGTTGGCGATAGGGCTGAGCGAAAGGGCCTTGGTCGCCTTGTAAAGGTTCCGCGGGTCCCTGTTTGAACGGAAGGACCTGAGGAACTGCTCCGACTCGCCGTTGGCCTTCGAAAAATATCTCTGCTTGAAGAAGATGATCGCCCAGGAGACGACCGAGAAGAACAGGAGAATGACCAGGACGATCTTGACGACTATCCCTGCGTGGAGCACCACGGAGAAGACTGACTCGTTCATATATACCTCGTACGGGTTTCGATAAATTTAAAAAAATTTGACTTCAAAAGTCAAATTAAGAATATTTCACAAAATCGTATAGATACAGTCAAGCAGCCCGGCCCAAGGGACGGGGCATGCTTAGCGAGCAAGGAAGTTTTTTTGCAATAGCTCGCTTTCATCTCCGCCTCAAAAGGCGGTCATTCAGCAAGCATCCTCGTAATAGTATATACCATGCGGCCGATAATATTTACCCCCTGTATCTGATATAATATTTGCTCCGGAGGGGTGGCCGAGCGGTTTAAGGCGACGGTCTTGAAAATCGTTGTAGGGGCGACTCTACCGTGAGTTCGAATCTCACCCCCTCCGCCAGTGGATATTATATTTTCACATAGATAGCTGATAGCTGCAAAAATGTATGGCAACAACAGGGCAACAGAATATGAAGGGGGAGAATGTAAAGCGGTATATTGGCTCCCCCCCCTGCCCAAACCCCTTATCTCCTCTCAAGTTATCGCCTTAGAGAGCATGTGGGGCACACCTAGAGGCAAGAGAAAAAGTTAATGAATATGCAAAGGTATTGAAGAATATTGGAGAAGTCTTGAAGGAGACGGACGCCCGGAGAACAGAAGACCGCTATCAGTTATTTCTTGGACAGGATAGAGGTTTTGAGAGAGGAAGGCGTCGCCCGCTGTTATTTCTACAATACTCCGAGGGCGAAGGAGGTTGATTACCTCCTTCCCGGATCATCCTCTGGAGCTTGTGTGCCTCAAAATGGTGCCGAAGGGGGGACTCGAACCCCCACGGCGTTTCCACCACTAGACCCTGAACCTAGCGCGTCTGCCAGTTCCGCCACTTCGGCAACGAATCAAGAATATTAATATTATACGCAGATCGAAATATTGTCAATAAGAAGCGCGTCTGATAAACGAGAAAATGCCGGCTATTTTTTGTCGATGGTGCTGATGATCTTGTCCGCATCGATCGCGCCGGGTACCAGGCTTCCATCCGGGAAGATCAGACCGGGGGTGCCGGTGATGCCCAGCTTCTGGGCGAGTTTGATGTTTTCATCGATCGCGGTCGTCTCGCATGTCGGATCGGGTATCTGCTTTTTCGCGAACGCCTCATCGAGAAGTTCAAGCGACTTCGTGCACTGTATCGCCTTCGCTATCCGCGCGGAATCCTTATGCATCGGAAGGGGGTAGAGCATTATATAAAAGGCGATATCCTTCCTCTTTTCTATGACCTTCTTCATCTCCTGATGAAGTCGTGCGCAGAACGGTCACTCGGGGTCGTCGAAGACGATGATCTTGTTCTTCGCGTCCTTGTCGCCCATTACCAGGGCGTTGCCGAGCGGTATCTGGGAGACGTCGATCTTACTGATTTCGTCGAAACTTTCCTTGTAATAGTTGGTCTTTGTCTTCGCATCGATCAGATTGCCGAGAACGAGCATCTTCTTCCCGTAGTCGATATAGACGACGTTCTTCCTCCCGCCGGCTTCTATCGCCGTCTCCCAAAGCCCGATCAGGGGAGACTGCTTGATATAGAGCACCTTCACGTCAGGGGCGAACGGCTTCAATACTTCCTTCACCTGTTCGTCGGTGAGGGTATGGCACTTGATGCAGTCCTTTTCCTCCCCTTTGGGAAAGGCATAGGACTTTCCGCTTCCGAAAAGAAGAGCAATGGATACGGCCATCGCAATCAGTATCAACTTTCGCATGGAGAAATTATAGCACAAACATTTCCTGAAAAACACAAGCGAAACGGTCCGTCGTATTATTTAATTTCTCTGCGGAGCCCTTGCCGGGCGGCGGCCGTTCCGGCAGCAGGGGCGTTTCCGCCTTTTCGGGTCGGCAGCGCCCGGATATTTTAATTAATAGGGCTATTAATAATTTCAATATTGACAAATGGCTGTCTAACTTGTTATAAAATTAGCCTCTCAGAGTCAAAATTTAACAAGGGGGAAGGTTATGAAATTAGGTGTATTTGTTAGTGATTTCAAACTGACAACGGATACCCTGGACAGGCTCAAGGCCGACAAACTTGGTATCATCCTTGTCCAGAACGGCGTGTACCATGCCACGACGAAGGAGAATGGAAAGGCCTCTTCTCTTTTGGATAAAACGCCCAATCTCTATGCTCTGTCCGAGGACATACAGATTCGGGGAATGAAAGACGGAGACGTTGACAAGCGCGTCAAGGTCGTCAATTACGGCGATGTGGTTGACCTTATTTTTAACGAATACGAAAAGATCGCGTGGCTGTAGGAGGATACTATGGGAAATTTGACGATAGGCTGTTATCCAGGACTCGTTGGCAGCATGAGTTATGATTTTGCCATGAAACTCGCCGAGGCGGCGGTGGACAAAGGCCATAAGGTGAGTATCTGGTTTTCGGGAAATGCAACAGGCTCGGTCAAGGCCAACCAGAAGCACCTGAAGGATTATTCAACCGGCGAAAAACATCTGAAGGACCTTCTCGCAAAGGGCGTCGAGATCTGCACCTGCGAGGCCTGCACCGTGGCAAGAGGCATCAAAAAGGACGAAGGCATCCCCGGCGTTCAGTGGAACGCGATGCACTGGTTTCTCGCAAAGGTGCACGCCGCCGACAGGGCACTTTTGATAGGAGGCGAATAATTATGAGCGACGTGAAACTTGCATTTGTCGTCCAGAAACCTCAGTACAAGGGAGAAACCTCGAGGCTTGCGATAACCCACGCGATCTCTTACCAGACGGTCGAGATCCTGCTCGAAGACGGCGAGACCGTAACCCCCAAGCTCTGTTTCATCGGCGAAGGGGTGCTCGGGCTCCAGAAGGGCCAGAACGCGATGGACCTCTACGGGATCACCAGCACCGAGTCTCATATGAAAAATACTCTCCTCGTCGACCTCGATGTGCTCGTCTGCAAGGAAGACCTTGCAAAATACGGTATCCCCGAGGACGCAATGCCGACCGCAGAGGATATGGGCGCGGACAAGTCGATCCAGGTAGTGCCGTTTGCAGAGATACAGAAAGCGGTGGAAGAAGCGAAACACGTCTTTTTCTTCTAAATATTAATCACAAGGTCAATGACCTGCAAGGAGGTAAATACACATGGGTGAACTCAGCAGCAAGACACCGGATCAGACTCTCGACGTGCTTGGAAGGGTATGTCCCTATCCGCTCGTCCTGTCCAAAAAGGCGGTCGAAAAGATGTCCAGCGGGCAACTCTTGAAGGTTCTCTGCGATGCGCCTGCATCGGCGGAAGACTCGATTCCGAAATGGGCAGAGAAACAGGGCTTAAAGTTCGAGTCCGTCAAGGTGGCAGGCTCCGACTCCTGGGAACTCTATATCCAGAAGTCGTAAGCCAGGCCCTCGAACGGCAACACGGGGCGGCGGAAGCCGCCCTTTTTTTGTCCACGGATTGAGGTTCTCCCCTGACGCTTACCCCCGTATTATCCCCCCCATGGCATTTTGGCGTAGATCTCGGTCAGTTTTTCCCGATACTCCCTGAAGAACCGCTCGTGGCTTTTCTCCCAGTCCGCGAGCATGGTGAGCGCCTCTTTTGCCTTCCCCTCCGTTTTGGCGGCCATCGTTTCGTAATATTCGCTCAGGTCTTTTTCGATCAGCCATGCGACGCTGAAGACGGTGACGTCCGGCACCATCGATTCATACATGATCTGCTCCATCGAGTCGCCTTTCCCGGCGATGTCGAAGAAATCGGACCTTTCAGGGACCGCGTCCTTTCCCGGATCGAGACGGGCGACGCCTTCCGTTTTCAGGCCCTCGAGGATATTCCTGATGAAACGGATATGCTTCTCTTCCTCCCTGATCAGCTGCTTGAAGACGGCAACGCCGGCCCCCCAGCCCATCCTCTCTAAAGAAGTTTCGAAAAAGCTCTTGCCGGTCTCCTCTTGGCTCAGGGCATATTCAAATATCCTGATGAGATTCTCATTCGTTGTCATGCGAGCCTCCTTATTGCAATTAGACCGGGAGATCTTTTCTCCGCCCGGGGCGTTGCCGGTCTTTCTCTTCTTACATTGTACTAGGAAATTGACGATACCGGACATCATGACTTTCCTTCGGCGTACGGGAGAAGGGGGAGACCTGTGGTGGAAACTGTCGTAAGATAGTGGATAGGGGCCGCCGGGAGGCCGGAACTTTTTTCGGATATCTCCTGTCTAAGGGACTAAGCAGAACGCACAAACCATTCAAGGAGGCTGCAATGAAAAAGCAAGGCATTATCCCCCTTTCCCTTATCATGGCGCTCGCGGTTATCCTCGCGGCCGTGTACGCGCCTGCCGCGGAAGGGCCGACAGAAAAGGCGGCATCGACCGGGATCGAGGACCAGACCGGCATCGCGGTCACGATCTATAACGTAAACCTCGGACTGGTAAAGGACAAGAGGAAGATCCGGCTGCGGAAGGGCAGGGGCGACCTGAGGTTCATGGACGTGGCGTCGCAGATCATCCCCCCCAGCGTATCCATCCGGTCGCTTGGCAAGGGGGAGGGGCTGAGGGTGCTGGAGCAGAACTATGAATACGATCTCCTTTCCCCTCAGAAGCTCCTCGACAAGTATGTAGGGAAAGAGGTGAAGCTCTACCAGAAGAACCCCTATACGGAGCGTGAAGAGGTGGTGGCCGCGACGCTTCTTTCGAACAACGGCGGACCGATCTTCAGGATAGGCGACGGCATCACCTTCGGCCACCCCGGCAGGATCGTCTTCCCCGGCGTACCGCAGGACCTTATCTCAAAGCCGACGCTCGTCTGGCTGATCGAAAACGACAGGGAGGAGGCCCAGGAGGTCGAGGCGTCATACCTCACTAACGGGATCAACTGGCGCGCCGATTATGTGGCGACGCTGAACGAAAAGGACGACAGGGCCGACCTCGCCGGCTGGGTGACGATCGATAACAAAAGCGGCGCCGCCTATCGGGAGGCGAAGATCAAACTCGTTGCCGGAGACGTGAACCGCGTGAAGGAGGAAAAGCAGTACCGGGACAAGATGCTGGCCTTCGCGGAAGGCGCCGCGCGGCCGGCCGCGCCCCAGTTCAAGGAGGAGTCTTTCTTCGAGTATCATATCTATACGCTCCAGAGGCCCTCGACGATCAAGGACAACCAGACGAAGCAGATCAACCTAGTGACCGCCGACAATATACCGGTGAAGAAGGAACTGCTCTACCAGGGCGCCCCGTATTATTACTACAGCAGATACGGCGACGCGATGGCGAACCAGAAGGTGGGGGTCTACGTCCAGATTCAAAACAGGAAGGAAGACAACCTGGGGATCCCACTTCCCAAGGGCACGGTCAGGGTATATAAGCGCGACAGCGAGGGCAGCCTCCAGTTCATAGGCGAAGATTCGATAGACCATACCCCAAAAGACGAAAAGATACGGATCAAGCTCGGCGATGCCTTCGATGTGGTCGGCACGAGAAAGCAGACAGACTGGAAGAAGATCGCCTACGACACCTATGAGGCCGCCTTCGAGATCTCGCTCAGGAACCACAAGAAGGAAGACGTGACTGTGAGGGTTGTCGAGCCGGTACCCGGGGACTGGACCATGCTCAGCTCTTCCTCTCCGTATAAGAAGACGGAGGCCCATACCGCCGAGTTCGGCATCCCGGTGGCGAAGGACACGGAGACGATACTTACATACAGGGTGAGGATGAGGTATTAGACGGGAAGCCTTATCCCTGTTCTTTTCGCTGAGGCGGGGAGAGCGTCCCCAAATCCTTTCTGATGCGATTGGATTTGATGTAGCATGGCGTCAAGAATGCAGAACTTTGATGAAAAGCATGTCCCGGTCCTGTGTTGGGAGAGTGGCTGCCGATGCGGTAAGGAATCGCTGCGGAAGGCTTTTCGGGCCGCTCTCCCCGCCTCCGGAGCTTTGATTCGCGTAGTTGCAATGTTATCGATCCAGCCTGAAGGTGATCGGCACTTCGAGTCTGCCCGGTACGGGGGGGAAAGGAGATGCGCGCAGAAGGGTCCTTTTCGCCGCGCTGTCGAGGATATCATAGCCGGAACTTTGAAGGATCCTGATATTTTCCGGATGGCCCTCTGCGCTGATCGTGAATTCGGCGGTGACCGTCCCCTCGAAACCCCTCTCTCTCGCAAAGGGAGGATAGCTTTTCGCCTTTTCGATGGCGGCCCGAATGGCGTTTACCTTCAGGAGGGTCCCTTCCGCAGAGGCTCCTGTGCGGTCTTGCCGGCCCGCCCGCCCCGAGGTTTCCCCGATGAAAGAGGCCTGAAGTGCACCGCGCGGGACCCCGCGAATTCCTCCGGCAGGAGGCGCTGAATTCATTGCCGCGAGCGCGGGGGGACCGTTTGCGGACAGTGCCTCATCGCCGCGCTGGCCTCTGTCAGTCGTGATCGCCGCCGGAGGGGCCGGGTCGAATCTCCTGTCCGCTGCGGCTGCCCCGGGAGACGAAGGCTCCCGGGGGGCCGCAAAAGGAGGTATGGTCCTTGCGGTGGTTCTCTTTCTTGCCGCGTTTCCCGCCGCCGGGGGCTTTTCTTCGGCATGGTCTTCGAACAGACTCACGGAGATGAACCTTTCGCCCGGCCGCCCGGAGAGTTCCCTCCCGGCCAGCGCCAGGGCGGCCGTGAAGATCGTCGCGTGCAGGACGATCGAAAAGATTATATTGCCCCTGAATTCCATGCCCATACGAATCAGAGCGCCATCGATATCCCCACCAGGAAGTTCCTCTTCGGCGAAGGGTAGTACGCCTTCTCGAGCGGATAGCCTCCGATGACGCCGTATTCCGCATATTCCTTGTTGGTCAGGTTGTTGATATCGAGAAACGCCTTCAGCGACCTCCCCTTCAGGGATTTCAACTCGTAGGTGAATTTTGCGTTCAGGAGAAGATAGCCCTGCTGATTGCTGAAGTCGTTCGAGAAGTCGCTGATGAACGGCCTGTCTCCTATATATGCTCCATTGAGGATCGCCGTTGCCTGCTTCGTGACGCGGCAGAGGATGTCTACGGTCGCCTTATGGGCCGGCACGTTCGGCACCTTCTTCCCGTCGAAGGCGCCTCCCCTGATCGTTGCGCTCATAAACGTGTAACTTCCCCGTATGGTCAGACGGCTCGTCGCGTCCGCGCTGAACGAAACCCCGACGCCGTCCCGACGGGTCTTTCCGTCAAGATTTTCATTTGTATAGGCGGCAGGATTGAAGAAAATCTCATCGTCCGTATCGAGCCTGAAGACGTTGAGGTTGGCGTAGAAACCTTCGCTGAAATAGTGTCTGATCCCGATCTCATAGTCATCCGAGCTCTGCGGGGCGAGGGAGGTATTGACCGTATTGGTGAAGTAGCTGTAGAGCTCGTCGAGGACCGGGTACCTGAAGCTCCGGGAATAGCTCACGTAGGCATAGGACCTGTTGAAGAAGGTGTAGTTGACGCCCGCGGTATATGAGTCCTTTGACATCGAGACACTCTCCGGCGTGCTGGGAGTGAAACTGAAGGCGGCGCGGTCGCGACGGTACCCTGCCGAAATCCTCAGGTTGTCGGTGACCGCTGCCTCGTCATGGGCGTAATAGCCAGTCTCCTCTTTCTTCAGGTCGAAGTTCCCGATGGTGCGGGAGCCGAAAAAGAGAGAGTCGTTGACGACGTCTTCGTCCGTCTTCTGATAATCGGCTCCGACCGTCAGCGTGTTCTTCGCGGCGCCGACGTTCTGCTTGAGAACGACATGCGGAGAGATCGCCGTCGTCTTGATATTGCTGTCGCCGAGGAAGTTCCCCCAGTCTCCGGTGCTGAACGACTTGAAGTCCCTCCTCCTGAGAGAGGTGTCGATCCGAAGGACATTGTCTCCAAGGAAATAGATCTCCGGGTTTACGGCCACATAATAATCCTTCGTATCCGCGAAATCGTTCGGATACAGGGTAGCGGTCCTCGAGAGGCCCGCCGCGAAGTCGCTGTCTTTCAGAGCACCCGGGAGGCCCGAGTGGTCCTTGTGATAGCCGCCGCTGAGATCGATCTTCATGAAGTCCTTCACGTAATAGGCGGCATGCATTCCCAGGTCTTTCGATTCGGTCTTGCTGTTGTCGCGATACCCGTCGGAGGTAAGGTAGTTCCCCGAGAGGTGAAGTGAAAGGTCCTTGGCCGTTCCGTCCGCATAGGCGCCTCCCTTGAATGTCCCGTAACTCCCCCCTGCGAGGTCCGCCCCTGCGTGCAGCCCCTTGCCTCCCTTTTTGGTGATGATATTGATGACGCCGCCGGTGGCGTTGTCACCGTAAAGGACGCTCCCCCGGCCGCCCCGTATAATCTCGATCCTGCTGACCCGGTCAAGCGGAATATCCACCCAGTCCGCCCCGCTCAGGTCCGCCTCATTGATGCGTCTTCCGTCGACCAGTACAAGGGTGTTTAGCGTCGCCGTCTCCCCGAAGCCGCCAAGGTCGACCGTGTAGGTGCGCCGGTTTCCGGTAATATCGTTGACCTGAACGCCCGGCTCCGTCCTCAGCAGATCGGGGATGTTCAGGGCATTGGAGTTTTCAATGTCTTTCTGCGTAATGACCGTAACACTCGCCGGTACATCCGCCGCCTGTTCCTCATGCCGGGTCGCGGTTACCACCACTTCCCCCACAGAGATCTTTTCCTCCGCATTCGCCGTCCCGGCCGACAGGACTACAAGAAACAGCCAGACCGAGATCCATCTCATTCTTTTTGACAATCCTTCTCCTTTTTTCCTCTTCACCAACAATTCTCCTTTCCCTCGAAGGGTGCTGTTATTGAAAGGCGTCCGGGGTCTCCTGACTCAGGGCCTCCTACTCGCCCGCCTTCCCGCCCGCCGCAGCGGACAGTGGCTCCCGAACACAGTGAGCTGGCTGAAAGATAGCGGGAGGGGGTTCCCTTCCCCTTACTTCTTACTCCTCACTGTGTTCAAAGGCTTTCGTTCCCTTTACAGTTGCGGGGCAGTGGAGGGCTTTCACCTCACTTCCCTTCGGACACCTCCTTGTCGCCGCCCAAGGCGGCTGTGCTTGACCCGTTGATAAGCTTCACCACCGGGTATTTTTCCCAGAACTCGACGATATTCACCGCAGCATAGTCCTGCTCGATCCTGAAGATGTTTTCGAGCGGCATGCCGAGGATATGGCAGAGGATGATCCGGTTGACCCCTCCGTGGGCGACCACCGCGATATTGTTCCCCTTGTGGCGGCCCAGGATCTCCCCGAGCGCCCTGACGACCCGCTCCTTTACCTCTGCGGTATTCTCCCCGCCCACGGGGCTGTGCGTAAGCGGATTGCGGGCCCAGGCCTCGAATTCGGCGGGGAATCTTTCTTTGATCTCCGAAAAGGTCATCCCCTCCCATTCGCCGAAGGACCGCTCCCTGAGGCCGGGGACCCTCACCGCCTTAACCCCGTAAGGTTCGGCGATGATTCCGGCGCTCGTAACCGCCCGGGTCAGGTCGGAGCAGTAGACCGCCTGCATCACGGCCGCCTCTTTGTCCCTGCAGTCAGCCGTGCCGGCCGAGCCATGGACGTCTCTGAGGTAGCTGAGGTAGCGGCTGCAGGCCGCGTTGCGCAGATGGCCGGCGATAAAGGCCGATGCTGCCTTCACCTGCTCGAACCCTTTTTCCGACATCGGCGTGTCGATGCTGCCGTTATAGCGCTTCTGGCCGCTCCCCACAAGAGCTCCGTGCCGCACTAGATAAAGCGTCGTAACCATACCGTAACCCCCAGCAGAAAGATGACTTCAGAGATCTCGCTGATTGCGCCGAAGACGTCTCCGGTAAGCCCACCGAACCTCTTTGCCGAATATTTCACCGATGCCAGCCCGAAGAGAAAGAGTCCGCAGAGGAGGACGAGAAGCAGGACCAGCTTGTTCACGCCGTAGGCCTGCCTGAGCCATAGACCGTAAATAAGGCCGCTCAGCACGATGGCCGTCAGGGTTGCCAGCAGGAAGACGGCCGGACGCAGGTTCTCGATAAATATCCTTCCGAGTCCGTCTTTCCTTGCGGATCTGCCGTAATACATCGGCGGCACCATCGCCCATCTCGAATAGACGCCCGCCAGGACAAGGAAAGAGAAGAATTCGGTCCTGTTCAGGCCGGAGATAAGCGTCTTGAGAAAGAGGAACTTCAGCAAAACGGCGAATATGACTGCGATTACGCCGATAGGGCCGACAGTGCTGTCTTTCATCGCAGCCAGCCTGCGGGTGATGTCCGCGGGCCCGTTCCCGGCCGATTTCACCGCGATCGCGTCGAAGGTATCGGCAAGTCCGTCAAGATGCAGACCGCCGTTGCTTACCGCCAATGCCAGCACGACTATCGCCGCCGCTATCTCCTCGCCCAGATACCGGGTGGAGAGATACGCGACCCCGACCGCAAGCAGGCCCTGAAGTGCTCCGACGACGGGGAAGAAAATAGCAGAGAGGGCCATCTCTTCTTCCGGGACGCCGCCCCGGACCTTCACCGGAAAGATCGTGAGAAACTGGACAGCTAGAATGAACTCTCTCATGATTCGCCTCCTCCCGAAACACCCGCCTCGCCGAAGGTCGCCATCTCGCGGCAGATCTTCAGCCCCGCATCAAGCAGCTGCATCGCGAGGGCGGCGCCCGTGCCTTCGCCGAGCCGCATGCCGAGGTCGAGGATAGGCGATAGGCCGATCTTCTCGAGCATCGCCCTGTGGCCGGTCTCGACCGAGGTGTGCGCCGCGAACATGTAATCCTTCGTCAGCGGCGCAAGACTGTGCGCGATCAGCGCCCCGGCGGTAGAGATGAACCCGTCTATAACGACCGGAACGCGGCAGGCGGCGGCTCCAATGATGAGCCCGGCGATACCGCCGATCTCGGCGCCCCCTACCTTCGAAAGCACGTCGATCCCGTCATTCGGATCAGGCCTGTTTATGGCGATCGACTCTTCTATTACCCTGATCTTGTTCCCGAGCGCATCGTCATCAATGCCGGTGCCCCGCCCTGTCAGCTCGGGTACGGTCCTGCCGGTGAGCACCGCAGCGATTGCGGAAGACGGCGTCGTGTTTGCGATGCCCATCTCGCCGGCGCCGAAGATCGTATATCCCTTTTCAGCATATTCCCGCGCCAGCGCTATCCCGACTTCTATCGACCGCTCCGCCTCCCTCCGCGCCATGGCCGGTCCTCTTCTCATATTCTTCGTTCCCCTGACGATCTTCTCTATTCGCAGGGGAACGGGGTATCGTGCTTCCGCCAACAGGGGCGTGAAATCAAAATCCACCCCGATATCGACGATGACCACGTCTGCGCCCGCATGCCGCGCCAGCACATTGATCGCGGCGCCGCCACGAAGGAAGTTGAGGACCATTTGTCTCGTCACCTCCCGGGGATAGGCCGATACCCCTTCGTCAGCGACCCCATGGTCGCAGGCGAAGGTGAAGATCACCTTTCTGCCGGGGGCGGGCACAGCGATTCCCCTGATCGCCGCGGTCCTTTTTGCGAACTCTTCGAGTCTCCCCAGGCTCCCCGGGGGTTTTGTGAGGTTGTCGAGTCTCTTCTGAGCTTCTTCTGCGAAACCGGCATCCGCCGGCCTTAACATCCCGATCGTCTCTTGTATCATCATGCCCCTTTCCCTTTTAACCGAAGCGGTATACCCGCGGCAACGAGATATGCCTCATCCGACGCTGCGGCGATCTTCTGATTCAGCCTGCCGGCAAGGTCTCTGAATTTTCTGGCAAGCCCGCTTTCGGGCACGATGCCCATGCCGACCTCGTTCGAGACGATATAAAGCGAGACCTTCCGCGAGTCGCGGACCTTCTCGCATGCGCTCAAGAGCTTTTCGACCTCGTCCTCGACAGCGAGACCAGACCAGATTACGTTCGAGAGCCATACCGTCAGACAGTCGATTACGATAACGTCAAAGGCTCCGGCAGCCCCTTCGAGGGCCTGTGCAAGGCCGAGCGGCTCTTCGATCGTCTCCCATACGCCGCTGCGGTCGGCGCGGTGCCTCGCGATCCGCGCCGTCATCTCCTCGTCGACGGCGGTTGCGGTGGCGATGAACCCTTTTCTTCCGGCCATCGCAGAGGCTGACGCCAGGGCGAGCCCGCTCTTGCCGCTCCTGGCGCCTCCCGTGATAAAGACGACCTTTCCGCTCATAGGGCTGTCTCCTCCATTACCGGCAGTTCTCCCCGAAGCTCATGTATGCCCTGCCGTCGGGCTGCCTCACGATCCTGACTTCTACGTCGAAGGCGTCCATGATGCCGGATTCGGTCAGGACCGTCTCCGGCCTTCCGAAGCCGAGCACCCTGCCTCTTTTGATCAGCATCACCTTGTCGAACTGAAGGGCGGTGTTGATGTCGTGGAGCGCCATCACGACCGAAATATTTCTCTGTTCCCTGAGCGTCTTCAGGAGCCTTACCAGCTCCACCTGATATTTTATGTCGAGATTGGCAAGCGGCTCGTCGAGCAGGAGGAGCCCCGCACCCTGAAGAAGCGTCATGGCGATGAAGGTCCTCCGCTTTTCGCCGCCGCTCAGGTCGGTAATGTGCGCATCCGCCTTCCCGGCCAGGCCCACCATGCCGAGCGCCTCGTCGGGGGTGATCGCGGGCGGGATATCGTAAGGATAAAGCCCCATGCTCACCAGTTCGCGGATGGTGAAGGGGACGCTGATGTCGAGTGTCTGAGGCAGATAGCTAATAAGCTTCGCCCGGTCCCTGTTGTTGTACTTCTGCAGTTGCTTGCCCCAGAGCATGAGGCTTCCCGAGGAGGGTTTCAATATTCCGCTGCCGAGCTTCAGTACCGTCGATTTGCCCGATCCGTTGGCCCCGAGCAGGCCGATGAACTCTCCCTCGCCTGCGGAGAATGTGAAGTTGTCGACGACACGACCATTGTCGCCGTAGGAAAAACAGACCTCGTTCATCTCCAGGATCATCGGGTCAGATGCTGAGGACATCTTTCCTCCTCAGCAGGTACAGGAAATAGGGAGCGCCGATGATCGCGGTGATGATCCCGGCGGGCAGCTCCATCGGCGGGAGCGCCGTCCTTGCGATGAGGTCGGCTACGCAGAGGAGCGCTCCTCCTCCGAGGGCTGACGCGGGCACCAGGAGCCTGTTGTCCGAACCGGTGAAGAAACGTGCGATATGGGGCATGAGCAGCCCGATGAACCCGATCATGCCGCCCAGGGAGACGGATGCGGCGGTCATGAGGCCGACAGATACGAAGAGAAGGACCCTCTCGGTCTGCGGCGCGAACCCCAGGCTGTGGGCGAATTCGTCGCCGAGGATGAGGGCGTTCAGCGCCTTTGCTCTCCAGAGCGAAAGCGCGATCCCCCCGAAGACCAGAACCGCACCGTAGGGCACGCGCTCCCAGTCGGACATCGAAAGGTCGCCGAATATCCAGAGCATTGCCCTTCTGATGCCCTCGTCGCGCGAAATACTCATGATCAGCATGAGAAGCGCCGAAAAGAGAAAGCTCAATCCGACCCCTGCAAGGAGAAGCCTCTCCGGCCAGAGTCCGCCGCGTTTCCATCCCATTATCCCGACTATCCCCCCCGTGATGATCGCCCCGGCAAAGGCGAAGGCCGGGATCGTGAACGTCCCCAGTACCGTCACTCCTCCGATGATGCCGATCGCCGCGGTCAGGGATGCCCCGCTCGATATCCCGAGGATGTAGGGATCGGCAAGGGGGTTTCTGAGTATCCCCTGCAGCACCGCTCCCGAGGCGCCGAGCGCCATGCCCATCAATACCGCAACGGCGATGCGCGGCGCTCTGATGCTGGTGAGGATCTCGCGCGACGTTTCGTCGGGCAGAAAAGGGTTTATCGGGGTCGGCCCCAGGAAAAGCGAGACGGCTACCACTGCGGAAAAAATAATGACGAGTGCGGCGAACCGTGTCTTCATTGCCCGTCCATCAGCGGGGATATCTCGGCGATCCCTTTCAGCGTCCTCGGGCCGAGGCGGAAGAGGCCGTCGCCAACAAAAAAGACCCTGTTCTGCTTTACGGCCGGCAGTGACCCCAGCCTCCTCAGGAGCCCGGCAGAGACCTTCTTCACATCACCGCTGTCCATCCCTCTGCCGATGATGATGAGGTCGGGAGATCTCCTGAGCACTTCCTCAACTGAGTATTTCGGATATTCCGTCTTGGCATCGGAGGCGATATTTTCCGCGCCGATAAGAGTGAGCGCATCGTCGATGACCGTATCCGGCCCCGCCACGATCAGGGGGTCGGGCCATACGATGAAAAGGACCTTTTTTCTGTGTGCCCCTGAATGGCTCTGCCTCGCCCGGGCCTTCACAAGCGCCTTCTCGAAATTATCGGCGAACTCGTCGGCCTTTTTCTTCACCCCGAGCGCGGCCCCCAGATCCCTGACCCCTTCGGGCAGGTCGGAAAGCCTCCGCGCCGTCGATACGAAGGTCCTGATCCCCATCGATTTCAACCGTTCCTCGAACTCCTTGGGGTTGCCGTCGGTAGTCATCACGACGATATCCGGCTTAAGTCTCACGACCGCCTCGAGCGAAGGGTTCGACATGCCGCCGATCCTCGGCTTCTTCTTCGCCTCGGGAGGATAATCGCAGAAACTGGTGACGCCCACGATCCTGTCTCCCAGACCGAGCGCAAAGAGTACCTCGGTCATGTTCGGTGCAAGCGAGATGATCCTTTTCGGCGGATCCGCGGCGGCAGAGACGGTGGAAAGTGAAAAGTAAAAAGTGAAAAGCAATAACCACGCAATACCCATGACTAAATGTCGCATGTCATGAGTGTCATTCCGGGCTTGACCCGGAATCCAGTTCTTTTCCGGATTCCCGCCTTCGCGGGAATGACGGCCTTTTGTGCGGTAGCGACTCAACATAATTATCTCCTCAAAAAAAAATCCTCGGGACCCAAAGCAGGTCCTGAGGATTGCACCCTGGTTCGCTTCATCCTCGCCTTCCTCCGCGGAAAGGCTCTCGGCGTCAACGACGGCCGGCGGCACCAGTGTTATAAGCTGATCACTGATCCGTCACCCATCATTGTCGTCTACAGGCAGGTCTTCTGGCTCTCCCGACCTCTTGCCAGCCTTCCCATCCAGATATGAACAGTGGCGTATTACCGGCAAGGGCACTTATTCCGGATCACCGGAATCGGGATTACAGCGGCGGGACCGCTCCTGAATTACACAGGATTCCCTATTAAGCTTTGCACCCGTACTCTAAGGATAGTTTGCAGAAAATGCCCGGGAAAATCAACATCCCTTGAAAAGGGGGGCGTTCTTATAGTAAAATTCTAACTCTGCCGAAGTGGTGGAACTGGTAGACACGCACGTTTGAGGGGCGTGTGGAGCAATCCATGCGGGTTCGAGTCCCGCCTTCGGCACCATCTTTTTCTTGTTTAATCAAGGAGTTAATTTCCAAAAGACGCTAGAAATAGCGTCTCTGGAACGTCTCTGAAAAAAGCACATTATCATATTCTACTTCTAAAGGGGCGATAGTTACGCCTTTTGCAAACTGTTTTATCTGTTCGTAAGAAATGCATTTTGGAGGGAACAGTGCTTCAAGCCTTCTCCCTACAACACACAAAGCCGATTCGCTATTATAGACAGGATGCTTCAACCCGTAATTTTCACCAAGGGAATATTGCTTCATCTCAAAGTAAGAGTTTCTCGTGGCGAAACTTTTGAGGATTGCCGAAGGAAATCTAACTTACTCTTTTTTCCCCGGAAGAGTGAAGTAAAACTTTGCCCCTTCATCCGGCTTTCCCTCGGCCCATACGCGCCCGCCGTGTTTCTCGATGATATTTTTTACAATGACAAGTCCGATGCCGGTCCCCTCAACATTTTTTTCCGAATGTATCCTCTGAAAAAGGCCAAAGAGTTTATCGCTCAACTGCATATCGAATCCTATGCCGTTGTCTGAAACGTAATATACGTTCTCGTCTTTTTCCGTATAACCGCCGACTTCAATTATTGCAGCGTCTCTTGTCTGTGTGAATTTGATCGCATTAGTTAAAAGGTTTTGGAGAACCTGGTTTATCATCGCCAGGTCGCCATATGCAGAAGGCAGTTGACTAATTTCAAATTCTATGTCCCGCTCACCAATCGTCGGCTTGAGTTCCCCAACCAACTTTTGTGCCAATTCTTTCATATTGAATTCGAATTTCAGGACCTCTTTAGTGCTGACGTGGGAAAATGCAAGCAGGTCTCCGATGAGTCGGTTCATTTTATTTGCACCGTCCATGAGTCTTTTCAAATAGTCCTTCCCCGTGTCATCAAGTTTATCGGCATAGTCTTGTAACAGTATCTTAGAAAAGCTGTCCAAAGTTCTAAGTGGAGCTCTGAGGTCATGGGAAGCGACGTAACTGAAACTCTCCATATCCTTGTAAGCGGCTTTGAGCTCCAAGGCCGTGGATTGCAGTTCTTGATTCAGTGTTTTTAAGGCTTTCTCCGAGTTCTTTCGCTCGGTGATGTCGATGCAAGTACCGACCCATTCCCGGATACTTCCGTCTCCCCTAAACACAGGCATACCGCGCGTCATGAAGTCGCGATAAGTCCCATCGTGTCTGCGTATTCGGTATTCGGCCTCATAGTTGCTTTTCTCTGTGACAGCTCTTTCCCATATCTGTAATGTATGCTCGCGGTCGTCAGGGTGTATCGCTTTCAACCATCCTTGCCCCCCAACCTCCTCATAGGTCTGGCCGGTATACTTCCGCCAGGCCGGTATATCTTCCATAATCTCTCCATCGGCATTTGTGGTCCAGCCCAGCGCCCCTGTCACTTCGATATAAGACCGGTAGCGGTCCGCACTTGCCCACAGCGCTTCCTCAGCCTGCCTCCGCTCCAGTTCACCGGCCGCGCGCACGGCCACCATTCTCAGCATCCATTCCGCCAATTGGGGGTTCAGCAGGGGATGGCGTCCGATGATTGCGATCAAACCGATCGGTTGCCCCCAGGAACTCCAAAGAGTAGTCCCGACATAACTTTCGGCCACCATCTCCTGGAGAATGATATCCTTTGGAAACAAATCGCGGACACCTTTAGAAAAGGTACAAATCGTCTTTCCTACCACATCACCACATGGGGTGTCTTTCAACGTGTAACTGACATTGTCTTCGAATTTACCGTCAAAGTAGATGGCTACGGTCTGTGCGGAGAGTCCTTCCCCCAGCAGTCGATCGATGCAGACATAATCCATCCCCAGGTTTTCTGCCAGGTATCGGGCAAGCGATTTGAAAAAATCCTCGCCCGAGGCGACCCAGCCGGACTGCACCAGGAACAATTGAGTATCTTCAATCTTCTTTCGCTCAGTGATATCCTCAATCGCAAGAAGAATCATCCCATTATATTCTTTTTCCCATAGCGATGCGGCAGCCGGATCAGAAACTTCCTTTCTGATTTCACGCGCGTTGAGTAACATGGTTCTGCACCCGATGTTCGGGAATTCTATAGTGACCTCGAAGTCCGAGAAAGACTTTTTCTTAGGCAGGACCTTTTGAAGCATTTTTCTGAGTTCCGGAATGTCCCACTGACCATTTCCCAACTCGTAGACATAGCGGCCTTCTGTTTCCTGAGGATCAGCCAGGAAGTTTTCGTAGAAAGATCTGTTGGCAGTTACCACCTTCAGGCCGGTGTCGAGAATGAGCAGAGGCTCCCGGACAGTCTCAACGATATCATTGGCGTAGTCATATGCCTCCGTGACCCGCAAAAGGCTGCGCTTGATGTCGTTGATATCGACCAGCGTCATCAAAACGCCGTCGATCCTGTTGTCGACGGTCTTATACGGTCTTAAAATCATTGAATACCAGCGCCCGTCTACATGCTGGACTTCCTTTTCCTTTGCGGCAAGGGTACGGATTACGTCGCGGACCATCTGCTCAAGATCCGGTATATTGATGTTAGTCCTGATGTTGCTCAGCGGCCTTCCGGCATCTGCGGGGATAAGATTCAGAAGCGTTGCCGCAGCGTCATTGAAGCGTCTGATCTCAAGTTCGCTGCCGAGTATAATAATCGGTATCTCTACGCCTCTGAGTACGTTGACCAGATCGTTGTTCAACTGAATCGTTTCCTCATTGCGGCTTCTAAGCTCGTCGTTGACAGTAGTCAGCTCTTCATTCGTTGACTGCAGTTCCTCCTTGGCCGTCTCCATCTCCTCGTTGATGCTCTGCATTTCTTCATTACTTGATTGCAGTTCCTCGTTCAGTGCCCTAAGTTCTTCACTTGAGGCCTCATACTCCTGGGTCACCGTGTTTAAATGCGCCTTTGACGCGGCAAGCTCCTGCCTTAACCTATATGTCTCTTCGTCAGCCGGATGCCCTTTAGCGGTAAGGGTGCTTTTTGTAAGGACTGGTTTTAAACCCGTCCCTGCGTCTTCAAACATTATCAAGAAACAGCGTTCACCGGATGCAGGGCCCTTAAACGGAACGACATCAATCTTTATGTATTTAATCTGCCTATCCTGTTTGACCCTGACTCGTTCTTTTCTTACAGGAACATCTTCTTTCTTTGCCTGATGAAGCATAGTGCGAAGCTCTGACACCAGGTCTTCACTGACCATCTTCAGAAGGTCCAGGCTTGCCCGGCCGGGCGCAGGTCTTAGATACGGGCCGGTATCTCCCCGGAACTGGAGTATCTTCATGGCATCGTCTATAACAAATCCGGTAGGGCCATACTTGGCGAGCACTATATTATCGGCCTCTCTCTGAATATCGAATACTCCCGCCGGTTGTATATCGGTCTTTTTGCCGACTGCCTTTTCTTTGCCATATTCGACAGCAGGGGCCTCAAAATACTGCCTCGACGGTTCGGCCTTTTTTGCGTAAATAGATCCCTTCTTGTCCACTACGGAGAAAAGACCGCCAAATTCGCCGATAGTCTCGGAAGGTCCGATCATGAGAAAGCCTCCGGGATTGAGCGCATAGAATAATATCCTGACCGTTTTTTTCTGTAGCTCCGGCCCGAAATAGATGAGCACATTCCGGCAACTGATAAGGTCTATCTTTGAAAAAGGAGGGTCTTTCACCATATTGTGCCTCGCAAATATGCACATTTCGCGGACAAGCTTGTTAATGACATACCCGCCCCCGGCTTTTTCAAAGAAACGTCTCAGTCTCTCCGGGGAGACGTCCCTGGATATATTTTCAGGATATATGCCTTTTCTGGCCTTCTCGACCGCGATATCGTCAATGTCTGTTGCAAAGAGCTGCACAGGACGGCTTATCTTGTTTTCGTCCATATACTCTGTAAGGGCTATGGCGATAGAGTAGGCCTCTTCCCCTGTTGAACAGGCAGGAACCCAAATCCTGACAGGGACATCCGCATGCTCTTTCTTGACGATGTGAGGGAACACGCCTCTTTTTAAAGCATTGAATGTCTCCGGTTCCCTGAAGAAGGAGGTGACGTTAATGAGAATGTCCTGATAAAGGGTCTCAATTTCAGAGGGGTCTTCCCTGAGATACGCAACGTATTTTTCTATCTCCTCTATCTTTCGCAACAGCATGCGGCGTTTGACCCTGCGCATTATTGTCGGGCGTTTGTAGGATGCAAAATCAACGCCCTTGGCTGACCTGAGCATGATGAAGATCTTATTCAGGTCATTCTCTTCCGCCGGTATAATCTGTACGGCAGCACCGTGCCGGACAGGTGCAAGATAGGGATGCCGCCTGATTCGCTGCAACTCAGCCGCAATTTTGTTGGGTGGCAGCACAAAATCAACACAGCCGGTATCAATGGCGCTTTTCGGCATTCCGTCGTACTTTGCGGTTTTGTCCTGCGCAAAGACTATGCCGCCCTCTCCTTTGACCGCCCTTATCCCCATAGAGCCATCCGAGCCGGACCCGGACATGATTACGGCTATCGCATTGTTTCCCCGGTCCTGCGCCAGGGAGCGCAAAAAAGAATCGACTGGCATATATTGTCCTCTCGTCTTCTCCCGTGGCGTAAGATGGAGCACTCCCTGAAAGATAACCATCTCCACGTCAGGCGGAATGACGTACACATTATCGGGCTCAACGGTCATTCCGTCCTTCACCTCGCTAATGGGCATCGCGACCGACTTGGAAAGAAGCGCGGTCAGCATGCTTTCGTGTGCCGGGGCGAGATGTTGAATAAGGACAAAGGCTATCCCCGGGTTAGCAGGAAGGTTCTTGAACAATTGCGTAAATGCCTCAAGCCCGCCCGCGGACGCGCCTACTCCGACAACGGGGAATTGGCCGCTCTTAGACGGTCTGGTGCCGGGTTTTTGGGTTGAGGCGGATGAGGTTTTGAGCTTATTGGAGGATTTCTTAGGAGCCACGCATAACCCGCATTGTTATTGAGCAATTAAAGTAATAGTTTAATCTACAAGTCATCATAAGTACGGACTCCATTATAATGTTAATTATAGCAGATTCTGAGGTGCGGGCTATGAGGTCGGATGTCAATAGTAGACACCAATCTTTTTTATGCCGCCAGTCGTTCGGCGTAGAATTTTTTTCCGTAAGATCGGAA
>JAJXTV010000007.1 GCA_021783515.1 Nitrospirota bacterium
AAAAAGCAGACAGGCGAAAGGGGGGGGGGGGGGGACATCCCTGCCCTTGCCTGCCTAGAGAGTGGAGGTAATATGGAGACACCGCTACGGGTAACCTACAAGAACCTTGGGCCGCAGTATAAAGAGAGCATAGAGGAGGAGATAGGCGCCCTCTCCGGGAAGATGGAGAAGTTCTCTCCTTCTATCCTGAGTTGTCGGGTCGTCGTCGGGATGCCGCACAAGAGGCGGCACGACGGAAATCTCTTCCGGACGACGGTCACTCTGAACGTGCCCGGCAGACGGATTGTCGTCAGCCGTGATCGTTCGCTTCGGCGGACATATGAAAACATCTATGTTGCGGTCCGCCACGCCTTCGACGATGCCGTACGACAGCTTGAGGAGTATTCGCTCAGACAGTCGAGGCAGGTGAAGGCCCACGATCTGCTTCCTCGCGGAGTCGTGACGAAGCTCTTCCGGGAGGAAGGCTACGGCTTCATCGAGGGCTTCGGGGGAAGGGAAATATACTTTCACAGAAACAGCGTGCTCGACGGGTTCGAAAAGCTGAGGGAGGGATCGCCTGTGCGATTCGAAGAGGAGGAAGGAGAAAAGGGACCGCAGGCGAGCACCGTCAAGATATTAAGGAAAACGGCCACGATGCACAGAAGGCATTAGCGGGAGAGGCGTGGCATACAGAGGGGCATGGTACGCCGTGCCCCTCTGTATCAAAAATCAGGGAACATCTTGAGGTAGAAGCACCGGTCCTCTCCGGCGGAGGCCCGCGCGGAAAGAATGCCGCCTTCGATATATTCGAGGTCGAAGCTCCGGAAGCCCTTTGAGACGAGACCCTTGGCGTTTGCGGGGCAGCCGCTTTCGCAGCCGGCGATCCCTCTTATCATCTCGGGGATGAGTCCTCTGATGTCCAGGCCCGAAAGATCGGTGCCCTTCTCTCCGGCAAAGCGTCCGATGCTGCCGACGATGCCGTCGAGGTCCGGGTGAAAGGGATCGGGGATCTGGATCGGGAGCGAGTCCTTGTCGATAATCACATCAAGAAGCATAGGGCAACCTCCTTGTTTTTCTCATCAAAACAACACCTTATTGTAACCGATAGGCCCCGGGCAGGGCAAAGGAGGAAGAAGCAGGAGGCTGTCCTCGACGCCATGCTCTGTTAAATCCTATCGCATCAGAAGGGATTTGAGGGACGCTCTCCCTGCCGGAATGCTGCCTCCCAGGACTAAGCTCTGAGGACTGTGCCGGAAGATGACGGAGAGGAAACCTACTCACTCCTTCCTGCTTCCTGTTATAATCCGTTCATGGAGACGATCGAAAAGCTGAAGGTCCTTTCCGAAGATTCGCAATACGATCTGGCATGCGCCTGCGGCACGAGCAGGGACGGCCACAGGACGAGGGGGCTGGACGGAAGGTGGCTCTATCCGGTCGCCCTTCCCCAGGGCGGATATTCGGTCCTCCTCAAGACGCTCCTTTCAAACGCCTGCGCCAACGACTGCAGATACTGCCCGCTCCGCTCCGGGTCGAACGTTCAACGCTGCACGCTCCGGCCGGAAGAGATAGCCCGCATCTTCATGGAATATTACCGGAGGAGAAAAGTCTTCGGCCTCTTTCTGAGTTCGGCGGTGATCGGAAGCCCCGATATCACGATGGAAAAGATCAACGCCGTCGCACGCCTTCTCAGGCAGCAGCACGAATATCGAGGATACATCCACCTGAAGATCATCCCGGGCGCCTCGGATGCGGCGATCGAAGAAGCCCTATCCCTTTCGACGGCGGTCTCGCTCAATATCGAGGCCCCCGGCAAAAAGCATGTCGACCGCCTCAGCGGCCGGAAGGACTTCGACCGCGACATCCTCAGGCCGATAAAGCTGATGGGCAGGCTCACGTCGGAAGGGATGCGTTTTTCCAGGATCAAGTGCACAACCCAGTTCATCGTCGGTGCGTCCGACGAGACCGACTCGGAGATCATCCATTATATGTCGGGGCTCTACCGCCGCCTCAACTTCAACAGGGTCTACTTTTCGGCCTATCAGCAGGGTCTCGGGGACCCCGGTATCCCCGGGGAAAGGCGTGAGCTGAGGGACAGAAAGGAGCCGTTCATGCGGGAACACCGCCTCTACCAGGTCGACTTCCTCTTCAGAAGGTACGGCTTTTCGGAGCAGGAGATCCCTCTCGACCTGCTCGGCAACCTCAGCCTCGACAAGGACCCCAAACAGGTCTGGGCCGACAGCCACACCTCCTTCTATCCTGTGAGGATCAACACCGCCGACAGGGAGGCGCTCCTCAGGGTCCCCGGCATCGGGCCGGAGACGGTGAAGAAGGTCCTGAAGGCGAGGAGAGAGAGTAAGATCAGACGGGTGGAGGACCTCGGGGTGAAAGGAAGAAGGGCCGCGACGATCAGGCGGTATGCGGTGTTTGAGTAAGACTTTACGCATGCGACGTAAAGAGAAAGCAGGTAATTCAGTCCCAACCTCCGCCATGCCCTGTCAAATCCTCTCGCATCAGGAAGGATGTGAGGGACGCTCTCCCCGCCGGTATGAAACGGTGAAAGTATCCCCCGGCGATCCGCTACCCTCCCCTCTTCACACGCCTTTCTTCCTGGGCAGGACCCCTCGGCTGTCCAGAGCGCGGATGATTGCATTGACGCAGTCTTCGAGCTCCATGTTGAGCGTATCGAGGACAATCTCGGCGTTTTCGGGCTCCTCGTAGGGCGACGATATCCCGGTGTAGTTTTTGATAATCCCGGCGCGCGCCTTGGCATACTGCCCCTTCGGATCACGTCTCTCACACTCCTCGATCGGGCATTTTACGTAAACCTCAATAAAACAGTCCCCTTCGAAACTCTTCCTGACAAATTCCCTGTCGTCCCGCCACGGGGAGATAAATGCCGCAAGCACCATTATCCCCGCATCCATAAAGAGCTTCGAAACCTCGACAATCCGCCTCAGGTTCTCCTTCCTGTCCTCCCTGCTGAAACCGAGGTTGCTGTTGATCCCGTGACGCACATTGTCTCCGTCGAGGACGTAGGTCCTCACTCCCTGTTCGAACAGCCTCTTCTCTACCGCATGGGCAATCGTAGACTTGCCCGAGGCCGACAGACCTGTCAGCCAGACAAGACCGCTTTCGTGGTTATTCAGATGCGCCCTGTCCTGCCGCGTCACATGCACTTTATGCCATATTATGTGGTTTTTGCTCACCAAGCACCCCCGCATTCCGCCGCGGTCCTGTCGCCAACCCGGCCTCTCACAACACTCCCGCCTGACTCCGCGACCGACCGGGCAGAGGGAAGGCCTTCTCCCCGGCGTAAACAAACGGGCCTACGACATGTATATTAAAGCGTAAAAGGGAATAATTCAATTTTCCTCGTCTGCATAACGGCACAGCGCCGGGGCCGCCGTGCCCCCTTGGGGAGGGACCGGCCGCTGAAGATTTTCCCTTTACAATTCTCCGTTCCTGCAGTACTATAGATTCGGGGAATTGATATGGGGAATTTTCCACAAAAAATCATCATCTCCACCCCGGCATATGACCGGCATTGCGGCCGAAAGGCCGACAGGGCCTTGTTGAATCTGTCGACGGAGGAAGCATGAACAGAGACGGGCACAGCAAACGGACCTCGGGCGGTCGCGATTATTCCAAAGGGGAGCACATGGCGGACATCGACCCGCCGGCAGCAGATAAATTCAGAATCCTGATAATCGACGATGAAATCGATCTGCGGGCGTTCCTGATGGAGTTTTGCGCCGTCAACGGATACGAAGCGGAATGCGCAGGGGACGGCCACTCGGCGCTGGAGCGCATCGAACACTCACGTTTCGATCTTGCGATTGTCGATTACCTGATGCCCGGGATTAACGGCATTGAGTTCGTAAAGCAGGCAAAACAGCTGCGGCCCGATCTGCCGGTAATCGCAATGAGCGCCTGGTACGATCTGGAGAAGGCCTTTCTCGAAGCCGGTGCATTCAAATTCATGAAGAAACCGTTTGATCCCTATCGTCTGGAAGAAGAAGTCGCAATGCTGGCAGGGCACGGAGAATCATAGCCAGGGCCGAAGACAGTCGGCCCCGCTCGGCGGAATGAGATCGGGAGACGTCTTGCCCAGAGGCTGACAGAGAATTTATTATAAGAGCACCCAGCGGTCGCGTCATTATACTCGGGTTATACTAGCCCCGACCGCCTCCATTTTATTGAATGACAGTCTCCATTATACTTTTTGTACTGATCGCTCTTCTTCAGATTTGCCGCGCATAACGGATGCTATTTGAGTCGACGCAGGAATTCACTTACCGGCTCGATCAAGATGCCATCCTTGTTCAGCTTTTCCGAGCCGCGATACAGCAGAAATATCTTGGCCTCAGGATAGTCCTCCCGAAACCCCCTGAGCGGACGAAGTGCCCCGTGGACCAAGAAGAAAAAAACTTTCTCTGCCTGCCTTTATAAATCTCTCTAGCGTTTCCATTTTCAGTCTTATTTTGGATTTATTTATTCCAAACATAGCCCTGTCCGAAAGAAAAGTCAAGGAAAAGCCTTCTTTAATATTACTCAAAAGGGACTTTCCCAAACTAACGCTAGCTGAGGAGGAATTCATGAAAATAACAGACATTGATCCGAAAAAAGTCACATTTGACAAAAAGCTCGCGCTGTCATCACCAGAATTTTTGGACGCAGCATCTGTTCTCGGGGTCCGGGAAGAGGGAGAGTTCCAGTGTGGTCGCAAGACAGTCGAAGATGCCGGAGAGGACGGCATTATAATCAGCGCTCTTCCCTAACACCCCCTGCTCCATCCAAAGGAAAGATTGAATTGTTGCTCTTTTGTCTTATTCTGAACATCCGCGGTAGGATAAAGCGGCCCGCCCATCTGCCCTGCCTCCATCAGTTCTTCCGTCGTGGGAGCTGTTGAGAGGTCCAGGGGTTTAAGGGAAGGTTTGACTGATGGGAACTGTGATGCGCCAAAGGCATCGGACAAAGAAAACGTGTACAAAAAGAAGATAACACTATGAGAATAAAACAGGATATAAGAGATAAGGCACGTTTCTTTGCTGCATCATATTGATCTTCCCGCCCCATAGACTCCGACTCCCTTCCCCGCAGTCGAATTTAATACTATTTTTTTTGTAATATACACTGCAAACCCAGTATTATCAACCCTTCGCGAGAAATCTTGGGCCTGCTATGGGCCAATTGGCCCAAAGTGGTCTAAAAAAAAGACTTGCATCACTACCGCCAAAGGCTTGTCTGAGGCTGATTTAAGTATGATGTCTGTAGAATGGCTTAAAATCTAATTAAAAAGGGCCTGCATCTCTGCAGACCCTTGATTTTGCTGGTGGCGGGGAGAGGATTTGAACCTCTGACCTTCGGGTTATGAGCCCGACGAGCTACCGGACTGCTCCACCCCGCGATAGAGATATAAGAATAACCTATCGTCCCCCGGGTTGTCAAATCCGGCCGTTTCGCTCGTCATGCGCGCGGACGACGAGGATACGCCCGACCGCGACAGGGGAGCGATAACCCGTCTTCAGCGGGCGCGATAAATCACGCCCCTACTTGGCCGCCTTTGCCTTTGCCGCATCGAGGTACTTGATGAAATCATCCGGCTCCACCTTGTCGATAAAGCAGAGCTTCTTGCCCTCCTCTTTCACCAGGTCTCCGTTTGCATTGAGGAAGATGAGAAGGCAGTCGCTCTTGAAATTATATTTTTCTCCGAGGCTCCGTTCCTCGGATGAGAGTTTCTTGTTCAGGTCCACCCTGATCGGCACAAAGTCATCGTTGATCTTCTTCGCAATGGCCGGGTTGCTGTAAACCTCTTTTTCGAGGAACTCGCAGCGGGGACAGCCCTTCCCGAAGAAGAAGTCGATCACCACCGGTTTTGTTTCGGCCCTCGCCTTCTCCATGCCGTCCTTGAGCGTATGCCAGTTCACCAGGTCACCCGCAAAGACGGAGGACGGGAGCAACAACGCCAGCGCAACAAACAGGAAGACCGCCTTCTTCATATCGCACCTCCCCAGTATCGTTTTCTTTTATGTTATCACATTTTCACCCCCCGCACGCCAGGCACCACACGCGCTCATGTTTTGTTTTACAATCGTATATGACGGTCGAAGAGTTTGTACGGTTTCTCGACTCCGACAGGGAGTTTCAGCTGCAGGCCGCAGGGCGAAAGTACATCGAGCCCATAGAGGGGGACTACGCGGAGCCTGAGGTCGATGCCGGGACCCGTAACGTGCTCGCCCAAAAAGGGATACCCCGGCTTTACCGCCATCAGGCCGAGACGATCCGCCTGATACGGAACGGGAAGAACGTGGTACTGATGACGCCCACCGCAAGCGGCAAAAGCCTCTCCTATAACATTCCGGTCCTCGACTCCATACAGGCCGACCCGCAGACTGCCGCGCTTTACCTTTTCCCCCTGAAGGGGCTCGAACAGGACCAACTGAAGAACCTGAACGAACTTTCCGGGCTGCTCGGGATGGGCGACGCGGGTGAGATCTACGACGGCGACACCCCGGCGGATGAGAGAAAAAGGATCAGGGAGGCCGTGCCGCCCGTTCTCTTTACGAACCCCGACATGCTCCACCTGGCGCTGCTCCCCTTCCACAGGAAATGGGAAGACCTTTTCAGACGCCTGCGCTACGTGGTGATAGACGAAATCCACAGCTACCGCGGCGTCTTCGGTTCCCACGTCTCGCAGATATTCCGCAGGCTGAGACGGGTCTGCGATTACTACGGGACTTCGCCTGTCTTCATCGCAGCCTCCGCGACAATCGCCAACCCCGGGGGGCTCGCGGCCGATCTCACCGGACTCCCCTTCGAAACGGTACGGCAAAACGGCGCGCCGGCGGCCGGCAGATACTTCTTTTTCATGGACCCCGTCGAAAGCCCTTACACGGCGGCGACACGACTCTTCGTGCAGTGTCTGGAGGCCGGCCTCCGGACGATCCTCTTTACCAAGGCGAGAAGGATCACGGAGCTCATCTACACCTGGACGCTCAATTATGCCCCCGGCCTCAGGGGCAGGATAAGCCCCTACCGGGCCGGGTTCCTGCCCGAGGAGCGGCGCGGGATCGAGGCGCGGCTCTTCAGCGGAGAGCTGCTCGGAGTCATTTCGACGAGCGCGCTCGAACTCGGCGTCGACATCGGCGGTCTGGACTGTTGTATCCTCTGCGGATATCCCGGATCGGTATCGAGCACCTGGCAGAGGTCCGGCCGGGTCGGCAGGCAAAGCGCCGAGTCTCTTACGGTACTGATCGCGATCCAGGACGCCCTCGACCATTATTTCATGAGGCACCCCGGTGAGTTCTTCGCAAAGAGCCATGAGGCGGCCGTGGTGGACCCCGGAAACAGGAGCATCATGAGGAAGCATCTCGTCTGCGCGGCTGCGGAGCTTCCTCTCCGGAACGACGAGCCTGTCTACGATATCCCCCGGCTCCTTCCGCTAATCGAAGAGCTCGCAGGGGAGCAGGCGCTTTCTCCTGTCAAGGGCGGCGGGACCTGGCGGTCGGCAGTCCGGCGGCCGCACAGGGAGGTGGGCATCCGCGCCGCAGGGGAGCGGTTTGCTCTCGTGAGCGAGGCGGGCAGACATATCGGCGAATTGAGCGGCTGGCGGGTCTTCGGCGAGGCGTTTCCCGGCGCGATCTATCTTCACGCGGGGAAACAGTACCGGGTCGCCGAACTCGACCTGCTCAGGAGAAGGGCGATATGTAAAGAAGACAAGTCCCCCTATTATACGCAGCCTCTCAGCGAAGGCAGGACCGAAATCATCAGGGAGTGCGAGAAACGCACAATAGGAACCATCGAATGCTCCTGGGGAACGTTGAGGATCACGAAAAAGATCACCGGCTACGACACAAAGAGGGCCTTCGACAGAAGAAGGATTTCGAGCCACGCCCTTGATCTTCCGAAGTACGTCTTCGAGACAGAGGGCCTCTGGACCGTCATATCCGCGGCAACGGCCTCGGAGATCGAATCGGCCGGTTTCGACCTCGGAGGAACGCTGCACGCGGTCGAGCATACGGCGATCGCCGCGATGCCGCTGTTCGCCCTCTGCGACAGGGGGGACATGGGAGGGTTGAGCCACACGGGCTTCCCCGATTTCGGCCTGCCGGCGATCTTTCTGTATGACGGGTATGAGGGAGGTGTCGGACTGGCAAAGAGGGCGCTCGAGATCGGGGCAGAATGGCTCGGGGCGACGCTCGGGATCATCGAGGAATGTCCCTGCGCCGGAGGCTGCCCGTCGTGCGTCCAGGATGCGCAGTGCGGAAACAGAAACGAGCCCCTGGACAAGGAAGGGGCGAAGTATTTATTGAGGAAGTGGCTGGCGTAAACCCCTCAGCGCCATAGACATCACCGCAAAGGCGGGGAGAGGGGCACGAAAAGCCTTTCGTCGCGGTTCATTAGCGCATCGGAAGCCGCGCAGCAACGCCCGGCCGGGACATAACGCGCGGCACAGTCTCGTATTCTCGAGCCACGCTCCTTCAAATACTATCGCATCAGAAAGGATGTGAGGGCCGCTCTCGATAAGGTCAAGGCAAACCGGGGCGAGCTCAGATCCGCCCCTTCAGCCAGCCGGCCGGTTTTACGACGTGGTACTTGCCGTTGCCGTCCGCATAAACCACCTTCATTATCCTGGCGTTGAGGATCATGCGCTTGCACATCATGCAGGGTTCGGACTGGCATTCGCATCCGTCACCGTCGGCGCCGGATATATAAATAGTGGCGCCCTCGAGTTCGTCGGCCGACGCGCGAATGATCGCGTTCGCCTCGGCATGTACGCTGTGGCAGAGCTCATACCTCTGCCCGTGAGGGATCTGGAGCTCTTTCCTGGTGCACTTGCCGGCGTCGAGGCAGTCCTTGACCCCCGCAGCCGCGCCGTTGTATCCCGTGCTCACGATGATATGGTCCTTCGTGATCACCGCGCCGTACCTCCGCCTCATGCAGGTGGCGCGTGCCGAGACCGCCCTGGCTATGTTGAGGAAGTATTCATCCCACCCGGGACGCAGGTCGCCTTTATTCTTTCTTCCGGATTTCATCTTCATCCATCCTTCTCTGCAATCTACCCTATTATAAAAAAGCTCTTTCTTTTTCGCCATGGTCCGGGACAGCGGGCGCGACGAATCACTCCCCCGCGCCATTTCCTGCGCCTACCCTCCCGCAGCCGATTCTGCCCGTCGGTCAGGGTTTTCCCTTTGCGTCCCACCAGCTCCGGTGCATGCTGCAGCTCCTGACAAAAGCGGCCGGGAGTCTTTGGTAGCTCCTTCCAAGCGCATATCCGGCGTATTTCAAGCAGGCCCTCATGAGGAACTGCGGTACGAGCCACGGCTTCCCTTCTGCCGCCAGATAACGGACACCGGATTTAATAAACTGCATCCCCTCCCCTTCGGGCCTCCCGAACGTTTCAAGAAGCCAGCGTTCGCTCGAGTGGAAGACCCCGATGTCGAAATAGCGCCTGAACTCCTCGCACGGGGTGTAATCGTGGGAATGGTAGACCTCCGCATCCGATACATACGCTATCTTGTACCCGGCCATGAGCAGCCTCGCGCCGGCGCATACGTCCTCCCCCATGATCAGCCGCCTCCGGAAGCCGCCCACGCGGCCGAGCGCCTCCTTCCGGTACGCCGCAAAGGAATTCGAAAGAAAGGGCGTCTTGATGCCGAGCCGGGCCTTGTCCTCCATGCTCCGCACGCCGGATGTCGCGGGATAATTGAACAGTCTCAGGTGTGCGCCGAATACCGATGCCCCCGGCTTCGGCAGCTGCCTGCCGTACGCGGCGGCGACCGATGCGTCGGCAAAGGGTTTCATCAGATTCTCGACCGACAGATCGTCGGCAGGAAGCGCATCCTGCGAAAAAAATACGACGATGTCGCCCTTCGCGGCCCCGGCCGCGAGGCTGCGCGTGCCGCCGTGGTCGAACTCGCCTTCGGCGATCCTGAGGACCCGCACGCCGCCGGACCCTTGGATGCCCTCACCCGATGAAGAATCGACGATGATGATCTCGTCCGAAACCGTCTGGGTTTTCAGTTTCGCCAGAAGGGCCGCGGCCTGTTCGGGGGCGTTCCGTATGGGGACAATTATACTCGTCATGGTCCGTTTGATGGAATTCGGAAATCCCTTGTTATTATACAGGAATCCGCGTCTCACCGAGAAGATTCCTCCCGGCCCCTTCTTGGTAAAAGGTCCTACCCGTGTGGTATAATTTTTTATGTCTGATTCGGATAGTGCTACCACTGCGGAGAAGTCCGTACTCGGCCCGGAAGACCTGCCGAAAGTCCCCTTTGTTCTGAACGGCCTGTCGGCCCGCTTCATTCGCGAAAACATGATCGTGCCGCTCGATATGAAGCAAAACAGGCTCAAGGTGGCGATGGCCGACCCCTCGGACGGCCAGACAATCGATGCCCTGAGAGTGGCGACCGGCGCGGAAGTCGCGGTCTGCAAGGCGGACCCGAAGGCCCTCGGAGAATATATCGCCCGTTTTTACAGCCAGGAACCCCAGAATATCGGCAAGATAGTCGAGGACATGGGGGAAAAGGGGTTCGAGTTCATCGGGGACGAAGAGGAAGACGTCGGCCATCTCAAGGACCTTGCCTCGGAGGCGCCGATCATCCGCCTTGTCAACCTCGTTCTCACCAGGGCGGTCGAAAGCAGGGCGAGCGACATCCATATCGAGCCGTTCGAGGACGAGCTGAAGGTCAGGTACCGCATCGACGGCGTGCTCCACGAGACCGAATCCACTCCGAAGAAGCTCCAGGCGGCGATCATATCGAGAGTCAAGATCATGGCGAAGATGAATATCGCCGAACGAAGACTCCCCCAGGACGGACGGATCAAGCTCAAGGTGGGCGCGAAGGAAGTCGATCTCAGGGTCTCGACCATACCTGTCCTGCACGGCGAGAGCGTCGTGATGAGGATCCTTCACAAAGAAGGGATCGTGATCGACCTCGATCTCCTCGGCTTTCCTCCCGGGACGCTCGCCGGATTCGACCGGCTCATCAACAAACCCAACGGGATCGTCCTGGTGACAGGCCCCACCGGCAGCGGAAAGACGACGACGCTGTACGGGGCGCTGGACAAGATAAACTCCCCCGACGTGAAGATCATAACCGTCGAAGACCCTGTCGAATACCAGCTCAAGGGCGTCAACCAGATCCAGGTGAAGCCCCAGATCGGGCTGAACTTCGCCAATACGCTGAGGCATATCGTGAGGCAGGATCCCGACATCATCATGATCGGCGAAATCAGGGACCTCGAGACCGCCGAGATCGCGATCCAGTCCGCCCTGACGGGGCATCTCGTCTTTTCGACCCTGCATACGAACGACGCGCCCAGCGCGATCACGAGGCTGCTCGACATGGGCGTCGAAAATTTTCTCCTCTCCTCGACGGTGAGGGGCATCCTCGCGCAGAGGCTCGTCCGGGTGATCTGCCCCTCGTGTAAGACCATCGATACGTCGGGCGTCGACCGGGAGGGCCTCGCGAAACTCGGCATCGGCGACGAGGTGACGATCTACCGGGGCTCGGGCTGCGAACACTGCGCCCATACCGGCTTCTACGGCCGGCTCGGAATATTCGAGCTCCTCATCGTGGACGACGAAATCCGCAGGCTCGTCCTCAAGAGCGCCGACGCAAACCAGCTGAGGGACGCGGGACGCGGCAACGGCATGAGGACACTCCTTGAAGACGGCGCCGACAAGATCCGGGAGGGCGTTACGACCCTCAGCGAAGTGCTCAGGGTCACCCAGGAGGTCTAGTGGGGATCTTTTCATACAGGGCCACCACGAGCGAAGGGGCGATCGTGGAGGGAGTAATAGAGGCCGCCACCGAAAGGGACGCGGCAGACAGGCTGAAGAACTCCGGAATCATCCCCATCAGGATCACCACCCCGAAAGAGGGACTCGGAGGAAGGTTTCTCCCGAAATCCTCGAAGGGCGACATCCTGACGTTCACGACCGAACTCTCGGCGCTCCTCGGGGCCGGGCTGCCGCTGGACAGGAGTCTGAACATCCTCTCGGACATCTCGGAAAGCGGCGAGATGAAGAATATCGTCAAGTCGGTGCTGAAATCGATCAGGGAGGGGAGCTCCTTCTCGGATGCGCTCTCGAAGCACCCGAGGGTCTTCCCCAAGATATACGTGAACATGATCAGGGCCGGCGAGGCCGGCGGCGTGCTCGACGTCGTCCTCGACAAGCTGAATGAATTCCTCGAATCGTCCCGGGAGCTGAAGGACCACATCTTCTCGGCGATGATCTATCCGGTGATCCTCCTTTTCACCGGCGGCTTTTCGATCATCGTCCTTCTGGTCTACGTGCTCCCGAAGTTCTCGACGATATTCTCGGAGATGCACGTCGCGCTGCCGCTTTCAACCCGGCTAATCATCAGCGTCAGCGGCGCGCTGAGTTCCTTCTGGTGGGCGCTGCTTCTGCTCGCCGCCGGTGCGTGGCTTCTTTTCAGGAATTACACCCGGTCGGAAGAGGGCAGGTACGCGTGGGACTCGTTCAAGCTGAAGCTGATGGGCGAGGTGATCAGAAAGGTCGAGACCGCCCGCTTCAGCCGTACGCTCGGCACCCTGCTGAAAAGCGGAGTCCCTCTGCTGCAGGCGCTCCACAACTCAAAAGACGTTATCGGCAACCAGGTAATCGCCTCTGCAATCGACGCCGTTTCGAAAGGGGCCAAGGAAGGCAAGGGTATCGCGGCCCCCCTTGCAGGCGCGGCGGTCTTTCCTCCTCTGGCCCTCTCTATGATCAAGGTCGGAGAGGAGACCGGCCAGCTCGACGTCATGCTCCTGAAGGTCGCCACGACGTACGAAAAAAGCCTGAAGGTCTCGATAAAACGCTTCGTCAGTTTCGTCGAACCTGCGATGATCCTCGCCATGGGCCTGATCATCGGCTTTATCGTGGTCTCGATGCTGATGGCGATCTTCAGCATCACCAATCTGCCGTTGTAGGCCGGTGGCGCCGACATGAAACGGGAGCAGGGATTCACTCTTCTTGAACTGATCATCGTGATGCTCCTCGTCGCACTGCTGATGTCCCTTGCCGCGGCGTTTTTCGTCAATACGCTTCCGTCGAGCAAGTTCAACGCGTCGGCCCGCGAGCTGGCGGCTACGATCCGTCATGCGAAGGCGCTCGCACAGATCGACGGCGAACAGAAGAGCCTCACCATCGATATGGATTCCGGCCGGTACGGCATAGGAGATGCGGCGGGGAAAACGGTGCCGGAGGGCGTCCATATCAAGGTGATAGACCCTGTGGAAGGGGAGATCAGCACCGGGACCTACCGGATCGTATGCCCCCCCAACGGCAGCATCCAAGGAGGCACGATCGTGCTCTGGAACGAAAAGAAGACGGCCACCATAACCATAGACCCGGTCGCGGGTCCGGTGGTGCAATAGTGCGCACAGACAGCGTAAGCCGGTCTGCCGGACCGGCCGGGTTCACCCTGCTCGAAGTGCTCGTCGCCCTCGCCCTTCTGAGCATCGCCCTTGTGGTGATCCTCCAGCTTTTTTCGGCGAACATGCGGGGCGTCTCCTCCTCGGACGGCTACGTCAGGGCGGTGATGACTGCCGAGTCGAAGATGAGGGAGATCACCGACGACGAAGAGATCAGCGAGAAGTCCTGGTCCGAGACGACAAACGACGGCTACCAGATAGAAGCGGCCGTCACCCCTGCCGAAACCGAGAGGACACAGGACCTGCCGGTGGCGCTCCTGCAGATTAACCTTACGGTACGGTGGACCGACGGCACCAAGGAGAGGGCGCTCACCCTCAGCACACTGAAACTCATGCCGAAGAAGGTATGACATCGCGCCGGCGATATACGGGGTCCGCGCGCACGGCCGGAGACGGCGGATTCACCCTCCTGGAACTGCTGATATCCTTCGCGATCCTCGGCCTCATCGCGGTGATCCTGGCGGCCGCGCTGAAGGTCGGCGTGCAGGCGGTCTCCAAGGGCGAGCGAAAGATGAATTCCGTGGACAGGGTCCGGACCTCGCTCACTATCGTTGAGGCCCAGATCCAGTCCGAGACCGGGCTGACCTACGATGACAACGGGGAGCAGAAGCGGTATTTCAGGGGCGGCAACGATGCGCTGCAGCTCTCGACGAACTATTCGATCTGGGGAGGGAGCAGGGGATACGTTGTGGTCTCCTACTCGGTCGAAACGGACAACGAGGGGAAGCAGTCGCTCAAGGCGGCCGAAAATGTAATCGGGATGGATAATCCCAGAGAGACGACGCTCTTCACTGCGATGGACCGGATATCGTTCGAATATTTTTATAAAGGACCGACGGACGAAAAAGGCAGCTGGGTGGAATCGTGGACCGATGACCTCACCGTTCCGGTGAAGGTGAAGCTCCGCTTGGTATCGGGCGAGAGGGACTATTCTCTGATCATCCCGATGAGAACCGCGACGGCGCAGAACAGCGCGGCCCCGCCCCCCTTTTCGAATTCGCAGCGCGGCGGCTCAACCGGCCCTTTTTCGGATGTTAAGTGATGAGGGATAACTTAGGAAAACGCCATATTTCAGCCCTGCGGCCGCCCCTCCCGGTGGGCGACCGCAGAGGCATCGCGCTGATCATGGTCCTCTGGGTCCTGGCAGTGCTCATGGTAATCGTCCTTTCTTTCTCGTACATGACGAGGACGGAGTCCCTTGCAGCAATCTCGTTCAAGGACGGCGTGGAAAAGAAGTTCCTCGCCGAAGCCGGGATAGAGAAAGCGGCGATGGAGATCATCTATCGCCGGATGCATCCCAACGTTCAAACCAACACCGAGGGGGTCGAGACATGGAGGGTGGACGGCACGCCCTATACCGTCAATGCCGGCGGCGGGCATTATACGGTCAGCGTAACCGACGAGGCAGGCAAGATCAACATCAACACTCTCACAGACGCTTCTGGTATACTAGTAAAGAATCTCTTGATGAATGGGGGCGTTGAGGAGACGGAGGCGGACACGATTGTCGATTCGATTCTGGACTGGAAAGACCCGGATGACCTCGTCAGACTGAATGGCGCCGAGAGCGATTATTACATGTCGCTTCCCAATCCCTATAAGGCAAAGAACGCCAATTTCGATACGCTGGAAGAACTGCTGCTCGTGAAGGGGATGACGCCGGAGATTTTATACGGAAACGGGAAGAAGAAGGGCATCATCGATTTTCTCACGGTGAATTCGAACAGCAGCCAAGTCAGCCTGAGCGCGGCCCCGAAAGAGGTCCTGATGGCGATCCCGGGGATGACCGCGGAAGCAGCCGATTCGATCATCGCCGCGCGCGAGACTTCGGGCGATCCGGCGGCGATGCAGGCGGCGATGCAGGGAATGTCTTTCGGCCAGTTCGCCAATTTCGGCTCGATGGGAAGCGTATTTACGATCGAGTCCGCCGGATACAAGGGAGAAGAAAAAGGCGGCTATGCAATCAAGGCCACGATTGTCATACAGCCCGACAACACGTTCACGTACAAGTATTACAAGAGTCCGTCATAGAACAATGGCAGAAACGATCGCGATAAGGAAACTGACGTCCCTGGCCGCCGGGTCGGGCCAACGGGCGAAACGCATCGGCTCGTCCCTTCTCAGGGTGCTGACGTTCAGTGCGGCGGACGACCTGATCTTTCCCCAAAATAACCTTTCCGTATCGATCGAACGGGGAGGACTCTCGATCGCATACGGATCACGGTTCCTCTCCGGAGTCTCGGTCAGAAAAACCAAAGAAATCACCCTGGAGGAAGACAGATACCCTCACCCGGATGAAACGGCGACCTCCGTCGCCCTTGCGGTCAATGAATTCGGGGCGCCGCGAAGCAATCTGACCCTGAGCATCCCCAAGGCATGGACGATTATAAAGACGGCCGAGTTCCCCGCGACGGTGAAAGAGAACCTTGCCGCGGTAGTCTCCTATGAACTGGACAGGCTCACCCCTTTCACACCCGGAGACGCTTTTTTCGATTTCCGGCTTCTTTCAGAGAGGGACGGGAAGGTCGTCGTCCTTATCCTGGCGGCAAAGGCGGACGTGATCCAGCCTTATCTCTCCGGTCTGACCGAGCGCGGGATTACAGTCGGAAGCCTTTCGGTCAATCTTCTGGGATTCGGGACGCTCTGCCGCGGCATGAAAAATATGGCCGGGACGGTCTTCGTGAAGGCGGACGACAAGGAATACGAAGGCGCCTGGTTCTCCGGCGGGACCGTAACCCGGGTTTTTTCCGGCTCTTTTCAGTCTTCGGAGCCAAATGTCAGGGCCGACGCCGTGGCGTCTGAAATCAAATCGCTTCTCGATGCGGCAAAGACAGAGGGCCGCTCCCCGGGTGTTGCCGTCTATTTAAGGGGGACAGAACCTGCGCTCCCGGAACTGCTGAAGGTGCGCATCCCGGCGCCGCTGACGTTCCTTCGTCCGGCGGACACCGGGCTGAAGTTCCTGGGAGACGCCACAAAGGGGACGGCCTTTTCGGCAGTGGGGGCAATGGCTGACTCACTTCAGACCAGGGAGCGTGGGCCCAATCTTCTCACCGGGGGGGTATATAAGGAACAAAAGCCGCCGGTGGCGGTCACTGTGGTCCTTGTCGTTGCGATCATCGCCGCGTTTGCAGCCTATCTCGTTGCGCCGCTTCGCGTCGAGGAGAAAAGACTTGCCGGGATTTCGCGGCAGATATCCGCAACCCGTGACGGCGTGAAGAAAGTCGAGGCGCTGAAAAAGGAAGTCGACCTGCTGAGTGCCGAGATCGAATCGATCAGGAAATTCAAGGAGGGCAGACCTCTCGACCTGAACTTGCTCAAGGAACTTACGACGGTACTGCCGAAAAACACCTGGCTGACCCGCTGCCGGATCACCGAGACGGGCGTCGACATAGAAGGATATGCCGCGTCGGCGACAGAACTGCTGCCTAAGCTCGAGGCGTCGCCGTATTTCAAAAAGGTCGAGTTCGCGTCTTCGACATTCAGGGACGTCAGAATGAATGCGGACAGGTTTGTCATCAGGATGGAGATCGAAGGCGCGAAGAAACTCGAAGAGCCTGCGAAGAAGCCGGGGGAGTCCGCGCCCGTACCGGCTGCCGGCCTGAAGAAAACGGAAGGACGGGGGCCCAAGAATGAAAAAAAATAAAACGCTGATCATTTCCCTGCCGTTCCTCGCGGCGCTTCTTCTTTACGGCGCGTACCAGTACGGTTACGTGAAAATCAGGACCGACGTCGACTCACTGAAAGAAGAGCAGACAGCGAAGACGAAGCTGCTTGAAAAGTCGGTCGCCCTCATCGCCGAAAAACCACTCCTCGAGAAACGGCTTGCCGCGCTGAAGGCGGAGAAAGAGGCCGACAGGACGAAGCTGATCGAGGGGCAGACGCTGTCTCTGTCGGCAGCCACGCTCCAGGAAACGATCAAGGGCATCGTCACGGGACGCGGCGGGTCTATTTCGAGCGAGCGGGTCGGGAAACCGGAAGACTACGGGAATTTCAAGATCATCACCGTCAGCATCGACGCGGTGCTGCCCGATGCCAGGGCTCTCAGCGACATCCTCTACTCGATAGAGACGAGGACCCCTTATCTCGTCGTGAAGGAACTCGACACACGGGTGAGGAACTACCGGGACCCGAGGGACCTGACGGTCAAACTCGATGTCTCAGCCCTTACGAGCGGGAAATAAGATGCGGAAGGCGCGGCGGATACTCCGAAACCTCAACGTAATAAACGTGATTCTCGCGGGAGGGTTCCTTCTGCTCCTTACCTATGCCGTACTGCCCACATTCGGCAGGCAGGCAAAGATCACCCTGTCTCCCCCGAAAAGCCGGCCCGCGGCAGCCGGCCCCGCGGCCGAAAAGCCTGCAGAGCCCAAGACCGTCTCGCCCGCCGACTATGTCGTGATCGCGGACCAGAACCTCTTTCACCCCGACAGGAAGATCCCGGTAGAAAAGAAGGAAGTCGCGGCCCTTCCGACTCCGGAATTCGTGCTATACGGCACACTGCTGACGGACGACCTGAAGATCGCGTACATGGAGGACAAGAAGGCGCCCCAAAATAGCCCCACAAGGGGAAAGAAACAGATCCCTGTCAAACTCGGCGAGCCGCTCAGCGGTTTTATTCTGAAGGAAATAGACAAAGATAAGGTGGTCATGGTCAGGGGTGACGAGAAGGTCGTCGTCTATCTGAACGATGCCGCAAGGCCGAAGACGCGGGAGACGGCGGCCGCAGCGCCCGTTGCCGCTCAGGCCCCTGCCGGCGCCCGCATGCCGCAGCCGCTTCTCGCCACCCCGGCCCAGCCGTCTCCAGCCGTATCGCAGGGGGCTGCACAATCGCGCGTACAGGATAACACCGATAGGGCCGCCGCAAGGCGGGCAGCGATAGAGCAAAGACGAAGAACGTACCAGCAGGACAGGGGCGGCCTTTTCCGCAACGGGCAGTGATGGTTTCCCGCCGTTGACGGCTACAGGAAATCGGTATCCCCCATGGTATAGAAAAATTTCCCCTTCATCTCTTCTTTCTTCATATACCCTTCAATAGTAGATCGCGGGATGGACGTACCGGCAGGGTTTACTGAAAATCCTGCGCGGATGATCCGGTCACGAAGATAATCAGGCAGCCAGAAGACGAGCCTCTTCACTCCGGCGGTATACGCATAATTGTCGACCTTCTGAAAGAGTGCGGCCAGCAGATCCAGAGGACAAACGAAATCGATAAGCAGCATCCTGTCCTTATCCCTCCTCACGACCGCGAGTCCGGTGAGTGCCATTTCCCAGCGTTTCTTAAGGCCCCAGAGTTCATAGGAGAAAAAGGGATGCTTTTGGTATCGCCACCTCAGGTACCGACTGTCTCTGATTAACGTCAGATGAAACCCGCCCTTTAATTGTTCCCACAGCGCGTCAATCCTGCGGTCATCATATCTCAGGGGGAAAAATCTATATGCGTAGCGGTTCAGATTGTTATGAAATTGCACGTCCTTGCCGGCTTCGAACACGTCTTCCACCTTCTCATAGAGGCCGAGCTTCTCAGGCAGGCGGAAGGCCCTTTCATTAGGAAACCCATAGCCCAAAACAATCCCATGTCGCACTGCTTCAGTAGGGCCTATCGTGGCAAGATCCCGGAAAAGACGTATCCCCCTGAACCTCGGATGGGTCATGACATCGCCTATGGAGATTCCCGAAATCTCCCTCCCGCGGTGAACTGCGCGCTGGACCATACATCCGTAGTGGCCGACAATTTCTCCCGAAGCGTTCTTTGCCACCGACGAGTATACGCTCCGTTCTCCCTCCCCCGTATATTTCCACATCCATTCCTCACGCGACATCTTCCTGCCGAAGACTTTTTCGAAGAGTTCCGTGATGCCGGCTTCATCACCCTTTTCATAGAGGCAGGCCTTGACTGCTGAGGGTCCGGTTTCCTTGATGGGATCTGTCATATACCTTTAGTGTAGCAAACAACCGGAGCATTCATTGCCGGGATGATGCACTGTGCCATCTGCGCGAAATGTGCGCCGATAGCCGCCTCCCCCGTCACATTATCCATTTATACGGCAAATTGACGAATCCCGGCTCGATGCTTTCCTTCGGCACGGTAAACGGCTCCGTCGCTTTTGTGTCATACTTATGAACAAAATTTTCATCCATCACGTGTATCCGCAGATAAAACGTGCCCTCCTTCAGCTGAAGCGACGGGAAACAAAGGGTGACCTTACTGTTGCCGTAAAGCAGCTTGTGGGCATCCGTCCCAATCCCCAGAATCCTCAGCTCATCTATCCTGAAGAGAACGGCAGCCAACCGGTAGGGGACGGAATCGTCCAATGACACTATCTCCATCTCGACGGTCAGATCGTCGCCGCTCCTCACCGTTGCGCTCGGCGTCAGGATCAGGCTGTGTATCGCGACGATGGCGGTGTCATGCGATTTTACCGGGACCCTGGGGGCGGCCTCCACTTTCTTGTCGGCTTCTTTCTTAAGCTGATACGTCTCATACGCCTGCGTCACCTCGCTGGCAGGACCGTCCATCTCCAGATGGCCGTTTTTTAGCCATATCACCCTGTCGCAGAGCCTGTTGATATAGTACAAGCTGTGGGAACAAAAAACGATCGTATTGCCCTTTTCTTTAATTGACAGGATCTTGTCCGTGCTTTTCTTCTGAAAATAGAGGTCCCCCACGGAGAGCGCCTCATCGACAACCAGGATGTCGGGCTGCACAGCCATCGCAACGGCAAACGCCAGACGAACATGCATCCCGGACGAATATGTCTTGAGAGGATAATTGATATGTTCCCCGATTTCCGCAAAGGAAACCACCTCCTCGACCCTTTTCTTCATCTCGGAAGAGGGTATCCCCAGGAGAGAGCCGTAAAAATAGATGTTGTCGATCCCCGAAAACTCAGGATGAAATCCCGAGCCAAGCTCCAAAAGGGAAGAGACCATGCCGTCGATAACGACCTCCCCGCTCGTAGGTCTGAGGGTCTTCGATATGATCTTGAGAAGGGTCGACTTTCCGGCGCCGTTTTCCCCCACGACGCCGAGGGTCTCCCCCTTCCTGACCCTGATAGTGAGACCATTCAGCGCAATAAATTCCTTGTGGTTCCTTCCGCGCGAGAGCATCTCCCTGAGTCTGTCTATCGGCCGCTGGTACAGCCGATAGACCTTGCTCACATCCCTTATGTCGATCGCCACGCCTTCAACCATCAGAGTATGTCGGCAAATCCCTCATTCAGTCTCAGAAACACCTTTACCCCAAGGAACAAGAACAACCCGGAACATAAGACCATCGCCCCCATATACCACCCTCCGGGGAGCGTGCCGTCGAATACTACCTTGTGGTAGGCCTCGACATAGAGCGTGACGGGGTTCAGATAGGTAAGCCCCCTGTAGGCCTCCGGAATAGCGTCCATGCTGTAAAGAATGGGGGACAGGAAGAACATTCCCTGGAGCAGATACCCAAGGATCTGCTGGAGGTCTCTTATGTAGGGGATAATTGCGGCAAGCAACATCCCGAGCCCTAGCGAAAAAAGAAGTTGCAGAAAAAGGACAGGCACAATAAGAATAATGGACAGGTGCAGGAACCCCGAAAAGGCATAGGCGACGATAAATAAGGCGACCCCCACCATGCTCTGCACATAGCAGGAAAGGGTAATCGATATCGGCAGTATGATCACGGGGAACGGGACTTTCTTGACCAGATCGGCATTCTCGATCATCGTCATCCCAGACCTGACTATGCTCTCGGATATGGCGATCCAAAAGAAATAGGTCGAAAGAAGAAAAAGCACATAGGGCATATTCGCTCCGGAGTGGGGCCTTACCCGCATCACTGTCGAAAAAACAAACCAGTACAACAGTATCTGGAAAAGGGGCATGATAACGGTCCAGATGATTCCCAGCCCCGAGCCGGCATATCTGGATTTTATATCTTTTATCAGGAAATACTTTACGAGGTTAAGCCAATTTACCATTGACGATTATTATACCACTATTGATACGGCGATTTTTTTGGCGGGGCGATGCTCATTTTTGCGGGATTCTTGCCGTTATACGTGTATCTCCGGAGCGGGAGGGGTATACTTCGGCCGTCTGCGCAAGGCGAGTAACGTACCGGGACATACTATTCAGGAAGCGGCGCCGGCGGCAATACCCACAGCGGGCATGTTTACTTTTTCTCCGGGCACATGCTAAATTTAAGATATGCGGGGGCGGCAAGCGATTTCACCGGCAATTTTTTCACATCATGCAGGGCGTCTTTTTTCCCCGCACCGGCTGACGGGATAAGAAGACTCCGCGAATGTCTATCTATCCGGCGTTCATCGGAGGGTTCCGCAGCGGATCCACCCTCCTCGTTAATTATCTCGGTCTCCATCCGTCCGTCTCTGCGATCTATGAGACAAAATTTCTGGCGGACCTGCTTCGCATCACTCGCCTGCTTCTGGATGAAGACGGGAGAGGGCAACGAGAGCTCGTCATGCTGGCCGACTGGATCGGGGATCCGGCCCTTTCCCGGGAGAACGCGATAGAGTTTCTCATTCAAAGGTCACTGGAAGATATATCGCTGACCCAGAAAGTCCTGGAGGGCTCAGTCCCGGACGGCAAGGCACCCCACGAGCGCTATGCCCTGGGATCAAACCATATCCTCTGGACAGCACCGGAGGCCATGGAAGCGATCGGGCCGTTTCTGGAGGAGGTGCGTTCCGGCGGGAGGCCGGGCATGCTCCTGCCGGCTCTTGCCTCGGGGATGCATGAACTCTTCTCGCTGCACGCGGGCCGCGAAGGCAAGCGTTACTGGATAAACAAGACGCCCGAAATTCTGCGGTTTATTCCGGAGCTCTGCCGGATGCTGGGGCGGGTTCGTTTCATCCATCTCATCCGGGATGGACGGGATGTGGTGTATTCTTCGGCGGGGCTGAACTGGTGGACTGTCGCTGCGGGGGCGAAATGGTGGAAGATATTTGTCGAGGATGTACGGGCGGAGGCGCCCCATCACCGCAATGACTATCGCGAGATGAGGTATGAGGAATTCGTCGCCGACCATGCCGGCAGCCTTCGGAAAGTGCTCGGTTTCCTGGAAATAGAGGGGGATCCCGAGGAGATCATCCGGGCTCAGGAACGGCATGCGCCGGGCAGCACAAGCGCCGCCGAGGCGCTGCAGCGGGAGGGCCGATGGCGCTCCGGGATGTCGTACGGCGACAGGGATGTTTTCAAGACGGTAGCGAATGATCTGCTGGTCTCCCTTGGGTATGAAAAAAATGCTGATTGGTAGACGAAAGGGTCGTCTGGGGCATGGTGTCGCCCCACTGGGGACGGGGAGCCGGACTCATGGCGCCCCATGCCGGGAAGAGGAGTTATGATAAATAGCAATCCCGGGCAGGCGCCGGGGAAACCTGAGAAAATTTTGATAGTCGGAAACGGCAAGTCAGGGACGACCGCTCTTTATTTCAGGATCAAGAAGTCTCTCCCGGGGGAAGTGGCCGGCTTTTTCGAGCCTTCCTGCTTTGAGGAAATAGAAAAGGGCCCGCCTCAGGCCCGCCTCACGATTGCGAAGGTCCTGCTGCCCGTCGAGGGAGGATTTCTTGAGCAGCTCTCCGCCTTTTTTGACAAGAAGATACTGATCGTCAGGGACCCGCGTGATATAATCGTCAGCTCCCTTCTTTATACGGGGGCGTACGAAGTTATGTGGAAGAAAGGCGCCGGGGAGATACGGGGATGCCTGGACCTTTTGAAAGCAAAAGAGTCCGATCCCCTTTCATTACCGGTGACCTCCTTGCTGCAGCGTTTGCTGGACAGGCCGGACCTGAAGGGATATGCAGACTGGATCTCGCAGCGCGTGTCGTTTACCGTCCGGTTATCGGAAGACCCCTCCTTTTTCCTCTTCAGGTATGAAGAGCTCATCTCGGACTCACTCCGTCCACTCGAGAATTACCTCGGATTTCCGCTGACCACCGATACGGAGATCGACAAGGAATTCTCGCGTGTCGTCCGGACGAAGAAAAGCGCATCCTGGAGGGATTGGTTTTTGGAGGAGGACATGCGTTTTTTCAGGCCGCTTTTCCAGGAATTCCTCGAAAGGTTCGGCTATGATACGGAATGGACATTACACGAATGCCGGCGAATATTTCCCCGACATTCGTCCGAGTATTTCAGAAAGGTGATCAATGAGAGAAGGTCTCGGGAGGGATTGTCGCAAATATGAGTCCGGTGTTGCGGGAAATACCATGGGGGAGGAGTTTAAGCTGAATTGACGGACTTCGGACTTCCCAGGTGTGAGAGGGCCTTGGTCCTTTCCCCTCACCCTGACGATGAGGCACTCGGGCCGGGCGGAACGATACTGCGGCTCAACGCCGCAGGCGCAGTGTCCCGCGTCGTCTTTCTCACCGACGGGGAGAGATTATACGGCGATCCGAACCCTGAGGTGGCGGAAAAGAGAAGGGACGAGGGGGTGCGATCTTCAGCCTTACTCGGCTGCCGGGAGCCCTTCTTCCTCGGCTTTCCGGACGGCAGATTGGCTTCCTGCACACAAGAGGTTTGCCGGCGGTTGTCCGGTATTATCGCGGAGGAAAGACCCGATATCGTCTTTGCTCCTTCACCGATCGATCATCATCCGGATCATATCGCCACGGCCGGCGCCGCGCTGTCGTTGCTGGAGAGTGAAGGGGGCCTCAGACTGGCCTTTTACGAGGTATATTCGACGCTGCGCTTTACCCATCTCATTGAGGTGACCGATGTCGTTGAAAGGAAAAAAGAGGCCATCCTCACCTACCGGACCAGCCTTTACGGGAATCCCCACTTATATCTGCGCGCAGCACTCGGCCTCAACGCGCACAGGGCATTGTTCGTCCAGAGCGAGGGATTTTACGAAGCGCTGTACATTGTCGAAAATACCGGGGAAGCCGACACGCTGCCCGACCGTCTCTGCTATAAAGACCTGCAGCCCGGCCGGGTGCAAAAGGCAACGGAGTAACGCCGGGCTTCGTTTTCCCCCGGGCGGGGCGTCAGCCGCATCGCCCTCCGTTGCGGACCCTGAGCTCACCCCGCTCCCGAAAATTCAAAAGGGGCGTCTTAACGCCCCTTTTTTTGAGAGGGCTGCTTCCGGCTGGGGGATTATTGAGCCTTCTTTGCCCCCTCGAGAAGTTCCGGATGCATTTCCGCGCCTGTCTCCCTGAGTGCATCCTCGAGGACTGTCTTTGCACGCTGCTTCGATAGTGTCTCCATCAGCTGACTTCTCACCTTCTCCTTGGCCTCTTCGAAGGGCTCGACTCCGGCTGCCTTCTTCTCCTCGACTTTTATGATATGAAACCCGAAGTCGGTCTGGATAACGCCGCTCACCTCGCCCGGCTTCAGGGCAAACGCAGCCTCCTCGAAAGGCTCGACCATCCTGCCTCGTGCGAAAAATCCGAGCTCGCCGCCGTTCGCCTTTGAGCCGGGATCGTCCGAGTATTCTTTTGCGAGTTTGGCAAAATCCTCGCCCGCCTTGATGCGTTTCAATATGCCTTCGGCCTTTTCCTTCGCCTTGGCCTTCTCTTCTTCGGATGCGGACTTGTCGACCTTGATCAGGATATGCCGCGCCCTCACCATCTCGGGCTGCTTAAAGGTATCCATATTCGCTTTGTAGTAAGACTCCATGTCCTCGTCAGTAACTGCGACGTTCGAGAGCTCCCGCCTCAACAGCTCCTGTGCCAGTATCTCATCGGTATAATAACCGATCTGCTCCCTGATTCTTTCGTCCTTATCGAGCCCTTTTTTGCGGGCGAGATCGGAGAGGGCGATCACCTGAGTCAATCTCTTGAGCAGGATTTCCCTGTTTTGGAGGCTCTCCCGGAGAAATTTCTGTTTTTCGGGGGGATAGGAACTGATGAAACGCTCGAAATCGGCAACGGTGATCTTCTTGTCTCCGACCTTCGCAAGCACCTGGTCGCCGCCCGCCTCGGCCCGGCCGAGCCAAAATATCGCGGCCGCAAGAAGTAATACTGCCAGAAAGACTTTCTTCATTCTCTTCTCCTCGTTATATAAAAATTGAAAAAAAAGGGGGGAGCAAAAGCTCCCCCTATCCTACACAATCCGCTCGCTTCTTTTAAACAGGGCCTGCCTTAATATCTGCCCCACCCTACTCTGTACGTATTCGTGGCCGTTCCCTTGTTCTTGACCGCGATATAATACTTGCCGGGTAGGGATGTCACCGTGTTATCGGAGTTCGTCACGCCCTGTTTCAGGATGATCGATTCTCCGTTGGTATTTGCGCCCATTCTCGCCCATGCGAGAGGGGCCGACGCCGGAGTTCTGAGAGCAAGCGGCGGGCTTACCGTCGCAAAGGCCGAATTCGGCAGATGAATCGCATACCCCCAGCCGTACCGCGCGTATATCGCGAGGAAATCATTATAATACGTATCGGCGGAAGAGGATGTCAGCGTCGACGTTCCCTGCACCGTGTAAACGTCGATATCCGTATTCTGGGAAAGAGAGGGGACTACCAGGATAGAGCTCGTCTCGCCGGCCGGGAGCGTGCAGGTAAAGTACTGCGTGGCGCCGGCAGCAATGGTAAACGTATAGATCGTGGCGCTGTTGTATGAGATATCCTGAGTGATCTGCACTTCTCCGGGCACCCCCTGCGGAGTGAATGTGGCCGAGACGTTACAGTTGCTGGTGATCGTCCCCGTAACGTAGGGATTCGATCCCGTCCATGCGCCGCCGCATCCGTTCACCGAGCTGACATTGTAGCCCACATTAGGTGTAACATTGAACGAAGTCGTCTGGCCGCTGATGACGGTCTGCGGCGAAGACGGACTGATCGAACCGCCGGTGCCAGCCGACGGAGTCACCGTATAGGTCGGCACCTGCGTAAAGTTTGCCATCACCGTGCAGTCGCCCGTTATCAGATTCGTCGTATAGGTAAAGGCCGATGCCCCACTCGACGGAGAGCCTCCGCACGTTCCCCCCATCACAGCCGTATATCCCGGACTTGGCGTGACGGTGAACGACTTCGTCTGGCCGCTGGCAACAGTTTGCGGCGTTGACGGGCTGATCGAACCACCTGCGCCGGCCGAAGGAGTCACCGTATAGGTAGTGGACGCAAAGCTCACGCTAACCGTGCAAGGGCCACTTATGGCATTAGTCGCATACGTAAATTGAGATGCTCCGCTCGTCGGCGAACCCCCGCACGTTCCGCCCACCGTTGCCGTATATCCCGCGTTGGGTGAAATTATGATAGCAGCGCTTGTGTTGTGCTTTATCAGTTGGCTGTCACTGACGCTTCCGCCGGCGTTTGCACTTGTGCTTACGAGCCAGCACGCTATAAAGTTGACGCCGCCGTTATCTGCAACATCGTATACCTGCGTGCCTGTTCCGGGCGCCGGACAGGTCGCGTTCGCACCGTCCTTGATAAATAAGGCGTCCAATCCAAGCGGCGCTTCAACATTAATGGAAAAAACTGACACACCCGACGGAAATTTGCTTGCCGAAAAAGAATAGCCTGTATTCAGGGGTCCGTAGTATCTCACATCTGCTAGGGAGAATTCCCCTTTGGGGTGAAGTTGGACCATTAAGCCCGGATCGTCATTAGGGGTCACGCTCCCGCTTATGTCAGCGCCTGCGACGCTCCAAAAGCTGCCAAGCATGAAGAGCGCGAGCATCGCGACGCGGCCCCAGAAATTCTTTTGCTTTTTTATCATCGAACACCTCCCGATGTTATAGTTCTGTCAATAAACATATCTGCATATCTCAAAATATAAGTCGATGTATTATAGCACAATTAGAAGCTCAGCTTAAGTTAAAATTAATTAATAATAAAAAATATCTAAATATGCCGGAACCAACTTACTCTACTAGAGGATATTAGCAGCATTCACGCCATATAGATGTGAGACAAATCACACTACCAAGCCTGGATCCTGCCGGTTATTTTCATAAGGACGCCATCAAAGGAAGGTCGAACAATAGATACCCACGGGCATGCCCGTGGAACTCTAGATAGCGCGTTAGATTTGTTGGCCGCGAGTTGCCACTCTGCACCATGCAAGCAAGATTGAAGAGGAGAATCGTAACCACATCTACCCAAAATTCGCAAAAAAAAAGGGGGGCTATTAGCCCCCCCTAAAAAGACATTTACTACCTTACGTCTACAGAATACGGCATTGCGAATGCGCCGCTGTTAGCGGTGATCTCGCTGACATCAAGAAGCGTCAGGCCGAGTGCCGGCCAGCCGTATGCGGTCGAGAAGGCAGGTACAGGATAACCCGTCGCGTGCGCCGGAGTAATGGCGCCGTTAGGGCCAGCCGACAGATCAGGATTCAGATCCAGTACGAACCAGCCGAAGTTGTAGGCGGATTCGACAAGAGGAAGAACCTCAACCTGCGTCGTCATGATACCTACGCCCTGCTTGGGCCGTATCACGTTGACCTCATAAGGAAGCGAGTCTTCCTGCTGCTGCGGGCAAGGCGAAAATTCGCAGCCCGAGCCGGTGGTCGGCTGTTCAGCATCATTGAAGAACTGATAGGTGACCCTGTCATCGCCGAACAGGCCGGTGCACTTGGCATCCGTCAGCGCCTTGGTAGGAAGCGTTACGACGAACTCGGTGGAGGTCACGCCACTGAGGTCAAATATCGAATACAGCATATTCTTGGTCAGGATGTAGTTGACGCCATTGATGGTATCCTGGCCGTCGCCAAGGTCGGGATAGGAAGTACCACGGCCTGCGGGAACGTTAGCAAGCAGATCGCCGCCTGCGAAATTCGCGATCGCAGTCGCATCGTACGTAAAGGTCGAACCCGTCGGGGCTGCGTTGATGACCGCCGCGTTACCGAACAGACTGTTGGTCGGCGCGCCTACGTTGGTGTCGGCATCAGGAACACAGCTTGCCGGCTCGGCTTCGATCGTCCTCTGACCGATGATGGTGAAGTAGCCCTCGCGAGTGTTGAGCGCGGTAACGTTGGGGTTGATGTTCTGTCCTCCGTACTTGAACGGAACGCAGCCGCCATTTGCCAGCGCAGCGGGAATCTTCATAAAGATATCGCTGTGCGGAGTGGGGGTTGCAAGGTCAGACACGAGCGTGTCCGTATCCGGGGAGCAGAGCATCGCGCCGCCATTAGCATCGTTGGGGTTCCGCTTGATAACGCCTGTCCACATGTCGTTAGCCGAGAGGCAGATGTCGAAGTCGAGGACTTCAACGCTTCCCGAGCATGCGCCGTTAATGTCCGCGGCCTCTTTGAACCTGATCCTGGCCCTGATACCGTTTTTGGAGTCGGTATTGACAACGGTGAAATACGTCACGTTGCCGTCCACATTGTAATAGTTGTAAATCAGGGTATCACCCACGCCGGTCGGGGCGATATAGTTGTTCAGCGTCGGCGGAAGGGTGGTTAACCCGGTGTTGTCCGCCAAGCCGCCGACAACGGCCGCGCTTGCGATTCCGAATCCGGCCAGGACAAATAAGGCGATCAGAACAGCAAAAATACTTTTTCGTGTAATCAACATCTAATTCCTCCTTTTTCCTTGAATTAATACATTGTTTCTCTCTAAGGAGAGATATTTAATAACATTGCCTGTAAACAAATAAACGCCCTTTGATCCCTCTTGGTATCTCACCTCCTTATCTTCAGCAAGTTTATAAGTCAGATCCATAATCAGACCTCTTTACTTTGCTCCCTTGAACTGCTGCGGGACATGATACCACACGCCATCGACCCGTATCCATTTCTCGTCCAGCACCACCTGAGGGGTGATCTCGGCTTTCTTCGCCATCTTCGTCGACATCAACTTGATATCGGTATCGACTTTAATTTGCATCATTGCCGTTTCGTCCTGCATCTCTATTTTCTCGATTGAGGCATTTTTCCAGTGCACATTGGGCCGGAATCGCCTGATATAGTCGACCATACTGACCGTTTTTCTGTATAAAGGATACTCAAATTCATACGCCTTGTCAAACTGCTGGTTGCAGATATATCCCCAGTACATGGCTCCCCTTTCCTTCAGCTCCTGTTCCGAGGTATTTTTTACAGTCTCTTTTATAGAACATCCGCAAAAAATAATCAAGCAAAAAAATGCCAAACCAGCAACCTTTAACCTCACCGCCTTTTATACCTCTTTCCCTATCCATTTCACACTCTTGGCAAATCACGTATAAGATATTATCTAGAGTATCGTATGTCAAGCTTTTTTTGCTCTCTTACGGCATTTTTACTATGAGAATTTGTTTGCAATTAGCATGCCATTAAACACGCACCTTAATGGCATGCCCTCTGTTGCTTAATCTGTTGATTTTAAACAATAACACGATAAGTCCTCTCTCCCGGGTGTGTCGCAATACACACAGACTGTGTTTCCTGCTATACACTTTCCGTTCCCTCTGCCCCAAAATGCTCTCCGGGAGCCGTCTCAGCAACAGCCCTTCCTCCCATAATCAGCAAACATAAAAGATATAATCTTATACCCGCCCGCGCACAAGGCAGGTCATAACCCTGCAAACTCGCAGTTCGCCCGGTCCCGGGCAAAATCGGGCGGAGGGCCGGCCCGCTCAATCTATTTGACCGGCATATCCTGAGGCGCCGGAGTCACCCCCGGCCTCTCGTCCTTCAGCGAGCCGTGCGGCAGCTGGTCCTTCCCGTCGCGCTCCCTGATCAGCCTGTCGATCTCATTGTCCTTCGTCGCCCCTTTATAGCGCCTTATATAGCTCGAAGTGACATCGCCCGCCTCCTGCTGGGTCCTTATCACGTGGGGCGTAAGGAGGATGATCGTCTCTTTTCTTGTGACGGTATCGGACTTGTTGCCGAAGAGGGCGCCGAGGACAGGGATCCTGCTGAGAAACGGCAGTCCCGTCGCCCCGTGAGAATTGTCTTCTCTTATCAGGCCGCCGATGATGATCGTTTCGCCGTCCCTGGCCACGAGGTTCGACGTCGCCTCCGTCTTGTCGATCGCAACCTCTCCAAGCCCGCCGACGGTCACCGTCTGGGAGCTGATCGCTGATATCTCCTGGGAAAGCTCAAGAGAGATCAGTCCGCTGTCGTTCACCTGGGGCTTCACCTTGAGAATTATTCCGATATCTTTATATTGGACGGTAGTGGTGCCGTATACCGGGGTATTGCTCGCCGTTCCCGTTGATGTCCCGGTAATCTGCGCGGTCTGAGAAGTCGCCAGCGGGACCTGCTGCCCTATCTGGATCCTCGCCTCGCGGTTGTCCGATACCAGGATGTGCGGCGCGGCGACCACCTTTGCCCTGGAGCTGTCCTCAAGGGCGGTAAGGACCGCACGCACATTCCCTGAGGGGTCCCTGCCTATGAAAGTAAATCCTTTGGTCGAAGGGGTTTCGGATAGCGCATTGTTAAAAGCATTGCCGGTGAGGTTCACCCCGTTCGTAAAAGGTTTAATCCCTGAAAACCTGACATCGGTATTCACCGACCAAGAAAGCCCGTAACTCAGATTGTCGGACAGGGTGATATCGACTATCAGCCCTTCGATCATCACCTGTCTCGGCGGGATATCGATCTTCTGGATGGTGTCGTATATGAGAGCATAGTCCTCGGGCGTGGCCAGGATGACGACCGAATTCGTCACCTCGTCGGGGATGATCCTCGTAACGTCCGAGACCAGCGCCTCCCCCGCCTGCATCCCCATCGAGACCTGGGGCTGTGCCGTCGCCTGTCCCGCCGGATGAGGCTGCTGCCCCGGGAGCGTGGCCCTGGCCGGCGCAGTCGTCTTGGGGGCGGCCGCAGCGGATTTCTGCCCCTGAAATATCTGCTGGAGGAGCGCGGCAACGTCCTTTGCCTTACTGTTCTGGACGGGATAGACGAAGACCTTCGGTGTCACCTCTTTCAGCTCTTCGCTGTCGAAAACCCTTACAAGCTCGAGCAGCCTCTTGACGTTCGCATCGGTGTCCACGATGATCACATAGTTGCTCTTCGGCACATCGACAATCGTGGCGTTCTTCGAAAGAAACGGCGTAAGCACCCTCACCATCTCGGAGGACTGTATATATTTCACCTGCACGATCTGGACAAGGGCCTTCCCGGTGATCTTCACGTCGTCGGGGTTTCTGCCGAGGCCGACGGCAGCCGGCTCTTTCGAAATGTCCGCTATCGGCACTATCCGGTATAACCCTCCTTCTTCCACGATCCCGATGCCGTTGAGCCTCAGGATCACCTCCATGAGGGGAAGCACGCGACCCTTCGACACCGGCTCGACCGACCGGAAGGTCACCCTCCCCTTGACGTTCGCGTCCACGATGTAATTCACCTTGAGCACGTCCCCGAAAATCGTCTGTATCACCGAATAGACGTCGGCATCGTCGAAGTTGAAGCTCACCTCTCCGCTCCTGGCCGCTTGCGGCCGGGGAGGCGGAGATACGAATGGCTGCGCGGCGGGACGGACGGCCTGCGTGCCGGGCGGCACCGCACCGGCGCCGGGAATCGCTGGCGATGAGGGCGCGGCAGGCTGCGCCACCGGCTGTACAGGCTGGGACGCCGCCGGTTGAGCGGTCGAAGGCACAGTGGGCGCAAAAGGCATCGCCGGCCGCGAGGACGCAGGAAGCTCGGGGGCGGCAGGCGCCGCTGCTGCAGGCTCGGCAGGGACAGAAGGTGCTGCCGGGACTCCGGAAGCCGGCTCGGGAGTCGCAGTTGCCGGCTGAGCGGCAGGTTCCGACGCCGGAGCAGACGGCTGCGGGGCAGTCTGTTGAGGCCGCGGCCGCCTGGAAGGACGCACCGTCCCGGGCTCACCCCCAAAGAAAGCCACCCGATAGGAATGCTCAGGCAATCCTTCAGCAGAGAGATCGCCAAGCCCCCCCAGAAAAAAACAAAGGGAGATTATGAATATATTTACAGCGATTATTCGGTTGCGCATCAGCACCTCAATTCAAGCGAGTACAATACAGATTAATGAATTCACCATCCCATGTCAAGGAACTCGACGCGGCCTCCAAAACAAATCCGCAGCAGCCGGTTGACCCATCCTTACTGCATGCGAAGGGCGAAAGAGGCCTGCCGCAAGGTGTCTGTCCCCTTAAAGTTCTAAGAATACCAGATGCGCGACCGCGATTTCAAATACACCTCACCCTTCCAACAGGCCTCATCACCGCAAATTCGCGTCTGCATGCCTCCTTGCGAACCCTTCGTCAACTTAAGTATAATGATCGAGAATGGGTTTCCGGCTTTCATACTGTACAGCCGTCCGGGGAGAGAATGCATGACGCCACTGGTTATCCTGCCCGCCTATAATGAAGAAAGAACCCTACGGGACGTGATCGGAGCGATACGGGAAAACCTGCCGCAGGCGGACATCCTCGTCGTCAACGACGGATCGACGGACCAGACGGGGCCCATCGCCTACCGCGAAGGCGCGACGGTGATCAACCATCCGTTTAATCTTGGCTATGGGGCCGCCCTGCAGACGGGTTTCCGCTTCGCCAAGAAAAGGGACTACGAATACGTGATCACGATGGATGGAGACGGCCAGCATATCCCTTCCACCGCGGCGAGCCTCGTGGCGGCGATGCAGGCCCACGACGCCGACGTGGTGATCGGGTCGAGGTTTACCGGGACCGGATACAAAATGGGGATACTGAGAAGAACGGGTGTGATGCTCTTTTCCCTGGTCGCAAAGGCCTACACCGGGATACCCATCACCGATCCCACGTCCGGGTTTCAGCTCTTTCGCCGGCGGGCGTTCTCTTATCTTGCGGAAGGCGATAATTATCCGCTCGATTACCCGGACGTCAACATCATCATGGCGCTCCACAAGAAAGAGTTCCGCATCGTCGAAGCGCCGGTGACGATGAAAGAAAACCTCTCAGGCAAGTCGATGCACAGCGGCTTCAGACCGCTCCTGTACGTCCTGAAGATGTTTCTCGCCATTATCATGGTGCTGGTCAGGGGAAGGGGCAGATAGATGCCTGCGGCGATCAGGATAATGCTGCTCGTCTCCGGACTGGTTCTGTTTGCCATCGTATTTGAGCTGGTCAGGCGGAGGCGCTTCAGGGAAGAGATGTCCATTGCCTGGTTCGGGGTCGCAATCGTGCTCATGGCAAGCGCGGCCGCCGACAAGATTATCGACCCGTTTGCCCGGGCGCTCCACATAGGGTATCCGCCCGCGCTGGTTTTCGCCTGGATCATCTTCTGTCTCATCCTCGCGCTGATTTATTTTTCCTCCGTCATCTCCGACCTCAAAGGAAAGATCAAAGAGTTAAGCCAAAAGATAGCGCTGATGGAGCTCGACCTGGAAAAACAGAAGGATGACAACAGAGATGCGCCCCGATCCGGGGGATCTCAGCGCTGACCGCCGAGTGACCGCTTCAGCGGCTGGGGAGCGTCCTCCATCGACAGCACTTTCTCCGTGTAGTATTTCACCTTTCCCCCGTCCCCCTTCAGATAATATGCCCTCGCCTTGCTCAGAGGAATGAGATAGTCCTTCGCGCCGTGCTCCGACGCCTGCCGGTAGAATTTTTCCGCCTCCGCTTCCTTTCCCATCACGACCAGCACGGTCGCCATGGCAAGATACGGCGGGAACTGGGCGGGCGACTGGGCGACCGCCTTGGCCGCGAATTGCTCGGCCTTCTCCGGCGGCTCTTTCTTGATCAACTGGATATCGGACATATCGGCAAGCGCGAGGGGATTGAGCGGATCAAGGGCAAGGGTCCTCATCATATACTCCTCTGCCCCCTTCAGGTCCTTCATCCCCAGATACGCCGTGCCGAGACCATAGTAGGCGGCGGCAAAAGACGGATCGAGACGGATCGCCTCTTTATATTTTGCGATCGCCTCCCGGGGGTCCCCTTTCCGCACAAGCGCATCGCCCAGAAGGGTATACACGATCACCCTGTCCAGGCCTCCCGTTGAAGGGAGGGCGCCTTGGAGCTGCCGTATCGCACCGTCGTGGTCGCCGGAAAGCGAGAGGTAAAGCCCCTCCATAATGTCTGAAGTATGCGAGCCCTCTATCGTCCGTTTCATCACCTCAATCACCTTTGCGGCGTCGGCAAGGTCCCCCGTAAAAAGATCGACCATGCCCAGACTGTAGAGGGAATCGTGCAGGTACCCCGCCCTCTCCTCCTTTGCGCTGAGGGTGGCGGCCTCCTTATACCATTTTTGGGCCGTATGGAGGTCCGATATCTTGAGATAGGAATTGCCGAGCGCAATCATCGCACGAAGGTTCCCCCCGGTCTTGTCGACCGTGTCCTTCCAGAGCGTCACCGAGTCTTTCCAGACAAGGTTGCGCTGGAACGTCAATCCCCCGAGCACAAGCGCGATGACGCACGCAGCGGACCATACGGCTTTCCTCTTCGGCGCCTCACGGGTCAGACTGATGATCGCCTGCGCCGTCAAACCCAGCGCAAGCCCGGCAAACGGCAGGTAGTTCCGGTGCTCGAAATACAGGTCCGACCCCAGTGCGATAAAGCTCTCAAGGGAAAGCCCGATGAAATACCAGAGCAGCCCGAACGAGAGAAAGGGCAGCTTCCTCACGGTAACAACCGCGAGCAGAAACAGGGAAACAAGGAACGCGAACGAGACCAGCGTAGTAAGAGGCGAGATAATTCCGGTGGAAACCGGGAAGCCCCACCAGTCGAAGACAAGATATCTCGGCAACGGGACGCACAGAAGAAAGATATATCGGCCGATGACCCGGAACTCCGTCAGGACGTGCTGCACCGGGCTCCAGTAGACGTCGACCGCCGTCCAGTCGCGGGGCTCGATGGGGCGAAGCGGGTGGAGAAAAGATTCGACGAGGCCGCCCGCCGCTTTATGAAATTCGAGAACCAGGGAAGCTGCGCCGATGAGCATCAGTCCCGCTCCGACAATCGCCCCGACCGTCATGAAAAACCTCTTATTTGCGGGGACGCTGAGGAATACGAAATCATAAAGGATAATCAGCGGTATCGCCATAACCGCGTTCTCTTTCGAAAATATCCCCAGCAGGACGCACAGACCCGACAAAACGTACAGGGCCGAGGTCCGCGCTGCGCCGCGCGAGCTTCTGGCGGAAAGATAGCAGAGAAGGGCCAGAAGCACAAACATCGCAGCCAGGGAAGTCATCCGCTGCACAACGTAGGACACGGCGTTGATGTTGATCGGATGAAGGGCAAAGACCGTCGCCGTCACCAGGGAAACGCCGAAACGATATTCGCCGTATTTTTCCTTCCATGCCGGCAGTCCCAGGGTCTTCATCGAAATGGCGTATAGGAGAAGAGCGTTGCAGATATGGATGGCGATATTCGTGATCCGATAGTTGACGGGACTCACCGGGTCTATCCATCGGTTCAAAAGGAATGAGAGATAGGCGATTTTCCGGTAACCGAGGCGGAGGTTGAGGGCATTCTGCACGCTGACATACTGTCCGATCGCAGTATCGTCAAATGCCCACGTCCCGTGCAAGGACGCCGCATAGGCAAGAAACGTTACCACCGCAAGGAACAATGCCGGCAAAAGATTTCTGGCGCGGTTTCCCCCGCCGGCCCCGGCGACGGGTTGTGCCATCATCCTCCCGGAGGGCTTTTTTCGGTTACCTTTTTTCATCCGCGATTAATTCTAAAGCATTCCCGAATTCCACGGCAATGTCGTCCCAGAGGAACCGGCCCGCATACCCCCGCCCCCTCCGGCCCAGTTCGGTCCTCAGGGCACTGTCGGCCAGAAGGCGTCTCATTGTCTCCTTCAGGCCGGAGGCCGAACCTGAAGGGAAAGAGAGACCGAACCCGTTTTCTTTTACAAACGCCATCTCCGGGATGTCGCTGACGATGAGCGGTTTGCCGCAGGCCGCGGCTTCCACGATACTCACAGGGGACGACTCGTGCCGCGAAGGCAGCACCACCGCCCTCGCCCCCGCGAGCAGGGCGGTCTTATCCGGTCCCGTGAGAAACCCCGCATGGGCTACCCTTCCCTTTACGCCCGGGGGAAGCTTCGCCACGAGCCCTTTAAAGCTGTCGGTCTCATGCCCGGCCATTACGAGTCTCACATCCGGGAATTCGGCCGCCAGCCCGGCAAATGCATCAAGGAGGATGTCGAGTCCCTTCGTGTAGGAGTCCAGCCTGCTGAAAAAGAGGATGTAATCGCCCTGCTGCGCCTCATGCGTCAACAGTTCCCTGTTGATCCCGTTCGGTATGACCCGGCAGAACCTCGCGCTCCTCCTCATTCCCCGCATCACCTTCTCCTTCGTCACCCCGGAGACGAAGATGAACCGGTCGTAGAGCGAAGGATACCATTTCTCCACCGCGTAGAGGGGGAGGGAATAGAAAGGGTTGAACTTCCTGAATACATGCCCGTACATGACACCCTGGACCTGAAGGACCACCGGTGTCTTCGACAGGAGTCCGGAAAAAAACGGAGTGGAGGGCAGGAAGTTTTCGACGATAACATCAAAGTCGCCTCCCCGCCTCCTGACAAACCGTGCGGCTTCCATGGTATACGCAATTACGCTCCTCGTAAGCCCCCCACGGTCCGTGCCGGCGAAAGTATGCATCACCCCCCGGTGCTCGCCGTCCCGGGCTCCCGGATATCTCATGCAGAGGAATGTGACCTCGTGTCGCGCCCTCAGTCTGGTGTATATCTCGTAAGCGCGAACACCTGCTCCCCCCACCCCGAAGGGGCTGCCGTCGCTTTCATAGATGATCTGGAGGATTTTCATCGGAGGTATGGCCGATCCCGCGGTTTCACAGAAAACCTGTCAGCGCCGAAGGGTCAGGGCAAAGGCGTGATCCCCCGGCTCAGTCCTTCTTCTGCTCGTCTTTGCCGGTGATGGCCTTTTCTTCCCGGTTAAGCCCGCCGACCTCTTCGTTATACTTCTTGATCTTCTTGTCGAGTTCGGCATTCTTCTTCTGCAGTTCTTCGTATTGTTTGGTCGGCATCCAGTCAGGGGCCGTCTTCAGTTCTTCCTGCAGCTTCTCACGCTCCTTCAGCAGTTTCTCCCTCTCCGGGGCGACTGCCGCCTTCTGCTTCCTGATCTCCTCGAGCCTGCCGGTCCCTTCGCCCGGAGACGCTTCCTTCTGCGCTCCCTTTTCCGGCGCCCTCAGCTCCGGTTCCGCCGCGTGCGGCGACGAAGGCGCCTCTGGCGCCCCTTCATATTCTCCTCCGCCCGATATTTCCCGGGTCCGGACGATGTCCTTCTTTTCGATCTCGAATGAGCCGCCCATCTTTGAGCAGGTCAGCACCGCCCCGGTCTCCTCGCAGAAATCGGCAATGATCGTCCTGCCGTTCTTGAGCTCCACCTTGACCCCGGCAAAGGCAATCGCAGGAAGAAGGACAAGGGCACCTGCAAGGAGTGCGGCGAGATGTCCAGGGGAAACTCTCACGGCTATCCCTTCTTTCCCGACTCCGAAACGAGGCGCTCGATCGTTTTGGCGTCGCGTGTCCCGAACACTACAAGCCCGTCGGGCATGATCAGTGTGGGCGTCCCTGTGATCCCGAGTTCCTTGCCGACCCTGATCGTCTCATCCACCACCTTTGTCGTGCAGGAGGGCTTCGGGACCGGTTTCTTCGAGAAGTTCAGGTCGAGCATCTCAAGCGACTTCGCGCAGACGATACTCTCGGACTTCCAATGCGAGTCGGGGTGAAACGGCAGCGGCATCAGTTTCAGATAGAAGGAGATGTCCCTCCTTTCGGTAACCACCTTCTTTAGCTCGGCGTGCAGCTTAGCGCAGTACGGGCAGTCGGGGTCGGTGAAAACGATTACCCTCTTCGGCGCGTTCCGATCGCCCATGACAAGGGCGTCGTCAAGAGGGATCTTTGAAACGTCGATATACCGGTCCGCCGGCCTGTTCGCCGCGCTGAGGCTCTCCTGCGTCTTGTTCTCGGCGGTATCCACGGCAAAGATGGGGCCGGGCATGACATACTTCTTCGAAAAGCCGACATAGAGCACCCCTTTCTTGCCCTTCTCGTCGACGGTGACCTCCCAGAGTCCCCGCACCGGACTCATCTTGATATCCAGCACGTCCGCATCGTCGGCCCTGAGCTTCGTGAGTATCTGGCGGACTTCCTTTTTTTCGAGCGAGTGGCACTTTTGGCAATCCTCCTCGCAGCCTCCGAAGGCATAAACCGTCGCGCTGAATGCGAACAGCGATAACAGGACCGCCAGCAGACAGGGCGGGACAGCATACTTCTTCATGCGTTGTTTCTCCTTCTCATGCGGACTTACCTAATTATATACCACCAAAATGGATTATTTCACTCTCCCGGCGCACCAACGATAGGGCTTCACCCGCGCAGCCCTCACCGCCTGACCCTCAGTATGCCCTCCATCTGGCTGATCTTCTGGATGAGCGTCCGAAGCTGGCCGAGGTCTCTGACCTCGATGATGAACGTGATATGGCTCTTTTGGTCCTGGGTCGACGCCGCCTCCAGGTGGCTTATGTTGATGTTGATCGAAGAGATGAGGGCCGAAAGGTTCGCCAGCACCCCCGGCTTGTCTACGGTCTCGAGGAACAGCCTCGCGTTGGCGGTCGAATCGGCCGACGACTGCCACTCGACGTCGACAAGCCTCGCCTCCTCGACTACGAGCCTCTCGAGGTTCGCGCAGTCCCTGCGGTGGACCGTGACTCCCTTGCCGATCGTGACGAAGCCGACGAGATTGTCTCCCGGCACGGGATAGCAGCATTTGGCGGTATGGTAGAGGACGTTGTCGATCCCCCTGATACTGACGCCCTTCTGCTCCTTCGCCGGCTTCCGGACCCTGACCGGCTCGGGCTCTTCGGCCGTCTTTTCGGGCATCAGCCGGTTGACGACCTGATGGGGAGAGACCTTGCCGAAGCCTACCGAGACGAAGAGGTCTTCGAGCGAGTTCATCCCGAGCGATTTCGCCGCAGTGAGGATCTCGTCGGATCTCATGAGGGCGTTGCTCATGTTGTGCTTCCGCAGTTCCGATTCGAGGAGCTTGATCCCGAGCTCGACGCTCTGATGTCGCTCCTCCGCCTTTATCCACTGCTTGATGCGCGTCTTCGCCCTCTGCGTAACCACGAACTTCAGCCAGTCCCTGCTCGGGCCGTGCGTCTGGGAGGTGATGATCTCGATCGTGTCTCCGTTTTTCAGCTTGTACCGGAGCGGGACGATCTTCCCGTTGATCTTCGCGCCTACGCAGCGGTGGCCGACCTGGGTATGGACGCCATAGGCAAAATCCACCGGGGTGGACCCGATCGGCATCTCCTTGATCTCGCCCTTGGGGGTGAAGACATAGACGACCTCGGGCACCACCTCGCCCTTGACCGCCTCGAGAAAGTCCATTGCGTCCGGCACCTCCTTCTGGACCTGCACGAGGTCCCTCAGCCAGGAGATGTATTTGCTGCTCTTTTCGTCGAGCTCCCCCTTCTCCTTGTACTTCCAGTGGGAGGCGATGCCCTCTTCGGCGATCCGGTGCATCTCCTCGGTCCGGATCTGAAATTCGACCCGCTCGCCCTTCGGCCCGATCACCGTCGTATGCAGAGACTGATACATGTTGGATTTCGGAACGCCGATGTAATCCTTGAACCTCCCGGGGATCGGCGTCCAGAGCGAATGGATCAGGCCGAGGATCGCGTAGCAGTTGGCCTTGGTGTCGGTGAGGATCCGCAGGCCTATCACGTCATGCACCTGCTCGAAGGTGATCCTCTGCTTCTGCATCTTCTGGTAGATGCCGTAGTGATGTTTCACCCTCCCGGTCACCTTGCCCGGCAGACCTTCTTCCCCCAGCTTCTTCGTGATAAGGTCCATGAGTTCCCGGATGTAACCTTCCTGCTCCTCTTTCCGCTTGGCGACCTTCCTGACAAGCTCGTCGTAGAGGTCGGGCATAAGGAATTTAAAGCTGAGGTCCTCGAACTCGGTCCGCAACCAGCCGATGCCGAGCCGGTTGGCGAGCGGGGCGTAAATCTCGAGCGTCTCGGCGGCAATCCTCTGCCGCTTGTTTTCCGGAAGGTGCTGAAGAGTGCGCATGTTGTGGAGCCGGTCGGCGAACTTGATCAGGATCACCCGGATATCTTCCGACATCGCCAGCAGCATCTTGCGGAAATTTTCGGCCTGCGCCTCCTTCTTGGTCTTGAATTCGACCTTCGAGAGTTTCGTGAGAGATTCGACGATAAAGGCGACCTCTTTCCCGAAGAGGCGCCGGACGTCCTCGATCGTGGTGTTCGTATCTTCTATCGTGTCGTGCAGGAGCCCGGCCGCAAGAGAGGAGAGGTCCATCTTGATGTCGGCGAGGATATATGCCACGGCGAGGGGATGCCGGATGTAGGGCGACCCCTCGCTCCGTTTCTGGCTGCAGTGCGCCTCCCTCGAAAAATGATAGGCGTTTTCGAGAATACGGAGGTCTTTCCCGTGGCTGTAGGACCGGACTTTTTCGACGAGCTCTTTCAGCGACAGGGTATCCCGCATGCTCTATTATATACCGTTACGGCAGGGCAGTATTCAAGAACAATTTCGCTAGAACCTGTCTCAAAATTGATTCTGAAGCGAGAAGGAGATGAAATTGTGGCAGACAAGGAAGCAGGAAAGAAACGCCCGGAGGCGTAGCGGCGCTACGTTGAGGACTTTTTTTGTCCGATGACGCAGCATGTCGCGATTTCAGCCTTTTGTAGCCGGAAGCAATTTCGAGATAGGTCCTATATGCTCGGACGGATCGCCTTGAGGACGAGCTGGAGATATCTGCCGCCGTTCCATTCGTTGATCGTCGGGGTAAAGGCGGCGTCTATCGTCCCGTAGAGGTCGAAGTCGTCGATGCGGCCGCCCATATCGAATCCTATGGCGTCGAGACGACAGGCGCGCTGGCGTAGCTTCAGCCTCAGGTGGTTGCTTCCGACGACCTTCGGCGATTCGGCCTTCAGTATCCTCGCCCCGAAAAGCGGCTCGGGATTGCCGAGCCCGAGCGGTTCGAGCATGCTCAGTTCCTTCATGAGTCCGTAATTGATCTCGGGGAGTTCCACATCGGCATCTATCGTAATGCCCGCGTCCGTCCCCTCTGCCGAATGCGAGGCCGCCAGCCGGCCGAGGCGCTCACGGAAGGCCCCCAGTTTCGCGGCCTCAAGCCTTATGCCGGCAGCCTGTTTGTGGCCGCCATAGCTCATGAGCAGGTCCCTGCATTCCGAGAGCGCGCTGCAGATGTCGAAAGAAGGCACGCTCCGGGCCGAACCTTTCGCGATCCCGTCTTTCACCGAAAGAACGACAGCGGGACGGCAGCAGCGTTCGGCAATCCGGGAGGCGACGATGCCGATGACCCCCTCGTGCCAGCCGACGCCGGCAAGAACGATCGCGCCCGCCCCCTCCTCGTCCCCCAGTCTCGCGCAGGCCGCATGGAAGATCTCCTCTTCTATCCGTTGCCGTTCCGCATTAAGCCCGTCGAGCCAGAGCGCAAGCTCCGCCGCCTCCTCGCCTGAATCGGTCGTCAGAAGCCTGACGACGTCCTCCGACGAGGCAAGTCTGCCGGCTGCATTTATCCTCGGGATCAGCGAAAAGGCGAGCCTGCCGGTTTTCATGTTTCTGCCCTCCATGCCGGCCACCCTGAGCAGCGCCTGCACCCCGGGGCGGCGGGCCTCGTTGATCAGGGAAAGACCCGCGCTCACAATGATCCTGTTCTCCCCAGTCATCGGCACGACATCGGCTACGGTGCCGAGCGCGGCAAGATCGAAGAGCGGCTGCAAGTCTTCGGGGCGGTCACGGTAGAGCGCCTGGGCGAGTTTCAGCGCGACCCCCGCGCCGGAAAGGAACTCGACCGCCGACCCGGCGTCCGTCACTTTCGGGTTGACGACCGCGGCGGCTTCCGGCAGCAGGACGTCGGGCTCAGAAGGCCGCCCCCTCGCCGGCTCATGATGGTCGGTGATAATGACGTCGATACCTTCTTCCCGCGCGGCGGCCGCCGCCTCAAAAGAAGTAATTCCGCAATCCACCGTAATGATCAGCGACGAGCCGGCCTCCTTCGCCCTGGCGACGCCGTGGGGCTGAAACCCGTAACCGTGGGAAAACCTGTCGGGGATGAACCAGAGGCAATCGGCCCCGAGAGAACGAAGCACGAGAACGAGGATCGAGGTGGCAGAAACGCCGTCGGCGTCATAATCCCCGTGAATGAATATGCGCTCCCCGCCGGCAACCGCATGCCTGACCCTGGCCGCAGCGGCCGAAATTCCGGGGATGTCAAAAGGATCGCCGAGCAGAGAAAGGCCCGGCCGGAGAAAATCAGAGATGGCTGACGCGGTTTTCAGCCCCCTGTTGACGAGTACCTGGGCAAAAAGAGGCGATACCGAGGCGCTTTTCGACAGGTACTGCAGGAATTCGGGATTCGTCCTGTTTATCAGCCACCGATTATTCATCGCACTAGCAGGCGGCGCCGGCCGCAGCCAGCGCGAATCCGTCTTCCGTCAGGCGACGCCCCCGCCCCCGTTATTTTTTCCCCAGCGGCTTCTTTTTGCCGCTCCAGACCAGGACGATCGGGCTTGCCACGAAGACCGAGGAATACGTGCCGATGATCACGCCCATCAGCATCGCAAGGGCGAAATCGTGGATCACGTCCCCGCCGAACAGGAATAGCGCAAGAGAAGAAATGAATACGGTAAGAGATGTGACGATCGTCCTTGAGAGCACCTCGTTGATGCTGACGTTCATGATCGCCTCGACCGAGTCCTTAACCCTCAGCTTCATGTTTTCCCTTATACGGTCGAAAACCACGACGGTGTCAGTGAGCGAATATCCCGCGATAGTGAGCAGCGCGGTCACTACGATGAGGTTGATCTCACGTCCCAGGAGATAAAACACGCCGAGGACCGCAAGCACGTCGTGGAACGTCGCGATCGTCGCGCCGACGGCGAAATTGAAACGGAACCTGATCGCGATATAGATGAGGATGCCGATGACCGACATGCCGATCGCCTTTGCCGCGTCCGCCCTGAGCTTGCCGCCCACCTTCGGCCCTATCTCAGTGGTCGAATCGACCACATAGGGGTTGTCAGGCAGTTTTTCCTTGATGATGCCGGTGATCGCGTCGCCCGATTTCCCGAGTTCGCTCTCGAACTTCTTCACCCGGATAAGCACCTTGTTCGTCCCCGGGAAATCCTGGAGCTCGAAGTCTTTCACCCCGCCGCCTTCCAGTGCGCCCCTGACCGCGGCAAGGTTGACCGGTTTCGCGAACTTCAGCTGGATCGCAGTGCCGCCGGCGAAGTCTATCCCGAGGTTTGCGCGCCCGTTGGCGACCTGTATGACCGCGATGATGCCGATGATCGAGAGGATGCCGGAGAAGACAAAGGCGAACTTCCTCTTCCCCATGAAATCTATATTGGTGTTTTTTATAATCTCTAACATCCTGCCTCCTATATGCTCAGTTTCTTGACGTCGCGCCGCAGATTGATGATATCGAATACCGTCTTCGTCCCGATCAGCGCCGTATACAGATTGATCAGCACGCCGAGGCTCAGTGTGACCGCAAAGCCCTTGATCGGTCCGGTGCCGAACTGAAAGAGCACCGCGGCGGTGATAAGAGTCGTGACGTGCGAGTCGAAGATCGTCCAGAAGGCCTTATGATAGCCGGAGTCGACCGCCGACTTCGGGGTCTTGCCGGTCCTGATCTCGTCACGGATCCTCTCGAACATCAGCACGTTCGAATCGACCGCCATGCCGATGGCGAGGATGATGCCCGCGATGCCCGGCATGGTGAGCGTCGCGTTGAGCGACGCCATCGCGCCGAAGAGCAAAACGATGTTCAGGACCAGGGCAAAGTCCGCGATCACGCCGGAAAGCTTGTAATAGATAACCATGAAGAGGATGACCGCAACCGTTCCGATCAGTCCGGCGATCATGCCGGCCCGGATCGAGTCTTCGCCGAGCGAGGGGCCGATCGTCACATTCTGAAGCATGTTCAGCGGCGCCGGCAGGGCCCCCGCCTTCAGCACGATGCTCAGGTCCTTCGCTTCGTCCATCGAGAAATTGCCGGTAATCTGGGCGTTGCCGCCCGAGATCCTTTCCTGGATCACCGGCGCGGAATAGACGGTATTGTCGAGGATGATCGCAAGCCTCTTCTTGACGTTCGCGGCGGTAACCTGGTCGAAGAGCTTCGCGCCTTCGGGGTTGAACGAGATCGAGACGTACGGCTCGCCGCCCATGCGCGTATCGAGGCTCACCCTCGCGTCGCTGAGGAGGTCTCCGGTGAGCGCCGCCTGCTTTTTCAGGAGAAGCGGAGTCCTGGTGACCGCGCCGGTCTCCCGGTTCACCTTCTTCTCAAAGAGTATCTCGTCGTCCGCCGGGATCTTGTCGGCGAACTCCTTCTGGATCTTCTCCTCGTCGCCCGGCTCGACCGAACCCGGGATCTGGGCCGCTACCGAAGACGTGTCGTCGACGATCTTGAACTCGAGCTGGGCCGTGCTGCCGATCAGCTTGATCGCCCGTGCGGGGTCCTTGACCCCCGGCAGTTCCACGACGATCTCGTTTTCTCCCTGCCTCTGGATCGTAGGCTCGGAAACGCCGAACTGGTCTATCCTGTTTCTGATCGTCTCGAGCGCCTGGTCGACGGCACTGGCCCTGATCCTCGCAGCCTCTTTATCCGAGATCTTGAGGACAAGCGTCTGGCCGGTCGAAACGGTATCGAGGATCGGGTAAATGTCCCTTATCGTCGACGCCATCTGCGGGCCAGAGGGAGAGACCTCGATATTCAGGCCGTTCCGCTTTGCCGTCGCCTCGATCTTCTTCTTTGAGAGCGTGTCGTTGATCATGCGGACATACCCGTCGGTCTGGGTTTCGACCGCCTTGTCTCCCTGCACCTCGTACACGAGATGCAGGCCGCCCTGCAGGTCGAGCCCGAGGATGATGCCTTTGTCCGGCATGCTCGTCTTCCACCACTCCGGCATATAATGAAAGACCGGGGTATTCGGAAGGAAGAAGACCGCCGCAACCAGTAACGTAACCCCTATGAACAGGACCCTCCAGAGAATATTCTTTTTCATTGAACCTCCGCAAATATATCTTCAAACTGCTCTGTCTGCATCTGCATACTCACTTCGTCACGGGTAGACGGGACCGGGAGAGACCGCGGCGCGGCCTTTTCCGGCGGAACGCGGCGCGGCTATTCGTCGTCCGACTGCCTCAGCGCGGCAATGTAGGCCTTGCCGTACTTCACCTTGACGTTTTCGCCGATCTTGACGACGACCGTGTTGGCCTTAACCTCTTCCACTACCCCGTATTCTCCCCCGGATGTGATCACCTTGTCGCCCTTCTTGAGGTTGTCGAGCATGGTCTTGTGCTCCTTCGCCCGCTTCTGCTGGGGTCTGATGAGCAGAAAGTAGAAGATCACGAAGATCAGAATCAGAGGAAGGAAGCCCATGAGTCCGCCAGCGCCCTGTCCGCCCTGCGGGGCAGGCCCCATTGCGTAAGCCAGTCCTGTAAACATCCGACACCTCCGGAGAATTGGTCTGCCCTGCCTCACGTCCGCAGGGGATCTGATGCGGGCACTCTTTATCGTCTTTATTCGCCCGCTGTCCCCGTGGCAAAACCACAAGGGATACGCCCTCTATCAATTTTAATTCGATACTATACCTTTTCGGGCGTTTTTTTATCAAGACTGAGCGGAGAAGAATATGGCGAACGCCGGCCGAAAAGTTCATTGATCATCATATGCCGGCGGCAGACAAGGGGGAATGAGTTGATCTACACGCCGACCAGCATCCTGACTTCCCGGCCCGCAGGCCGGTGTGCCACCTGCTCAACCGATCCTGTCCGGGCGACCTTGCCGTGAGAATATACGATAATCGTGTCGGCAAGAAGTGCCGCTTCTTCCACGGCGTGCGTCACGAGGACAACCGGTATACCGAACCGCCGCCTCACCTCCTGAAGAAAACGCCCCATCTCGCTCCGGAGAGGGTCGTCGAGGGCCGAGAACGGCTCATCGAGCAGCAATGCCTCGGGATGCCGGATGAGATCACCATCGCATGGGCCTGCGTCCAGTCGCCGCCGCTTGCAAGGCTGTAAATGGCAAGCGGCAAGGACCGTCGGGCCTCCCGCGGACTCATAGCCCCTCCCTATCGCCAGGAAGGCGTCCTTCAGACTGATCGCAGCCGATACTGTCAGTTCCGTTCGTGACGCCGCCGGAACACTGCACCCGTTCGGGATAGATATTCGCAATTGCCGTGCCATAAAAAAATGCCGGGGCATCGGGAACTTGGCTGCAGCAGGGCCGCGCAGAACACCATTGTTGTCAGTCTTCCTGCATTATTGTCATCAATGGGACGGCTGTCACCCGGCGAGTCAGCTGTGGGGGGGGAAGAAAAACCGGAGGGCATTCGCAGCCGCTCCGTCGGTTGAGGATATTCTCGGGCTTCCTACCCGCTTTTTTTGCCGGGTCTCTCTCCCGCGGGGCCGGCGGATCTGTCCCAGAATGAGGCCGGCGGCACGCGCTTGCCCGTCAGGGAGGTGAACTTGCGCGACGACGGCATCTCCTGGACCCTCTTATAGGCGCTCCGCACCGCATATTGCACCTGGTAGCGGTACAGTGAGGGCTTTCGATAGCGCGGGTAGCGTTCCTTGAAGTCGGGAACCGCGGTCCTCAGCCTCTCGCTCCAGGCGCTAATGAAATCCATGGCGCGCTCGATCGGGATGCCCGTTTCCCTGGATATCAGCCCGAAGGAATGGGCGATATGGTAAATCTCTTTTTCGGTCTTCGGGAGCACGCTCAGGAGGATTTCCATCGCCTCGCGCGCAGCCTTGCCGTCGTTCTTTCCGGTGCTTCCCTCGGCCATCGGAGTCAGCCCCCTTCCTCTTGCACGCGCGCAACGATTATTTTCATGGGGATATTATAAACCGTACCGGTCCCATAAATACACACACCCGGGTCCGGGAAAATATGAGAACCTCTGCGGCGCACACGCCGCCTTATCCCTGTCGTTTCATACAGGAGGGGAGAGCGTCCCTCACCTCCTTCCTGATGCGAGAGGATGTGACTGAGCATGCTCTCCCCTTGGGGGTCGCAGCAGGGACCTCTCCGTGAAAAGGCCGCCCTCTGTTACAATATCACCCATGAAGAAGTATTATCTCCGGAGGGAGCCTTCAGCCTTCCCGGTCGATTACGAAAAGGACCTGAATCCGGAACAGCATGCCGCGGTAATGCATGAAAAAGGGCCGGCGCTCGTGCTCGCCGGTGCAGGCAGCGGCAAGACCAGGGTCGTCACCTATCGGGTGGCGCGGCTGATCGAGGCGGGCGCCCGTCCGGAGAACATCCTTCTTCTGACCTTCACGAACAAGGCAGCCAGGGAGATGATGCGGAGGGCCGAACAGCTCGCGGCAAGGAACATCATCGGCCTTTTCGGCGGCACGTTCCATCATGTCGCCAACCTGATCCTGAGACAGCATCACCCCCTTGCCGGGTACCGGCAGGGGTTTTCGATAATCGACCGGGAGGACTCTCGGGAGCTCTTCGAGACCTGTGTCGCGGAGATATTCAGGAAGGAGGTGGTGCTCCCGCGGGGAGCGGTCTTTTCTGAAATCTGCAGCCTTGCCAAAAACACCGAACTGACGGACGCCGACATCGTCACGCTGCGGTTCCCCCATTTCGTCAACGCGCTGGAGGAGATCGGGAAGGTGATCGCCCTGTACGAAAAAAAGAAGCTGTCGCTGAACCTGCTGGACTTCGACGACCTTCTTCTGTCCTGGAGGAAGATCTTTGCGGAACACGATACCATCCGGGAATATTACTCTCTGAAGTTCAGACATATCCTTGTCGACGAATACCAGGACACGAACAAACTGCAGTCCGACATCATCGACCTCACCGTCGGAGGCGACCGGAACCTGATGGTGGTGGGAGACGACGCCCAGTCGATCTACTCATTCAGGGGGGCCAACTTCGAGAATATCCTGAAGTTCCCCGACCGGTATCCGGACGCGGTCATCTTCAAGCTGACGACGAACTACCGGTCCGCGCCGGAGATACTCTACCTCGCCAACCGCAGCATCGCAAACAACCGCAGGCAGTTTTCGAAGGAGCTCCATGCCGTCCGGCAGGCCGGGGAGACGCCTAGCGTGGTGCCGCTCAAGGACGTCTTCGAGGAGGCCGCGTTCGTCGGCTCTGTGATCGTCGACATGAATTCCGACGGCAGGGCCTTTGACGAGATTGCGGTGCTCTACCGTTCCCACTACCAGTCGATGCAGCTCCAGATGGAGCTCCAGAGGCGGGGCATCCCGTTTGAGGTACGCTCCGGCCTGAAGTTTTTCGAGCAGGCCCACGTCAAGGACATCGTCTCGTATCTCAGGATCATCTCCAACCCGTCCGACGAGATCAGCTGGAGGAGGGTCCTCAAGCTGATCCGGGGGGTCGGCAACATCACCGCCGGAAAGATCTGGGAATCCGTCGCGAAGTCGGCAAACCCGGTCGACGCGGTAGCCGAGTCATACCGTCTCGTCCCGAGGAAGTCTGCCGAAGGCTTCAGCCGCTTCGTCGGAATGCTCGGCGAGCTGCGGTCGGAACACTACCTCGCCTCCCCGTCGTCCGCAATCGACTACGTCCAGAAGAACGGCTACGAGGACTACCTTTACAATAACTACCCCAACGCCGAGATGCGGATAGAGGATATCGAGCAGATGTCCCGGTTTGCACTGAGGTACAATTCGGTCGAGACGTTCCTGAGCGAGCTCGCCCTCCAGGGGGTTGCCGAGGCCGAGGCCGGGTCCGAGGACCGGACGGAGGGGAAAGTCGTCCTGTCGACGGTACACCAGGCAAAGGGCCTGGAATGGGAGGCGGTCTTCATCATCGGGATGAACGACGGCCGGTTCCCCTCTGCGAAGTCCCTCCGTACCGACGACGAGGAAGAGGAGCGCCGGCTCTTTTATGTCGGGGTCACGCGGGCGAAAGAAGACCTTTTCCTCTGCTATCCCGTGTCGTCCGAGGACTGGAACGCCCTGGGGTTTCTCCGCCCGTCGCGCTTCCTCAAGGAGCTGCCGGCCGATTCCTTTGAGGAGATGACGGTGGAGGATGTATAATATCCGGTCTGTGTATGGTAACGTAAAGGAAAGGACGGGATGAGATGACCTATTCCCAGGCGATCAGGAGCGGATTCAGGCTGATCAACAGCAGATGGCAGCTTGTCGCGGTGCAGGCCGGCCTGATGCTCTTCAACTGCATTGCGTTTTTCCTTATGGTCATCATACCGCTCGGCATCGCCTTTGTCATATTCGGGCTCGACCTCACCGGGCTTGCGCAGCTGAAGAATGTGCTGGGGCTCATAAGAAACCCGGCGGAACTCCTTTCGAAATACTTCGGGCTGGTCATGGTGGTGCTCACAAGCCTCCTCTTTTATGTCCTGCTCGTCACGACGCTCGGTCTCTATGTCTTCGGTGGCTCGGTGGGTGTCGTCGGCAGAAGCATTCTCGAGCCCGATCTGAAGTTCAGCCTGCGGAGCTTCTTTGCCGAGGCGAAAAAGCTCTTCTTCCCGATCATGTGGTATTCGCTCGTCGCCGGTATCGTCTTCATCCTCGTCGCCTTTCTCCTGGGCCTTTTCGCCGGGGGGATCGCCGCGGTGGTGTCGGCCGCAAAGGGCCAGGACTCGACCCTTGCCCTCTTCCTCGGCATCTTCTTCTCGCTCGTACTGATCCTGATCGGGATAAGCCTCGTCTTCGGCGCGATCGCCGTCACCGTCTACGGCATCGCGGCGCTCTTTTTCAAGGGAGAAGGGGCGATGAGGTCCTTCAGGGGCGGCTTCCGGTTCGTATGGGACCACCAGAACGCCTTCTGGCTTTATGCCGTCCTGCTGACCGTCTATATCATCGTCAGCTTCCTCGTGATGCTGATCGTCTATCCGTTCAATCTGATACCGATCATCGGGACGATCATCTCGATCCCCTTCCAGATCATTTCCTACGTGATTCGGGGGTATTTCGGTCTTGTGATAATCGCAATCGTATTCTGCTACTATTACGAGATCGAAATCAGGAAGGATGCGCCGGCCGGCAACAGACCGGTCCCGGCCGAAACTACCGCCGGAAGTTCCAGTCTTCCCGAAGATATTTCGTCTCCTGAAGCCGCCGGGCAAGAGACATCTCTTCCGGAGAAGGGCGGTCCGGAAGGAGACTGACCCCGAAGACCTCCTCGAAGGAAGAGACGACACTCTCTTTGAGCAGGTCCTCGCCGACTCCGGGGGCGGCATTCCTCAGCCCTGTCGCGCAGTCCGGAAGCGCATCGCAATGCCCCCCGAATATCTTCCGCATATCTCCCGTGCGGTAAGAATACGGGATCGATCCCTGCTGCAGGAGACCATCGTCCCAGCGCTTTTGGGCGGAGCCGACCGCTTTCTTGTTGCCTATCAGGATTTCTCCATAGGAGCTCGACTGAAAACAAAGGGGGCTGCCCGTCAGGACCCTTCCCTTTTCCCTCTCTGCCTTCGCCTCGGCCGCGATGCCCAACCTGCGGAAGGCGAGGTGAAGCGCGGCCCCGACCCGCCGGTAACTGTCCAGGAGCCCGCCCGAAAAAGGGCCGGAGCGCGTGCCGGCCGAAAGGCTGTAGGTGAGCTCCTCGTCGTGGAGGATCGCCCTTCCCCCGGTGGGCCTCCGAACGACCGGTATGCCGGAAGACTTGCAGTAGCCGATATCCACGTCAGAGGACTTCTGAAAGCACCCGAGACTGAGCGAAGGCCTCTCCCATCCGTAGAGCCTCAGCACGGGGGGAAGTCCCCTCCCCCTCAGGAGAGTTGCGACCGCCTCATCGAGCGCCATATTGAAGGCCGCAGGACAGCGGCCCGAATCGATCAGTCTCCAGGTCTCTCCCATGCTAGCGAAAAACCGCCTGCCGCATCCCGGGTTTGAGCCCGTGCTCGGTCACCCTGTCGTATTCGTCGTTTCTCGCCTTTATCTCCCGGATAAGGTCGTGGCCGATCTTCGCCGTCTTCTCCTGAACGGCTTCCCTGATCGCGTCCTCCGTAACGGCAGCGGGGTCATAGTCGAGCGTCAGCCCCCTGATCGCGGTGATCCTTCTTACCGCATCGTCCCTGTATGAGGGGTCCTGTATCAGCGCCACATGGTCGTGCTCATGAGAGAGCAGCCCCCGGACAAACTCCTGCCAGATCACAAAGTCGTGGTCGCTCAGAACGGAGTCCTCGGTGAGGGCCGGCAGCAGGACGGTGATGTTCGAGCTGAATTCGACGTCGTATATGTTCAGCGATACATACACATACGGGCGCTCCGTCCGGTAGCTTGAATTGAATTTATAGGACCATCCGATGTTCCACCGCGTCTGCGCCGCAAAGCGCTTGTTCTCCCCATTGTCGAACGGCCCGTACATATTCGTTGCCATCACCGCCTCCTGAAATGTATGCGCTCTGACGGGATAGAAGTCGTACGTCACGTCATTCCTGAAGTCGAGATCGGCCTCACGGAATTGCTGTGCAGGTGCGGACCGCCCTTTTTCAGACGGCGCGCGGGGCGGCGGCTTCTGCCCGGGCAGGACATTCGTGACGATCAGCGTGCCCTGGTCGTCAAAATACTGGTAGACGGTCGCGTCCGCCGCACGGACGGGTAGAAAGAGAACCGCGAGAAGAAGGATGCTCCTGAAAGCTTTCATGTTACAAGATAGGCGTAATACGGCTTTTCTCAGGGCTTTTCGCAGGAGGCCTTTACCAGCTTGATCTGAGCTGGGCTCCCGTCTATCTCAGAGGGAGGCGAAGCGACCGGTCTCACCCCGAAGTCAAAGGTATTATCGAAATTCACGACTTCGCGATGAACCCCCGCGAGGAACGTTATCAGCCCGGCTTCCTCTTCACTTACTGGAGGAGGAACCGCCTCTCTGATCGTATCGGCAGTCTTCATAATGACCTCCTTGACCGTCCTATTTCCCTTCTCTAATCATAGTACGCCGGCAGGGGCGGAAGCAAGGAAAGCCCTCGCCACGTCGCACTGTCTGGCCCCAAGGGTTATCACGTAGTTGTTGCAGATTATCGAGGAAGAGGGGGTCTCACCGTCGGCCCCCCCGGCAGCGCGACAAAGATCAGGCATAGGATCACAATGGGTTTCACGATTTCTCTCCGCTTCGAATATATCACGACGGGCCGGTCTTGGCAACGCAGGAAGCGGATGAAAAAAAGGGCGGGCGCCGCCGCCCGCCCTTCCCTCTATCGCGAAGGGAATCAGTCGGCCCTTGCAGTCTTCTTCCTTAAATAGCAAACCGAGACAAATCCGGCAAGGAGAACAAAGACTATCATGCCCCACTCGTTCATCGCCGGCACTGACGGGACGCTCCCCTGGGAAGCGGCGAAGCTCAGGATATTGGCGCGGAGATTATGGGCTTCCGGCTGGGGCAATTGAAAATTGTCTGTCGTCATCCCGCCGAACATCACAAAGCCGCTTCCAACCTTGAGCTGCGCAAGCACCGAACGGCTGTTCTCATTATTTATGACCGACGTAATACCGCCCCCGCTCACCGTAGCATGCGCGAACGCAGAACCCGTATAGGAAGTAACAACGGGGGTAAAGGGGCCAAGGAATATCGGATGTGTCGGGGTTACAGCTGTAGCGGAAGTCCCGAAATCCTGATAGGTCAAGGTCACCCCGAAACCGAAGCTCATCCCGTCTCCTACGTTAGGCGCCGAGTTAAGAAAGAGCGCTCCGCCGCCGTTCACCCATGAGCTGATGGCTGCGCTGTTGGCGGTAAGAAAGCCCTCCATGATATCGGCACATTCGTCGCCGCCGTCCATATAGATGAACCGATAGCCAGACGACAAAAGCGTCCCCGCGTTCACGGTCTCGAAGCGGAGGGCGTCCCAGTTGCCCGCCCCGAAGGCCATGTCCATGGCGCCTTCGTTCGTCGTCTCGCTCCACGGAACGCTGTTACAGGTCACGTATGCGTTCTGCGCCGCTTCAGCCGAAGCGGGAGCAAACGACGTGACCGTCAGGGCAACGAAAAATACCGTGACGGACGCAAGAAATATCGAAAACCCCTTCTTTTTCAAAATCTTTGACATACAAACCCCCTTTGCATAGAAAATGATTAAAAATATTTAATCAAAAAAGGAATATTTTGTCAACGGCAAACTGGCCGCCGCCCTCGCCGGCTATACGGTTATCCGCTCCTTTTCCGTATAGACGTTCATGCGGTCGCCCCGGACGAAGCCGACTACGGTGATGCCGGCCATAGCCGCAAAATCGACCGCCAGGCTCGTCGGCGCGGCACGGCTGACGAGCACCGGCACCCTTGCCGCCGCGCACTTGTTTACGATCTCCGACGAGAGGCGTCCGCTTGCCAGAAGGATCTTTCCCCCAAACGGAATATTTTCGAGGAGGCAATATCCGACCACCTTATCGACCGCGTTATGCCGGCCGATGTCCTCGGCAAAGGCAAGGACCTTCTTCCCGTCGGTAAGCGCCGCGCTGTGCGCGCCGCCGGTGAGTTTGTAGGCGGCGGACCTGTGCTGAAACTCCCTGAATAGCTCCCTGATGACCCCGGCGGCAAACGTAACGTTGTCGGTCACTTTCACGGCCTCCCGGCGGCCGAAGCTCACACCTCCGCCGCAGCCGGAGGTGATGATCTTCTCCCCTTCCCGGACGGCGCCGTCCGCCGGGATATCGACCGATATCTCTTCCCCGTATTCTATCGCCATCCTCTCGGCGCACCAGTCTCCCGATATGAGCGCTTCATTGTAGAGGAAGCCGGCCACGAATTCCCGCACCATCGTCGGGCTGCAATACAGGCTGAGCAGGGCCTTGCCGTTGACCGATATCCTGATCTTCTTCTCGACCGCGACAAGGTCGTCCGCGGACTGCGAAGAGTCGCCGGTGATCCTCACGATCGGTATCCTGCGGTAGGGCTCCATACGACAGTTTACCAGAGAAGCTCCACGCCAGTCTTCTCCACGCCAATCTGCTTGACTTTCTTCTGCCAAGACACTTAATATTTCAGGTACCGGTTTTTTCAGATCGGGGCGTAGCGCAGCTTGGTAGCGCGCACGGTTCGGGACCGTGAAGTCGGAGGTTCAAATCCTCTCGCCCCGACCATTTCCCTCACCTCCGGGAGGCGGTATGTTTTCCGTTGTCGCACACTCCTTTCGCCTTCTGTTTCTACTCGCCCCCCTCGCGCTAACTCTCTCCCCGGCGATGCTGGGCCTTCTTTGGGAGGAATTGACGTTGAATGATGGTTTTAGAGAAAAAAGCTCCGTCTTACTCCGTCTAACCACGTGTGAGATGCTTCTCGCGCCCCCCTTCCTGGCCGATAACCAGAAGGGGTTTCAGGGCGAGCCGGCCGGCTCTTTCGAGCAATAATAGCTTGACGCCCGCCTTGGCCTAAGGCCTTTCTCTTCATTTTACCAGAGCCTCCGAAACTGAAATGTGATCTTGCAGGGAAAGAGGAAAACCATACGTATAGGAGATGTGATGATGGGATAGCGATAATCAAAGGAAAAGAAAGCGGCTGAAGAATCCTTAAAGGAAGTGCAGACTATTGGACGTCATTTGACTAAATATGCCCAAAAATATTGGCTAACTGGGCAGCACTACCGTTGCATTCACTCGCAACTAGTCCTATGGTGGAATCAAAGAGAAAGAGATGTTAACGAAGAACAACGGACCTTTAGGGCATGGGCAATGTTTTCTCATGCAGCGAAAGGAGGACAATTATGTTTCCAGGGAAACAAAGAATTTCGCATGAAATGGGTAACATCCCAACTCTGCTGATCGTTTTGGCTGCCGCCGCGATGCTCGTTCCTGTTGCCGCGCTCGCGGGGGTAAACGTCAACATCGGCATCGGTCTGCCGCCGCCTATCGTGGCTGCGCCGCCCGACGTAGTAGTCCTGCCGGGCGTGCCCGGTGTCTATGTGGCCCCCGACTTGGGCGTGGATCTCTACTTCTGGAATGGTTGGTGGTGGCGGCCATGGGAAGGCCGCTGGTACCGCTCACGTCATTACGACAGGGACTGGCGCTTTTACCGGCATGGCGTCCCGCGCTTTTACAATCGCGTAGACCCGGGATGGAGAGGGTACTACAGGGACCACCGTTGGAATGAGCGCCCCTGGAACTACCGGCGGATTCCTCACCGTGAGTTCGAACATCGACACTATCGGCGGTAGTACTGGCCGGCCGGGCGACTGAACCGCTTCTGATGAGGGGTCGCGGCAGAAGCCCGGTCGGTCGTGAAGAAAGAGGAGGTGGAAACTATGTTTACCATGCGCAAAACAATATCAGTTGCAAGGGATGAGAAGATAAAGATTCTGTCAGTAGTATTAACGGCGGTTCTGGTGATGCTTCTGGCAATGGCCGGGAGTGCCCAGGCCTTTACGATTACCGGCAAGGTCGTGTCGATCGACCGGGGTCAAAAGACGCTCGGCGTCGCCGCTTATTACGGGCCTGATGTGGGTGCGCTCTCGTATAACGGAGGACCTGATCGCCTGAATACATTCGCCCTTAAGCATGGCGCAAAGGTTATGAAAGGGACCGAGTCCTTGCACTTCGGAGATATTCGGGTCGGCGACTGGGTCACTGTCGACTATTACCAGTCGGGCAGCGGGCTCGTAGTGGCTGACGGAATAACGATCACAACGCCTCCGAAGGCCTATCTGGAATCGGCCGGCGTATTCTCCATTCCGGGACAGGTAGTTGCTGTCGACAGGGATGCAAGGACGCTCACTCTTGACACTTCATACTATTACGGTCCGTCCTCCAGGGGTTCAGGGACGGTGGAAGTGTTTGCCATGAACAGGGACGTCGTAGTCATGAGGGGCAATGAGCCGAGGGACTTTCGCGACATCAGGACAGGCGATTGGGTCACCATCACCTATCACCAGTCGGGCAGCGGTCGGATAGCGGCCGACGATATCGCGATTACCGCTCCTCCTGCTCCCTTCCTGAGTGAAAACGCCCGGATGTTCTCGATCCCGGGAAAGGTCGTCGCAATTGACAGGGACGCACGGTCTCTCACTCTGGATCCCTCCTATTGTTACGGCGGCGAGGTCCGGGGCTTGCGGGTATTCGCGCTGAACAAAGGGACCGTAATCATGATGGGCAATGAGTCCAGGGATTTCAGAGACGTCAGGGTCGGCGATTGGGTCACCGTCAACTTCCACGAGGACGTCGGCGGGCTCGTCGTCACGGACGGCATCGCCTTCACTTCGCCTGAGTTCCTGAGGTGCTCCGGGATGCGGGGCTAACCTCGGTCGACCGGGGAGGCGCCCGGCGCTCATAACGCGCGTCTCCCCGATTAAAGCGGCGGTCGGTCGAAGTAGATACCCGCGGTTAGGCTGCGGATATCTACTTTCTTTTGCGGACCGGTCGAGCGGGAGTACAGGGGGGTCGTCACGTTCGGATCGCCCGCGGCCTCACGTCGATTCTCGACGGTCATCTCGTTCTTCACGTCTTTCACGCCGCAAATGTCGCTCGCTGGTTTGGGAACCAAATCTTTTTCCGCTGCGTTGTCGGTTCTGCCGCTTGCCCTTACTACGCCGTCCGTTGTCCTGACCTTCGTATTTTTCGCACTGGTGGCCATGCGAACCCAAACCTGTCTGTTCATCGTCCGTTACGCAAGACACAACTGCAAGCTACAGCCAGTGCAAAAATAGATGCGAAAGCCACTCCCTGATCCTGGGAAACAGGGGCCTTTTTCCCCACTCTCCCAGGCGGACCTCTTTGGACTCCCGGAGGTCGTCCTGGAACATCTTTTCCACTTCCGCTGAGAACGGCCGGCTCAGAATGATCGCATTATCTTCATTGTTGTTGAGGAAGCTCCAGAAGTCCATATTGGTGGACCCGACGGTCGCCCAGACTCCGTCGATCACGGCGGTCTTTGCGTGCAGGATGGCCTTGTGCCGCTCATACAGCTTCACGCCTGCCCTGAGAAGATCGGAATAATAATATCTTCCCGCGTAGAAGGCCAGGGGGGAATCGCTTACACTGGGCAGGACGATTTTCACGTCGACGCCCCGGCCGGCCGCCTCGGTCAGCGCCGTCACCATCTGAGAGTCCGGGACAAAATAGGCGTTTGTAAGATGAGCGAAATTATCGGAAAACGTTACCGCCGAAACATACATGATGAAGGTGGTCCTGTTCATTTCGCCCGGAGTGCTTCCGACCACCTCGATCAAGTCTTTCCCCGTTTCCCTGAGAGGGGGGAAATAATCCCCGGCGGGAAGCTCAGGCCCCTTCTGTTGTTTCCATGTCTCGAGAAAAAGCTTCTGAAACTCGGCAACGGCAGGCCCTTCTATTTGGACATCCGTGTCTCTCCAGGGAATCCTACCCACTTCTTCCACGTCGCCTGATATCTCTCCGGAATATACCTGACTGACGTTAACTCCTCCGGTAATGGCGACTTTGCCGTCGACGATCAGGATCTTCCGGTGATCGCGATGAGTCAGCCGCCATCTGCCATGGGCCTTCAGCGGATTCACGGGATTGAATTCGAGCACCTGAATCCCCCCTGCCCTCAGCCTGTCGAAGAAGGGTCCCGGCGTGCGAAAACTTCCGACGCTGTCATAGATCAGATTCACGGCGACCCCCTCGGACTTCTTCTGCAGCAGCAGATCTGCAAATTTGCAGCCCATTTCGTCGTTGCTGATAATGAATGTTTCGACATTGATATGGTCTTTGGCATTACTGACGGCATCAAGCATGGCAGCGTATGCGGACGGCCCGTCGAGGAGCTTCACTTTGTTGCCCTTTATCAGAGGACTCCCCGTCACCGCCTCCATCACGCTGACTTGGCGCTCGAGCAGGTCCGTCGGGTCCACCGTACGCTTTAATCTCTCTATAAGGGCATGGCTCTGCTTCTGGGTCAAAAATCCTCTGGCCGACAGGATTTCAGGCGATTCCTCACCGCCGGAGGTCTCCTGAATCACCTGGGAGACCTTGGGAAGACTGGCGCAGCCGCTGCAGGCGAGCAGACAGCACACCAAAGAACACAACACAAGGGACTTAATAGTGCTCATGCAACTGCCGCGTTATCGTTAAATGTTCAGCCCTCAGTGCACTCTGAGTCGAAGATAGCAGTCGTAGTCGTGGGGGGAATCATAGTCATAGTAATAGTATCGCGCATGGCGAGTCCTCTCCTTCGATAGTAACATCTTTTCCTTCAAACGCCTGCGGACTGATGAGGATTCTTTTCGATCCGGGCATGCTGGATATTGCTCATGTAATACCACACGCCGGCTCCCGCAGCGATAATTATCAAAATCACGACAAGCTTGCTGGACATTTTCTCCTCACTTACTGCAGATAGTTACGCCCTCTTGATAAGCCTGAGCAGAAATAGCAGTACGATGGCGCCGATCGTTGCGACGATCAGATTGCTGAGAAGTCCTCCCCCGGGGAAAAAGCCCAGGGTGCGAAAGAGGAACCCTCCGATTAATGCGCCGATTACGCCCACAATGATGTCGCCGATGACTCCGAACCCGCCGCCCCTCATCAACTTTCCCGCCAGCCACCCCGCAGCGAGGCCTATCAGTATGAACCATAGAAATGCCATAGCGCCCTCCTTAACGCGCCATCAGGGGCACCGGTTGATTTGACCGTTTACCTTGTAGACGCGCGCTCAATTTGAAAAAAAGAGCGAATGCGCTGACGGACAGCACACTCGCCTTATCCGTAATGCGGCATAGGGGTTCACTTCTTCTCTTCGATCTTAAGCAGGCTCTTGACGTGCTTCACTCCCCTTATTTTTCTGATTTTGTCGACCAGCCGGTCCTCTGTCTCCCGGCTGTTCACAAATCCCGTAAGCACCACCTCACCCTGGGTCGTCTCCACGTCGATCTTGAGATAATGCGCCTGCGGATCTTTGATGATTATCGCGTTGGCTTCCGCAGTGATAGTGTTGTCATCGATATTTTCGCCCGCGGTCTCACCTGTCATGCTCGCGCATCCCGCAAATAAAACCAATCCCGCAACCAGGAGCACTGTCAGAAATAAAAGATACTTCGTTTCTCTTCTCATGTCCCTTCTCCTTTGCCGGATGATCAATCACCCGTTTACATGGTTAATGAATCAAAAACCTTCCTGCATATTCACTGTATCATGCCTTTGAGCAAAGTCAACTGCCCTTAAGAACACTGCTGTCGACAACCGTTGTCCTCCTTTTCGTCTCTCCAGTGGGCTTGCCGCCGTCAAATGCGAAACCTCTTTTTCATGGGGTGGCATCGCTGCGCTATCTCTTGCCGGTAAACCGCGCGGTCGCGAACCAGGGCAATAAAAAAAGCGCGGGGAGAGGGGAAAAGAGGGTGCCCAAAACGACCGAAAAACCGAAGCGCTGAGTGGGAGGGAAGCCGGACAATGTAAATATCGCGACGCCTGCGCAGACGACGCTCATAGAATAAAGGATAGGTTTCCATAGTCTCGAGCATACTTCTGCCGAGGCCTCCCGGGATCGCATGCTCCCCGTCGGGTGCTCCTGTGAAAAGATCCTGGAGATCAGCTGGTCGCTGCGAAGTTGAGGATCGTCGCTCGAAAAGAAAAAGTTTTCATCAACGCTCGGCCTGAAATCAAGGTAACAAAAAACGCAGAAGAGGGAAAAGGCGGTCAGGCCCGCCCATCCGCCCTTCCTTGCAATTGCCCGCCATTTTGCCATAATGGTGATGAAGTCAATTCTTTCAACAAGCGATAGATCGCCCCGGAATAACAAGGCCGTGAAGCCCCGTCAGAGGAAAAAGGTGCCTTTCACCCTGTCGTCGATGTCGCTCACTTCCCCCTTCACCCGTCTCCGCTGACGGTAATCAATAAAAAGTGATAGAAGCGTCCCTTTCCCTCCCCGGCATAGAGTGTGGCCCCGCCGCCTCCGGTGATAATCTCCGTAACCCCATCTATCGTGCTCCGGAGATACAAGTGCTCGTGGCCGACAAATACCGCAGTTGTTTCTGTGACAAATCTCCCCGCGCGCGCCCGCAAACATTCTCTCATCTCACAGCCTCTATCTTCACCGCGCAGACCTTGAACTCCGGGATCTTGACGACCGGGTCGAGGGCGTCGTTGGTGATCACGTTTGCCGCTGCCTCACGGTAATGCATAGGGATGAAGACCGTCCCCTCCGACACCCTCTTCGTCAGCCTCGCCCTGATCTCGATCTCGCCGCGGCGGGAGGCTACCTTTATCATCTCCCCCGTCCTGACGCCGAGCCGCCCGGCGTCGAGCGGATTGATTTCGACATAAGGTTCTCCCGCATGTTTCTCGATCGACTTCACCGTCCTCGTCATCGAGCCGGAGTGGTACTGAAAGAGGTTGCGCCCGGTGGTGAGCACAAAAGGATACTCCTCATCCGTCACCTCCGCAGGCGGACAATACGCGACGGAAGAAAACGGGGCCTTTCCCTTCGGGAACCCTTCCTTGTAGAGAAAGCGCGTGCCGGGGTGGGTCCCGGACGGACACGGCCACTGTATCCCCCCCCCGTCGAGGCGCCGATAGGTGATGCCGGCCATCGCAGGCCAGAGCCTGCCGTATTCCTGAAAGACCTTCTCCGGCGTGTCATGCCCCATGTCGTAGCCGAGCCGCTTCGAGATTTCCAGAAGGATGGACATATCGTCCCTCGCCTCTCCGGGCGGCTCCACCGCTTTCCGCACCCGCTGGACCTTCCGTTCCGTGTTGGCGAAGGTGCCGTCCTTTTCGAAGGAGCAGGCGGCAGGCAGCACGACATCGGCCAGCTCGGCCGTGTCGATCATGAAGATGTCCTGGACGACCAGGAAATCGAGACTTCCCAGCGCCTTGATCGTATGGTGCATGTTCGGGTCGGTGATGATCGGGTTTTCGCCCATGATATACATCGCCCTGATTCTGCCTTCGGCCGCCGCGTCCATCATCTCGGTTGCGGTAAGCCCCGGCTTCGGTGGCAGGGCAGTGCCCCAGGCCTCCTCGAACTTTTCCCTTATGCCGGGCATGTCGATCTTCTGGTAACCGGGGTAGACGTTCGGCATGCAGGCGGCGTCGGATGAGCCCTGCACGTTGTTCTGGCCGCGAAGCGGGTTCACGCCGGTAGACTCCCTCCCGATATTGCCCGTGAGCATAACGAGGTTAGCGATCGCCCGCACGTTGTCGGTGCCGCAGGTATGCTGGGTGATCCCCATGGTATAGAAGATGCCCGCCTTCCTGGACAGCCCGTAGAGACGCGCCGCCCTGACAATATCCTCTTTCGGTACGCCGGTGATCCCTTCGACCCGCTCGGGCGTAAACTCCTCGACCGACTTCTTCCACTGGTCAAACCCTTCGGTCTTCTCTCTGACGAACTCGCCGTTGAGGAGCCCTTCCTTCACGATGATATGCGCCATCCCGTTTAAAAGCGCGATGTCCGTGCCCGGCCGCATCTTGAGGAAGACCTCGGAGAACTTCACCATCGGCACCCTCCTGGGGTCTGCGACGATGATCTTTGCCCCTCTGCGGTGCGCCTTGATCATCCGGTTGGCGACGACGGGATGGGACTCCTTGGTGTTGGAGCCGATGATGAAGATCACCTCCATCCCCTCGATCTCGGGGATCGAATTCGTCATAGCCCCTGAGCCGAAGATCGTGGCCAGACCGGCCACCGTGGGGGAGTGTCAGAGACGGGCGCAGTGGTCGACGTTGTTCGTCCCGACCGCCGCGCGCATGAATTTCTGGAAGACGTAGTTCTCTTCGTTGGTGCACCGCGCGGAGGAAAGCCCCGCGAGCGCATCGGCGCCGTGCGTCTCCTTAATCTCCCTGATCCTCGATGCGATCAGGTCGAGCGCCTCCTCCCACGAGGCCTCCCGGAAGACCTCCCCCCACTTGATCCCCTTGCGCCCCAGGGACGGCATCCCTGACTTCGGAGCGGTCCTGATGAGAGGCCTGACGAGCCGGTCGGGGCTACTGACGAATTGATACCCGAACCTTCCCTTCACGCAAAGCCATCCTTCGTTCCACGTGTCTTCGGCCGAGGTGATCCGGACTATCTCGTTCTTCTTTACATGGGCGGTGATATTACAGCCGATGCCGCAATAGGGGCAGACGGTATCGATCTCCTTCGTCGTGCCCGGCCTCCCTTTCAGCTTCCAGAGCTTTCCGGTCAGCGCCCCGGTCGGACAGACCGCAACGCACTGTCCGCAAAACTCGCAGTCGAGGTCTTCCTCGTATGACGTGCATATCTTCGCCCGGAACCCCCGATACCCGAAATCGATCGCCTCGACCCCCTGGATCTCGTCGCAGGCTTTGACGCACCGTCCGCAGAGGATGCATTTCTCGAGGTCCCGCTCGATGAAGGGATTTCCGTCCCTCGTCTCATAGTTCCTGCGCTCCCCGGCGTATTCCGCCTCACGGACGCCGTACATATAGGCGAGTTCCTGGAGCGCGCAGCTGCCTGTCTTTTCGCATACCATGCAGTCGTTGGGATGGTCCGACAGGATGAGCTCGAGCACAAGCCTTCTCAACTCCTCGATCTCGGGCGACGAGGTGACCACCTCCATGCCCTCGCCGACAGTCGTCGTACAGGCGGTGACCGGCTTCAGGAAGCCCTTCACCTCGACAAGACAGAGCCTGCAGCCGCCAAACGGCGTGAGCTTCGGATGATGGCAGAGCGTGGGAATGAAGATATCGTTATTCTTCGCGGCCTCGAGGATCGTCGACTGCGCCGGGACCTGCAGTTCTTTGCCGTCAATGTTGATCCGCACCATCGTTAATCCCTCGCCACCGATTTGAATTTGCAGGCCTCAAAGCAGGCCCCGCATCTGATGCACCTGTCGGGGTTGATCCTGTGCGGCTTTTTCTTGTCGCCGCTGATCGCATCCGCGGGGCAGGCCTTCATGCAGGCCCCGCACCCCTTGCAATATTCCTCCAGGATGCTGTACCTGAGGAGTTTCTTGCATACCTTCGCCGGGCACTTTTTATCCCTGATATGCGTCTCGAACTCCTCCCTGAAATACCGGAGGTTGCTCAGCACCGGGTTCGGCGCGGTCTGGCCGAGACCACAGAGCGAGGCGGTCTTGACCCCCCTGCTGAGACGCTCGAGACGTTCGATGTCTCCTTCCTTTCCTTGTCCTTCGGTGATGCGGGTCAGGATCTCGAGAAGCCTCTTCGTGCCGACCCTGCAGGGGACGCACTTGCCGCAGGATTCGGCCTGTGTGAACTGGATGAAGTACTTCGCCATGTTTACCATGCAGTTGTCCTCGTCGAGGACGATCATGCCGCCCGAGCCGACGATCGAGCCGGCCTTCGCCAGAGACTCGTAATCCACGTTCAGGTCGAGCATCCCCGCCGGGATGCAGCCTCCGGAGGGGCCGCCGGTCTGCACCGCCTTCAGTGCCCTGTTGCCTTCGATGCCGCCGCCTATCTCATGGATGATCTCGCCGAGGGTGATCCCCATCGGCACTTCTATCAGCCCCTGGTTCCGTATCTTGCCGGTCAGGGCGAAGACCTTCGTCCCCTTCGACTTCTCGGTACCGTAGGACGCGTACCATGCCCACCCCTTCCTGATGATGTAAGGGACGTTCGCCAGCGTCTCGACGTTGTTGATCACCGTCGGCCTCTGCCAGAGCCCCCTGTTGACCGGGAAGGGAGGCTTCGATCTCGGCATGCCCCTCTCGCCTTCGATAGAAGCGATCAGGGCCGTCTCCTCGCCGCAGACAAAGGCGCCGGCGCCGAGCCTGATCTCGATATCAAAGCTGAACTGGGTGTTAAAAATAGCGCGCCCCAGAAATCTGCGCTCATAGGCCTGTTTGATGGCAAGTTTCAGCCGCTCGACCGCAAGGGGATACTCGGCCCTGATATAGACATAGCCCTTATTGGCGCCGATAGCAAAGGCCCCGATCAGCATGCCCTCTATCACCGAATGGGGATTGCCTTCGATCACCGCCCTGTCCATGAAGGCCCCGGGGTCTCCCTCGTCGGCATTGCATATCACATACTTGACGTCCCCCTTGCTCCTTCTGGCCAGCTCCCACTTGAGGCCGGTCGGAAAGCCGGCGCCGCCTCTTCCCCTGATGCCGGACATCCTGATCTCCTCGATCACATCGTCGGGGATCCAGGTCATCAGGACCTCGCGCGTCGGTTCGTAACCGCCGGCCGCAATATAGGAATCGATGTCCTCCGGGTCGACCCTCCCGCAGTCCGCAAGGACGATCTTCACCTGTTTGCGGTAGAAGGTATCGAACGTCTCGTCGACGAGCCACTCCTTCACCGGGGTCCCCCCGACTATATGCTCCGCCACGATCCTTCCGACCATATCCGGTTTTACATACTGATAGGATGTCTTCGAGCCATTGCGGCCGATCTCGACGAGCACGTCCCTGGCGCAGAGCCCGAGACAGCCGACCTGGTGAGAAGAACAATGCTCCTTCACCTCGGCGTCGATGTTCCGGTCGGCAAGCGTCTCCCTGAACGCCTCGAGCACGGCCTTCCCGCCGGCGGCGATGCCGGCAGGCCCCATGCAGACGCGGACGACCGTATTATCCTTCATCCGGCTTCTTCCTTATCGCCTTGATCTCTTTGACGATCACGTCGGCGGAGGTCTTGCCCCTGACACCGCCGTCGACCATCACAACAGGGGCAAAACTGCAGGTCCCGAGGCATGCCACTTCTTCGAGCGTAAACTCCCCGTCGGGGGTCGTATCCTCCCCCGCGGGCAGGGCGAGCTCCTTCCTCAGCCCGCCGATGATCTTTTCGGCGCCCCTGACGTGACAGGCGGTGCCGCAACAGGCGGTGATCTTGTGCCTTCCCACCGGCTTCAGGCGGAACTGGGAATAAAATGTGGCGACACCATAGAACCGGCTCGCGGCGATGCCGAGTTCCTCGGAGAAAAAGCGGACGGCCATCCTGGGAATGTATCCCAGTGACTCCTGGGTATCCTGGAGGAGGGCGATGATGTTGCCGCCCTTTTTCCGGTATCTTTCGAGTATATTTTCGAGCTCTTCAATCATAAGTTCAGCTTATAGATTTATTATACGTTATCATAATTCGGGGAGGATGAAAATAAGAGGAAGAAAAACATCCAGGATGGGCGGCGGGCCTCCGGGCCCGCCGCCTTCAGCGGAAAATACTAGGCGGTATAGCCGCCAGTGATATAGTCCTTGAGATAGTGTATCTCGGAGTGGAGCTTGCCGACCTGGGTCTGGATGATGTCCCGGATCGAGAGCATCCCGATCACGTTGCCGGCGTCGACCACCGGAAGATGCCGTATGTTCTTCTCGACCATGACCGCCATGACGTCGTTGAGGTCGTCTTCCATCTGGGCAACGATCAGGTTGGTCGTCATCACGTCCTTCACGGGGATATCCTTGAAGGTCTTTCCTTCGAAGGTGAGATAGCCCCTGACCACGTCCCTTTCGGTGAAGATCCCGATGTTATTGCAATGGTCGGTGACCAGGATCGCGCTGATCTTTCTGCCGTTCATCACCCTGATGGCGTCTTCAATCGAACTGCCGGCGTCGATCGAAACAACATCCTTGCCCTTTGCGTCGAGAAGATTCTTTACTTTCATGCTGCACCCCCGAAAATCAATTGCAGTGTTTATACATCCGGGGCAGGATGCCCCCTTTTGACGAGATATTATTTCATATCTTAGAGCAAAAAAGGGGAAATGTCGCTATTGTTTTTTTTAATCGATTCATGGAGACCGAAAGGGGTTATGCCATCGTCTCCTTACCGCCGCTCCTGATGCAAACGGCGTCTTCCATCGCATAGATGACTATCTCGCCGTCGCCGGGGTCGCCTGTAAAAGCAGCTTCCCGCATCGCCTCCACGATAATGCGGGTTCCCGCGTCTTCCGCGATCACCTCTATCTTCGACTTTGCCGCATAATCGACCTTGTACGTCGCGCCCCTCAGCAGATACCTCGTGCCTCCCTGGCTTCTCTCCTCAATCTGCGAAATCCTTGGGCCGCCAGGCCCCACTCTCTCCAGGGCAGCGCACACCCGGCCGGCCCTCGTCGGCCGTATGATGGCTTCTATCCTTTTCATCAGCGCCTCCTTCTCTCTCCATAGCGATTGCAATAGCCGTACCAGCGGAATGCCCATGTTTTTTCAGGATACCGGACCGGCGCTCCCTCACAATAATGTTTCACGCGACAGTAATAAACGTAAAAAAGCGAAAAAATACCCCGTCCCGAAAGACGGGGCATTCGTTGTGAGTGCTCTGTCGATAGGCTCAGATCGCGGAGCCGCCGGTCTCGCCGGTCCGGATCCTGATCACCTGTTCGAGTGAATAGACGAAGATTTTGCCGTCTCCTATCTTGCCGGTCTTCGCCTTTTCCTCGATAGTGGCCACCGCCTTTTCTACCATGTCGGCGGAGACCACCGCCTCGATCTTCACCTTCGGGATGAAGGAGATGTCGTACTCGGCCCCGCGGTAGAGTTCGACGTGGCCCTTCTGCCTGCCGAAGCCCTTCACCTCCGTGACCGTCATACCCTGTATGCCGATCGCGTTGAGTGCGTCTTTCACCTCATCGAGCTTGAACGGTTTTATAATCGCTTCTATTTTTTTCATGACTTCTCCCATCTGTGCGTCTTTGTTAAATTGAAGTCCGGATATGCGGTGACCGCAACCTCGCTCTGATCGAGGCCCTCGAACTCAACTTCCTCGGAAACTCTCATCGGCACTATCTTATTCGTCACCTTGAGGAACACATAAGTCAGAACAAATACAAAAATAAAGCACGTGGCAATCCCGATAATCTGTGCGCCGAACTGTGATCCGTCGCCATAAAAAAGTCCTTTCACCGTGCCGGCAACGTTATTCAGGCCGTCACCGTATGTGCCGTCGGCAAAAAGTCCCAACGACAGAAGTCCCCACGCTCCGTTGGCGCCGTGCACCGAGACAGCCCCGACCGGATCGTCGACCTTGAGGACCCTCTCAACGAAGAAGACACTCGCGCAGCAAATGATTCCCGATATAGTCCCTATAATGACCGCTGAAAGTGGATTCACGAATGCACAGGGTGCGGTTATCGCTACAAGCCCCGCCAACATCCCGTTCGCCGACATCGATATATCAGGCTTGCCGTAAAGGATCCACATGTAGATCATTGCAGAAAATGCACCTGCCACTGACGAAAGCATGGTATTTACCGCGACAACTCCGATTCTCAAGTCAGTACCCGCAAGGGTTGAGCCTGCGTTAAAACCGAACCACCCGAAGCAGAGGATCATAGTCCCCAGCACAGCCATGGGGATATGGTGCCCCGGGATAGCGTTAGGTTTTCCGCTGGCCTTATATTTGCCGATCCTCGGTCCTAACAGCCAGGCCCCTGTAAAGGCTGCAACGCCGCCGCACATATGAACAACCGATGACCCCGCGAAATCGAGGGTCCCATGGCCCATTCCGAAATTCTTGCCGAGCTGCGACAACCATCCTCCGCCCCATACCCAATTCGCATAGAGAGGATAAATGATGATCGCCATAAAGAACGAGTAGATCATAAAAGATTTAAACGTCCAGCGTTCGGCCATTGCACCAGTTGGAATCGTGGCAGCGGCATCCATGAAGACCACCTGGAAGAGAAAGAGGGTAATAATCGAGGCGTCATAGGTCCGGCCCATAAGGAAAAAACCCTTTGTCCCGAAGATTCCGAAATCCTTTCCGAAGAGGTGCATAGTGAATTCACCGTTTAACAATGCTGTTCCACCGGCGAGAGGATTGGCTCCCACGCCGCCCATCTGGAGCGCAAAGCCGATGAGCCAGTAACCAAGCACCCCAAAGACAAAAACCATGAGGTTCATGGCCATAGTATGTCCCGCGTTCTTGGCCCGGGTAAAGCCCGTCTCAACCAGTGCAAAGCCCGCTTGCATAAAAAAGACCAGGAAGCCGCAGAGCAATGTCCAGACGATATTTAGCGCTACCCTGTTATGCCCGATCGTATCAGCGAGTTTCGCTGCAAGGGGTTCTTTCGGCCCAAGGTTTTCCAATTCATCGAGCGTCGGTGACCCGGAAGATGCTCCGACTACATCGGCAGCGCCTCCTGTGTTCGCGCCGGACGGGTCAGGTTTAAGTTCCGCGGCGGCAGGTGCAGGCTGAGCAGGAGCCGCCTGCTCAGCCGCAGAAGGAGGGTTAGCCTTCGGCACCTGGTCTTCGGCAAACACCACCCTTGCCGAAAGTATAAATACCATCAAGACTCCCATTATTAGAAATTGCTTCATCTCTTCATCTCCTCATCTCCCTATAGCTGTTCATCTATTCCACGTGCATATAAGCCGGACAGCCGCCGTGTGACTATATTCTCTCCCCAAACTGGATTATCATCCCGCCGAAAACGATAACTATCAATCCGATCCATGTCGTCGTTGGTATGCTTTCTTCGAATACAAATCGGCCGAACAATATGCTTATGATCGCAAAGACCGCAACGTATACTCCGAGCAATCTTGAAAAGTCCCATTTCACCGTATTGACAACAACCCCATAAGAACCCAACATGGCGAATCCAATCAATATGATAATGAGACTGCTTCCGCGAAGTCCCTTGCGAACAACTGCGTCGCCCCCCACCTCAAGAACTGCCGCACCAATGAAAATAAGCCAGGCAAGGTTAGTCATCTATAACCCTTGCACGATAAAGATGCCTCTATTCTCTTCATATGGGCCTCCTCTTAAAAAGTTAGTAGCAATCAGCGTGCCAGGCAAGAACTGTTGTTTTATAAGGATTTGATGGCGATTAGCTCTGCAACATAAATGTCGCACATTACAATAATGTAGATGAGGGGAAACGGAAATGAAGGCAGAACGAATTGCGGAAACTCAGTGCGCGGGGCCGCGGTGGATAATAAGCAAAACCAAGAGGATAAAAATAATGATAGGTACAGTCACGGCAAGCGCGATCCAAAGCGCCTTCTTCCAGCCCCGCTTCCACGGGGTCGGGATCTGAAGCCTGTCGCACCGGCCGGTCAATTGCACGGCCGCCGGATTATCCAGGTCCGCCTTCATCGCCGTGGCTGATTGGTAGCGGTTCTTTGGATCCCGTTCCATGGCGTGCAGGATGATCTCCTCTGCCTGAGGCGAGACGTTCCGATTGCGTTTCCGCGGGGCAACGGGGTCGCCGGTGATGCGGGCGTTCATGATCACGAGCGGATTTTCGTTTTCGCATTCAAACGGCGTCGTGCCTACCACCATTTCGTACAGAATTGCGCCAAGGCCGTAAATGTCGGTCCGCTCGTCCCCCCGCTTCCCCCTGACCTGCTCCGGGGCCATGTAATCCGGAGTACCTACGGCAGGCGTGAAGCCGGTGAACGTGATCCGTTTCCCCTCCTTGACCTTGGCTATGCCGAAGTCCATGATCCGTATCGTCCCGTCGTTGCAGAGCATAATGTTCTGGGGTTTGAGGTCCCGATGGACGACGCCGTGCGCATGCATATACACAAGCGCTCCGCAGACACGGCCCGCCAGTTTGATCGCGTCCTTTTCTGGCAGCGGGCGAACGCTGTTCAATAGGTGCGAAAGCGTATAACCGCGGAGATACTCAGTCACGATGTACGGCCGACTGCGCTGTCCCTCTTCGACAGGAATGAATTTGAGGACGTAAGGATGGTCCAGACGGCTTCCGATCTCCTCCTCGCGAAGGAACCGGGAGTAAAAGCCCGGATCGCTCTCAAACTGCATGAGCGGGACCTTCACCGCCACGGTCTCATTTGTCTTCTGGTCTGTTGCCTTGAAGATGGTCGCCATGCCGCTGCGACTGATCGTCTCGAGGATGAGAAAACGGTTGTCGAGGGTCTGTCCCGGCCGGATTTCATACCCGCTCGTCGGGTCGGCCGACTCCTGGTACATCGCTACGCCGCGATACAATGCAACTTTTTCGACGTCATTGATCTGCAAAACCTGCACGGAAACATTGTCTTCGGTGCCGCGTTGCTCAGCCAGGGCAACGAGTTGACGGCAGGCCTGCGCCGGAGAATAGCGAGAGACGATGTCGGCGATTTCGCTGTCTGTCACATACGCATACAACCCGTCGGAACAGAGCACAACCTTATCTCCCTTGAACACCGTGGAGTTCTCCACATCCACCCGGATCATCAACTCATGTCCGACGCTGCGGGTCAAGATCGAACGGTTCTCGCTGGTCTTTGCCTCCTGTTCGGAAATGAGCCCGAATTTCTGCTGCATACCGGTGTAGGTATGGTCGGTAGACAACTGCTTGATCGTGGCCTTGCGTACCAGATAAACGCGGGAGTCTCCCACATTGCCCGCCGTGATCTCATTGTTGCGCAGTACCACTACCGCCACGGTCGTTGCCATACGGGACTTGCCGTGGTCCTCCATACCTTTATCGTAGACGGCACGGTTAGCCGCACTGAACATCTGTTCTATGAGCTGCTGCGGTGACCGATCCCTCGCGGCCTCGCGAAAAGTCTTGAGGGCCGTCTCTACCGCCAGCCGGCTGGCCACTTCTCCGTAACTGAGTCCTCCTACGCCGTCGGCCAGAACAGCGACCGCTCCGAGACTGCGCTTTTCATCAGCTGTTTGCGGCTGCCAGAAGCCCACAAAATCCTCGTTGTTCTCACGGGCAGGGCCGGGTGAGGAAAGCTCAGCGTAGGTCAGTTCCATTATTAAGGCATTTTAGCATTTTTTAGTAATGGGAAGGACGGCCGCCCTTACGGATGGCCGTCCTATTTGCTCGTGTTTCAAAACGTTGTCGTCGTCCGCTAGGCCTGAGATGGCTTACTGAGCAGAATTTCCTTGCCGTTGGCCTTACTCGACTTGAGGAAGTAGACGGCACCGTAAATTCCCCACACCGCGCAAACACCCAGCGCGATATACGGCTCCTTCCAGCTCATGCCGGCGACCGTAAACGGACCGACCAGATAAAAAAGCATGACTACAAGATTCGCAAGCAATCCCAGAACGGGGATTACCACGTGCTTCAAGCCGTTAAAACTGTGGTGCTCCTTGAAGGCCACCATCGCGATCCAGCAGGTGATCATGTACAAAAGAAACGTGCCGAAGTTGCTGACCAGTGTTACGATGACCAGCGTATTGGGCAGCGCTGCATACGTCTCCGGCGAGAAGATGCCGAAGCTGTACCAGAAGTTATGCTTGTCCAGCGCCGCCGGCGTCGTGCCGCCGAGGTACACAGTCACCGTAATGATGCCGACAATCGCCGAAATCACAGCCAGCGTCCAGATCGCGCGGTAGGGTGACGCCGTCTTACCGTGGAGCAGGCCGAAGTGCGACGGAACTTCTTCGTCACGGCCCATCGCGTATGTTACGCGGGCGCCGGTGCTTAGGCAGGAGAGCGTCGTGCCTATAAGCGCCAGGAAGACCGTAAAGGCCTGAACCAGCATAAACGCCTTACCGGCTGCGTAGCTGCCGAAAAGCCAGGTGCCGACGATCACCATCATATCGCCGATCGGCGCTCCTGAAGCGCCTGCCATCGGGACGGTGTAGCCGTTATGAAGGAAATAGCCGGCGGCGAAGTACTCGATCAGGTAACAGACAGCCCCCTGTATCGCCAGCGACAGTAGCACCGCACGCGGGATATCTCTCTTCGGATGCTTTGCCTCATCACCCATCGAGGTGACCGATTCAAACCCGACCAGGATGAGGATCGCGATAGCCGCCTGAATGAATATGTAGTTGAACCCATGGGGATGGACGACAGATCCCGCCGACGAATGGTAGTTGAAGACCTTGTTCCCCTTGTCGTCCTTCGTGATCGCCCCCTCAGGGGAATAGTCGACCGTAAAAGGCGCTGCGAGCTTCGGATCAGTCACCGCTTTGCCGTCCTTGTCGGCAGGGACAGGATTGCCGTCTTTGTCCTGTGCGTCCTGCATCTTGTAGACCGGCTTCCCGTCCTTATCCACAGTAGGCTTGTTGCTTTCATCCAACACAGGCACAGGATTGCCCTTGTCGTCCTTCACAGCCTCCTGCGCGACCTGGTAGTTCACCGCGACGCCGTTTGATAGGTGGAAACCGGTCGAGCCCTGCGGATGCTGCACCCTATAACCGATGGCGATCACGGAAAAGATCAGAAGCGCCGCGATCTGGATGATATTGATTGCCACATTGACGGCGGTAGTGCCTGTCACGCCGCGGTAAGCGATATATGCCACGCCGAGTGCGAACACGATGCTGAAAAGCCACATGAAAAGCGGACTGTTATATGTGCCGCTGAAGGTGTCCGGGAAAAACTGGCCCATAAGGAAACTGGCGAGAATAGCAGTCACACCGACCATGACCCCTGGATAGACCCAGTAATAAAGGTGGCTCGCCCATCCCGTGATGAACTTAGCTATACGGGCGAACTTGTAAGCATGCGTCTTTGAGAGGTACGCCTGCTCAGCATAAAGGTACGATGAGCCGGGTCCCGGATATAGCTTCGCCAGTTCTGAGTAGCTGATCGCCGTGGCGAAACACAGCAGCAGCGCAAAGAGGATGCCGAACCACATGGCAGAGCCGGCCATCGGCGCGCCGTAAAGGGACTGCATCTGGAAAGTCAACCATAAGAATGCCCCTGGCGCGATCAGCGCCATCGCGTTCATTGTCAGACCTGTAAGTCCTAGTGTTCCCCTGGTTGTTCCGGGTGTATTTGTCTGTTCTGACATGATATACTCCTTTTGTTAGTGTTGTTACTTGCGTTCCGGCCTCTGCCGGGCCGGGACGCAGCCTTATTTCAACCTACCATGTATACATTACGCCCAACGCGATCGTGTCCTGACTCTTTCTGCTGCCCGCATCGAACGACTGCTGGTCCGACCAGTCGTGCCGGTACTCCGGCCTGACGACGATCGCCTTTGCCACCCTGAATTCAGGCGTAAGGGTGATCTCCTTGAGCTTCTGTGCCGTGCCGGTCCTCACTCCGTCCTTGTCGTCGAAATACTCCGCGCGCAGTGTCGCGCTGAAGAGGTCGCTGAAGTCGTATTTCGCGTATCCCGCGATGCCGTACCATTTCGCCGTGCCGCCGTCTGCCGCCGAGTGTTCCTCAGTCGCATAATCGGTATTCAGCACGAGAGTCAATTCCTTAGTAGCCTTAAGGGTGCCTACCCAGTCGAATAGGAACCTGTTGTCGTGGTTGTTGTTGTCCTTTTCCGGTCCATACATAAGATTGAATAACAGGCTGACAGGTTCTATCGGCGTATAGCCCACGCTCAGCCCGAACGTCTTGCCGTTGTTGTTGTCGGAGGTGTTGTCCCAGCCGTTGACAACATAGACGTTCGCGCTCACCTGGTCCGAGAAGGCATACCCCGCCATCAGTCCGGTGTGGGTAAACGGTATCGCGTAGTTGAAGAGGAACGAACGGGAATAGTTCATGTCGTCCTTCGCCTCGATCACCTCTGCCCCGTGCATCGTAACGAATTTGCCGAACCGGAGCTTGATCCCCCTGCCTACCGGCGCGAGATAATCGATATACGCCTCCGTCAGATCGAACGCGTCAGTCCCTTCGCCGAGTCCCCTCGAATGGATGAACTTCGCCGTCTCTCCGGCGGATAATTTCAGCCTGTACCCGACGCCTCCCAAAGTCGCCTCCTTCGTAAACAGGACCTGGGCAAGATCGAATGTAAAGCTGTTTGATTGATGATCGAAGACCCTGAGGTCGTTCTCTCCGGAATCGGGGGCCTTGAAGTTATACGTATACCCGCCCTGCAGGTAGACGCTCAACCCGAGCATCTTCTTGACGTCGTCCAGGCTCGTGCCGGCCGGCTTGGCATCTTCCGCATAGGCCCTTGAAACAAACAAAATTAACAACAGAAACATTGCTGTCTTAAGAATCCTTTCCTTCATTTCTTCCTCCTTATAAAAATTTATTGGCACATAGGGTTGCATGATCGGCCCCGCATTTCACTCATCCTCGATCCATCGTACCTCCTTTATCCGTATGCCGTATTTCTTGATCTTATATCCGATCATCCTTTCGGTTATGCCAAGTTTCCTGGCGGCCTTTGCCATGACCCAGTTGCAATCCTTGAGGGCATTGATTATTTCTTCCCTTTCCATTTCCTTTATTTTTTCTTTAAGAGTTTCCATCTCTTTACCTTGAATTACAATTGCCAAAACCGTGCCAGGGGAAATCTGCTTGATTTATAAGGACAACGCAATGAATATATGCTACACAATTGTCTTAGTCTTACAATTATGTACTATCTCTTCAGGAACTTGCGGGCGAAGGCTGAAAGCTCAAAGCAACGCCGGAAGGCCGGGTAAATCCCGACGGGTTGATGAGTGCTTCAACGTCAGGGGATGCCGGGCTATGAAATATCTCTGAGGGGACCCCTGTCTGAACAATCCTTCCTCCGGAGTATATAATTATCCTGTCAGCCATGGCATTTGCCTCGAATAAATCATGCGTCACAAGGATGACCGGGATGGTGAACTCCCGTCTTATATCTCTAAGGATCTTCCTCATCTCGGCCCGCACCTGGTTATCAAGGGCCGAAAAAGGCTCATCAAGGAGAAGAAGTCCGGGCCTTCTTATAAGGGCCCTCGCCAGGGCGACCCTCTGTTTCTGCCCGCCTGATATCTCTGAGGGGAGGCGGTTTTCGAGTCCATTAAGGCGGAAGGCACTCATCATTTTGATTAAGGCCTCTTCCCGTTCACTCTTTTCCAATCCGCTTGCACCATACCGGATATTGTCTTTTACCGTCATATGCGGGAAAAGGGCAAGATCCTGGAAAACATAGCCGCAGGAACGCAGTTGTGCAGGGACATTGATCTTCGCAGCACTGTCAAAGTAAACAGTGTTGTTGATTCTTATAGTCCCTTCATCGGGCTCCATGAGCCCCGATATTGCCTGCAGCGTCATGGATTTCCCGGCTCCGGAATGGCCGAAAAGCACGGCAAGCTCATCCCCGATTTCCCATTCGACCTCAAGGAAAAACCCGTTGACCTTTTTTTTCAGCGAAACAGACAGGCCCATCAGATCATCCTTTTGCCGAACCTGTTTGCGATGTAGAGGAGCGTACCGGAGATGAGGGTAAATACCGCAACCATTGCATGTGCCCCGGACCACTCACCACTTCCTGCTACTGAATAGATCGCAAGTGGCATCGTATCGGTTTTTCCCGGGATATTGCCTGCAAGCATGAGCGTCGCGCCGAATTCACCCATGGCCCGCGCGAAAGAGAGCACTCCACCGGCGATGATGCCTTTCTTTGCGAGGGGCAGAATAACCCTCATTGCCGTCCCGGTCCGGGAATGGCCGAGTGTATAGGAGGCATTAATGAGATTTTTATCCACCGATTCGATTGCAGCCCTTGCCGTCTTGATCATAAGAGGCAGCGCTACGACAAAGGATGCAAGCACAGCGGCATACCACGTGAACATGATCGTCCAGCCGGTCCACTCATAAATGAACCGGCCGATAGCGCCGTTTCTGCCGAAAAGGATAATGAGATAATAGCCGGTAACTGTAGGCGGCAGAACGAGCGGAAGCGTGAATAGAATATCGACCACTTCCTTTCCTCTGAAATTTCTGCTCGCAAGGAAGTAGGCGGCGGTGACGCCGATCACGACGACAAAAACGGTCGCCGCCGACGCAACCTGAAGAGAAAGTCTGAGAGAAAATAAAGCAGAGCCATCCAGCATCTATTTACCCGCCTTAAACCCATACGTACTCAAAACCATCTTCCCTTCCGTCGACGTTACCAAAGAGATGAAAGCCTTTGCAGCTTCCTCGTTCTTTGTTCCCTTCACAATCGCAATTGGATAGACAACCGCCTTATGGCTCCTCTCAGGAGCGGCCGCGACAATTCTGACCTCTTTCGTTCTGGTCATTGCATCGGTCGAATATACAATCCCTGCATCTACTTCGGCGCGTGCCACGTAGTCAAGCGCCTGGCGGACGTTCTCCGTGAGAATCAATTTATCCTTTACAGCATCAAGTATCTTATAGTTGGCAAGGACTTCTTCTGCGTACCTGCCTGCGGGCACCGTTTTCGGGTTTCCGACCGCGATTTTCTTTATGCTTTCCATTTTAAGTTCCTCAAATGACTTGATATGTATTCTTACATTCGACGGCACAATGAGCACCACGGAATTCGCAGCAAAGTTGGCCCGTGACACCGGAGCGATAAGGCCCTTCTGCTCAAGTGCGTCCATGTCCTTCTGCGCGGCTGATGCAAACACGTCAACAGGAGCCCCGCCCTCGATCTGCCGCATCAAATCCCCCGATGCGCCGAAGTTGAACACCACCTTCGCTCCTTTATTCTTTGATTCGTAATGCTTGCCGATCTCCTCAAAAGCGTTCTTGAGGCTGATTGCTGCCGAGACGGTGATCTCTTTCGGAGGTTCGGCGGAGAAAGCCGGGGAGAACGCGATGGAGAGCCATAATGCCGTCATGCACAACAGGCCGACTTTTCCCGTCATCATAATCCCTTTCCGCCGCATACAGCGCAGTTGTGGTCTTTATGTATATTCAACCGTCTGAAGTCCATGTCAATCGTGTTAAATACGAGCATCTGCGACCGCAGCGGCTTACCGAACCCGGTGAGCAGTTTTATCGCTTCAATGGCCATCAGACATCCCAGCATGCCCGATACAGCTCCCAGCACCGGGAAGCCCAACTCCTCCCAAGAAGGATCATCAGCGGGATAGAGGCAGTGAAGACATGCGGTAACGTTCGGAATAACGTTAAAGAGATTGCCTTCCATTCCGTTCATGGCAGCCTCGACCATCGGTATTCCTTTTCTTACGCATGCAACATTCAATGTCCGCCGCTCCTGGAAATTAGGCCTTGCCGAGATTGCCATATCGCTCCCTTCCAGAAGTTTGTCGATATTGCCCCCCTCCGATTTCTCGTCGTACATCCCAACCTGGACATCCGGGTTTATGTCCCGGATCGTCCTTATGGCCTGACCGACCCTGCTTTCTCCTATCCATTCGTGGCGCATGAGAATCTGCCTGTTCATGTTCGATAGGGTCAACCGTCCATAATGGGCCAACACCATCCTGCCTATTCCGGCAACCGCGAGATAGAGCGCCGCGGACCCGCCGAGTCCGCCGACCCCGGCTATAAGAGCGGTCGAATTTTTTAGCCTCTCCTGGTGGCTCATCGTAAAGCCCTGGAGCATGAGTTGCCGTCTGTATCGTTCTTTTTCTCTTTCGGAAAGGCAGACTGTTTCATTAGACGGCGTCACAGTATTCCTCCCCTATCCTGGCGTTCAAGACTTCAAGCTCCATATCCTTGTCTTCACCGAGTATGCCGCAGGCATCGGCCCTGCACTGTCTGCAGTGGGACATCTGGGGGATACGCCCCGAACATTCCTTCCGCTTTCGCTCTACCGTTTCCCGCGACGGCCGCGAGAGATCCGCAAATTCCGCCTGCGGTATGAGCGGCATAATATTCATTATGTCCGCGCCCCTTTCTCCCGCCCCCCACGCGATCAGGGGTATCTCGGCGTCATTTATTCCGGGTATGAGGACAGTGTTCACCTTCACGATGAACCCGGCGTCGACCGCATTTATCAGGCCGCGCCACTGGTTTGAGACGATGCGCTGCGCCGCCTCTTTTCCGGTATACCTTTTTCCCTGGTAAGAAATCCATGAATAGATTCTTTCCGCTATGGCTGGCGTTGCGGCATTGATCGTGATAGTTATGCTTCTGACCCCGGACCTCATCAGCCCTTCGATACTTTCCGGGAGGGCGAGGCCGTTCGTCGAGATGCATAGGACCAGTTCAGGGAATTCCCTGTGGATCACGGACATCGTCTCGAAGGTTGCCTCGTTCGCCAGAGGGTCCCCGGGCCCCGCGATGCCTATCACGCTGATATTTTCGTTCCGTTCCACTACCGCCCTCACCCTTTCGAGCGCTGCCAGAGGGCTGAGCACATTACTTGTTATGCCCGGCCGCGACTCATTAGCGCAGTCATATTTCCTTATGCAATACCTGCACTGTACGTTGCAGTGGGGAGCGACCGGCAGGTGAATCCTGCCGAACTTATGGTGCGCCTCTTCCGAAAAACACGGGTGAAGTTCCATTATGTTATTTCTCTTTCGCGGTGTTAAGTCTCTCATCGATCTGTCCCTCTCTTTCCAGCGCGTTTCTTTCTGCTTTTATATGGAGAGTAGCAGCAATCTCAATGCCAGCCTATATTGATTTAGAAAACGGCAGCTTACATAAAAGCGGGAATTGACCATATCTACATTTCTGTTCTAATGCGACATTCTCGTAGGCTGCCCGGCAAGGGACCATCAGAGAAACCTGCGCATACAGCGGAGCTTGGTATTGGACCAACCGTTAGCGTTGTAGAATTTGAGTGCCTCCATATTGCCTGCGTCCCGGAGAAGCTGAAGTCTTGAGATGTTCTTCCCCGCACACCATCCGGCGACCTCGGAAAGAAGCCTCGTCCCTATGCCTTCCCCCCTGTGTCCCTCCCGCACGATCAAGTCTTCGATCAATCCCGCAGGCCCCCCTTCCGCGGTGGAAATGAGTGTCTGCACGGAACACATGCCCATAATCTCTCCGGCGCGCTCCGCCACGAACACGGCCGGCGAGCCTGATGCGTCGCCAAGTAAGAGCTCCAGCCCCCGGGCTTGCTTATTCCTGTCGGGGCTGAAATCCGCCTCTATCGAAAAAAGCTCGGACAGGAGATCGCACATCTGCGGGATGTCGGCAGTTCCTGCCCGTCTTATGATTACGCCTCTCATAATTGCATCAACCCTTCGGTCAGCCGGGAACCATAACTCCCCCTCCCCCCTCTTATCTAAAGAGGGGGTGTCCCGAAAAGCTTTCGGGAGGGCGTTACTTACTCGATGGGGGGATTGCCTCCCACCCATTCATATTTCCACGTGTATGTGGCACCTCTTGGTGCATGCCTTTGAGCAGGCCTCGCAGCCGATACAGTTCTCCGGCCTCGCAACGGACATGACCTTGTTGCCCATATCGTCGCCGAATTCATCGTCGCCCTCGAATGGTTTCTCGATGAGCTCGAGGACGTCCCTGCTGCATACCTTATAGCATCTGCCGCAGCCGATGCACTTTTCGACATCGATCGAATCTATGAAGCGGGGCGTCCATGTCGTGCCGCCCCGCGTATACCCTGTTATCGCCATTGTTCCTCCTTTTTCTATAGTAGGGGCAATTTATGAATTGCCCCTACTATTACGCTATCGCCTCGCCGCCTGTTTCTGATGTCCTGACCCTTATTGCGTTTTCAATCGGCGAAACGAATATTTTGCCGTCTCCAGTCTTTCCGGTCTTATTTACGCTGATGATTGACTTGACTATTTTAGTCACAAGGTCGTCGGGGACGACCATGGTAAGCATCCTTTTGGGAACAAAAAGTGCGACCGTTGGAAGGGCATGCACAAGGGCGTAGGTCGCGGGCGTCGGTTTCAGTTTTGCAGGTGTGCAGAAACTTTCCGGCAGGTCCGGGTCCAGATCATTGTTGCAGACCATTCCTCTTTGCTTTCCCCGACCGTCAACGCTCTGGATAGAGAGAGAAGGAAAACCGAGATCCTCCAGCGCTTTCTTGGTCTCTGGGAGCTTATCTCGCCGTATGATGGCCGTAATCTCTTTCATAAGGCTGCCTCCCCGGTCCTTACGGTATAGGCTGCCTCAACGGGACTAATGAATATCTTGCCGTCGCCGACAAAGCCGGTCCTGGATTTATCCATCATGAGATTGACGACCCTGTCCACATCGCCGTCGTTGACGACCATCATGACCAGCATTTTGGGCAATTCGTCATAATGGACCGGCCCGACCTGCAGTCCCTTCTGTTTACCTCTCCCGAACACCGGCATTTTCGTTAGCGATGGAAAGCCGGCCCCCTCTAATGCCTGGACTACTTCCTGCTCTTTCTCCGGCCGGATAAATGCCCTTATCATCTTCATCTTTTCTTCCTCCTGTTTTATAAGGTGTCTGTAAACAAAGTGAGTGTGAGTGTCAGACCCTTCCTTTTGCCACATTACGGTCCGGACAAAAACTGTCCGACATCAGCCGCCTGCACTAATCATCGCCGTTTAATATCCAGCGGAAAGGATGGTGAATGTGCTGAAAAAGTTCCATAATCTGTCCTCCTCAGGCGGATCCGCCGGGGCGGAAGGCACCGCACTGCCCCGGCATGCATCATGTTCGCCATTCTCCTTTATACGTTATCATTCGTTCGTCAATGCCTTTCTCAGCCACGGCGGCGGCGACTTTCTGACCGTCTCCAACAGTTTTTTGAGCGAATCCTCGATCGAGACGGTCTCCTTCACCTTCACCGGCATGATGCCCTTTCGTATGAGCCGCGACGCCGAAGGGCCGCCTATCTCGGTGAGATAGACGATCTTGCAGTCCGCAAGCCTGCTCACCTTCTTTTCCACAAGGTCGTCGTGGGTCTGTCCCATCCCCTTTGACTCTTCGACGGCGCGGTCTCTGCCCCTGGCAAACCTCCTTGTCTCACTGAAGACAAAACCGTCCTTCGTAAGATCATAGACGGCAAATGCCCCTGCCCTGCCGAAGTGTTCGTCCACATTAACACCGTCAGTAGTCGCAAATGCGATTTTCATTCCTTAAGACCTCCTTTCTCTCTCCCGGTCAAACTTACCGGCAAGCAAGAATGACAACGGGATTCATGGTTGCAATCCCTGGCCGCAGGAACACATTCATGCGGCATCAGGACGTTCCCGATTTCATTGATCATGAAGAGACTCCCGCGGTATCCCACACCGACCCTGCTATTGTTCCCCAGGATCTTCTGTAACGGAAATCCCATTTGGTACAGCGGTATCCCGAGCCGTTTAGCCGTATCTTCCGCGTGCGAACTGGATATCAGCAGGTCGATCCCCCCTTCGACCGAGGCAAGGTCGCCGATGACGACTTTTTCAGCGGGTATCCTGACGGCCGCCTCCGACGGCTGAGGCAGCACCGCAGTCGTGATCTTCGCCCCCATCTCGGCGAGCCACCTCGCGGTCTGCAGCGCAAGGTCGGGTTCGAGGGCGATCCCGATGCGCTTGTTCCCGTAAAAGAAATGGGCGTCCCTCATCCCGTCGATAAGGACCCTTCGCTGTCTTTCGTATTTCGGCGGCACCGGCTTTCCGCTCAGCGACGAGAGCGTTTCCATGAGAGCGTCCGAGTCCCTCAGTCCGGCAATTCCGTCGAAGACCCTGCAGGGAATGCCGAACCTCTCTGTCAGGATCTCTGCGCCTCGCTCCATGCTCGCCCCTACGGCGATCGTGAATTCAGAAGACCCCATAAGCTCGATGTCCTCAACTGTAGTCCCGCCGATCGCCAGGGGCGAAACGCCTTTTCTGCTTCCATCGAGTGCGGAGAGATCAGGCAGGATCACCGGCTTTAAACCAAAGGATTCGATAATCTCTCGCAGTTCCGTAAAGTCGGCAGGCGTGAGATGCGGCCCGGCCAATACATTGACTTGTCTCTCCATTCTTCCGCTCTTTTCGGCAAAACCGGCCAGTTCTTCAACCGCCCTCGCATAGCCAGTTTCAAGCCCGCCTTCATAGTCCGGGGTGGGGACGCAAAGAACCCTGCACTCAGGATAGTCGCTTCGGATTTGTTTTATAGCGCTTTGCGTATCATCTCCCTTGACCTCGGAAAGTCCTGATGTAAGGATGCCAATCACGTCAGGCCTGCTCTTCTCTATAAATCCTTTGGCGGTCTCGATCAATTTTCCATCGCTTCCCATGATCACGTCTTCGGCAAAGAGCTTTGTGCCCGCAAGTGCAATGGGCTCCCTGAAGTGCCTCGTCATCAGCACCTTGCCGAGAAACGTGCATCCCTGCGCACCGTGGATCACCGGAAGCGCCCGGTGCACCCCCTGAAAGGCGATGGCGGCGCCGATTGACTGGGAATGCCTGAGAGGGTTGACCGCAATATGGGTCCTATTCGTCATATACGACTTATTGGTCCTATTTTCCTCTTTCTTCCCGTAGAATCTCATGCCGATGTCGATCTGGGCCGCCAGGTTGACGAGCCCGTCATATCCCGCATACGGCGTATGGCGCTCCTGGTTGACGTCGACGAAAGGATATCCTTCTTTTATCCCAAGATACTGGTTCCTTCCCCCGGCTATGAGCATGTCGGCATCCCTCTCCCTCAACAGCCTCAGCAGGTTGCCGGGGGAAGTGTCCGCGACAAGCGGCGCATCCTTTCCAAGGATTTCCTTCATCTTTTCCTCGTCGTGATAGGTGCTCTTCTTTGTCCCGACCGCAACCGTCTCTATGCCGAGGTCGCGAAGCGCCGAGATGAACGACCAGCTCTTCACCCCGCCGGAATACAGCACCGCCCTTTTGCCCTTCAGGTATCCGTAAGGTTTCAGCCGTCCCTCAAGCCTTTCCTCTTCTTCCGCTATCACGGCTTTCACCCTGCCTTCCAGTCCGAGCTTCGAGGCTATCAGCCGCACGGCCTTCGTCGTCTCCGTCCTTCCGAAGAAAGACACCTCGACGTAGGGTGTCCCGTATTTCCTCTCCATCTCCTTCGCCACGTTGATCAGTGCCCTGCTGCAGACCACCGCGTTCAACTTCGCCTTGTGCGCATAAGTGACCTCTTCGAAGGTCGCGTCTCCCGTGAGCCGGGAGAGGACCCTGATTCCTGACTTGGCGAGCAGCGGCTCGATCAGCCAGAGGTCTCCCGCGATATTATATTCGCCGATGAGATTGATATCATGCTCCGTGAGCAGCGGAGGCTCACCGGTCCCGATCACGTGATCGAGCAGGACTTCCCCCGCGATCCTGTTGCCGAGATTTTTCGGCCCGACAAATCCGGGCGCGTTCACCGGGATAACGGGTATCCCGATCTTCTCATGCGCCTGCCTACAGACCGCATCGATGTCCTCACCGATAAGTCCGCTCACGCAGGTCGCATAGACGAAGACCGCCTTCGGCTTCACAATTCTGCACGTCTGAAGGATGGCATGAAGCAGTTTTTCTTCAGAGCCGTAGACAATGTCCATCTCCCTCATGTCGGTGGTAAAGCCCATGCCAAGCAGGGACACGCCCCTTTCACGGGAGAGCGAACCCCTGCCTTCCCAGGAATTGCCGCAGCAGGCGATCGGCCCGTGGACGATATGCGCGGCGTCGGCGATCGGCTGCAAAACGATCATCGCGCCGTCGAAGGCGCAGGACTCTCCGCCACGGGACCGGCAGACCCTGTCCTTCGCTCCGGGTGCGCATCCGTGTTCAGTCAGCTTATCCATATGGGTTATCATGATTCATCCTTTACCGTTAACTTCAGCTTTCATAACCCCACCTAACCTCCCCTTACCTTAAGGGGAGGAAACAATTCAGGGTTGTCCCGCCTTCTTCACCCCCTCTTTCCGCACTCAGGCGGATTCGCCGAGGAGAAAAGGTAAGAGGGGGAAGAGGGCGTTATTTATCTTCACCTGATTACGTCAAAGCTCATCGTATCAATCGTCTTTCTGTCCATCTCGTCAAGCACGCGGTTGACGATCATGGTTACAAGGTTCAGCACTCCCTGATAACCGATGACCGGATACCGGTGGAGGTGGTGCCTGTCGAATAACGGGAAGCCCATCCTTATAAGAGGCGTGCCCGTATCGCGCCATAGAAATTTCGCATAGGAATTCCCGATAAGGATGTCAACCGGATCGGTGAACATCAAAGACCTCAGGTGCCACATGTCCTTGCCCGCATAAACCTTTGCCTCGCTGCCGAAAGGACTCTCCGCAAGCAGACCCTGCATCTCATCTTCGAACTTCTTGTCCCCCATAGAACAGACTATATGGACGGGAATTCCGCCCATCTCCATCAGGAGACTGACGAGGCCGAGCAGTAGATCGGGGTCTCCGACGAGGGCAAATCTCTTTCCATGGACATAGGGGTGCGAGTCTACCATCGCATCGACGGCCCTTCCGCGTTCATCTTCTATCTCCTGAGGTATCGGCTTTCCGGTCAACTTGCTCAGCTGTTCAAAAAAGAAGTCGGTGTTCTTTACTCCTATGGGCGGAAGCACCAGCGCCTTCTGGCTCCACTCCTTCCGGATATAATCCATCGTCTTAAGCGTCGAATACTGCTGAAGGGCGATGGTGGCGGAGGCGTTTATCGAGTCCATTGCTTCTTCAAGCGGAGTGCCGCCGGGATAGAGCTTGTACTCGCCGGTATTTGGCGAATCGAAGATCGCACTTGCGTCCGACAGAAGCGTAAAATCCACGCCCATCATCGATAGCAGCCTCTTTATCTCATGGTAATCGCCGGTGTATGTATCGAACCCCATGATGATATTGATCTTCCCGTTAGGTTCTCCCTTCTTGCCTGTCGTGATGGCAGAGAGGATCCCTTTCATCATATTGTCGTAGCCGTTAACGTATGAGCCCACGAAGCTCGGCGTGTGCGCAAAGGGGACCGGAAGTTCTTTAGGTATCAGCTCTTTTTCCTTTGCGGTCCTTATGTAGGCGTTCAGATCGTCTCCGATAACCTCGGCCATGCAGGTAGTGCATACCGCAAGCATTTTGGGGTGATAGAGTGTATAGGCATTTTCCAGCCCCTCAAGCATGTTGTTCAGCCCGCCGAAGACCGCCGCATCCTCTGTCATAGAGGTCGATATGGCCGCCAAAGGCTCCTTGAAATGCCGGTTCAGATGGCTTCTGAAGTAGGCTACGCAGCCCTGCGCGCCCTGAACAAAGGGCATCGTGCCGTCAAACCCAGACGAACAGAAGATAGCCCCGAGAGGCTGACATGCCTTTGCCGGGTTTATCTTTATATTCTTTCTGGCAAAGTTCTTTTCCTGGTATTCAGCAGTCTTCGTCCACTCGGCGATCTCCTTCACCTTTTCCTTCGGCCATGGGGCCTCGAACTCTCTTTTATTTTCGAACTGGTCCAGATAAGCCTGCTCCTGGAAGAGCTCGTTATGGTCTTTGATCCTGATAGCCTTCATTTTTTCCTCCGTATCAGATTCCATGCGGGGTTGTTCACCGTCATGTCCATATCTCTTGCAAAGACCGGGAAACCGTCGAAGCCGTGGTATGGCCCCGAGTAATCCCAGGAATGCATCTGGCGGAAAGGTACGCCCATCTTGTGGTAGGAATATTTCTCCTTGATCCCCGAGCCCACCATATCGGGTTTCATTCTCCTCGTGAACTCCTCTAATTCATGAAGGGTGGCGTCGTCCATGATTACGGCGCCCTCTTTCATAACGGGATAGGTCCTGTTGTAGTCGTCGTTGTGACCGAATTCATATCCCGAGGCGATTACCTCCATCCCGAGGTCTTCATAGGCGCCGATGGTGTGACGAGGGCGGAGACCTCCGACATAAAGCATCACCTTCTTTCCTTCGAGCTTCGGCTTGAACCGCTCGACCACAGCATCCATCACGGGCTTGTATTTTTCTATCACCTTCTCCGCATTCTCCTTGATATGATCGTCGAAATGGGAGGCGATCTTTCTTATGCTTGCATATATCTTCGTCGGCCCGAAGAAATTGAACTCGTCCCAGGGGATGCCGTACTCCTCTTCCATATGCCTGCATATGTAATTCATCGAGCGGTAACAATGAATCAGATTCAGCTTCGCCTTTGTCGCTATGCCGAGCTCATTCACGGAGGCGTCCCCGGTCCACTGTGCTATCACCCTCAGCCCCATCTCTTCGAGGATTTTTCTCGATGCCCAGGCGTCGCCTCCTATGTTGTAATCGCCGATGAGCGCAACATCGTAGGGCGTAGATCTTTCGAGCTTCCCTTTGCCGAGGACATAATCCCTGATCGTGTCGTTTGCGATATGGTGCCCGAGGGACTGACTCACTCCCCTGAACCCCTCGCAGCGCACGGGGACTATCGGGATGCCGAATTCCTTCGCCACGCGCTTCGAAACCGCCTCGATATCATCTCCGATAAGCCCGACCGGGCATTCCGAAAGGATGCCGATACCCTTTGCGAGCGGGAAGAGCTCCCTCAGTTCGTGGAGTGCGGCGTCAAGTCCCTTGTCGCCTCCGTAGACTATGTCCTTCTCCTGGAAATCCGTTGTGATATGCATTGTGCCGAAGGTGTCGATCCCTGTCTGTCCGTTATAATAGTTACGGCGTGACCACCAGCTATACTGGCCGCAGCCTACCGGGCCATGGCTGATAGTGATCTGGTCCTTCACCGGGCCCCAGACCACGCCCTTAGCTCCCGCGTATGCGCAGCCCCTGACCGTCATAACACCGGGCCGTGATTTTGTATTCGCCTTTACCTTGCAGGTACTGCACTGTCCGGTAGGATCATTTGCCGCAAGGTGCCTGGCCCTCTCCTTTTTAGCTTTCTCCGGATATGCATCGAGGACATCCTCTATCATCTTTTGTGTATCTTTAATGGTTGTGCTCATTTCTTCTCCTTTTCAAAGCAGTGAGTCCCGAGCAACGAGCAATGAGTTCCGCGCGTCGATGCAGCGCCTTTTCCTTCTCATTGCTGACTACTCTTCACTCATTGCTGAAGTTATGCCGCCGCCTCTTCGCTCTCCATTATCCCGAAGTCCATAAGCAGTTGTTCCAGTTCATCCATGGAAATGGGCGTAGGTATTACCAGGTCCCTGTTGTCGGCGATCTTTTTTGCGAGCATCCTGTATTCTTCAGCCTGAGAGTGTTCCGGAGAGTATTCGATGACCGTCATTCTCCTGAGTTCGGCCCTCTGCACCTGGTTGTCCCTCGGCACAAAATGTATTAACTGTGTCCCAAGTTTTTTTGCGAGTTCTGAAATCAACTCGTATTCTTTATCCGTCTTTCTGCTGTTGCATATCAGCCCGCCCAGCCTTACGCCTCCGCTGTGCGCATATTTGAGGATGCCTCGTGAGATATTATTTGCCGCATACATAGCCATCATCTCTCCTGACGTCACTATATATATCTCTTTTGCCTTGCCCTCTCTCATCGGCATTGCAAAGCCGCCGCAGACAACATCACCAAGGACATCGTAAAAGACAAAGTCGGTGTCTGCATCATAGGCCCCGTTTTCTTCAAGGAAGTTTATGGCGGTTATCACACCCCGGCCCGCACATCCGACCCCGGGCTCAGGACCTCCAGACTCGGCGCACCTGATGCCGTTAAATCCGGTCAGAAGCACTTCATCTACTTCAAGGTCTTCTACTGTGCCGCGTTCCCTAGCAAGGTCCATAACAGTTGTCTGCGCCTTCGCATGCAGTATAAGTCTTGTCGCGTCGGCCTTCGGGTCACAGCCCACTATCATGCACTTGTAGCCTGCCTGTGAAAGGCCGGCAACCGTGTTCTGTGTTGTTGTTGATTTACCGATACCACCTTTTCCATAAACCGCTATCTGTCTCATAAATCCTCCTTCAGAGATTTCTAACAAGCTTACTTGAGCAATAGATGTGCCACTGATTAAGAACGGCTAAAACAAAGGATATCGCGGGCGCAGTCCAGTGTTACATGGCACAAGATTGTTGCAGCTGAAACAATATTGTCAACTTATTCCCGGAGAAGCTGCTGCACGAATATTGTGATCCGGGATAATTGTCTGCCGCTTCGATAGCATTATGTAGCACGTCGGACTCTATCTTTTTTGCGGCACAAAAAATAACTCTCACATGTATCCTCAATTCACCATCAACTTTACGCAGGGACAGGGCCTGAACGGATTCAGCTGAGCGTGTTGCATCACCCTACCGATGATGCGCGCACGAATACATTCCTGACGGCGGATTCCGGCGGATCATGAATTATTGACAAAACTCACACAGAGTTTTATTCTTAGAATAATTTGTAGCCGAGATCCATTCAAAGAATGGATGCGGGGGACCCGGTAGTCGGGGCGCATTCCTGAATCGAGGATAGGGTACTTCCATACCCGAGCCCGTCAGCTAACCTCGCAGGCGTATGGAAGGGCATAGGCCGAAATGGAGACCGCCGCCCGGCGGTTTTTTTATTTTTTCCCGATTGCCCCCAGGAGGAAAGAAAGATGTCGCTCAAGAGCTTTCTGATCGGCAGCCCGATCGAGACGGTCAAGGAACAGCACGAACGGCTGAACAAGCTCATGGGCCTGGCCGTGTTCTCATCCGACGCGCTATCCTCCGTGGCCTACGGCCCGGAGGAAATCCTCCTCGCCCTCATGCTGGGCGGCACCGCGCTTCTGCATCTTTCCGTGCCGATTGCGATCGCCATCGTAGCGCTTATCGCCATTGTCGCAACGTCATATTTCCAGACAATCCATGCCTATCCTTCCGGCGGCGGGGCCTATATCGTCGCCAAGGAAAATCTCGGCACCTATCCGGGATTGGTCGCGGGATCCGCGCTTCTGATCGATTATGTCCTCACCGTGGCGGTCAGTATTTCATCCGGCATCGCAGCACTCACCTCGGCATTCCCGGCAACCCGCGCCTACACGGTCACGATGTGTCTCATCGCAATTGCGCTGATCATGCTGATAAACCTAAGAGGGGTAAGGGAGTCGGGCACGATATTTTCGATCCCCGTGTATATCTTCATCGGCGGCATCCTTGCGCTGATCGCAGCCTCTTCTGTGAAGTATGTCTCGCTGCCGCGCCCTTACTTTGAGCATCTGAACGAAACGGGGGCCGATATCTTTCCGCTCTTCATCATCCTGCGGGCCTTTGCTTCGGGCTGCGCAACGCTGACGGGAATCGAGGCGGTATCAAACGGCGTCAAGGCCTTCCGGCCGCCCGAGGCAAGAAATGCCGGCATCACCCTCACCTGGATGGCGGTCATTCTCGGGGTGATGACGATAGGGATCGCCTTTTTCGCTGATCATTTCCACATCCTGCCCAACAGCAGCGAGACGGTGCTCTCCCAGCTGACAAGGGCGGTCTTTACGAGAGGGACGATCTACTATACGATCCAGTTCTCGACCACCCTTATCCTCATCCTCGCCGCCAACACCTCGTTTGCCGACTTCCCGCGGCTCTCATCGATCATGTCCCTGGACCGGTATCTGCCGAGGCAGCTCAGCAACAGGGGGGACAAGCTGGTCTTTTCGAACGGCATCCTTATTCTGGGGTTCCTCTCCGTCTTCCTGATCGTCATATTCAGGGGAGATACGCATGCCCTCATCCCTCTTTATGCCGTCGGCGTCTTTACCGCCTTCACACTTTCCCAGGCCGGCATGGTAAGACACTGGCTCTCCAGGAGAGAAAAAGGCTGGCTGAAGGGCATTGTGATAAACGGGATCGGTACGGTGACGACGGCGGTAGTCCTGCTGATCATCGCGGTCGAGAAATTCACGCACGGCGCCTGGATAGTTCTCATCGCAATACCGGCGCTCGTATACCTGACCACCCGGATTCATGCCCACTACCTTTCCGTGGCAGAACAACTCACTGTCTGCCTCGATAAAGCCGGCGCGTTCAAGCACCACTCTGTCGTCATCCCCATCTCGGGCATACAGATGGCGGTTCTCAATGCGATCAAGTACGGGAAGGCGCTGTCGGATGATGTGGCGGCTGTCTATGTCTGTCTCGACCCTGTGGAGACAGAGAAGGTTAAGGCGAAATGGGACCGGCACTGCATGGGAGTCCCTCTTGTGATACTGGAATCTCCCTACCGCTCCATCATCGAGCCGCTTCTGGATTATCTCGAAGAGCTCCGGGGTGAATATCCGGACGGCGTGATCACGGTCGTACTGCCGGAATTCGTGCCAAGCAGATGGTGGCACCACCTGCTTCACAACCAGACCGCCCTCCTGATCAAGGGCATCCTCCTTTTCAAGAAGGGGGTCGTCTCGACAAGCGTTCCCTATCATCTGGTGAAATAGCGGGGTGCTATACTATTCCGATGGAGAGTCTCAAGGCTGTTCTCGACCGTTTCTACCGGGAATATGATTTCGCAGGCCGCATCGCGCACGATCCGATCAGGTTCCCCCATCGATACAGGGAACCGCACGATATAGAGGTCGCCGCCTTCCTCGCCTCGTCGCTCGCCTACGGGAAGGTGGAGCTGTTTTCGGCGGTGCTCGAAAAGATTTTTGGAATCATGGGGGAGCATCCTTACGAATTCGTCCTGGACTTCGACGTGAAAAAGCACGGCGAAATGTTTGCGGGGATAAAGTACCGCTTCAACGAAAACAGCGATCTGCTCGCCCTCCTCTTTCTTCTTCGGGCCCTGCTGAAAAAACATCGATCGATCGAGAAGGCATTGAAGGCGCATTATCGGAAAGATGACCAGAATATCGGCGGGGCGCTGGCCGGACTGATGTCTTCATTCAGGGGAACCGACACCTCTGCGGTGTACGGGACTGACCTGCGGCCCTACGGCCTCCGCCAGTTCTTCCCTTCGCCTGCGGACGGCTCCGCCTGCAAGAGGGCTAACCTCTTCCTCCGCTGGATGATCAGGGACAGGGACATAGACTTCGGCTTATGGAAGGGAATACCCGGGAACAAACTGGTCATTCCGCTCGACACCCACATCGCACGGATCTCCCGCTGCCTCGGTCTTACACACAGGAGGTCACAGGACTGGAAAACCGCGGTCGAGATCACCCGGTCGCTCGCGGGATTGGACCCTGAAGACCCCCTCAAATACGACTTCGCCCTCTGTCACCACGGGATCTCGGGGATGTGCGGGGGAAAGAAGTCGGATGATCCCTGTGACGCCTGCGTTTTCGCCAAAACAAAAAGGGGATGAATAGACCAAAAGAAAGAGGGGGCGTCGGCCCCCTCTTGACAAAAATCCTGCTTAACTCAGCTAAACCGCAGCCTTTCTCCTTCTCAGGTAATAGACAGAAGCCAGCCCGGCAAGCGCTATAAAAGCGATCATGCCCCATTCGTTCAGCGTCGGAACCGGCGTGGCAGTAGCGGCGGCAAGGTCATAATAGACGGTGCCGTTCCATACTCGGGGAGAGAAAAAATTGCCCCCGTTGCCGAAAGGATAGTCCACTCCTAATCCTTCCAGTATTTGTATGTTCGAATCCTGTATGTACACCGCGCCTTCGGTGGTGCCGTCCGTGTAATCGACGCCGTTGCTGGTCCCATCCGTGGTGATATAGAAAGAGTATGTCTGGCCGGCGGGGATCGTAACGTTCATTGTGATCGGTATGTGAGTCGGCAGGCCGAGACCGGCGGAGACGACGCCATTGGCCGTACCCGCTAATGTCCAGTCGCCGACATTTGCCTGAGAACCCTGATATGTGCCGACCTTATAATAGATCAGGTAGTTGCCGCTCGGCGGTTCAAGATTGTTGTCGAAGCCCGTAATCGTCACCGTGTTCAGCGCGGTGATCGAAAACATATTGCCGTCCTGTCCGTTGCCGCCTACATAGGTGGTCGTGAGGCTCAGGGCGAAGGCGTTCGTTGCCCCGAATACAAATATCACGGCAAGGAACAGCATCAGGTATTTAACAGAATTGTTTTTCATCTTCCCTCCTCCTTAACACTATTTCCCGATTAATTTCTCACTTGTTCATTCCGGCCCGCTCAATTGCCCTGAAGCACCCCCTTCCCGCAGTCGAAATGTTTTCTTTATCTTCGTCGAACACCGTTACAGCCGTAGCCGGTCGGAGCGGCAAATCGCCGGTCGGAAAACAATATCAAATTTACGCATAATTAGCAATCCCCCTCTTTAAGAAACAGAAAAAGTCCTAAGTTGCGGCCCCCCATTGTCCCGTGCCAAGCGCCCAGGGCACCTATTCCTTCTCCCTCCTCACCTCCGCCCCGAGTTTCAAAAGCTTTTCCTCGATCCGCTCGTAGCCCCGGTCGAGATGGTAGATCCTATGGATCGTCGACTCTCCCGCGGCAGCAAGCGCCGCGACGATGAGCGAGGCCGAGGCCCTCAAGTCCGTCGCCATCAGCGGCGCTCCGGTGAGCTTCGGGACGCCGCGGACCGTCGCCATGCCGCCCTCGATGATGATATCCGCCCCCATCCTTTTCAGCTCCGCCACATGCATGAACCTGTTTTCGAATATGCTTTCGGAGATGACGCTCGTGCCGTCGGCAACGCACATCATCGCCATCAGCTGGGCCTGCATATCGGTAGGGAACCCCGGATACGGCATCGTCTTGGCGTTCACCGAGGCCGGTCTCTCCGGCCCGGTCACCTTCACCCCGGTCTTCAGGGTCCGGACCTTCATCCCGGTGTCCTTGAATTTATTGATCACCGCGTCGAGGTGCTGGAGGTTGCACCTCTTGATCGTGATCTCTCCTCCGGTGATCCCGGCGGCAGCCATGAAGGTTCCCGTCTCTATCCTGTCGGGGATCACCTCGTGCCTGAGCGGCTTTAGGCGAGAAACTCCGTCGATCTCGATGACGCTTTCGCCCGCGCCGGTGATCTTCGCCCCCATCGACTTAAGGGCGTCGGCGAGGTCGACCACCTCCGGTTCACGGGCGGCGTTCTCGATCACCGTCCTGCCTTCGGCCAGGACAGCCGCCATCATGATATTCTCAGTGCCGGTCACAGTCGGGATATCGAAATTGATCTGCGCGCCCCTGAGCTTCTTCGCCTTCACGAAGACGTAGCCGGCGTCGAGGGTAACCGAGGCCCCCATCTTTTCAAACCCCATCAGGTGCAAATTTATCGGGCGGGCTCCTATCGCACAGCCGCCGGGAAGAGAGACCTTCGCCTTTCCGAGCCTCGCGAGGAGGGGGCCCAGCACGAGGACCGAAGCCCGCATCGTGCTGACGAGCTCGTAAGGAGCTTCGAAATTCTTTATCTTGCTGCAGTCCAGGAGGGAGGTATTGTGCTCGAGGTGGAACCCGGCGCCCAGGTTCGCCAGGAGCCGCCCCATCGTCGATACGTCCCTGAGATGCGGCACGTTGCCGATCCGGTGCTCCCCGGCGGCAAGCAGCGACGCGGCCATGATCGGCAGGGCCGCGTTCTTCGAACCGCCGATCTCAACCGTACCTTTGAGGCGTTTTCCGCCGGTGATGACGAGTTTATCCACTCTTTCTCCTGAAAAGGTTTAGGATATTCTACCCGAAATTGCCCTTTTTTATACACGCTCCCTCCACGGTCTGGCGTACAGGCGAACGGATGGATGCGAATACACTCGCCGGTTGCATGACAGAGACTACGGAGGCGGGGAGAGTGGCCCGAAAAGCCTTTCGTAGCGATTCCTTGGCGCATCGGAAGCCCGTCTCAATACCTGAACGCGACAGGGCACAACAAGTAAAGACCTCTGTACCCGACGCCATGCTCTGTCAAATCATATCGCATCAGAAAGAATTTTGAGGGTCACTCTGCCCGCCGGGAGGCACGATGAGGTATTCCGCCGCTTACCCTTCTCCGTCCGGATATGATATATTCGGACAGATGAGAGAATTTATTCTTTACCAGGACAACGAAGGCCAGTGGGTGGCGGAATGCCTCGAACTGCCGGGCTACCGGGCGAGGGCCGCCACGAAAGAGGAAGCGGTCGATAAGATCAAGGCGGCGCTTCTCATCTACCATCCCTGCAAATGCGAGGATTCGGAGGAGGGCGGCGCGTAAACGCGCCTACTTCATCTGCGAGCGCAGTTTGAGCCTCTCCCCATCAGCCACAAAGATCCCTCTCCCCCGGTGGTGGATCGTCTTCGGATCTTCTACGGCCGGATCGATCCAGGCCTTCAGCACCTCCAGGACGAAGAAGTTATACTTTTCGACCATGTCCAGATCGGCAACACGGCATTCGAGGTTGGCATAGCACTCTTCGATAAGCGGCGGCGCAACCCTGGAGGCAGGCGCCGGGGTGAGGCCGAAAGCCTTGAATTTATCCCTCTTCCGCCCGGAGCAGTTGCCGCAGGCGACCGCCTTCTCCGCAAGCTCGACCGTCGGGAGGTTGATCACGCATTCCCCCGTCTCCAGCAGGATATCGAAGGTATAGTTCCTCCCGCTGATCACGCACCCTATGAGCGGAGGCTCGAACTCCATCATCGTATGCCACGACATGGTCATTATATTCGGCCTCCCTTTCCGGACTGTCGTAACCATCACGACCGGTCCGGGCTCGAGAAGGCCGTATACCTTCGACAGCGGGTATGATTTCTTCGCCATATGGGTGCCCTGTCTGATCCGGTTATTTATTCACATTGTAGCAGCGCGCAAGGCCTTTTGGAAGAACGCCGGCCGGTTGCGACTCCGCCTCCCCCGCAGCAATTCGCCGACAATTATTTCTTCTTGTAATTGGACTCAACTGCTACTATCATCACAAGTATGGCAGGGAATGTATTTCAGTCAGCCGCCTTAGCAGGTTTCTTATGTCCCAGAAAGACTGCAAGGGTGAAATCATTCACGCGACAGGCGCATAAATCATTACCGCAGAGGCGGGGAGAGTGGCGCGAAAAGCCTTTTGCAGCGATTCCTTATGGGCATCGGAAGCCGGGCCGGGACATAACGTCCAGTGAAGTCCTGCATTACCGACGCCATGCCCTGTCAAATCCTAATCGCATTAAAAGGATTTGAGGGACGCCCTCCCTGCCGGTATGCAACGACAGGATTAATTGTACAGCATATGCCTGATAAACGATGAGGAGGTCATTATGTCAACTGACAAATCCGTAGAAAGCAAAAGTCTGGACCCTGCCGTCCGGCAGATGATCGCCAAGGCCGGGGGAAAGGGTATATCCACCGTCTGGGACCGCTACGAGGCGATGACCCCGCAGTGCGGGTTCGGCGACTCGGGTCTCTGCTGCCGCAACTGCCTGCAGGGGCCCTGCAGGATCAACCCCTTCGGCGACGAGCCGAAAAAGGGCATCTGCGGCTCTTCCGCAGACGTGATGGTCGCCAGATGGCTCGATCGGGCGATCGCCGCCGGAACCGCCGCCCACTCGGGCCACGCCAAGCATCTTGCCCATACCATGATGAAGATGGCGAAAGGGAAGGCCCCCGACTACTCCATCAAGGACGCGGCAAAGCTGAAATCCGTTGCGAAGCGCGTGGGCGTCTCCGTCGAGGGAAGAGGCGATATGGAGATCGCCAAAGACCTGGCCGCGGCCGCCCTCGCCGATTTCGCCGAGAAGGATACGCCCGTACTTTGGGCGGCGACAGTCGTAACCGAAGGCAGGGTGAAGGCGCTTTCCGCCATAGGGGCGGTGCCGAAAGGGATAGACCATGAGGTCTCGGAGATCATGCACCGCACGCTCTACGGGGTGGACGCAGACGCGGTGAATCTCCTTCTTGCCGGCATCAGATGCGGTGTCGCCGACCTGGCCGGCTGCTATATGGGGACCGACCTGGCAGACATCCTCTTCGGAACTCCGACACCCGTCGTGACGAAGGCCAATATGGGCACCCTCAAGGCGGACATGGTCAACATCGCCGCCCATGGACATAACCCGGTCCTTTCGGAGATGATCGTGGCGGTCGCCGACAGCATGAAAAAGGAGGCCGAGGCGGCAGGCGCGAAAGGGATCAATGTGGTAGGCATCTGCTGTACCGGAAACGAGCTCCTCGAACGCCACGGCATCCCCTCCTGCACCCATTCGGTCAGCCAGGAGATGGCGCTCCTGACAGGCGCCCTCGACGCGATCGTCGTCGACTACCAGTGCATCATGCCCTCGCTCGTGAACGTGGCCGAATGCATGGGCTCGAAGATCATCACGACGATGGACATCTGCAAGATCACCGGCGCCGACCATATCGAATTTACGGAGGAGACGGCTGCCGCCAAGGCAAAAGAGGCGATCAGAACGGCGATCGAGGTCTTCAAGAAGAGGAAGGGCCGGCCGGTGGACATCCCGGATGTGCAAAACAACGTCGTCGCCGGCTTCTCGACGGAATCGATCGTGGCGGCGCTTGCGAAGGTCGACGCCAAAGACCCGTTCAAGCCGCTCGTCGACAATATCAAAAACGGCAATATCCGGGGCGTATGCCTCTTTGCCGGCTGCAATAACGTAAAGGTGCAGCAGGACAGGAACTTCAAGATCATGGCAGAGAAGCTTCTCAAGGAGAACGTGCTCGTCGTCGCAACCGGCTGCGGTGCCGGCGCGCTGATGCGGCACGGGTTCATGGACCCGGCAAATGTGCCCGCGCTCTGCGGGGACGGGCTGAAGGCAGTGCTCACCGCCATAGGCGAGGCCAACGGACTTGGGGGGCCTCTTCCTCCGGTGCTTCACCTCGGTTCATGCGTCGACAACTCGCGGGCCGTTGCGATCGTGGTCGCCCTCGCCAATTACCTGGGGGTCGACACCGACAAGCTGCCTGTTGTCGCATCCGCAGCCGAGGCGGTATCGGAGAAGGCGGTCTCGATCGGCGTCTATGCCGTTGCCGCAGGCCTGCCGACACACGTCGGGGTGATGCTGCCTGTGCTGGGAAGCCCCGCCGTCACCGAGATCCTCACCGACAAGGTGAAAGGACTGACAGGCGGGTACTTCATCGTCGACCTCGACCCGGAGTCGTCTGCCGACAAACTCCTGGCCGCAATCGACGAGCGCCGGAAGGGCCTCGGACTATGACAGGCCGGGGAAGACGCAACCATAACGAGGAGTAAGCCATGCAAGAGCCAAAAGAGATATTCGTAGATACGAGCAGATGCACCGCCTGCAAGACCTGCGAGATCGCCTGCGCGGTCGCGCATTCGAAGGGCGGGAACCTTTATGCCGCCCTGATGGAGAGTCCTGCCCCGAAACGCAGGCTCTATGTGGAGTGGGTGAGCCCGGATAAGCACGTCCCGGTCCTCTGCCGCCAGTGCGAGGACGCCCCCTGCATGCACGCCTGCATAAGCGGGGCGATCAGCAGGGACGAACGATCGGTCGTCGTGACCGACACCGACAAATGCATAGGCTGCTGGACCTGCGTGATGGTCTGTCCCTTCGGGGTGATAGGCCGCCACCTGGAGACCCACAAGTCCTACCGGTGCGATCGGTGTCCCGACCGGGAGACGCCGGCCTGCGTCAGCTCATGCCCGACAAAGGCGCTCATCTACCGGACAGCAGAGGAGTTCTCTCACGGCGTACGTCGGGGGGCCGCATCGGAACTGGTCAGCGGCGAGGGGAAATGAGATGGCTGCGGATAGGGCCGACTACCTCGTCATAGGCGGAAGCGCCGCCGGCATGGCGGCTGCGCAGGTCATCAGGCGGCAGGCCCCCTCAAGCAGGGTGACCGTGCTGTCGGAAGAGCCGGACATGCCCTATTTCAGGCCGATGATCCCCTATGTGGTGACCGGGAGGAAGAAGCCGGAAGAGATAGGGCTCCAGGGCAACGGCCCGTATACCGCCGGCGGGATCGACGTCCGCACGGGCTCACATGTCGATTCGGTCGATGTGAGCCGAAAGTCAGTCGCCGTCAAAGGCGGGGGGCGGCTCTCCTACGGGAGGCTCCTTCTGGCGACCGGCAGCAGACCGTACATCCCTCCCGAGATACAAGGGACGGACGCACAGGGGGTCTTCGCCCTTCGTAAACTCTCCGACGCCCGGGAGATGGCCAGGAGGGCGGGCGATACCAATAGCGCGGTTATGCTCGGAGGCGGACTGCTCAATCTCAAGGCGACCTTCGCGCTTTTGGAAAGAGGCGTGAAGGTCACGCTGGTCGTACAGTCTCCCGAGGTCCTCTCCCAGCTCATGGAACCCGGAGATGCCGGTCTGATCCGTGACGCCCTCGATAAGGCCGGGCTGAAGATCGTAACGGGCCGCAGCGCCAAAGGGATTATTTCAGGAAAAAACGGGGTTGCAGGAGTATCGCTCGATGACGGCTCGGAGATGGCCTGCGGTATGGTCTGCATCGGCAAAGGTGTCAGACCGAATATCGATTTTCTCCCCGGCAGCGGGATCACCATCGACAAAGGCATTGTCGTGGACAAAAACACCGCCTGCAGCACGCCCGACATATTCGCGGCGGGCGACGTGGCGGTCACCTTCGATCCGGTTACCGGCAAGAGGATCATGACAGGTCTCTGGACAAACGCGGTCGAGATGGGAAGGTGCGCCGGTTATAACATGGCTGGGAAAAAGACCGCTTATGCAGGCACCTTCGGAATCATGAATGCGACACAGGTTGCGGACATGCCCTTCGTATCGATGGGCATCGTCCATACAAAGGGCTCCGATCATGAAGTGCATGTCCGGGCCTCGGGATCGACCTACCGGAAGGTGGTCTTCAGCCCAGACGGAGAAAGGCTGGTCGGCGCGCTCTTTGTCGGCGATATCACCGGCGCGGGCATGTACCGGTACGTAATCAGGGGGAACATGAATATCGGCAGGATTAAGCCCCGTATCCTGGACGGGACACTGCACTACGGTCATTTCCTGAAGGGCTGACACGGAAGGTGTCAGCCTTCTGCGACTTGCCGGCTCTTTTGAGAGTCGAATATTAGCGGTCACACAATAGTCCGAACATAACCCCTCCTCACCTGTCCACTCCGACATATTTTGCAGTGGCCTGCAACGACCGCTCAAGAAGGGTCTCAGCAAGCCGTCCTGTGCCGCAGCCGAACTCGAAGACGGCATCAGCCCCGGTAAACTCGCCATGTCGGATAAGCGACCGGACAGGCAAGGCGGAAGGATGCCGGCAAAGGTCTCTCTGCTGATCACCGCAGACTTCTCTTCGTTTCCTTCGAAAAGGAATTCATGCCTCGCCGTAATTCCGAATGTGCTTCCCCTCTGCAACACAATAGCATCTGTAACTGTAAGAAATCAAAATGTTTTTTTGTTGTCCGAGACTGTATTTCAGGGTTTAATCGGCCTTTATATTTTCCTATCCACTGTCCGGCATCCCTCTGTCAAGTTCTGCCTTCAGTATCCTCTCGATGCCCGCATAGTCCTTAGTGACCGTGATCCTGCCAAACCCTGAGAGCTCTGCAATCTTCCTGACCATATCCGACTGGCCGAACCCCAGTTCGCAAAGGACGATCCCCCCCGGCCTCAAATGTCTCCCCGCCTCGCCCAGTATCTTGCGGTAGAAAACGAGGCCGTCCTTGCCGCCGTCGAGCGCAGCGAGCGGCTCCCAGTCCCTGATCTCGCGCTGAAGGCCGGCGATGTCCGCCGATACGATGTAAGGCGGGTTCGAGACGATCAGATCGAATACCTTTCCCCCGGGCAGCGGCGAGAACAACGATCCCTCAAAAAACGCTGCGTTCCCTATGCCGTTTGATCCTGCATTCTTCTTTGCGAAGCGGAGCGCATCCTTCGAGACGTCCGTACCGTACACTTCGGCCTCCGGGAGGGCCTTCGCAAGCGCCAGAGCTATGCATCCGCTGCCGGTGCAAAGATCGAGGATTGCGGGCGGGGGCGTCCCGCCTTTCCCTGCAGATCTTATCGCCTCTTCGGCGAGCAGTTCGGTCTCGGGCCTCGGGATGAGGACGCCCTTACCGACATGAATGGTGAGACCGAGGAAATCGACGTGGCCGACGATATACTGAAGCGGCTCTCCCTTTGCCCTCCTCGCCATCAGACGGCGGATCTTCGCGCGCAGTCCCTTCGTGATCTCGGGATTGTCCATGTAGGCGGCGAGCCTGTCCGCCCCCGCTGCATGGAATGTAAGGATCTCGGCGTCGGCAAAGGCGTCATCGATCCCCGCCTTTTCGAGATATTCCGTAGAGGCCTTTAAGGCATCAAGCAGCCGCATGGACTATCCGGTTATTGCCCCGTCCGCTTCCCTGACAAGAAGTACACAATAAATTCTCCAGTTGCATAAAGAGCGCCGCAAAGGCAGGGAGCGTGGCCCGAAAAGCCTTTCGCAGCAGAAGGGATTTGAGGGACGCTCTCCCTGCCGGGTTAGAACGATGGGATAGAAATCGCCGCTTACAGCTCCTTCAGCCGCTCGGCGTTGAAATACGTGATGAGATTATCGAGCACTTCTTCGAGGGCCGCCCCCTCGAGGACCTGCTCGAGCTTATGGAGCGTCAGGCCGGTGCGATGGTCCGTCACGCGGTTCTGCGGATAATTGTACGTCCTGATCCGTTCGGACCTGTCTCCGGAGCCGACCTGGGACTTCCTCTGCTGCGCCCTCTCCTTCTCTTTCTCCTCCATCTCGATCTCGTAGAGCCGTGAGCGCAGGACCTTCATCGCCTTGTCCTTGTTCTTGGTTTGGGAGCGCTCATCCTGGCACTGAACGGTGAGACCGGTCGGCACATGGACAATCCTTACCGCGGAGTATGTCGTATTGACGCTTTGGCCTCCCGCCCCGGACGAGCAGAAGGTGTCGATCCTCAAGTCCTTCGCGTCTACCTTGATGTCGACGTCCTCTGCCTCCGGAAGCACCGCGACCGTTGCCGCCGATGTATGGATCCTGCCGGAGGCCTCGGTGGCCGGCACCCGCTGGACCCTGTGGACGCCGCTCTCGTATTTCAACCTGCTGTAGGCGCCTTTGCCCTGGATCGAGGCAACCACCTCCTTGAGCCCCCCCAGCCCGGTGGCGTTCATGCTTATGATCTCGATCTTCCACCTCTTGGACTCGGCGTATTTCGTATACATGCGAAGGAGGCTCGCGGCAAAAAGCGCCGCCTCCTCTCCTCCGGTTCCGGCCCTGATTTCGAGGATCACGTTCTTCTTGTCCCGAGGGTCGACCGGCAGGAGCATGAGCTTCAGCTCGTTTTCGACAATCGGCCTTCTCTTCTTCAGCTCCTCCAGTTCGGTCTGGGCAAGCTCCTTCATGTCGCCGTCGCCTCCGCCCAGGAGTTCCTCCGTGTCGTCGAGATCGCCCAGGAGTTTCTTATATTCCCGGATCTTTTCGACGATCTGCTGCAGGTCGGAATGTTCCTTCGAATATTTCTGGAAGTCCTGAGGGACGGCAAGCACCTTAGGGTCGCTCAGCAGACCGGTCAGTTCGTCGTACTTCTTCTCTATGTCGAGCAGCTTATCAAGCATGTTCCTCCTCCAGCTTCAGCACCTCCCGGAGCGCGCTGATCGCCACCTCGATCTGCGCGTCATCCGGCTCCCTGGTGGTCAGCCGCTGAAGGAGCAGCCCCGGCTGGATCATCAGGTTCATGAAGGAGTTTTCCTTCATCTTCGCCGACAGCCTCAGCAGCTCGAACGACGACCCCGCGATGAGAGGGATCAGCACGATCCGCGCGAGAAACTTATAGAGAAACGGCCAGACCTGGGGGATGAACGAAAAGACGAGTATACTCACGACCATCACGATCATCAGGAAGCTCGTTCCGCAGCGCGGATGGAGGGGGCTGTGCATGCGCGCGTTCTCGACAGTCAATTCCTGCCCCTCCTCGTAGGCGTGGATCACCTTGTGTTCCGCCCCGTGATACATGAAGATCCGCGCCATCTCCTTCCAGACCCCTATCAGCACCACGTACAGCAGAAAGATGAAGACCCTGATGAGCCCGTCGGTGAAATTAAAGAGCAGGGAGTGTTTCGCTACTCCGTGAAAAACGAGCCCCAGGAGTTTCGCCGCGTAGAGCGGCAGGAGGACAAAGAGCCCTATGCTCAGAAGGACCGAAACCATGATCGTCACGGCGATCGAAAATTTGCTGAGCGGCTTTTCGTCTTCTTCGTTGTAGGCCTTCCCCGCCGAGAACTCTATCGCTCTGACCCCGAGCGCAAGCGCCTGCAGAAGCGCGATGACGCCACGGATCATCGGGAGCTTCAGAAAACGGGGCACCGGCTTGAGCCGCTCCCTCTTGAGATGTATGACGCCGCCGGGGTCCCGCACCGCCACCGTCCAGTTTCCGGGGGACTTCATCATCACCCCTTCGATTACCGCCTGTCCGCCTATGTTCTTCAATGCCGTTACCTCTTCAAGGTTATGCTGACGCGTTACGCAAAAGGACAGAAAAAAAACAGGAAACCGCGAAGGTTTCCTGTCCGTTTCATGCCGCGTTGCCTTGCTACTTCTTGGCGTATTTCTTCTTGAATTTCTCGACCCTTCCCTCTGCGTCAACGATCTTCTGTTTGCCCGTAAAGAAAGGGTGGCATTTCGAGCAGATATCGAGATGAATATCCGATCTCGTCGATCTGGTAGTAAAGATCTCGCCGCACGCGCAGTTGACCTTCACCTCTTTGTATTCCGGATGCGTTCCTGCCTTCAATTTCTTCCTCCTGAAATTAGATATACCATTGTATCGGATTCCGCCCTTTTTTGGCAACTCTTTTGCGCCTCCGCCCCGTGCCCCGTCCGGGGGCGGGGTCCTATGGCGGAACGACGCAGACCGTATTTCTCCCCTTGTTCTTCGCGTTATAGAGCGCCGCATCTGCCCGCCTCACCAGCGCATCGTGCCCCGCGCCGCGTTCGTGAAGATCAAGCCCGGTGACCCCGAGGCTTAACGACATCATGACGGACTTCCCGCTGATCGTCTGGAAGCCGGTATGCTCGACCGCATGGCGGAGCCTCTCGGCGAAATCCTCCGCTCCTTTCGTCGATGTGCCGGGGAGCACGATCATGAATTCGTCCCCTCCGTACCGTCCGACGATGTCGGACTTCCGCATCGCGCATTTCAGGATCTCCGAGACTATCCGGAGCGCCCTGTCGCCCTCCGCGTGGCCGAATGAATCGTTGATCTCCTTGAAACGGTCGATATCGCAGAGGATGAGGGACAATTCCGACCCGTATCTCTGCACCCTTTCTATCTCGTATTCGAGCCTGTCGATCAGCGCCCGCCTGTTCAAAAGCCCGGTAAGAACATCGGTATTCGAAAGAAACTCGAGTTTCTCTATGAGGCGCCGTCTCTCCTCCTCCGCCTTCTTCCTGTCGGTGATGTCCCTCGTATACTCGATTACATGCGTCACCTTCCCGCCTTTGTCAAGGATCGGATAGGTATAAATCTCGACCCAGACATCCGTACCGTCGGGGAAGCTGAGACGCTTGTCTTTTGCGCAGGGATCAGCGGATTCGAGGGTCTTCTTCACCACGCAATCGTCGCAGACCGAGGACCTGTCATGCAGGGCCTCGTAGCACCGTTTGCCGATAAGCCCCTTCATCTCCTTGTTCCTCATCACCGCATACGCCTCGTTCGCCCGTATGATCCTGAATTCCCGGTCGACGATACTGAAGGGGTCCTTGATGCTCTCGAAGATAGTGTTGAGGAACCGCTCCGACTGCCCGAGATCTTCTTCCCCGGAGTGGGCCCCCTCGCGGGGGCCGGGACTGCCGGCGGGCTTGCGCCGTTGCCGATTCGGGACCGGCCGGGTCTTCTTCGTATCGTGCGCATCCTTTTCGCGAAACATGGCTCTGCTCCTTTCCCATTATAGCAAAACCTTTTGGAACGGGACTATCGGCCAAAACAGGCCCGGAGCAGATTGATTCTTCCTCCTCGCCGTTTTAGACTTGTACATGGACCTTATAGAGCAGAACCTCAGAGAGACGGTGGCCCACCTCGCCGGCGTCATCGGCGAGCGGAACTGGCGGCAGACCGGGAAGCTCAATCAGGCCGCCGGATATATCGAACAAAGACTCGCTTCGTGCCGCTGCGAGACGAAGGGGCAGACGTTCACGTACCGGGGAGGAGACTACTGCAACGTCTTCGCCGACGTACGGGGCAGCGGAACTGCCACAGACGGCATCCTCGTTGTAGGCGCCCACTACGACACCGTCACAGGCTCGCCCGGCGCCGACGATAACGCAAGCGGGATCGCGGGGCTGCTCGAGCTTGCGCGGCTTGCCTCCGAAAAGCCTTTCAGACGGCCGGTGCGTTTCGTGGCATTCAGTCTCGAAGAGCCCCCGGTATTCATGACAAGCCGGATGGGGAGCTACGTCCATGCGAAGGGCCTGAGGGACGAGGGCACCGCAGTCTTCGGGATGATATCACTCGAGATGCTCGGCTATTACCGGGACGAACGGGGCTCCCAGATCTACCCGGCTTCCCTCTTCAGGCTCTTTTATCCGGACCGCGGCAACTTCATCTCCTTTGTCGGGAACCTTTCTTCCCGGGCTTTTACCCTGGCGGTCAGAAAGGCCTTTACGGAACGATGCAGCATGCCCGTCAGGTCGCTCAACGCGCCCTCCCTCATCCCCGGAGACGCTCGATTACGAGAAAATGGCCGAACTGATCACGGGCATATACCGTGCCCTCGCCGTTCTCTGAGCCGGCATTTCGCGCAGGGCTTCGTGGTATAATCCGGCATGCGCTTCATCGCAGACCTCCATATCCATTCGCGATACTCGAGGGCCACCAGCAAAGATATGTCGCCCGAGGGCATCTGGCGCGCGGCCCGGCAGAAAGGCATCTCGGTCATCGGCACCGGAGATTTCACCCACCCCGGATGGATCGCGGAACTCAGGGAGAAGACCGAACCGGCGGACAACGGCCTCTTCCGGCTGAAAGAAGCCGGGCATGTCGCACTGCCGGCCTCGTGCAGAGGAGAGACTTTTTTCCTTCTCTCCGCCGAGATAAGCTGCATATACCGAAAGAACGGCAGGACACGAAAGGTGCACTGCCTGCTGTTCGTCCCCGGCCTCCCGGAAGCCGAACGCGTCGCCTCGGCGCTTTCGAAGATCGGCAACCTCTCCTCCGACGGCCGGCCGATCCTCGGGCTCGACGCAAAGGACCTCCTCTCGATCCTCCTGGATACCTCGCCCTCAGGCATGCTGGTCCCCGCCCACGCCTGGACCCCTCATTTTTCCGTCTTCGGCGCGGCATCGGGCTTCGACTCGATCGAAGAGTGTTTCGAAGACCTGACTTCTCACATCCATGCGATCGAGACCGGTCTGTCCTCCGATCCGCCTATGAACAGGCGGCTTTCGCGGCTCGACCCCTTCAGGCTCATCTCTAACTCGGACGCCCATTCGCCCTCGAAGATCGGCCGCGAGGCGAACATTTTCGATACGGAGATTTCCTTTCCCGCGATCATGCAATCGATAAAAGGAACTGGTCTTGCCGGCACTATCGAGTTTTTTCCCGAAGAAGGAAAATATCATTATGACGGCCACAGGGCATGCGACATATGTCTGCCGCCTGAAGAGACGATCACGAGAAACGGTCTCTGCCCGGTATGCGGCAAAAAGATGACCATCGGCGTCATGCACAGGGTCGAGGAACTGGCCGACAGGCCGGAAGGCTTCATGCCGGACGATATGCCGCCCTTTCACTCTCTGATCCCTCTCGTCGAGATCATCGCCGAAACAAGAAAGGCCGGCGTGAACACCAAGGCGGTCAAAAAAGACTATCTCGCACTCATCGATACACTCGGCAGCGAATTCGCCATCCTAATCGACCTGCCGGCCGATGAAATCGCGCGGGCCGGATTCCCGGTCGTGGCGGAGGCGATCGGCAGAATGAGGGCGGGAGACGTTTCGGTTTCCCCCGGATACGACGGGGAGTACGGCAAGATCAGCCTCTTCGGGCCGAAAAAGGAAAGGCCGGCAAAAGGACAACGTCTTCTTTTTTGACCCGGCCGGCCTTCCTTGTTCCGTCACGCAACAGTTTGAGCCGAGTTCCGCAGGCGGCGATCCAGGCGAACCCGTTCAGGATCTCCTGTGCCGTCTGCAATTCGTCATTCCCGTCAGGCAAACAACATCTGCCTTACTGGGAAATAGCCTCCGGAGCCGACTGAGACTGTCTCTCATTTCTCACCAAATCCGTTGCGCATCCCGCAACGAGCGCACATACCATCGACACAGCAACCAATACCAACACAACTCGATTCATCGGTCACCTCCGCCCAAAAAATTAATTATTTCATCCCAGACCCGTTCCCGCAATTTCGATAGCCGTTACAGATGGGCGCTCTGAATATTGCCTTTCATCAAATCGGGAAGGTTTTTGCCAGCGAGAAACTTTTCCAGCGCATTATCTATACATTTGTAATACGCCGCCGTGCTGCTGGTTTTGTCATTTTCCGACTTTCTGAAAATACCGGTAATCGTCTCCTCGCTGACTGCCTTTCCGGTCGCGGTGTCGACCAGCGAAAAGCGCATCTGGAGAGAATAAACCTTATCCTCCTTATCCATCTTCAGGTCGAGTTTCTCAATCTCCGTCTGAAACGCCCATGGGATGGACTTTTCCATCAGCTCGTAATTGCTGACAATTTCACGGTGACTTGCTCTTTCCAGCTGAAGAGAGGGGCTGGCCAGTCTCTTCTCCAGTTTCCTGACGATCTTTTTCCAGTCAGCCGCAATTGCCTCCGGCTTCTTGCCTTCCGCTATCGACGGGAAACGATCTATCTTCTTAATCCCAAGCGGAGGAGTCAGGATCACAGCGGTCTTGCCTGCTCCGGCCGGAACGGGCGTCGCACCTCTTTTCATGTCGTCCCCGCTGGCTGTTATGTCGGAATACCATCCTATGGGCGCCGGAGGAGCGATTACCGCAACCATACCGCCATGCCCGTCTATGGTGACCTTACGGGCAGTCTCGCTTTGGGTCTCAAAGTAAAGGCGATGCCGGACCGTAATTTCATGTTCTCCCGGTGGGAGGTTCAAAGGATACACATCGAAATCAGACGGAAGCAACTGCCAGCACCGCGTATCCGCCTCGGGGCTCATCGCGCCGCCGATTCCTTGCGTGGCGATGCCCACAAATACCATGGCAAGACCCGCCATGCCGCCCATCTGGTTACCCAGTTCGGAAATAAACTCGCCTGCGCCTACCGTTGTCTGCCGATAAACCGCTTTCCCCTGAAGAAGGGCATCCATCTTTCGACCGCCGCGGGTAACGGCATGAAAGTCTATATCGGCAACTTCCTCCACCGGAGCGACTGGGACAACAGCGCCGTCAAGGAGGACCGAAGGCCGCTCGTAGGTGTTCTGATGGGTTTCGACCACAATGAGTTGGCCATCCTTGCCCTTTCGGCCCTTAGACGGCCCCTTCCCCGTCGGCACAATAATGAGGGTATTGTAATCGCCGCTCAGAAGGACGCCCAGGTCTTTTTCAGAATTTACTTCTTTTGACGCAGTCGCTAGCTTCTCCTCGATTTCCGTAAGCTGTGTCTGCAGCTCTGCAGGCGTTTCTTTGACCTTCAGCTTGTCTCGCTGTTGCTGGGGCATGGACAGCAATTCCTGTTTCGACAGACGATCAGACACCAGCTCTCGTACCGAAGGATGCGTATTGATATAGCTCGCCCTCGCCGCATTTCGCGACTGGATAGCGCCGTCGCTTTTGCCGAGCACCTGCAGAAGCTTCATCTCGATCAGCTGCAGCAGTGTATAATCGCTACCACCCTGATTGCTTGCGGAATCGGCATCCGCCAGAATCCCGCTCTTACAAGCTGCAAGGGCGTTTTCATAATCGCCCCGGGAAATATAGATCAAAGACAGAAGCAGATAGTTGGTCGCTCTCTCATAGGGATCACCCATATAGATCTTATCCGCTTCCTTCCCGAACTTTGAAAGGGCCTTCTCCTCTCTGTCGGCCGTATTGTACGTGCGAAAAAATCTGTCAACGTTTCTGAGGCTTGACTCTGCGGCCGAAAAATTTCCGAGTGCAATCTGGCATTGCGCTATCTCATCATAGTAAAGGGGAGTGCTGGGATGATTTGTCTTCGTCAGGCCGCCGAAAATATCAAGCGCCTTCTGGTACTGCCCCTTCCAGTAATAATCTCGTGCCTCATCCGCCAGCAGTTCCATTTTGTTCAGTTCTTCATATGGCTTGTCTTCAACGCGATATTTTTCGTTGTGATCATCTGCAGCGAATGTGCCGGATACGCCGCACACACACGTCAAGAGATACACACTGATGATCCCTGCAAGAATTATTTTGCCCCGCATAGTCCCTCCTGAAACTCTTAACTTTTCTTTTCTTTGAGCAGGGTATCACGCGCTTGCTGAGCAAAATCGGTTATCGCCTGCTCCAGCGCCTGCTGGCATATTTCGGCAGTCGGCTTATTTCCCAGCGGCTTCCGGGAAGCGATAAGCAGGTTCGCAACCCGTTTCTTTTCCGGAGAAACCTCATACACTGCCACCGTCCCCATGATTTCCAGCTGATAAGAACCGGTCTTGATGCCGAAAGCCGTTGTAGGAAGAAACCACCCCCAATGGGAGATTTCAACTTCCAGGCCGAGGTCTTTGCTTTCTTCATCGACGACAAAAGTGGTATCAAGTTTGCTCTCGAGTTCCTGCCTTATCAGCTCTTTGACTGTCTCTCCCTTTATGCCGTCGAACATCTTCTTCATGTCGGACGACCTCCCGAGCCCGACCAGCACTCCCACCAGTCCTCCGTTGCCCGAGTCCCGGAAGCTCGGCTTCTCCTCAATCCTCGTGACCTGCACCGATATCTGATGCGGCGCGTCGAAATATGCAGCGGGAATCGGCTGAGGCCCGCTCGCACACCCCTGGAAAAAAATGGCAATGCACAGTGCTGCAACGACAACAAACATTCTTCTCTTCATCACATTCCCCCCTGTACCACATTGCGTGGTTATTTATTTATAGATCTTGTCCCACAATCTGTTATCCCTTGTCCTGACGTCTCTGTCGGGGATTCTCACCTCCGGCAGCTCCAGAATGTCTCCCTCGCGCAAGGTCATCTTGCCGCCATCCGCCCTGGCCTTTGCAAAGTTATTGCGCACCTCAGTAACGATAAAGGTTCCGACGCGGTTTCCGTACTTGAGCAATGTCGCCTCGTCAGACTCCTTGTCCCCCTTTGGCACGCCTCTCATGCCGTATCCGACCAGCTTAGCCCCCTCCCGAAGACCGTCCAGCCGTCCCCGGTTGATAACAACCGCCCCGCCGCGCACTCCTATTACGCGACAACGCCAGGCCTGCGTAAGGAGCCAGTCTTCCACGCCGGAAAGGCTCTGCCGTACGGCAGTTCCCAAATCGTGACCTTCGGCTTGGGTAGAAAATACCGTCTGTCCCGACGATACCTCAAGCAGGCGAACAAACACCTTATTACCTTTTCCGGTAATGCCATAGCTCACCAGCACAACCAGTTCCGGGCGGTCGGAAGATTCCGGTGTCACCTCCTTTTTTGAAAGGGTTCTCGGTACTTCCATTACCCTGACGTAATCCGATCTCGACAACTCCCCCTTCGTCAGGTCGACAACGGAAGCCAGATCGCCCTCTTCCATCACAACCCCGTCCTTCGGCAAATACACCAAGAGATCAGTCTTCTTCAAAAAGATGGCCGCTTTCTCTTTGTCCGCAGAGAGTTCCGATAATGACAGGACCGTCACCCGGTGTTTGAGTATACGCGTACCGCCGAATTCCGAATCAGCCGCGAACGTGACATGACTCACTGCCAACATCACAATCAGAATAGCCGCTGTCAGAGTCGCTTCTCTCCGCGCATGCACTCTCATCCCCTTTATCAGCGATTTCACAGTCAGTTCCACGGTCATTTCAACATTTCCGAGATGGTAACCTGATAATATCCGGCGGAACGCACCGGACATGTAACCTGATAGCGTCCAGTGTCGCCGCGCAGCAATTTTACAGTCTGCCAATTGGTTTCATACGCCGGCACCGCGCGGGAGGAGTCCGCGTTGAAAGGCTCGTTGTAAAAAGCAGTTTTTATGGAAACCTGGAAATTAGGGCCGCCTTTGTCGTAGAAGCGCTGGCCGCCCCTGTTCCTGAGTCCGAGGTCGACCTGCAGCAAGCCGGCATTATTCCTCGATGCCCGCTCATACGCAACCTCGATGTATTCCCGTATCGACTCCGTTCCAAATACCGAGTACTCAGAAGGTCTGACGAAAACTACCGTACCCTCCCTCCCCAATTTTTCCGTACTGACCCTGTCGGCATTATACACGGTTGTGACAGATTCCCGACTGACGCACGATGCACCAACCGCAACAAATACTAACACCATACCGAGCGCAACGAGATCCTTAATGTTCAGCCTCATTTCTTCACATCCCCCTCTACTTGTAAAGAACGCTGCGATTTGAAACCTTCTTTGTTTCATAGGAATCCTCCCACACTACTTCATTGCTTTGAGGATCAATCAGCTGAAAGCTCAATATGATGTAGTCGGACCTTTCGCCGCCTTCAGCTCCTTTGCTGAGAGCACTCAGCTCTCCGGCCAATAGAAGGTCGGCGTTACCAAGGCCCGATTTCATCTCTCTCTCGACCCTGACCATTTTTTCGACCGGGATAACACCGCTCTGGGCATCTATGAGCATCACATTCAGGTAGGTCTCTGCGTTGGGGTGTACGACCGAACTGGATGAGGAAACTTCCAGTGTTCTGGGATCATCCTTCGCCACGCCGACGCTCGACTCGCGCGAAATATGTGCCGCTTCCTTCGATAGACTTCTGGCGATGAACTCCCCGCCCAAGAAATAGTCCACGCTTGCAACAGATCTATTCCTTGAACTTTCGACAAGTCCCAGGTGCCTCAGGTCGCTTTCCGCGATCACTTGAGAAATAACCTTGCCATTTTCCTCACGCGCCATAAAATGGATTTTGCCCCGGGCCTTTTCGGCAATTCTCGATCTCAGTATCGCCGTAAAACTGTCCGCGTTCATTCCGACAATATTCGTGTTCTTGACGGGTATGACCGCTACCCTAAGTGGCTGCGATGCTTGTGCCACCGTCGCCGAATCCGAAATGAACGCCGCCAAGGCATCGACAGATGCATCCCACACCTCCTTGTCCTGGGCCTGCAGTATCTCGCGCCGCGTCTGCTGGCCAGCGCCCTGCGCAAAGAACCGGATGCGGCCCTCGGCGACCTTGTTAAGCTCTATCCTGAGACGCTTGGAAAAAATGTCCTTATCTACGATAAATCTCGTCGCATTCCGAACCGGCGCGATTGCGATCCTCACCATGCTGCCGCGGGAATTCACCGCGGTGGACGACAGCAAAGAAGTTGTCATACGCTGCGCAACAGTCCTGATATCTCCACTTTCCATGAAAGTACCGCCGATATCATCTTCCTCATCCGGCTGAAGCACTTTTGTGTATGACGTCGACTGGACGTTAGGCGTGGCGCAACCGCCTGTCAAAATCGCGGTAAAGGCCAAGGCAATAATCGCAGCGTTTCTCACTTTGCCCACGGTACCACTTCCATACCCCATTTCGCATCTCCTCCGAACTTATGTATTTAAAGAATCATCTTTCCCCTGCAGACTCGTCCCGGAGCATTTCCTGCCACCCGGCTCCGGTTTATTCCTGTTCCTGAATAACCCTCTCCTGCCCGGAAGATATGAAGATATGACGTGATCCGCAAAAAGCATATCAGTCGATTTCCGCCACTTGCCGCTATACGAATTGATCATGGAAACAACAGAAGCTGACTGTCCCCTGTGGTCGATGCCTGATGAAAAGACTTGCTTCCGACGACATACATATGCCTTGGTCGAATGGTGAGGAAAGTTTAAATCGAATTTTACCCTTAGCACGCGCCCCCCGCCGCTAGAAGATTTTTTTTCGCAAGCTAGATTACACAAGCTTTTCTCATGCTGTCAAGAAAAAAACACATGAGCGAATTGACTCACAAAAAATGTTACCCAAAGGAGTAAACAAAGAGGATCGTTGACTCATAATGCATGTTACCGAAAAAACATGCATAAGAAGGGACGGGTTTAATGAGTTCACGATCGAAGCGAGAGTATCTTGAAGCAATTCATCAAAGGTACAAAGAAGGCACCAGGAGGCAAGAGA
>JAJXTV010000035.1 GCA_021783515.1 Nitrospirota bacterium
ATTGAAACCATCCTCACCGGCAGCAATGCAGGAGTACGGTTGTCGCACCCCGCGCGGGTGCGTGGATTGAAACCTGATTCATGGCGATCCGAGGCGGCAGAGGACCTAGTCGCACCCCGCGCGGGTGCGTGGATTGAAACATAAAATTCGAGCGTGACAAGACGACGCGCGTGCGTCGCACCCCGCGCGGGTGCGTGGATTGAAACCGGGTCACCTTGCCATAAAGCGCCTTCGCATCGGTCGCACCCCGCGCGGGTGCGTGGATTGAAACCTCATACACCGTGTCCTCGTGCTTTCCCGTGGCCTGTCGCACCCCGCGCGGGTGCGTGGATTGAAACATAACGTCGCCGGCCGCCGCCGCCCAGTCAGCCCGTCGCACCCCGCGCGGGTGCGTGGATTGAAACTTATAGCCGAAAAGAAGGTGCTGTGTCGTGTTCACGTCGCACCCCGCGCGGGTGCGTGGATTGAAACCATAAAAAACCTCCAACTGAAATGTATTTCTCGGTCGCACCCCGCGCGGGTGCGTGGATTGAAACGAGTTTATCCTGCGTTGCTTTATGCTGTTAATGAACGCAGATAATTGCGACCGAAGCGACGTTCACAATCGCCGCGCTTCGGAAATATCTTGATCTCAATCGCCCCTATCAGTATTATTGTCAGTGATGAAGCCGGTCGGACGCATTGGGGTGTTCGCCCCTCTCTTTGCCCTGGGCATCCACGCTAGAACGGTGGATTGCTCATGGAACGGGACAATAAGGGCGCTCGTGAAGGGGAAAAGGATATGTCCATGAAGAAGAATGTTTTCGCGGTCCTCTGTGTCATCTGGCTGCTAATCCCTTCGCACCTGCGCGCCGACGACCTCTGCCGGGTCGACCTCCGTTCCCTCAGCAAGACCTCGGGCGCTCCCGGCGACACCTTCGCGATGTACGGCGTCTGGGGGGAGACGCAGGGAAGCAAAACACCGTCGATCAACAAAGGTGTTCGTCATTCTCTGGAAGTCCTCTCCTGGACCGATTCGGCGATCACGGTCAGGATACCCCCGGACCTTCCGGGAGGACTCTATAAGGTCGGCGTCTACTGCAATAATCCTCCCCATTGGCAGGGCAGCGGCTGGATGGACTTCACGGTGCATGGCGGGGGCCGCGCCGGAATCGGAAACGCGCAAAAGCAGGGGCTTCCCGCCGCGCGACAAGCCGCGGACTCCCCGCCGCCGATACCCGCTGCCAGGAGTGAAGCGGCGACTGACTCACCTTCTCCCCGGGGCGAAAGGATACTCTCCTTCAGGTCGGACATCACCGTCCGTCAGGATTCGACGATGACCGTTCGGGAGACGATCACGGTCAGGGCGGAAGGGAACAAGATCAAGCGCGGCATCTACCGGGATTTCCCGACCACCTACCGTGACAACCGCGGGAACCGCTACACCGTAGGCTTCTCGGTCGAAAGCGTGCTCAGGGACGGGAGACCGGAGCCCCATCACGAGGAGTCTGTCTCTAACGGGAAAAGAGTCTATATCGGGGAAAAGAACACATATCTGGGCAGGGGCGTATATGTCTATACCCTCGCCTACCGGACCGACCGTCAGCTCGGCTTCTTCCCCGACCACGACGAGCTCTACTGGAACGTCACCGGAAACGGCTGGGACTTCCCGATCGACGAAGCGTCGGCCTCGGTCGCGCTGCCCGGCGGAGCCGGCGGGAAGGGCCTGTCTTTGGAAGGCTACACCGGCCCTCAGGGCGCGAAGGGAAGGGACTACAGCGCGGGGGTCGATGGATCGGGAATCGCGCGGTTTGAGGCGACAAGACCGCTGGGTCCGCGCGAAGGACTTACCATCGTCGTCTCCTGGCCGAAAGGCTTCATCCATGAGCCGGGCATGAAGGAAAAAGCGGACTGGTTCCTCCGTGATAATCCGGGCAGGGTCCTCGCGGTCTTCGGCCTTATCGCAATCCTGATCTATTATCTCGTCGTCTGGACGATGGCGGGGAAAGACCCGGATGCCGGGACGGTCGTCGTCCGCTATGCGCCCCCTTCCGGGATGTCGCCTGCGGTCATGAGGTACATTACGAAGATGGGCTACGACGACCGCACGCTCGCCTCGGCGGTAATCGACATGGCGGTGAAGGGGCGCATCACCATCAGGGAAGACGACGGCACATTCACCCTGAAGATGAAAGAAGGGGAAGGAGAGCCCCTCTCGCCCGAAGAAGAACAGGTGCGAAAGGACCTCCTCGGCAGCGAGCGGGAGATCACCCTTAAGAATATACACCATGAGAAGATCAGCGCCGCGATAAAGGCGCTCAGGGATTCCCTCGCCCAAAAGTACGAGAAGATATATTTCATCACGAACAGGGGCTACTTCTGCGCCGGAATGTCCCTCACAGTCGTCATGCTGGTCCTCTCGGGCATATTTGAGGCGTCATCCGGCGGAAAGGTCCCGGTATTCCTCTTCATCTGCGTATGGCTTTCGATCTGGTCCGTCGCCGTCGCGGCCCTTGTGAGCCAGATTTTCGTGAAATGGCGGCACGCGATCAGAAACCGCGGGTCCAGGGTCCTGGATGCCGGCGGCGCACTGTTTCTCACCCTCTTCGCCCTGCCCTTCATCGCGGGAGAGATCTTCGGCATATCCATCCTGGGATATGCGACATCCGTTACGACGATCATCTTCCTCCTCCTCGCGGGGCTCACGAACTATACCTTCTATCATCTGCTGAAGGCGCCGACGAGGGCGGGCAGAAGACTTCTCGATGCGATCGACGGCTTCAGGCTATTTCTGAACGCAACCGAAAAGGACCGGCTCAACATGTTCAACCCCCCGCACCGGACGCCTGAACTTTTCGAGCGCTTTCTTCCGTATGCCCTGGCCCTCGGCGTCGAGCAGCGGTGGTCCGAGCAATTTTCTGACGTGCTCGCCTCCTCCGGAAAAGAAGACACATATTCCCCCGCATGGTTTTCCGGCACGTCCCTTTTGGGGATGACCTCAGGTGATTTTGTATCTTCCCTCGGCGACTCCTTTTCAGGGGCGATATCGTCTTCTTCAGCCGCGCCGGGTTCAAGTTCAGGCGGGGGAGGAGGCGGCTCTTCGGGAGGAGGCGGAGGCGGAGGCGGGGGCTGGTAGAGCCGTGCCCGGAGGCGGCTCTTATTACGGCCTTGCTCGCTCGTTGACAGTCGGGTCGTCAGCCGTATACAATGCAGGTATGACAATCCGACAGAAGGTCCTCCTCGTCGAGGACTCGAAGGCCGTGCAGCAGATCTACCGGAACAAACTTACCCTCGAGCATTTCCAGGTGATTACCGCGGACAACGGGATGGAGGCGATCAAGGCCCTCTCTTCTGAGAGGCCGGACATCATCCTCCTCGACCTGATGATGCCGGTGATGGACGGCTACAAGGTGCTTCAGGTCGTCAAGACCGACCCGAAACTCTCACCCATCCCCGTCCTCGTCTTCTCGGCCAAGGGACAGCCCGAGGAAGTCGAAAAGGCGCTGAACCTCGGAGCGGCGGGATATATCGTCAAGGCGACGACAAAGATCAACGATGTGATCGACCAGATCAAGACGACGATAAGCCGAAAGCCCGTTGTGCAGGAAGTGACCCGCTATGAAGTAGGGATCCGGACAGACGCCTACGACGCCAAAAGACTCGCGGAGGACTTCAAGTTCGGCAATTTCACCTGCCCCGCCTGCGCGGCGGAGATGGTGCTCAGCCTCATCCCGGACTTCTCGCACGACACTCCCTGGTTTTCGGCAAAGTTCCTCTGTCCGAAATGCCGGGTCTGAAACTGCCGGATTTCCCGCACCCCTCCCCTTTACAGCGCGGCGCGGCGACGTGCGCAGGCGGCGGATTATCAGATTTTTCACGAGGGATAAACGCGCGCTTCAGCGCGCCAGATAGGTATTAACGAGCTTGATCAGTTCCTGGGTCTGGATCGGCTTGGGGAGATAGGCGTTCGCCCCGATCGAAAGCGCCCTTTTCCTGTCTTCCTCCGCCCCCTCGGTCGTCACGATGATGACCGGGATGGCCTTGTAGGCGGGGTTGCCCCTCACGAGGCTCACGAGTTTGAGGCCGTCCATGACCGGCATATTAATGTCCGCCAGTATGAGATCGATCTTCTCGGAGGAAAGTTTCTTCAGCGCGTCCACCCCGTCGGTCGCCTCTATCACATGGGAATTCGGTATCCTCTTGATCGCGAAACTGATAAGCTGCCTCATTGTCGGAGAATCTTCAACAACGAGTATGTTGGGCATAGCGCTGTCTCCCCTTATTTCCTCGGCTTCTCTTTGAGAAGGTCGAGGAAACTCTGTATAGTAGTAAGCTTCCGTTCCGACTGCGTGTAGAGCCTCGACGAAAATATCGCCGTCGCCGCGTGGCCCGCAAGCAGATTGAAGAGCTCGTAGTCGACGTTCGTAAAGCCATCCTTCTGCGTCAGGAGCTTGTAGATCGAGATGACGCCGATGACGTGCTCCTTGATCTTCAGCGGGATGCAGACGATCGGCTCGAGCGGATTCAACTCCCCCATTCCGGCCAGATCCTCGGAAAAGAAACTTTCTCCCTCCTTTGCAACGGACCCGATCCTTCCCTGACCTATCTTCACCTTCGGAGCGTCGGAGACCGCCATCCCCTCGGCGCTCACCGGCACCATCTCGTTCGTCTTTTCGTCGATCAGCAGGATCGCAAACTTCTCGGCGCCGATGAGGTTGATGATGATCTCGAGCACGATCCTGAGGACCTCGGAAAAATCGAGCGTGGAATGAAGCTGATAACTGGCGACATAGAGGTTGGCAAGGTTGTTGTTTTCCTCTTCGACCTCGATATACTTGGAGGCGAAGTCCTTGTTCTCCTCTTCGACCTGGCGGAACCGCTCCTTGAGGGAGTTCAGCTCCTCTTCCATCAGGGCGATGCGGTCTTCGTAGACCTTGATCCTCGCCTCGTCGCCCGAGCGCTGGATCGATTCCTCCATCTGGGCGATCCGGTACCGCAGCTTCTCATTCTCCTTCAGGAGCTCTTTTGTGAACTCCTCCCCCTTCTTGAACATCTGGAGGAATTCGTCAGCCTTGCCCACAAAGCCGGTCTCTTTTTCCACTAACGCTTCTCCCTGTTCACCGAGTAGCTTACTACCCGAATTATTTCAGCCGGGATATCCGATATCGGCAACACGCTCTCGACCGCCCCCGCCTTTATCGCCTCCGCAGGCATACCGAAAACCACCGCGCTCTCTTCCGACTCTGCTATAGTATACCCGCCTTGTCCTTTTATTTCCACCATTCCGTGGGCGCCGTCGTTGCCCATTCCGGTCAGCAGCACGCCCATCGCGTTCGCTCCGAACATCTCGGCGGCAGACTTCATCATATGATCGACCGAAGGCACGTATTTGTCGGTGAGACTCCCTTCTTTCAGCGTCACCGCGGTCCTGGCCCCCTTGCGCCTCAGGCCCAGATGATACCCGCCGGGACAGATGAGGACGGTGCCCGGCTCGACAGGATCGTTGTCGGCGGCCTCTTTGATCCGGATCTGCGCAAGCTTGTTGAGCCGCTCGGAAAGGGGACCGGTGAACCCCCTCGGCATATGCTGGCTCACGATGATCCCGGCGGGGAAGTCGGCGGGAAGCCTTGTCAGAATGATCTGGAGCGCCGCCGGCCCTCCGGTCGACGAGCCGACCGCCACCACCTGCACCGATTCCTGCCCGGATTCTCCCGCCGGCTCGAAAGCCTCTTCCCTTTCGAGATCGAGCAACTCGAGGTTCTTGCTGAGAATATCGAGCCTGATCTCCTTGATGCCCCTTATCTTCCGCAGCAGGTCTTTTTCGATGCTCTGCAGTTCGAGCGAGGCCCGTTTCGTCGGTTTTGCGATAAAGTCCACCGCGCCGAGTTCGAGCGCCTTGAAGACGGTCTTCGAGTCGTGGTGAGAGCTGACCATGATGACCGGGGTCGGCCGCTCCCGCATAAGCCAGCGGAGAAAGCTGAACCCGTCCATTTCGGGCATCTCGAAATCGAGGGTGATAATGTCGGGCTTCAGCCTCAGGGTTTTCGCCATGGCGTCGATGCCGTCTGCCGCGATGCCGACGACGACCAGACTCGAATCCTGTTCGATAATCTTCTTCATTAACTGCCTGGTATAGGCAGAATCGTCTACTATCAGTACCTTCGTGCTCACGTGATCAACTCCCGGCAATTATGGTTTAAGATGAGAATTTCACATTCAGGCCTTTACCCTCAGGCTTCTGATAGACCATGTCGTTTTTAAAATGCTTCAGGGTAAAGGCGGTAGAAATATTGATCAACGACTCCGCATGGCCGAGGAGCAGATACCCCCCGTCCACGAGCCTGTCATAAAAATTCCCGATGACCTTCTTTCTGGAAGGGCCGTCGAAATATATTAATACATTTCTGCAAAAGATAACATCCATTTTCCCGAGAAACCTCGTTTTAAAAGGATCGAGGAGGTTGAGATAGCTGAAGGTGACGTATTTCTTGATGCCGTCGGATATCCGGAACGAGCCGTCTTCTTCGGTAAAATACTTGGTGACGAAATAGGGGTCCGCCGTCCGGAAGGAGTTCTTGCGGTAGATCCCCTTCCGCGCGGTCTGCAGCACCCTCTGGTTGATGTCGCTGCCGTAGATCTCGATGTCCCACCCGGTGAAACTCCCCTTCTCGTTGATAAGCATCGCAAGGGTATAGGGTTCCTCTCCCGTGGAGCAGCCGGCTGACCAGATCCGCAGGGACCTGCTCTCCCGGTTCTTTTCCCTGAGCTCCTCCAGAATCTCCTCGCTGAAGGCCTTCAGCTGGTTCTGCTCCCGGAAGAAGTAGGTCTCATTCACCGTAAGGACGTCGATGATCGCGGCGAGTTCGTCCTCGTAGTTCTTGTCGTACCGTATGAAGCGGTAGTAGTCCCTGAAATCGTTGAGCTGATGGTTCCGTATTCTCCGCGAAAGCCTCTTTTCCAATAGATACTTCGATGCATCATCGAAGTAGAGGCCGCAGTAATCCCGGATGATGTCGCGTATGAGCCTGAATACATCCTCTGAAAGAGGAATGATATCTTCTTTTTCAAACACGCAGGATCTCCTCGACGGCCTTTCGTACGGTAGCGTCTTCTTCTGTATCGAGGAGTCGTTCGAGCTCCTTCCTGGCCTGACCTTCGGCGGTTTTCCCGAGCGTCCTGACCGCCGCGATACGTGTCGCCCAGTCAGGGTCGCGGAGAAACGGCACCAGCGTGGTTTCAACCCCGGAGAACCGTGACAGCCCGATGATCGCGGTCCTCCTGATCTCGTCGTCCTCAGACCCGAGCATGCTCAGGATCGCGTCCCGCGCGTCGTTGCTTTCAATACCGCTCATCGACTCAATCGAGGCGGCGACCACAAAGCCGTTACGGTCCGACAGCAGCCCGGTCAGGGTCTTCACGGCGCCGGCGTCGCCGAGCACGCCGAGCGCCTTCGCCGCCGCCACCCTCACCGCATCGTCGGGGTCCGAGCTGAGGATCGAGAGCGATTCCAGCACCCCCGGACCTCCGATCGCCCCGAGGCTGAGTCCGGCGGATATCCGTATGTCGGGGCTCTCATCGGTCAACGCATAGGAAAGGTACCGCACCGCGTCTTCGCTGCCGATCGCCGACAGGGCCGCCACCACCGCCTTTCTCACCCTGACGTTGTCGTCCTTGAGCGCAAAGCCGAGCTCCTCCACCGTCCCGGCGGCCCCGATCTCGCCCAAAAGGAGGGCGGTATTTCTCCTCATCACCGGGCTTGCGTCCCTGAGAGAAGACGCCGCATCGTCGGGGTCGAGGAAGTCCCTGAGATTTGCGAGCGCCTCTACGGCTGCCTCCTGGACGTCCTCGTAGGGGTCCGTGAGCAGCCCCCTCAGCTTGGCCATACAGCGCGGGTCCCCCAACAGAGATATGCTGACGGCCGCGGTCGACCTCACGTGGCCGTCCTCGTTGGCGAGCAGGCGGTCGAGAATATCGTAGTATACCGGCGAGACGACCCCCTGCGTCACCTCGCAGATAAAACGCAGCTGGTGCGCGTTGTCGGTATCGAAGAGCTTCAACAGGGACTCCGGCTTGTCCCTCCCGATATACACCAGGGCGTTCCTCACGTCCCCCGCGAACTCCTCTTCATGGGAGATGTCGAGAAGCGGTCCGTACGCAGCCTCGTCCTTCATCAGGCCGAGAAGCAGGATCGCCGAGATCCGCACTTCCCGCTTCGCAGACCAGGCATGGCCGATCAGCAGTTCCATCGCCTTGTCCCCCAGCAGCCTCCTCATCTCCGCGGTGATCACCTCCGCTCCGACGCCGTTGTGGTAAAACAGCTCGATCGTCTTGAGCGCCTGCTCCTGAATGTTGCGCGAGGGGTCCGACAGCAGGGGAACGACATGGGCCAGCGTCGATGCGTCAGAGAAGCGGCCGAGGGCCTTCAGCACCGGCTCCCTCAGGGGTTTGCGCGACAGCGCGGAAAGAAGATGGGGAAGCGCCTTCTTGTTCCCTATCCTCCCCAGGGCGTCTGCCGCGGGATAGGCGACCCAGAGATCGCCCCCGTCGAGTATCTCTATGAGCGCGTCGACAACAGAAATCTCTCCCACCTTACCAAGGTGCTCCACCGCCGTGGCGCTGACATTTTCGTCCTCGTCCCTGATCGCCTCGAGCATGAGGGGCAATGACCTGCTGTCCCTCTGCTCCCCGAGGACGTCGATAATGAACTTCCGGACGTCTTTGTTGGGTGTCCTGAATGCCTCGATGAGATATGGCGTGGCCTTTCGCCCCAGCCGCGTCAACGCCTCTATCGCCGAGTTCCTCGCACCGGCGTTGTCGTCGATAAAGAGCATCTGTATCAGGCCGGGGACATACTGTTCGACGCCGTAATCGCCGAACAGGATATCGACGGCGGTCTTCCTGACGCGCCAGCTCGCGTCCTCCATCGCCTTCAGGAGCAGGGGGATATAGGCCGGGTCCCTGCGTCCCTGAATGCTCTCGACCGCCTCCCTCCGCGTCTCTACGTTACCGTCGCTGATCCGCTTGCTCAGTTCCCGCACCGCTCTCCCCTATCAGTTCCATCGATTGCTTCAGCATGATCTTCTCCTCGGAGGTAAGGAGGTTGTCGATATCCAGCAGGATGACAATCATGTCGCCCTTCTTCCCCAGACCGGTGAGGTACTCGGTTTTAAACCCTTTGAATATCGACGGCGGACGCATCACTTCCCCTCCGGCAAAAGACATGATCTCCCGGATCCCGTCGACGAGGAATCCCAGCTTCTCCTGTCCCGACCGAATGATGATGATCCTTTCCTTTTTCCCGGAAGGCTCTTTCCCGAACCGCGTCCTGAGGTCGATCAGGGGGATCACCGCGCCCCTGACGCTTATCACTCCCGCCACAAACGCCGGCAGGCCCGGCACCGTAAAAAACTTCTGAGGCTTTATGATCTCGACGACGCGCTCGATCGCCACCCCGAATATCTCATCCGCTATATTGAAAACCGCGAACTTCTGCATTTATTTTACCTTGAAGACCTCCATCTCCTTTTTCAGCACCTCGATCTCCTCGAAGAGCGTCGTAAGGGAATAGGAAACCTCCTCCATGTCCTTCACCGTGGCGGACCCGATGTTGCTGATCTGCTCCATCGCCTGAATAGTGGAATCGTTCATCCTCTTTTGGTTGCCGACCGCTTCGCTTATCCTCGTGATCCCCTCGTTGGCCATCTCAAGGTTCTTCGAGATCCCCCTCGTCCCGATCGCCTGCTCCTCCGTGCCGCGCTTGCTGAGGTCGGCGACTTCTCTTACGTCCCCCACGCCGTCGAGGAGATAGCTCAGGGCGTTGTCCTGCTCGCGCGTCGATTTCGCCACGCTGTGCATCATCTTTCGTATGTCTTCGATCGCGGCGGTAATCTGCCTCAGCCCCAGCGACTGCTCTTCCGTGGCCCGCTCTATCGCCTTCGTCATCTCGGTCGAGTGCTCCGAGGCGGTCAGGATCTCTTTCAGCGCGTCTCCGACCTTGATCACGAGGCCGTTGCCGTCGTCCACCTTGTTCCTCGCCGACTCGATCGACGACACGGCGTCCTTGATGTCGCGCTGAATCGTCTTGACGATGCCGCCTATCTCCCGGGTCGAGCTCGCGGTGCGCTCCGAGAGTCCCCGGATCTCGTCGGCCACGACCGAAAAACTCTTGCCGTATTCGCCCGCCTGCGCCGCGAGGATCGCCGCATTCAGGCTGAGCAGGTTCGTCTGCTCGGTCACGTCCTTGATGACGGACAGCACCTTCTCGATGTCCGACGAGCGGGCGCCGAGCCTCTGGACGATCTCGGAGGACCTCTTCACTTCAACTGAGATATTGTCCATCCCCTCGACCGCATTGACGATCGAAAGCATGCCGACATCCGAGGTGATCTCATTGACCCTGCCGGCCATCTTTGACGATTCCCTGGCGTGCTCTTCCACCTCCCGGATGGAGGCGCCTATTTCCTCGACCGAGGCCGATGTGTCCTCCACCGCCGACAGCGCCTCGCCTGAATTTTTCGAAATCGCCTTCGCCGTATGAGTCATCTGGGCCACCACCGAATAGGAATCTTCCGTGGCCTTGAAGAGCCTCTGGTTGTTCGAGGCGATCTCCTCCGCCGTGGCCTTCAGCTCGATCAGCGAAGAGACGTTTTCCGTCGACAGGCTCGCCAGCCGCTCGGCCCCGTCGCTTATCTCGGACTGCGCCTTATTGGCATGATGGATGGATTTCATGATCTCCTTTACCGCATTGCCCTGCCGCTGAGAACCGGCGATCACATTCTTGTATGTCACGTCGACCTGCTTGATCGCCATCGAGACGTTCACGGCCGTCGAGTTGAGCCTCGAAACGGTGAGGGAGAGCCGCTCGGCGAGAAATGCGATCCCCTTTGAGATGCTCCCGATCTCGTTTTCTCCGAGGTCCGGCACATGGGTGGAAAGGTCGCCGAGCGTGATCTTTTCAACCGCGCGGTTGATTTCCGACACCGGCCTTTTGATATTGCGGTTGAAAAGGACCATCATGATCACGCCGACGGAAAACAGCAAGATCAGCTGATAGAGAGAAATCGTCACGATATTTTCGAAAAGGGCGTTGTTGATCGACTTCGTCGAGTAATCGATCAAGACCTCGCCGATCTTGGTGCCGGAGGAGACGATCGCCGTCCGGGAAGAAAGGCTCCGTGTGTAGAACGTGGCGAGAGAGGAGTTTTCCGAGTCCGCCGCTTTGGCTCGCTCGTTCACTATCTTTCCTTCTCTGCCGAGGATATGCACCGACGTGATATCGTCATCCTTCATGATCTCCTCGAGATAGGTATCCAGAACCGTGTAGTCGAAGTTCATGAGGGGGGCGACGCTCACGCCCGCGGCGATGGAACCCTCTCTCTTGATCCTGACTTCGAGGGAATCCAGCAGTGAGGCGCGTGTATAGAAGATCTGAATCACCGCGCCTATCGCCTGCCCTATCAAGAGGATTGCGAACAGCGCAGCCAGGAACTTTGCGGTGATGGATTTCCGAAATATCATCTGACCGGCACCGCCCGGACCGTTGTCGTCTTTATTCCTGCCATAGCCCCTCCTTCTGTCTTCCTGCTCCGGCACGCAGCCGTCGTGGTCGCCAGGGTCGTCATCAGATCAGCCCTATCTTCGACATCATGACCCTGACGTTGTCATAATCCTCATCGGCCGCCTCGAGGAAGCCGGTATAACTCTCGTTGATCGACTTCAGGATCGCCGCGCCCTCGGGTGTGGCGTCGCTGACCCCTGCCAGGGCGTTCTTCAGTTCAGTAACGATCTGCGCATCGATCTCCTTCGAGACACAGATATTGAACTCGGGGATGTCCTCGGAAAACTTTATCAGTTTCAGCCCCGAGTCCTTGAGTTTCTGCGCCGTCGACTCCATAATGCCGCCGGCGTCGAAATCTCCGGCCAGGATCGCCCTCGCAACGTCATCGTGATGACCGAGGTAGTTGTAATAGGCGAGGTCCTTGATGTCGATGCCGGCCTCAAGCAGCATCGCCCGGGGGACGATATGACTCGACGTCGAATGAGGGTCCCCAAAGGCGAAGGAATGCCCCCTGATGTCTTCCACCTCATTGATCGGCCCGTCGCTTTTCGCCACGATAACGGCGTGCTGAAAGGGCTTCCCCTGCCGCAGGGCCTTGACGAGCACCCTGACGCCGTACTTCTTGTGCGCCTCGATATAGGTCGACGGCGTCATGAAGCAGAATTGCGTAACGCCCTGCCCGATATCGCCGACCGCTCCCTGAAAGTCGACCGCGACCTTCAGATCGATCTTCTTCTTCAGCTTCCTCCCGAGATACTCGGCGAGAGGCGTGAATTTCTTGAACATCACGGCGGGAGACTCAAGCGGGACGATCCCCAGCCTGAGGAGGCCCGAGGACCCATCCTCCGAGAACTTGAACTTTTCCATCTCGAGCACGGTAAGTTCGGCGTCCTTGAGCAGGTCCTTCACCATCTGGTCGAGCTTGAAGGCGCGGTCCCTGTTCTCCCTGGGAAGGTCCTTGATCTTCTCGATTGCGTTCCATATCTGGCTCGAGCCTATCTTCTGCTCGTTGATCGCGCGCGAAATCTGCTGGCTCTTGTCCGACACGAGTTCCACCGCCTGGGAAATCTGCTTGCTGTTGAGCGACTGCTCATTCGTGGCGGTTTTCACATGCGTTGACACGTCCCTGATCTTCTCCGTCGCCTTCATGATCAGCTGGATGCCCCTGTTCTGCTCGGTCGTCGCCTTTGCGATCTGGCCGACCATGCTCAGGACCCGCTCCATCGCCGAGGAGACGAGGTTCGTGGCCTTCGCCTGTTCCGTCGTCGAATGCTCGATCGCGGCGGCCATCTCGGACGACCGCTTCGAGCTTTCTATGATCTTTCTGAGCGCGTCGGCGGCCTCGTTCGTGACCTTGAAGCCGGTCTCGACCGAGGTGAGCCCCTCGCCCATCGCGGTCACTGCGTCGCCGACCTCCTGCTGGACCGACTGGATCAGCACGGCGATCTCCTGGGTCGACGCGGAAGTCCTGTCCGCGAGGTCCTTTATTTCATCGGCCACGACCGAGAAGCCTTTCCCATGTTCCCCCGCTTGAGCGGCCAGAATAGCGGCGTTCAGGGCGAGCATCGTCGTCTGGTCGGTGATCTCGTCGATCACGTTCAGTATCTTGCCGATCTCCTCCGACCTGCCGCCCAGGATCTTGATGTAATTCGCCGTCTTTTCAACCGAGGACTTGATGTCCCTCATCCCCTGGATCGTCTTTTCGACCGAGATCATCCCGAAGGTGACCGCATCTTTCTTCACCTTGTCTGAGAGCATCGCCGAATCCTTGGCGCGCTGCTCCACCTCCTTCACGGACGTCGAAATCTGGAGGATCGCCGACTGGGTGTCTTCCGCGGCCGTCGCGAGTTCGCTCGCGTTGGACGCGACCTCCTTGATCGTCGCCGACAACTCCTCGATCGATGCCGAGGTGGACTCCACCGCGACCGACATGTCCTGTGTGCTGCCGGTGATCTGGGCGATGCTCGTCACCATCTCCTCCATCGAGGCCGCCGTCTCCTCCGCCGAAGCGGCAAGACCGTCGGTGCCGTCCGCGATCTCCGATATCACGGCGTTCAGTTCCTCGATCGACGAAGAGATGTTGCTGATCGCCTCGGTCTCGACCATGGTTCCCTCGACGACCTTCTTCGCCTCCCGTTCGACGTCCACGGCAACCCTCGTCACCCGCTTCGAGCCCTCTTTGATCCGCTGAAGGATCCCGGACATCGAAAGGAGCGAGTCGCGGATCGCGCCGGTAAACCTGCCGATCTCGTCGGAACTCCTAACCTCAACCCTGAAGGACATATCTCCTTCCGAGAGCTTCGTCGCCGCGTCTTCGAGAGACTTCACCGGCACGATCACCATGCGGCGTATCATCATCCAGAGGATGAAGCTGAAGGCAAAGCAGGCGAGGATGGTCGCCAGGATCACGATGAGGATCAGCCTCTTGGCGTTGTCGTATTCCTTCGCGATCGAGATCGACGTCTTCACCGCGCCGAGCACCGCGGGATCGTTGGCGTGGCAGGTACGGCAGCGCTCGGTGTTTTCGAGCGGCTTGTAAAACGTGATCTGGGTGACACCCTGCACCCTCTTGGGGGCCTTCGTCTGCGCGATCTCCCTCATTATCTCCGCCTCGGTCGGGGGCGAGCTCTTGTCAAAGGCCTGCCTTCCCTCGTAATTCAGCAGGGCGACCTCTTCCGCACCGCTTGCACCCTTCAATTCCGCCAGCAGCGACTTCGCAAGGTCGGCGCGCCCTTCGAGCATCGTCCGCTCCACGTCCTTTGCGATGACCTTCGCGGTCGCCTCTGAGCTGGCCGCGGTAAGGCTGTAGAGACTCCTCTTTTCGATCGTCAGGACCATGAAACCCGCGGCGACGATACCGATCAGCAGCAGCACCACCACAAGTGCAAGAATTTTCAGCTCAAGTTTTTCGCGCATTCGTCCTCCTTATGTGAGCTCCACGTCCAGAGCGTCATAAGACCTGATAATCGATATGAAGCGTTTTTCCCGTATTACCACGCCCTCGATAAACCTCAGTGCGTCCTCCGAAAGATGTCCCGGCGGATCGAGGACCATGCCTTCCTCGAACCTGACCACGCCCAAGACCCTGTGGATCGTGGCGCCGATCATGCCCTTGGGTCCGGACATGATCAGTATCTTCCCGTCCGCCTCCTTCGTCTGCGCTTCCGGTCCCGCGTCTTTCAGCCCAAGTCTCTTTCGCAGGTCGAGCACCGGTATGATCTTGCCGCGCAGCGACGTGATGCCCATCATGTAGTCCGGCATCGTCGGCACCTTCGTGATTCTCTGATGCCGTATGATCTCCTCCACCTCCGGTACCCTGAACGCGAATTCCTCGTTCGCGATGCTGAAAGTCAGGAGTTCGAGTACGGCTCCGTCCTCGTCGGTTTCCGTCTCTCCCGAAAATCCCCGCTCACCCTGCTTGTCCACCGCGGGAGGAGGCGGAGGCGCTTCGCCCCCGCCGGGTGTCCCCTCCTTTTCTCCTTCGTACGGCTCCTCTCCGCCGGCGGACACGGCCTGCTCCTCCGGCCCTTCCTCCTTCTCCGCTTTCTCCCGCGCGGGAGAGGGGACGTTGGCGTCGGCGGGCGCTTCCCCGCGCGGAGGTCTGTCCTGCGAAGCCCTGTCGGCCTCCTCCTTTTCCTTCGCCTTTTTCCTAATTTTCGCGATATCCATTAAGCCCGAGTTCCCTCACCGCGTCTTCGATCAGCGGCTCATCGATATAGGTAACCTCCCTCGAAAATCCGTCAAGGAGCGCAGAGGTGGCGATGCTGTTGATCACCCGCGGGACCCCTCCCGAATAACGGTGCAGGGCGGCCAGCGCCGAGTCGGTAAAAAGGACCTCTTCCCGCCCCGATGTCTTCAGTCTGAACGCGACGTAGCCGCCGATCTCGGCCTGGGATATCGGGCCGAGGTGATAGAAAAGACCGATGCGCTGCCTGAGCGGCAGATAGGTCTTGTGGGCCAGGCGCCTCCTGAGATCGGTTTGTCCGACCAGCACGACGCTCAGGAGGTTCGTATAGTCGAGCTGGAAGTTGGTCAGCAGCCGGATCTCCTCGAATGTGTCTCTCGCAGGAATAAGCTGGGCCTCGTCGATGATGATGACATTGGTCAGCCCTGATTCGTGGTCGTGATACACCTTTTCATAGATCGCGTCCAGGAGATCGGCCTTGTACGCCGACGGGATGCTGATGTCCATCCGTTTCGCAATCGTCCGCAGGAACTGGGCCGGACTCAGCACGGGATTGATGATCGTGATCACCCGGCAGCGCTCGCCCAAAACGTCCATCAGCGCCCTCGTCAGCGTCGTCTTCCCGCAGCCCACCTCCCCGGTAAGCAGGATCATCTCCTTCTCCTCGACCGCGTACTGCAGCCTCGCAAGGGCCTCTTCGTGGCTCCGGCTGAGGAACAGGAATTTCGGGTCAGGCGTCTTGCTGAACGGTTTCGCGGTCAACCCGTAGAAATCCTCAAACATGTGCGGCTCCTCTCTGTTTGATGATCGATTCGTCGATGAGGGATTCGATATCGAGGACGAGTATCACCTCGTGCTTGCCGATCTCGGCGGCGCCGGCGAACCCCCGCAGTTTTTTCAGATATTCGCTGAGAGACTTGATCACGATCTCCTGCTGCCCGTAGAGTTCGTCGACGAGCAGTCCGACCTTTCTCTCCCCGAAACCGACGACGACGGCAAACGACCGGTCGCTCTCGCCCTCCGGGAGGGCGAAGAACCTGTTCACCCTGATCATCGGCAGCATCTCGCCCCTCAGGTAGAACACCTCTTTCCACTCGATCGTCTGGATCTCGCTATGCTCCACGATGAGCGTCTCGGACATCGACGTGAGGGGGACTGCAAACCGCTCCTCTCCCACCCTCACCACAAGCGCCTTGATGATCGCAAGCGTAATCGGCAGCGTAAGCATGAAGGTGGTCCCGACGTCCTTCTTCGTCTCGATCTCGGCAAACCCGCCGAGCATCGCCAGTTTCTCCTTCACCACGTCCATGCCGACACCCCTGCCGGAGACCTCGCTCACCACGTCCTTCGTGCTGAAACCGGGGGTAAAGATGAAATCGATCGTCTCAGCCTCGGTCAGTTCCTCGTCCGCCCGGAGGAGCCCCTTTTCGACCGCCTTCTTCCTCACCTTTCCGATATCGATGCCGCCCCCGTCGTCCTTCAGCTCGATGACGACATGATTGCCCTTCTGGTAAGCCTTCAGGACGACCGTGCCCGATTCCCGCTTTCCCTTTGCCCTTCTCACGTCGGGCGGCTCGATACCGTGGTCGAGCGAGTTCCTCACCAGGTGCATGAGAGGATCGATGATCTCTTCGGCCAGGTATTTGTCGAGCTCAGTGTCCTCGCCGTACATGACGAGGTCTATCTGCTTGCCGATCTCCCGCGAATACCGCCTGACCACCTGCGCCAGCCTCGAGAAGATCTGCCCTATGGGGACCATCCTGATCTCGAGGACCTGGTCCTGGAGCTCCGCGAGCCTTCTTTCAAGCGTCTGGGTGATCTTATGGACGTCGTACACCAGCGAGGTGTGGCCGTGGGTCTCGGTCATCTCCGTCCCGATCCTTCGTATTGCCTCCTTGGCGAGGCTCAGTTCCCCGATCGAATTGAGTATCCGGTCGAGCTTCTCGATATCCACCCTCACCGTCGTGGTCGTGCTCTTCAGATGCGTCTCGGGCTGGGCGCCCGCCTGGGCAGGCTGCGGGGGCGGAGCTGCCGGATGCGCCTCCTCACTCTGGGGTGCAACGAGCAGTTCCACGTCGTAGGGCAGGTCCTTCTTCACGTCGCCCAAAGATGCCGGGCTGCCAAACAGCAGATTGAAGCCGATCGACCCTTCCGGCACGTCCGTGGAAGTCGGCAGGGTCGAGATCAGTTCGCCCTTCGTCTTGATCACCTTCGTGAGGTCGGCGAGAGACGTATCGAACGTCTCGAGGGGAAACACCGCCTTCGCGAGATAGATCCCCTTGCCGGCCTTCACGTTTGCCTTGAGCCGGTGTTCCTCATATTCTGACAGCACCTTCATGATCGACTCGTCGACCCCGTGCCCGCCTGCCTCCGGCTGGCCGCCGCCTTTCAGGGACTCCCGGAACGATTCGATATCCCCGATAAATGCTGAGGAATCAGTCTCCTCGTCCGTCTGGCTCAGCTTGTCCACGATATCCTTGAGGATGTCGACGTTTCTGAAGAGAAAGCTGACAACCCTCCCGTCGACCTCGATCTTGCCGAGCCGCACGTCGTCCATGAGCGTTTCGAGGGCATGGCTGAGATTGGTGATCCCCTGGAGCCCGAAAAGCCCCGAGACGCCCTTGAGGGTATGCATCGCCCTGAAGAGGGCGTTAATCGTATCGGGATTAACTCCCGCCGAAAAGCTGTCCTGTATCTCGAGGATCAGCCGCTGAGACTCCTCGAGAAGTTCTTCGGCCTCTGCGATAAATTCCTTTTTCGAAGATTTCATGCGCCAATCGTCTTCTTTATGATTTCCTGCAGTTCGAACGACTTGAAGGGCTTGGTGACGTAAGCCGTCGCACCGAGCGCCATCCCCCTCTTCTTGTCTTCTTCGCTCCTTTCGGTGCTGACGATTACGATCGGGAGGTGGCTGAACCGCGGGTTGCTCCGTACGAAACTGATCAGTTCGAGCCCGTTGATGTCGGGCATATTGATGTCGGTGATGATGAGGTCATAGTCCTGCTGCGGGAGCATCTTGAGCGCCTCGAACCCGGAAGACGCCTCGACCGTATCAAACTCGCCGATTTCGTCTATTACCGCCCTGATGAGCGACCGCGTCGTGGCGGAATCTTCGACAATGAGTATGGTCTTCATGAGACCTCCCCCCTAAGGCAACGGATACGGCGGCCGATTACGATGACTTCAGTCTTGCCCTTGCGCACGTTCCTCGCCGTTTTCTGGTGTAAGCCCTCATCGTTTCCGTGTAAGATTTTATCAGATAACGAAAAAAAAATCTCACCCGCCCTCGCCTCCGTCTTTTTTCGTTTCCATTTCCTGTATCCGCCGCTGCAGCAAGGATTTCTCGAGCGCAAGCCCGGCATGGCTGATGAAGATTTCGAGTCCTTCTGTCTCGGGGATCGCCTCGCCGGTCGAAAAGTTGTCGCAATAGAGAAAGGCAACCACCCGGCCCTCGGCGACGATAGGAAATATCGTCACCTCGGTAGGCCATACGCCCCCGAGTTCGTCCATCAGTCTGCGGGTAGTTTCGTCTTTTTCGAGCAGCCCCTTATACGGCCTCTGCTCGCCGACGACCCTTTTCAGGAACGGGCTTTGTTCCATGTCAAGCACCGTCTCCCGGACCTTCTCATCGGCCCTCTCGATCTCGAGCCCGAACTGGCCGAGGCCGACGACCTCGGTTTTGCCGACCATGAAGAGAACGCCCCGGTGAAAGATGTCGCTCGCGAACCTCAGAATCAGGAGCGTGATCTCGGAGGCGGAATTCGGGAACCTCAGTTCCTGGGTCAGCGCCTTCAGCGCGGAAATGTCCTTTCTTTCAACCGCCGGCGTCTCCCAGTCGTCATCCCATCCGCCTCCGCCCTCTTCCGTTTCTTCGGAAGACAACTCTTCGGTCGAGATAAACGACGCCTGGGTGGATTCGTCCTGGACCCTGGCGCCTTCCATCAGCAGATACTCCGGGCTCAGCCCCCTCGACAACTCCCATCCGAGGTCCTCCATCCCGGTCTTTCCTTCCAGATCCAGGTCGTCGAGCTCAAACTGGAAATCGCCGTCCTCCCACATCAGGAGCCGGTAGATCACCCTCTCGATTCGCTTTTTTGCGGCCTTGTCGAGCACCTCGGCGCTTACCGCGCCGAAGTCGAAAAGTATCTCGGCGACCGACTTCGAGGGCAGCTTTTTTTTTACCTCCACCGCCATATTCAGCATGGTGTCTTTTACCAGCCCCGCTTCCATCAGGTTTGTCCCGAGCGTGCCTTCGAGGTCGTCGGTCTCTGCCCTGACGACCATGCCGTTTTTAAAGACGATGATCGCCGTCCCCTTGGACCCGTTGACAATGAACGTTCCGGTCTTTCGCCCGACGCTGAGGATCTGAAAGATGTCGGAAATCGCGAGGTCTTCAAGTCTGCCGGCGAGACTCATCGTATTGCCGCTCCCTCGGGGATCACCGCCACTCCGCCGGCCGCGGGAGCCCCATCGAGCGAAAAAGTCCTATATCCCGCCGACACGGCGTTCCTTCTTATATGGGAACTGATACAGTTCGAAAAGGTAAAATCGATGAGCCGGCACACCGCGGGGTTGGCCCTGCAGATCGTCAGGGGATGGGGCCTCTCGCCCTCGCCGCCGGCGAGTAACAGGGCAAGGACGCCGTCCCTCGCCTTCTCCCGTCTCAATCTCTCGATCATCCGGGCCTATACCTCTTGCTGGAACTGGGAACACTGCTGCTCTTTTGCAAATCCCTCTCTCTCCGATTTGCCGCCGGGCACGGACATTATATAATGTTAGTGGAGTATATCAGGAAAAATCCAAGAGTGTCAACGAGTTAGAAAGGGGCGTAACAGATGGAAGGTTGCAACTCCGGCGGTATTTCGCGTACCATATTGTTCGGTCATGGCAATTGTCTTTTCTGATACGATTTCGCTCTCCACAAAGGGGCTCGGGGACACGGCTGATATCACGGCTGGGGTGACGCGGATTGCGGAGGCGGCCGGCGCGAAAAACGGCGTCGTCGCGGTTTTTGCCCAGGGTTCAACCGCCTCGGTGACGACGATCGAATACGAGCCCGGGGTCGTCAACGACCTGAAAAAAACGCTCGAAAAAATAGTACCTGCGGGCGCTCCCTACGAACACGACAGGGCATGGGGAGACGGAAACGGGTTTTCCCACGTCAGGGCGGCCCTGATGAAACCTTCGCTGACGGTACCGCTTATAGACGGAAAGATGGCCCTCGGCACCTGGCAGCAGATCGTCTTCATCGATTTCGACAACAGACCGAGAGAGAGAAACGTGATCGTGCAGGTGGTGGGGGTGGAGTAGCCCGATGGACGCCGAATCCCGCAAGACAAAGATGATCGAAAGCTTCAATACCGTCTCGTCCGGTTACGACAACCGTTCGCTCCGGTTTTTCTCGGAAAGCGCCAGACACATGGCCCGGTATCTGGATTCGCCGGACATCGGGCGCGTGGTAGACGTGGCGACCGGCACGGGAAATCTTGCTCTTGAGATCGCACGATCATATCCCGACAAACAGGTGACGGGGATCGATTTTTCGCCGGGCATGCTGGCGCAGGCACGGCTGAAAGCGGAGGCGGAAGGGATCGGGAACGCCGAATTCCTCGAAATGGACATGGACGCCATCGCGCTCCCCGACGGCCGGTTCGACGCGGCAGTATGCGCCTTCGGCATCTTCTTTGCCGAGGACATGGCGGGCCAGTTGCGACATATCGCGAAAAAGGTAAAACCCGGCGGCATGGTCGTGATCTGCAGCTTCTACGAAGATTCCTTCCAGCCCCTTGTCGAACTTCTCTCGGCGAGACTCGAAAAGTACGGGATCGAGAGACCTTCGCTGAGATGGAAGCAGATCGCAACAGAAGAGAAGTGCCGCACCCTTTTCCGCGACGCAGGCATGGAAAAAATACAGGTTGAACGGAAAGAGCTCGGGTATTTCCTGAAAGACAGTTCGCAGTGGTGGGACGTGGTCTGGAACGCCGGTTTTCGCAGGCAGGTCGGACAGCTCGCTCCGGAGGATTTGAAGAGATTCACAGGAGAACACCTCGAGGAGATCGAAGGGCTGCGGACGCAGGACGGCATATGGCTGAACGTGAACGTGCTGTATGCTTCCGGCGTCAGGCCTGCCGAGCGGATTATTTGACCTTATCCTTGCAAACCGCCGGGGAGCGCGCCCCTCAAATCCTTCCTGATGCGATACGATTTGACGGAGCATGTGCCTCGAGGTTACAGGACTTCACGAAGAATGATATCCCCGCGGGGCCTGAGGCGCGGCTTCCGATGCGCTGAGGAATCGCTACGAAAGGCTTTTCGAGCCACTCCCCCCGCCTTTGCGGCGCTCTTTATGCAACTGGATATTTGACAATCCTTCAGCAGGGCAAGTAATTTAAAAGTTATGATTGCAATAGTCGATTACGGGATGGGCAACCTCAGGTCCGTCGAAAAGGGCTTCAAGAAGGTCGGCATCGAGGCGAAGGTGACGTCGAGCGCAAAGGAGATCGACGACGCCTCGGCCGTTGTCCTGCCCGGCGTCGGCGCTTTCAGGGACTGCATCAGGAACCTTACCGATCTTTCGCTGACGGAGTCGATCGCCAAGGCGATACAGAAAGGCAAACCCTATCTCGGCATATGCCTCGGCCTGCAGGTGCTTTTCAGCGAGTCCGAGGAATTCGGCAGATGCTCCGGGCTCGATGTCCTGCGGGGGAAGGTGGTTCGGTTCCAGATCAAGGAAAAAGTCCCTCACATGGGCTGGAACACCGTCAGCGTCGTAAAGAAACCGCCCATCTTTTCCGACATCCCGGACAACGCATACTTTTATTTTGTCCACTCCTTTTACGTCGTCCCCGACGACAAAGAGGTCGCCGCCGGGACAACGGATTACGGCATCACCTTCACCTCGATGGTCTGGAAGGACAATATCGTTGCGACCCAATTCCACCCCGAAAAGAGCCAGGAAATGGGGTTGAAGGTCCTTGCCGGATTCGGGCGGTTCGTGAAGAAGTCCTGAAGGCAGATCAACCTGCGAAAGGCAGCGGGGATCGCGATTGCGTCAAATCAGGGCTTCATCTTCCTGATCACCTCTCCGAGCTTCCGTATCTCTTCTCCGTAGAGCGCCCAGTCGCCCTCCCTCTGTGCCTTCATGGCGCGGTCATAATGCTTGCGGGCCTGGGATGCCAGATCAAGCCTCTCCGGCGAAGCGGACGGTAGTGCGACGGCTGTCGGCGCCGTCTCTTCCGAGACCCTCACCTCGCCGAAGATCCGGGAGAGGGCGGCATCGAGCGTCTCATCCATCGCGATCCGGTTTTCATAGGCGACGATCACCCTCTTGAGCTCGGGGATCTTGCCGTTTTCGGCCCTCAGATAGAGCGGCTGGACATAGATGAGAGAGTTTTCAATCGGGATCACGAGAAGGTTCCCGAGGATCACCTGAGAGCCGCGCTGGTCCCACAGCGACAGCTGTCGGGAGATCTCCGTGTCCTGGTTGATCCTCGCCACGATCTGCTTCGGCCCATAGACGAGTCGGTCTTTCGGGAACCGGTAGACGATCATCTTTCCGTACTCCTCGCCGTCGCTCCGGGCTGCCATCCACGCGGCAAGGTTGTCCTTCTTCTTGGGGTTGAAGGGGAGCATGAGGATGAACTCCTCCCTTTTTTCGCCCGGGAGCTTCATGATCGTATAGTAAGACTCCATCACCTCTTTGCCGTCTGCCCCGAGGGCCGGGATCTCCCACTGGTCCTCCCTGTTGTAGAAGATCTGGGGATCTTCCATGTGGTAGGTCGAGTATACGCGGGTCTGGATGTCGAAGATGTTCAGCGGATACCGGATATGGCGCCTCAGGTCGGCGGGCATCTCGGACAAAGGGTTCAGCACCCCCGGAAAGACCGACGCGATCGTCCTGATCAGCGGGTCTTTCGGGTCGGCAATGTAAAACCGCATTGTCCCGTCGTAGGCATCGAGCGTAATCTTCACCGAGTTCCGGACGTAATTTATCCCGCCGCCGACCGGCTGCGAATAAGGAAACCGGCTGCTCACCGTGTACCCGTCCACAATCCAGAAGAGCCTGCCGTCGTCGGAGATTACCATGTAGGGGTCCGAGTCGATGGTCAGAAAAGGCATGACGGTCCGCACCCGCTCCTCGATCTTCCGGTGAAAGAGGACCCTGCTCTGCCCCGTGACGTCGTTCGAAAAAAGGAGTTTCATCGACCGGAAATAGGCGGCAAAAGCAAGTTTCTTCAGGAAGGAGTCCATCTTCACCCCGCGCGTGCCGCTATATTCGGCAAAGACGTTCTCCTCTCCGGAGGGATAATCGAACTCCTTGGACTTCGTGTTTACGATCACGTACTCGCTCGGGATCCTGCCGAAATAGATCTGGGGCCGGGTTACCTTTATCGTCCCGAGGGACGAGACCGGCGGGATGTCCTTGATAAAGAGCACCGGCAGCCCTTCCGGCGTCACCTGATTCACCGGGCCGAGCGTCAGCCCGTAGCCGTGGGTGAAGGTGAGCGTCTCGTTGATCCAGTTTCGGGTGGGGATGCTCTCGGTCGACAGCTCTCTCGGGGAGAGCATCGTCTGCCGGTATTCTCCGTTGATCATATAACGGTCGTTGCCGACGGAAGTAAACTCGTAGTACGTGCGTATCTCCTGGATCTGGCTGAAGGTATCGAGCAGGGGCCGATGGTCCCAGAGACGGATGTTCTTGATCGTCGCGCTGTTGTTCCTGATATCGTCCCGGCTGAGGTCGGTGCCGCCGGAGATGTTGCGTTCCTCGACCGCATCGAGTCCGAATGCCTTTTTGGTGAAGGCGATATTATTCTTAATGTACGGGGTCTCCTTGACCAGTTCGTTCGGCGCCACCACGAATTTCTGGAGGATGCCCGGATAGACGGCATTTCCGACGAAAGAGACCGCGACATAGACGCCGACGCCGGCCAGCAGCACGGCGGTGCGCCTGAAAAAGATATTGGCCGTAAAGAGGGCCGCCAGCGCGAGGGCCAGCACGATCTGGGCCTTCATGAAAGGGATCACCGCATGCACGTCGGTGTACGTAGCGCCGGCCACGTGGCCGTGCGAGGACGAAAGGATCGCGTGCATCCCGATAAAGATCTTCCATGCCGTCACCGCGAGGACCATGCCGCCGAGAATCGAAAGATGGGCCGAGGCCGGCCGCTCTGCAACGACCCCCCTCCGCGTGAAGAATATGGCAGCCTTGACGAAATAGATCAGGCAGACGGAGGCAATCGTCGCCCAGAGGACAACGGCGAGGACATTTGCGACGATTTCCTGCGCAGGGAGAGAAAAGAGATAAAACGAGATGTCCTTCCCGAAAATGGGGTCTGTGTATCCGGCCGCTGCCTGATGGAAGTAGGAGAGGAAGCTCATCCAGCTTCCGTTTAGCAGCGCGGCGGAAAAAAGCGCCGTCAGCACCGGAACAATTACCTTGATCCGTTCAATATGCCGTAGAAAATCGAACTGAGGCATCGCAAGTCCGTGGAGGGGAGTCGCCGCCCTGCCCTTCATCGCCCGGAGCGCTAACCAGAGGTTCAAATAGGGGATGAAGAATCCTCCGACCAGGCCGCAGAGCGCAGACATCGCCTGGGCCTGAACCCTCGTGTTGAAGATCCCCGCCATCCCCACATCTTTAAACCAGAGCCAGTCGATATACAGGGAGAGGGATTCCGGAAGGAAGAGAAGGGCAAAGAGCAGGACGACAAAAAGAGAAACGAGACTCCCGAATGTCTTTTTCGGCATAGACCTCCCTTTATCTGCTGCGGACCAGAGACGTGAAAGTTATCTTACCACGTATCGCCGGCTATAGGAAATGCGCCGGGATGGACCCATATCGCATACCGGCGGAAAAGGGCAGCGAACCCTTATCTGAAGGTCTTTATGATATAGTCGGCGATAAGCCCTGCCTTGTCGTCGGGAAGCGCCGCCGCCGACCAGGTGGTCATCCCCTTGCCCGGATGCCTCATCGTCCTTACGATGTCGGCCTTCGTCTTGATGCCGTGGGCCAGCAGATCTGCCTTCCTCAACGTCTTCTGGGGATTGATGATATTGCCTCCGTCTTCGTGACAAAGCGCGCAGTGCTCCTTGAAGAGCGCCTGCCCCGTCAACGGCGCCTTCGTTCCGGCGGTTCCCGCTGAAACAAACCCTCCTATCGCCATTACGGCGGTCACTGTCAGAATGATCTTCTTCATCGTCTGCTCCTTCGGATCGAATTTCCCACCGGATTCACGGCTCATTCCATAATAACAGAAATCACGGGCGCGTCAATCACCCCGGCATAAGAAAGTCTTGCTTTCGGCAACAACTGCATACTATCATTGAGAAGATCGCTCATGGAAACAGAAGGACCGGTCGGGCCGGAGCTTACCGACGAGCAGAAGGAACGGATCCTCTTGCTCATGCAAAAGATGATGGGCATGGGGATCTGCGCGGTCTACGGCAGGGAAGACGAGGGAATTCCCGACGCCGGCGTGGACTGCGCGTCACGGCTGAAAACGTGCAGGGCGGTCTGCTGCACGCTTCAATTCGCTCTCACAAAGGCGGAGGTGCAAAAGGGGCGTCTGAGGCATAATCCTTCCCGCCCTTTTTTCATCGGGCAGGCCGAAGACGGCTACTGTCTGCACCTCGACCGGGATGCCATGCGATGCGCGGTCTGGTCGGACCGGCCTTTGCGATGCCGGAGATACGGCTGCAGGGAAGACCCCCATATCCCGGTCCCGTTCGAGCCCGCATGAAGCAAGACGGGGCATCGTCACCCGCGAAAAGCTTTGACTTCCCGGTCAAAAAAAAACTATGATAGCGCATTCTAACTGATTTGCCTGGAGGGACTATGCGTTATCGTTTCCTGATGATTGTGCTCATGATGGTAATGGCAGCCGCGACGAGGGTATCCGCCGATGTATACGTTTCAAACGCAAATGCGTCGATAACCGTATATGCGACAAACGCAACCGGCAACGCAGTTCCTGTCCGCACGATTGCCGGTGCTGCGACAAATCTCAATTCCCCTGAGGGGATCACGGTCGACACGGTGAACAACGAGCTGTACGTCGCCGATTTTTTCGGACAGGCGGTAAGGGTGTACGCGCTGAATGCAAACGGCAATGCCGCCCCGGTGCGGGAATTGATAAACGGACCGAATTCGAATATCGGCCAGCCCCGCATGGTTGCGGTCGATACGGTCAGCAATGAAATCTATGTGGCCACCATTCATAATGAAATTATCGTATTCCCCCGCACCGCCAGCGGAGACGCCGTGCCGATAAGGACGATAAGCGGCGCGGCAACGCTCATCAAGAACCCCATCAGCATTTCTCTCGATATGGCAAACGATGAGCTGCTCGTAGACAGCTATGATGTCGGAGGACCGAGCGTTCCCGGCATTCTCGTCTTCAACAGAACCGACTCCGGCAATGTCGCGCCAAAACGCCTCATCTCAGGCGGCAACACCCAGATAGGGACATATACGAACTACGTGCGGGTGGATGCGGTAAACAATGAAATATTCTCCCAAGGGGATGACGGGCTTGGGGTTGTCGTCTTTTCGCGCACGGCAAGCGGGAATATAGCCCCTCTCAGAAACCTCACCGGCGCCTCCACCGGCCTGCTTACCGCTGGCGGGCTGCTGCCCGACCTTGCCAATAATACTCTCATCGTGGCGGACACAAGTGGCAACAGCCTGCGGGTATATTCGCGGACGGCGACCGGCAATGTGGCCCCTCTTCTGACCGTTTCCGGCCCTGCAACCGGGCTTTTGTCGCCGTCGGGAATAGACATAGACTCCACAGGAGGATTTATCGTTTCTGCGGCAGCCCAAACGGTTCCCGCCATGAACAAATGGGGACTGATACTTTTCGTGCTGCTGGCGGGTCTTGGCGCCGCTTACCATGTGAGGCGGCGAAGAGCAAGATAACGGAATCAAGGACGTTTCGGGCGAGGGCCTCCCCTCGCCTTTTTTTTGGGAGGGAGGTCTTTACCCCGCCACCGACACTGCAACGTCAACTGCGGAAAACTTGCTATTCCTTCAGCCAGCGCTCCAGCAGGGGCTTCAACTCCTTGCTGAACTGGCCGAGGTCGAAGGCCTTCTGGAGAAACCAGTCGGCGCCGGCGGCGTATGATTCTTTCCTGTCCGCCTCCAGAGCGGAGTTGGTCACGACGATAACGCGCACCTTCTTCAGGCGATCATCGGAGCGGACCCTCCGCAGCATATCGATGCCGCTCATGCCGGGCATCTTGAGATCGAGGAATATGACCACGGGCAAATCTTCCATCCCTTTCAGCAGTTCAAGCGCCTCCTCCCCATTCGATGCGGTCTTCACCTTCACGCCGCTCAGGATCATCGACAGCGCCCTGCCGGTGATCTCGATCTCGTCGGGATTGTCATCGACGATCAGAATTGCGCGCTCTGAATTGTGGATTGCCCCCTGTGGATTTTTCGTCGCCATCTGCCGTTCGGTCTTCTTTTTTGCTAATAGTCTATCCCAAAGAAAGCGGTTTGTATACTCTCTCCGCCCGCTCAGCCGAGGGTAAAATAGATCGTCGAGCCCTTTCCTTTTTCGCCCTCCGCCCAGACCCTCCCCCCGTGGCGCTGAATAATGCGCTCCACGATGGTAAGACCGATGCCGGTGCCCTCGAACTCCCCTTCCGAATGGAGTCTCTGGAAAGGCCAGAACATCTTCTCGGCATAGTCCGGATTGAAGCCGGCGCCGTTGTCCCTGACGTAATACACGGTCTCTCCGTCCCGCTCGACAGAACCCATCTCGATGCGCGCACCGGCAGTCTTCGAGGTAAATTTCCAGGCATTGCCGAGGAGGTTCGAAAGGACAAGCCCGATCAAGCGCGGATCGGCGTGAGCGACGAGGCCGGCCTGGATCTCGATGTCGACCGTCCTGCCGGGGTCTGCCTCCCGCATCTCGGCCACCAGGGCATCCGCCTTCCCGCTCATATCGACCTCCGCCCTCTCCATCTCCTGCCGCGAGATCTTCGAAAGGTGAAGGAGGTCGTCCATCAGTCTGTTCATCTTCACCGAGCTTTTCTGGATGCGGGATAGATACTCGAGCCCCTGAGAGTCAAGTTTCCCCGCGTAATCGTCACTCAGGATCCTGGCGAAGCCCGCCATCGACCGCAGCGGCGCGCGGAGATCGTGGGAGATCGAATAGATGAAGAATTCGAGCTCCATGTTGACCGTTTCGAGCTCGACGTTCCGCGCCGCCATAACCTCGCTCAGCGCAAGGACATCCGATTCGTTCCTCATACGGACCACGGCGACCGCCACCTGATCGGCAACCGCCCTCATTAATGAGAGATCCTCTTCGTTGAAGGTCTCCCGGGAACAGGTCCCGAACGAGAGAGTGCCGATCACCATCCCTCCCGGTCCGATAAGCGGATGACAGCAGTAGGCCTTTATCCCGTAGGACTTCACAGAGTCTGTCCGCTCGTCCGGAGTTGTCGGGATATGCTCCGCGACGATCCGCGCTCCCTCCCTAGCGACGCAGCCGCACACCGCGGAGCCCACGTCCAGCCATTCGATCCGTTTCGCCTCTTTTTCTGGTATGCCGGCCCAGGCGTTCAGATGGAGCTTCCCGGCATCTTCATCCATAAGGAAATTGAAGAAGGCGTGGCAGTCGAGGTGCTCCATCACCTTTTTGCAGACCGACTCGACGACTTTCTGGGGCTCGGTGGACTGCAGGAGTTCGCCAGCCGTCGCCATCAGCAATTCGAAGCGGCCGAGGCTCCTCCTGAGCGCCTCCTCAGTCCGCTCGCGGTCGGTGATGTCGTGCACCATCCCCCCGGACCTGATGATCCTGCCTGATGCGTCCCTGAAATGCTCGCATTTTTCATGGACATAACGCACTTCACCGGTGGATTTCTGCGCGACCCTGTGCTCCATTTCATAAGTATCCCGGCCTTCGCGGATCGACTCGGAATAGGCAGCGTCCACTGCGGCGCGATCGTCTGGATGAACCGCCTCGAGGAATGCTTCATAGGTCGCACCGAATTCCTGCGGCTCCATGCCGAAGATCCGGTAAACCTCGTCCGACCAAGTCAGCGTATTGTCGAGAAGATCAAGCTCCCAGCTCCCGAGATGAGCAATTTCCTGCGCCCTCTTCAACCTCTCCTCGCTTTCGCGCAGGGCCTGCTCCGTCTGTTTGCGATCGGTGATGTCTATGCAGGTGCCGACCCATTCCCGGACACTTCCGTCTTCCTTCAGCACGGGGATGCCGCGGGCCAGGAAGTGCCGATAGACCCCGTCGTGTCTGCGCAGACGATATTCCACCTCGTACGTGCGCTTCTCCTTTACGGCCTCATTCCATTCCTGTACGGTATGGTCTACGTCATCAGGGTGAAGAGATTCCGCCCAGCCCCACCCCTTGATCTCATCGTATGTCTTGCCGGTATATTCCCTCCACGAAGGTAAATCTTCTATTACTTCTCCCTCTGCATTCGTCGTCCATCCCAACTGCCCCGTTACTTCAATATAAGACCGGGAACGCTCCCCGCTTACCCGCAGCGCATCCTCGGCACGCTTGCGCTCGATGAGCTCCCAGGAAAAGTCGCCCAGCTGCGAAGCGATCTCCACGTCCACCGCGTTATAGTCGAAGGACTTGTTGCCCACGCCGATGACCGCGACGATGCGGCTGCCCCGCATCAGGGGAATGACCATCTGCCGGACAACCGGCGCATGGCCATGCGGCAGCCCCTTCCGGTGAGGCAGAGATGCGTAGTCGTTGTGGATGACCGGTCTCCGCTCCCGCACGCAATCCACCCATACACCCGCCTGAGATACAGGATAGTGGCTGCCCTTGCCCTCGGCAGTGCACATCTTCTGGAGAGTATTCGTCGACCAGTTCTGCAGGGATAGTGTTTCCTGGTCGGCCTCGACAAAGTGATAAAACCCGATTGTGCTCTGTGTCTGCGCCTCGATCTCATCAAGCGCCATGCGGAGCATGTCATTGGGGGAAATGTCCGTTGCGTAAAAAGTCTCTAGCATTCTCAGGCGCGCCCTCGCCACGCCCTCCGCCCGCTTCAGCCCGCTGATCTCGTACGCGTAGATCCGCACGACACCGAACTCCGAAGCGACATGAACGGTTTCTCCGTAAACCCTGTCCTTTACCGTTACCTCGCGATAGACCGAACTCTCCTGCCTTCCGGTGTTTCGCAGGATGGCGGCGATGTCCTCCGGCAGAAAGACCTCCACGTCGTCCTTGTCCATTCCCTCGCTCTGCAGCAGACGTTTCGTAGCCGGGTTGGCGAAGGTGATCGTGCCCGAAAAGTCCACCTCGATCACCGGGTTAGGATTAAACCGGGGGAATGACGCCAGATGAATCGTCAGCTTCTCCGCCCGCTTGAGGTCCGAGACGTCCTGATACGTGATGACCGCGCCCTCGATGCGGTTGTCGGCAGTCCGGTACGGCAGTGCGGAGCGCACATACCAGGCGCCGCCGATTTCGATCTCTTTTCTGACCGGCACGAGATGGTCGATGACCGCACCGGCATCGGCGATGAGGTCCGGCCCGAGCCCCTCCTGAGACATGTCGGCGATCGACCTGCCGAGATCCGAAGGGATCAGCTTCAGCAGTCTTGACATCGCGGGGGTGAAGCGTTTCACCCTGAACTGGAGGTCGAGGAACAGAGTAGGAATGTTCGTGCCCGCCAGGAAGTTGCTCAGGTCGTTGTTCGTCTCCTCCTGCTCCTCGATCTTCGACTGCAGCTGGGCATTCACCGTGATCAGCTCTTCGTTGAGCGACTGGAGCTCTTCCCGCGAGGTCTCCAGCTCCTCGTTAGCCGCCTGAAACTCCTCGTTGGAAGACTGGAGCTCTTCATTGAGGCTCCTCAGCTGCTCGATATTGCTCTGCAGTTCCCGGCGGGTCGCGGAGAGCTCTCCTTCGAGTTGGCGGATTGCGCTGTCATCGCCTGCAGGCTCGGGGGCCTCCGCCTTTGCAGAGGCTCCCCGGCTTTCGAAAAAGACCACCAGGAAGAGCGCCTCCTTCAATTTCGAAACGCGGATGCGGGTCCGCATCTTCTTTCCATTTTCGCCTGGGAAGGCCGCCTGTAGCGTGACCGCTGCCGCTTCCGCGCCGGCCCGGTAGAGGGCACCCCTCACCCTGTTTCCGAGATGATCAGGCAGGAGCTCAAGCAGGTTCTGCGAAGGGGCGCCGCGCGGTTGGCGCAGATACCGGTGAGTCGGGCCGCTAAGATAGAGGATCTCGCAATGCTGATCCACGGCAACCGCGGCCGGACCGACCTCTTCGAGCAGCGCCTGCTGCACAACCTCCATAAGACTTTTCTGAGATTCAGGTGCCGACCGGGGAAAAGGGGTGGGAAGGCGCTCGGGGGCAAAGGGCGCCATGAGCGCGAGGCGGGACGGCCGTTCCGTTGCGAGCCTCTGGTAGATTCGGCATTTCTTATGGGGCAGAGACTTAAAGAGCGCACTTCTCCTGCCCGGCGTCTCGGCATTCCCGAGAAACAGATACCCTCCATCCCTGAGCGCATAATGGAACAGTGAAATGCATCTTTCCTGCGCCGCCGGCTCGAGGTAGATGAGAAGGTTGCGGCAGATGATCAGGTCGAGACGGGAGAAAGGCGGATCGATGAGGAGGTCCTGTCTGGCAAAGACGACTGACTCCCGGACCTCCTTCGAGACGGCCGCCGACAATCCGTCTTCCTCCAATGTGAAAAACTGTTTCATGTAATCAGGAGGCACATCGGCAGCGACGCTGGCCGGGTATTTTCCCTCTCTCGCCCTTTCGAGCGCGGGTTCGTTGATGTCGGTGGCGAATACCTGTATCTCCCGCTTCCGGCCGGCGAGATCGAACTCGCCGCGGAGCAGCATGGCGATAGAATAGGCCTCCTCGCCCGTAGCGCACGCAGGAGCCCAGACGCGCACCGGGAGGTCGTCGTCCGAGGCGGCGAGCTTCCGTATCACTCCGGTCCCGAGGGCCTTCCAGGCGAGCCGGTCGCGGAAGAAAGAGGTGACGCCGATCATGAGGTCCGAGGCGACACTGTCCGCTTCGGAGTCCTTCTCTGCCACCAGCGAAAGGTACTCGCTGACCGAAGATACCCCTTTCAGATACATCCGTCTTCTGATCCTCCTGCCGACAACGGTCTTTTTGTAGTGATGGAAGGTATGGCCCGTCTTTTCCCGTATCAGTCGGTACAGGGTCTCGAACTCGGCGGGCGCAAGATCGGTATCAGACGCCGCCGGACCTCCTTCCCCCAGTTTAAGTATCTCCCGGGCGATCTCCTCGGGCGGCAGGATGCCGTCGGCCCGGCCCGTGCCGATCGCCGCAAGCGGCATGCCGGTAAACCCGGCCGTCGAAGGGTCCTGTACGAATACGGTACCGCCTGCCGACCGGACCGCCTGTATGCCCCTTGCCCCGTCCGTCCCGGCGCCGGAGAAGACGACGCCGATCGCGCGCTCCCCCGCCTCTTCCGCAAGAGAAGCGAAGAACTCGTCTATCGGCAGATGAAAATGGTCCTTGGCGGGAGCGGATACCTGGAACAAACCCTGCCCGATGCCGACGGCCTTTCCCGGAGGGCAGAGGTATATCTTTCCGGGAAGGAGCCGGAGCCTTTCGGCCACCTCGCAGATCTCGAGGTCGGGTCTTCTGGCGCTGAGGAGGCCGGGCAGAAGGCTCTTGTGCTTCGTCGAGAGATGCTGCATGAACACGATGGCGAAGGAGAATTCCCTGGGGAGCGCGCCGATGAAGCATTCGAGGGCGTTCAGTCCTCCGGCGGATGCGCCTATGCCGACGACCGGAAAGGAGGCAGCGCCGCGCTTTTCGCCTGCCATCAGAAGAACTCTCCTGCGGCACGACCGGAGAAGGGACAGCATTTTCGCACCCCGCGTGTCGCGGACTTCTCAGACGCGCACATGTATTACATTCTATCACAGGGTGTTTGGGGCTGTCACGGAGGCGTCTTTTCGCAGGCGCCCGGAGGCGGGTGCGTTTCCGGACAATTCCAGCTGCTCCCAATTCATGCCCCTTTTGCCGCATAGCATGCACCCCCGTTTTGTATGGTCCATCGATTATTCCTCAAATCGCGTTTGTAACGGGCTGCCACTTCCCAATCGCAACAAACGCATTTCGCGATCGCGGCGGTTTCCGCAGTCCATCCAGTACACGGCATCCCGCCTAATTTCAATGCAAGGGCAGCCTTTGACTGAGAGCCGATAGATCTTCCCGGCTGCAACTCTTGAAGAGTTTGTCCCGAAACACAGTTGCCTCAACGAAAGCGATCATTCTGAACCAACCTCAGCTAGCGAAGATTGCAGATTAGAAGCACTGACGCTTATTCGTACCTCTCATCCGGGAGAAAATGGTGTTGTGTGTTCATTTCCTTCCGAAAACCTCGCTGTGAAATAATGCAATGTTTCAGTGCGCGAGCTCTAATCATAACTTGAGCTTGACACGATTCTCTTGTACGTGTTTAAATGCCTCAACCACCGAAAGGATAAGATCCGGGCAACCGGATGGCGCAAAGCAACCTGTCCCGTGAGGGATCGAGGGGCTGTCGAAGTGGATGGGGAATTTGAGCTTACCTTTTCGGAGGTAGGCTTTTTTTATTTGTGGGGATAAAAGATACCGGGAGGGTAATGGGGCATGGGAGATCATCAATTCAGCCGTTCACTGAGAATCATATCCGCTGTAGTCTTATCTTTCTTTTGCTGGACATTCGCGGGCGGTGTGGATGTCGCCTATGCGATTAAAGACAGCTCTCAGCCGGCAGCTATCAGCAAGCAGCAAACCACAACTTCGCCGAACCACGGTGAGCAGATGGATGCAATGGCTGATGACGAGCCATGTGAGGCGATACCATCGGCATTACGAAAGCAGCGGTCATGTATGGCAGGGCAGGTACAAGAGCTTCATGGTGCAAAACGAAGGTCATTTGCTGATGGTGTTGAGATATATCGAGGGCAATCCTGTACGCGCGAAGATGGTGTCTTCGGCCAAGGAATGGCGATGGTCTTCTCACAATGAAGTACTGGGTGGGGAGAGGCGT
>JAJXTV010000008.1 GCA_021783515.1 Nitrospirota bacterium
AGCGGGGATCAAAATCTATTCCTCAAAGGTGCTATAGAGATGGGGCTCTACATAAGTATCGACAATTTCGCGGGCGCTGACTATCCCGACAAGCTTTTTCCCTTTGACTATGGGGATGACGGAATAATTGTTATCGACCATCATTTTGGCGAGATCATCAAGCGACGCGTCACGGTCCGCAGTTATCGGATTCGTGGACATTAACTGCTCGGCCGTAATTGTATCAATTGCGGCACCCTTTTCTTTGGCTGCCTTGAGAATATCGCACATGCTTACCATTCCTATGACTTCCGCCTGTTCATTTACGACGGGGATGCCCGGACAGCCGCTTGCCATCATCTTGTAGACAACTTCCCTCCCCGTCGTGTTTTTCAAAACTGCCGTCCTTTTGCACATGATGTATTTTGCACGGATCATTTTCTCTTGCTCCTTTTCAAAGTTATTGACTTCCTTAAACCGGGAAAATCCAGATGTCTTTTAATGTTATAAGAAAACTTCCCAGCTGTCAAGTTGTTGCGCAACAGCGCACATATAAGCCCGGAAATTACGCCGCTCTCGCAAAAAATTATCAGGGCCTATCTCAAAATCGAATATTGTCTTGCCAGGCCGTCATACGCGCGGAGGCGGGTATCCAGCAGTCCTATGCCGGGTGATGACCGGCAGGCCCTTCCCTATCGACCCAAGCAGTCTGTCGTAGAAATGGGCTGAACAGTAAGATCAGTCATCACCTTTATTCCCGGCATCAAGGTGAAATCTATGCAGGAACCGGTGATACACAGGCGCAAACAAAACGCCGACAAACGTAAGGAAAGCCACCCCACTAAAAAGCGCGTAAAGTGCTGAAAAAACCTTGCCTCCATCGGTCTCCATCTTGTCCACCGGCCCCATGCCCGTCAGAATCATGGAGGCGTTAAGGAATGAATCAAGCCATTTCAGATTACCGAACACGTGATATCCAACAGTGCCGATGCCGATAGAAAGTAATAGAATCACAAGTGCAAACGCAAGGTACTGAATTTGTCTGGAGACAAACTCCTTACGGGGCTTCAGGGGTTCCTGATAATGCTCAAACATGCGCCATCCCTTTATATGATAGCATCGCAGGCCTTGACCGGCGCTACCCGGTGCACCTGATCACCCTTCTGTCAGTGACGATCATGGTCACCTTGATGTCGTGCGGTTCCGACGGAATGGATTCGGTGATCTGTTCCTCATAGGCCGGAGCGATGACCGGCAGGTCCTTCCCGATCGATGCCAGCAGCCTGTCGTAATATCCTCCGCCGTATCCGATCCTGTTGCCGGCCTCGTCGAAACCCGCACCCGGGATGACAACCGCCTCGATGTCATTCACTGTGATCGTCCTTTCTTCGGAAAGAACCGCCGGCTCCGGAATCCCCATATATCCCGGAACAAGTTCCTCAATACTCTTTATTTCATAAAGGAGAAGGAGATGGTTTTTCCTGTCCACCTTCGGAAGCACTATGCGCTTGCCTTCAGCGAGAAGCAACGTCATCGGCTCCAGGGTGTCGATCTCCGACCTGAATGAGGCGAAGAAGAAGATCAGATTCGATACCTTTATCTCATCGAGGGCCAGAAGGCGCTCCCGTATCAGCCTGTCCTTCGCCCTTCTCACCTCCGTCGGGATGGCGTCTCTTTTCTTCATAAGCTCCGCTCTGACTTCGCTCTTATCGCTCATGGCTCGGCAAGCGCCTCACCCCGCTCCCAGCATCTTTTCGATCGACGCCTTTATCGCCCTGATCTCCTCCACCGTGCGCGGCGCATGGCCGAAGGGGGCGGCGCCCCTGATGTCAGCCTCCATCACCTCGTCGCTGAAGGATATCGCCCCGGCGAGCTCCATGTCCCCAATCCCCTTTTTGATGAAGGCGAGATCTTCTGCTCCCCGCACCTTGTTCGCCACTACGAAGACGTTCTTCACCCCCAGCCCTTTTGCCAACTCCTTTACGACGCCGGCGGTCTGGATGCTCCGCTGGCCTGGTTCGACTACCACGATAAAGGCATCGACTGAATCGGCAGTCCCTCGGGTGAGATGCTCAATGCCGGCCTCCATGTCCACAATCACCACCTCGTCACGCTCCACGACCAGGTGCCTCAGAAGTCTTCTGAGCAGAACATTTTCAGGGCAGTAGCACCCCGACGAAGCGGCCTTCGATTTGCCCATGATCAAAAGAGTGATGCCGTCGAGCCTGTAGCCCAATCCCTCGGGCAGGTCGTCCACTTTAGGGTTGAGCTTGAAGATCCCTCCCATGCCCCCGGGCTTAGTCCCCATGCGCTCCTCGATAAGTTCTCCGATCTCGGCGATAGGCCTGATCTTTTCCGCATCCTGACGGGGCACCCCGAGAGCCGAGGCAAGGTTGGCGTCAGGGTCGGCATCCACCTCAATCACTTTTTTCCCCTCAGACGCGTAGAGATGGCCCAATACCGACGACAGAGTCGTCTTTCCCACCCCGCCTTTTCCTGTTACCGCAATCTTCATTATGATTTTCCTCTTTATTCTTAATTTACCACATGCTGGCTTTGAAGTGTTTTTCATGTAACAAATGCTCTATGATTCAGCGTTCCGGCAATGATATACTATCTCAACGTTGTACAAACTCAATAAAGGGCTAATGGCTTATTTACCCTAACGTTGCATAAAGTGTGTGTATTCAGGCCGTCATTCCCGCAGTCTTTAGGCGGGAATCCATTCTTAAGAAAACATGGATGCCCGACTGAAAACCTCGGGCATGACGGAAAAAGAACTATGACCTTGAGGTAACATTCGGTGAACTCCAATCGCCGCTGCGGGCTTCGGATATTGTCAAGAATATCGAGAAGGAAGGGGTTACCGTATGACTGACTCAGAAGCGCTTTGCTCTTATCGCTGAAGCAGCGGGAACCTATCGCTTGGCAACTGGCTGCGCATCCCGATAGGCTGCCCGCTGCAACTCAAGGCGCAACGACAATCGAAAAATGATAGCATAACAGGAGGAGGTACCATATGCACGGAATGAAGGAAATAATTCAGGAGGCAGAGTCTCTGCCGGTAGAGGAAAGGGCTATGGTTGTCGATTCTTTACTGAAAACGCTTAATCCTCCGTCAGCGGAGATCGATGCCGAATGGGCAAAGGTCGCCAAACAGAGGCTTGCAGAACTGCGCTCATGCAGCGTAAAGGGGATCCCGGGGCCGGATGTCTTTGAGCAAATACGAGAGCGCTTCGAAAAATGACTTTCTCATTTCACCCCGAAGCGGAAGCTGAGTTTATCGGGGCTATTGAGTACTATGAAAATAATGAGCGAGGCCTTGGCTATGATTTTTCGATTGAGGTGCATGCCGCCATCCAAAATATTCTGAAATATCCGACTGCATGGCCTATTATGGAAGAAGATATCCGGCGATGTCTTGTAAACCGCTTCCCCTATGCTGTTGTATACAGCATCGCAGGGAACGAAATCTTCATCCTTGCGGTAATGCATCTGCGCCGACATCCTGATTATTGGAAAAAAAGGCAGTAATCTGGACCCTTTGGTTTACCAGGCGGAATGACCTTCTCGCCACTGCGCTGCGTGGACAAATGACTTCTGCTAAATGTCAGCCTTATGAGACCTTTTCCTATTCCCGATCTCTATCCGCTTGATTTTTCAATGAATTTTAGGTTATTATTCCTCCTATGGAAATCAAGAAACTTCTCGATGATTCCGCCAAATACATAATGAATACCTACGCCAGATTCCCCATCGTCCTGAGAAAAGGACGCGGGATGAAGGTATGGAGCTCTGACGGCAAGGAATATCTCGACTTCGTCGGCGGCGTCGCCGTAAACTGCCTTGGCCACTGCCACCCGAAGGTCGTAGTGGCGATCCAGAAACAGGCTCAGAGACTGATCCATGTCTCGAACTACTACCATATCGAGCCCCAGATCAAGCTCGCGAAACTCCTCGTAGAAAACTCCTTCGCCGGCAAGGTCTTCTTCTGCAATTCCGGCGCGGAGGCAAACGAGGCTGCGATCAAGCTTGCGCGGCGCTACTTCAGGGAGCAGGTCGGCGTCAACCGCTTCGGGATCATTACAGCGCTCAACTCGTTCCACGGAAGGACTCTCGCCACGATTTCGGCAACCGGCCAGGCCCGGTTCAAGGCGGGGTTCGAACCGCTCGTTCCGGGGTTCGCACACGTCGAGTTCAACGACATAGACGCGGTCGAGAAGGCGATCACAAAGGAGACCTGCGCTGTCATGATCGAGCCGATTCAGGGCGAGGGCGGGGTGAAGATCCCTGACCCCGACTACCTGCGCGCTCTGCGGCAGCTCTGCGACCGCCGCGAGATCCTTCTCATCTTCGACGAGGTGCAGACCGGGATCGGACGGACCGGCAAATTTTTCGCCTACGAGCATTTCGGCGTCACGCCCGACATCATGACACTTGCGAAGGGACTCGGCGGCGGGGTACCGATAGGTGCGATGCTCGCCACCGACAAGGTGGCGGCCGGCTTCGAGCCGGGCACCCATGCCTCCACGTTCGGCGGAAACCCCCTGGTCTGTGCGGCTGCGGTCGCGGCGATGGAGGTCCTTCTCGAAGACGGCTTCGTCCTCGACCAGTGCCGGAGGATGGGAAAATATTTCCAGAAGAGACTCGAAGAACTGAAAAAAGAGTTTCCGAGCATCGTCGCAGACGTGCGCGGAATGGGGCTGCTGATCGGCATGGAACTGACCCGCGACGGCGGGCCGATCGTCAAGTCCTGCATGGAAAAAGGCCTCCTGATCAACTGCACCGCGGGCAGCGTGCTTCGGTTCATACCCCCGCTGATCGTCACCGAGAAAGAGATCGACCATCTCGTCGACACTCTCGAGCAGATATTCGACCGTCTCTGATATAGGAAAAAGGATGAAGAGAGACCTTCTTGCATTATCAGACTTTTCCGCGGACGAAATAGAGGCGCTCCTGGAGCGCGCCGGCCGCATGAAGACAGGCGGCGACGCCGGAAAATGTCCGCTCATCGGGAAAAGCATAGGGCTGCTTTTCGAGAAGCCTTCGACCCGCACGAGGATCTCCTTCGAGGTCGGCATCTATCAGCTCGGAGGAAACGCGGTCACGATGAACCCCTCGGAGCTTCAGCTCGGCAGGGGAGAATCGATGCCCGACACCGCGCGCACGCTTTCGCGGTATCTCGACGGGATCATGATCCGTACCTTCGCCCATTCGACTCTCACTGAATTTTCGGCAAACGCCCCGATCCCGGTTATCAACGGGCTGAGCGATCTGCACCACCCCTGTCAGACGCTCGCCGACCTGATGACGCTCCGGGAAAAGAAAGGGCGGCTGAAGGGGCTGAAGGTCGCCTTCGTCGGGGACGGCAACAACGTCTGCAATTCGCTCATCGAGGGGGCGGCACTGATGGAATTCGATCTCACGGTGGCCTGTCCCGAGGGCTTCGAGCCCGACGCCTCGATACTCGAAAGGGCAAGGGCCTCCGCGAAGAGCGAGATCGTCGTACTCAGGGACCCCAGGGAAGCGGCCGGTATGGCCGACGCGGTCTATACCGACGTCTGGGTGAGCATGGGGCAGGAGCAACAGTCGGCGGACAAGAAAGGGCGGCTGAGAGATTATCAGATAAACAGCAGGCTTCTCTCCTGTTCGAAAAAGGATGCGATCGTGCTCCACTGCCTGCCGGCGCACCGGGGGGAGGAGATCACCGACGAGGTGATCGACAGCCCGCAGAGCGTCGTCTTCGACCAGGCCGAAAACAGGCTGCACGCCCAAAAGGCGCTGCTCGAACTGCTCATTACATAGACTTCAGCAGAGAGGGAACGAGGCCCGATCGAGCGAGAAGGAAAGGCCCTTGTCTCAGAGGGGGCCCGCGGTATATACTTTCGTATCCGCCGGGCTCCATACGCCGGGCCGGGATTTTTTCGACAACCTTTTGCCGAAGGGATGTGCATGACCCCGTCACGCGTGAGTGCTGAGGACAAGGACGCCGCGATACTCGTGGTCGACGACCATGCCTTCAACCTCGAGCTGATGGAGGGCCTCCTCTATCGCGAGGGCTACCGCGTACTCACCGCCCCCGACGCCGAAACCGCTCTCGGTCTTTTCAGGAAAGAAGAGGTTGATCTCGCAATCCTCGACGTGATGATGCCGGGGATGAACGGCTACGATCTCTGCAGGAAACTGAAGTCGATGACCGACCGGCGGTTCTTTCCCGTCGTCCTCGTTACCGCCCTGAGCGAGATGGAGGACAAGATCACGGGGCTCGAGGCGGGGGCCGACGATTTCCTCACGAAGCCGTTTCACACGATGGAGCTCGTCACGAAGATCCGCTCTTTGCTCAGGCTGCGAAAACTGCAGAGCCATCTCGACCATTCGGAAGACGTCATTCTCACGCTTGCGATCGCGATCGAGGCGAAGGACCCTTATACCAAGGGGCATTCGGAGAGGGTCGGGAGTCTTTCGATGGAACTCGGCGGTTTTCTCGGCATGTCCGAAGACGACCGCGACTCGCTCTTCAAGGCAGGCGTGCTCCATGACATCGGGAAGCTCGGCATCGAGGACCGGGTCCTGCATAAGGCCGAGGACCTTACCGATCAGGAGGCGAAGCTCGTCAAGGACCATGTCCTGATCGGGGAAACGATCTGCATGCCGCTTTCTTCCGCCCGCCATATCCTTCCCGTGATCCGAAACCACCACGAACGATGGGACGGGCAGGGGTTTCCGGACCGACTGAAGGGGAAAGACATTCCCCTCTTTGCGCGGATCGTGGCGATCACCGACTCGTTCGATGCGATGGTCTCGCTCAGACCTTACCGTTCGCCCTTCACGATCGACGAAGCCGTCGGCAGGATGAAAGCGGAGAAGTTTTTGGGACAATGGGACCCGGATATTCTGGAAGGATTCATCGAGATGATGAAGAATCAGAGGGGGTTCATCATATGATAAAGGTGGCGATCGTCGGCGCCGGGAAGGCCGGATGTGCGCTTCTTGACCTTTTCCAGGCAAACGGAACGGTCAGGACGGTCGGCATCACGGACGTCGATGAGGCCGCGCCGGCGCTTTCGGCGGCCAGGGGATGGGGGATATTCATCGCAAAAGACCTGGAGGAGCTCTGCCGGCTCGGCGCGGACCTGATCATGAACGTCACCGGCGACCCGGCGGTGAGCGGCCAGATCAGGCAGATTGCTCCGGGGACCGAGGTGGTCGAGGGGACGGGGGCCAAGTTCCTCTGGGAGATGGTCCGGAGGCAGGAGACGGCCAAGAAAGACATGAAGACCCTCTATGCCAACGGGCTCGTGCTCACCTCGTCGAAATCGCTGACCGACGTGCTGTCGACGACACTCGACAAGGCGATGCAACTGACCGAAGCTCCCGCCGGAAGCATCGCCCTCTGCCTGAGAGGAGAAATGCGCATGGCCGTCTCCCGGGGGCTGAAGGAATCGATCACGGACCTGGCCCGCTGGAAGCCGCGGCCGGCCGGACTGACCAGCTTTCTGCTGAAGCAGAAGGAGCCCCTCGCCGTAGAGGACATCTCGGTCCACCCCCTCTTCGAAAACCACCGGCTTTTGAAAGAAGGCATCCGCGCCCTCCTCGCCTGTCCTCTGAAGATAAACGGGGACATCGTGGGGATCCTCTACCTGGACGACTTCAGGCCGAGGGAGTTTTCGGAACGCCATAAGAACCTCATCGGGCTCTTCGGCTCTCAGGCCGCCCAGGCAATAGACAAGTTCAGCATACTCGACGAACTCTACCGGGTGATCGGCGATCTCGACGGCACGACCGCATATCTCAAAAACGTACTCGACGATTCCGGCGACATGATCGTGACAACCGACGCAGGGGGACTAGTCGTCGAATTCTCCCGTGGGGGCGAGAGGATCCTCGGCTATTCCCGCGACGAGGCGGTCGGCAGAAATGCGGCCGATTTCTATGTCGACCCCGCCGAGCGGCAGCGCCTCCTGGCGATGCTGGGCAGCGGCGGGATGGTGCACAATTACGAAACCCGCCTTAAGAAGAAGGACGGCAGCATCATCGACATCAGCCTCACCCTCTCCCCTCTGAGGGACAAGACCGGGAAGGTGATCGGCACCGTCGGCGTCAGCAAGGACATCACCGAAGATAAGAGACTCCGGAACGAACTCGCAAAGTCAAACGAGGAGCTGAGAGACCTCAATATCAGGCTTGAAGACAAGGTGATCGAGCGGACCCGGGAGCTCGAAAAGATCAACTGGGAGCTGACGCGGGCAAACCAGGTCAAGGCCCGCTTCATCTCGAACATGAGCCACGAGCTGAGAACGCCGCTGAACTCCATCCTCGGCTTTTCCGAGATCCTCATCGAAGAGACCTTCGGCCGCCTCAACGACAGGCAAAAACGCCACGTCTCGAATATCAGCGCATCGGGAAAACACCTCCTGCAGCTCGTCAACAATATCCTCGACCTCGCCAAGATAGAGGCGGGCAAGATAGAGCTCTCCTATGAGGATTTCAGGGTCAGGGAGGCGGTCGAAGAGGTCGTGATGATCATGCAGTCGCTGTCTGCGAAAAAGTCCGTCCGGATGGAGGTCGAGATAGACCCTGCCGTGTCCGTCTTTAACGCCGACAAGGTGAAGTTTAAGCAGATACTCTATAACCTCATCTCCAACGCGATAAAATTCACGCCCGAGGGCGGGGCGGCGGGGATAAAGGTAGGGCTCGCTTCGAACCGGGATGCCCTCATTCCGTGGGCGGTCGACGGCCAGGACCTCATGAAGGTGACGGTCTGGGACAGGGGGATAGGGATCCGGGAAGACAACCTGGAGCGGATATTCGAGGAGTTCGAGCAGGTCGACCCCTCCTTTTCAAAAAATTACCAGGGGACGGGACTCGGGCTTGCGCTCACGAAAAAGCTCGTCGAACTGCACGGCGGCCAGATCAACGCCCGGAGCGTCCACGGGGAAGGGAGCGAGTTCACCTTCTATCTCCCGGCTGCGGTCCCCGAGGCCGGTGCCGGGCAGCCGGAGGCGTTCGAGCCGGCCGCCACTGCGTTTCCCTGGGTCCCGGCGGAGGCGCCGCTCGTGCTCGTTGTCGAAGACGACCTCCCGACCTCCGAGATACTCACCATCCACTTGAGCAAGGCAGGATACAAGGTCGCCCACGCCTACGACGGCGTCGAGGCGATCTCGAAGGCGAAGGATCTGAAGCCGTTCGCCGTCACCCTCGATGTGATGCTCCCGAGGAAGGACGGCTGGGAGGTGCTGCAGTCGCTGAAGGCCGACGCCGAGACAAGGGACATCCCGGTTATCATCCATTCGATCGTCGACAACAAGGACCTTGCCTACGCGCTGGGCGCGTCGGACTACCTCATGAAGCCGGTCGACAAGATGACGCTGATCGGCAAACTGGGGGAGCTTTCGCTCCATATCAAGAAAAGCGTGTCGCCCGTCTCTCTGCTGCTCATTTCCGGCGACCGCGAGACGCAGGATTATCTCGCGGCGATGTTCGAGGGAAACGGGGTCCTGTTTCATGCCGCCGCGGGGGAGGAGGAAGGAATGGAACTCGCATCCGCCACCGGACCGACCATGATCCTCATCGACCTCGGCACCTGCGGGTTCGAATTCATCAAGAGACTGAAGGCAAACCCTTCGACAACCGGCATCCCGATCTTCGCCGTCACGAACAAGGACCTCTCGGTGGAGGAGAGGCTCAGCCTCACCGGCCAGATAGAGCGGATATTCAGAAAAAATTCCCTGGTGCCCCAGGACCTTATTCTGCACCTGAAAAACGTCGAGATCCTCCATCCAAAACGGGCGGGCCTCATCGACGACCTTACCGGGCTTTTCAATCACCGGTACTTCCAGCTGCGGCTCGCCCAGGAAGTGAACCGGTCGGTCAGGTACAAGCTGCCGCTCACCCTGATCCTCCTCGACATCGATCACTTCGGACATTACGTGAGGGAGAGGGGCGACTATCACGGCAACCTCGCCCTGAAGAAGATTGCGGAGCTTCTCAGAAGAAATGTCAGAGGGTCCGACGTCGTCGTGCGGTACGGGGGAGACGCCTTCAGCGTCGTGCTCCCCAATACGATGATCGCTCCGGCGGTAACTCTCGGCAAACGGTTTCACTCGATCATACGCGACTATCCCTTCCTCCATGAGGAGGTCCAGCCGAAGGGCAGGCTCACCGCCAGTGTCGGGGTGGCCGCTTTCAGGGGCCAGGAGACGGAGGAACTGATCAAGTGCTCCGAGACGGCGCTCGCGCGGGCGCTGCAGAAAGGCGGAAATACAGTGGAGGTGTACGAATAAAGTGGATAACGTACTATCGGTGATCCCCCTCGGCGGCGTCGAGGAGATCGGGATGAATATGACCATACTGGAATATGGGGAAGACATGATCGTGATCGACGCCGGACTGATGTTTCCCGAGGAGGACATGCTCGGGATCGATTTCGTCATCCCCGACTTCACCTATATCCTCGAAAACAGGGACAAGGTGCGGGGGATCATCCTTTCGCACGGCCACGAGGACCATACCGGCGCCCTCCCCTTCCTCCTGAAGGAGCTGAAGGTGCCGATCTACGGCACGCCGCTGACGCTCGGCCTCGTCCGCGAAAAGCTTAAGGAGCATAACCTTGAGGACGTCGAGCTCAATGCCGTGCTCCCGCGCGGGGTCGTCAGGCTCGGCGTCTTCGAAGTAGAGTTCATCCGGGTGACCCACAGCATTGTCGACGGCGTGGGGTTCGGAATCACGACCCCCGTCGGCGCGATCGTGCATACCGGCGACTTCAAGCTCGACCCCACCCCCGTAGACGGGCAGCTGATGGACTTCCACAAGTTCTCCGAGTACGGCGAACGGGGAACCGTGCTCCTCATGTCCGACAGCACTAATGCGGAAAAAGGCGGCTTCACCTTCTCGGAAAAAGAGGTGAGAAGGGCGTTCGAAGATGTCTTTTCGACCGCCAAAGGCAGGATCATTATCGCCACCTTCGCCTCGAATATCCACCGGATCCAGCAGGTGATCGACGTCGCGGTGATGTTCGGCCGGAAGGTGATTCTCTCCGGAAAAAGCCTCGTCGCCAACGCCCAGATCGCGCTTGACCTCGGTTACCTCAGGATACCCAGGGACATGTGGGTGAAGCTCGACGAGCTGAAGAACCTTGCGGACAACGAGGTCGTGATCATCACGACCGGCAGCCAGGGCGAGCCGATGAGCGTGCTCTCCCGGATCGCCACCGACGAGCACAAGACGATCAAGGCAAAAGACGGCGACGTCGTTATCCTCTCGGCGAAGATGATCCCCGGCAACGAGCGGTCGATCGGAAGGATCATCAACCACCTCTTCAGGCGCGGCGCAGACGTGATCTACGAAAAAGTGTCGGAGATCCACGTATCGGGGCATGCTTCGAAAGAGGAACTGAAGCTGATGCTCAACCTCGTGAAGCCGAAATATTTCATGCCGGTCCACGGCGAGTTCCGCCACAAGATCTACCACTCCCGGCTCGCGGAGAAGACCGTCGTCCCGAAGGAAAACATCTTCATACTCGATGACGGAGACGTGCTGGAAATCACCCCCGAAGGCGCCGCCAGGGGTGGTACGGTCACCTCGGGCAGGATTTACGTCGACGGCAAGGGGGTCGGAGACGTCGAGGACATGGTGCTTCGCGACAGGAGAAGGCTCGCCCACGACGGCATCGTCCTGATCCTGATCGGGATAGAAAAGCTGACCGGCGCGATCACCTCCGGCCCTGACATTATATCGCGCGGCTTCGTCTTCGAGGACGCGTCTCAGGACGTGATCAACGACGTGAAGGAACTCGTCATCAATACCCTGAGGGAGCTCGGCCCCGAGGTCGTCTCCGACAAGTCCCTCATCCAGGCGAAGATCCGGTCGGTCTTGAAGAAGTATCTCAGAAACACGATGGAGCGAAAGCCGATGATCATGCCGATCATTTTCGAGGTGTAGGAAGCTGCCGCCGCGACTGCGACCGGTAATGCCCCCCTTGTCGTCGGTTAGTTGCCGCGGGAAATCCGGGAGTTCATCCGGTTGCAATAATCATCTGATACACCGACTAACGCGCAGCACCATCGGCTTCAGAAGACGCGGGGTTTCCCCTCCAAACATGCATGCAGGCATTTAACCTGAGAGTTGTGGTGTACCGCCTCATCCATCTATTTAGACACAGGAAAAGGGGAAAGGTTTAGATTTTTTTGCGGGCGACTTTTTTTTGCCGCCGCACCCCCGCCGGTATCAATAAGAGGCAAGATATATTTGGACTCACCCTATCTGCTATAATTTCCTCATGTTCGAGGCGCTTATTCTCGGTATCGTCCAGGGCCTGACTGAGTTCCTTCCGGTCAGCAGCACCGCTCACCTGATCCTCTTCCCCTGGTTTTTGAACTGGGGAGGCGTTCTCGACTCCCTCACCTTCGACATCGCCCTTCACGCCGGGACGCTCTGCGCCCTTCTCGTCTGCTTCTGGAGGGACTGGCTCGATATCTTGCTGAGAAAGCGGCGGCTCCTTCTTCTGATCGTCCTTGCGTCGGTGCCTGCCGGGATCCTCGGCATACTCTTCGAAAAGATCGTCGAAAGCAAACTGAGAAGCCCTCTCGTCATCGCTATCTCTCTTGCCGTGATCGGCCTCTTCCTGCTTGCCTCGGAAAGGGCATACAAGCACCGGAAGGTCGATGATATCGGCCTGCTGGACGCGATCGTGATCGGACTTTCGCAGGCGGTTGCCCTCATCCCCGGCGTCTCCCGGTCCGGCGTCACCATATCGTCCGGGATATTCATGGGACTCGAAAGGGAGGATGCGGCGCGGTTTTCCTTTCTCCTGTCGACTCCGGTAATCGGCGGCGCAGTCCTTCTTCACCTGAAGAAGATGCTGGCGGGGGGTGAAGGACATGATCTCCCGCTCTTTGCGGTTGGCTTTGTCGCCTCGGCGGTGACCGGGCTTATCGCGATCAAGTTCCTCCTGAACTTCCTGAAGAAACATCCGGTGAATGTCTTCGCCTATTACCGGTTCGTGCTGGCTGCTGTTATAATGATAGGGATATGGCTGAAAGGGTAAAAAGGGCCGGCCAGGAGGTCCTCGGCATACTCTCCGCCCTGGGGAGCGTCTACCTCGGCCTGAGCGTCTACACCTATTCGAAGTGGGACCCTTCTTTCTTCACCTATACCAAAACGCCTTCAAGAAATTACGGCGGGGTCGCCGGCGCATACCTCGCCGATATCCTCGTGTCGGCCGGGGGCTACGTCGCCTTTGCGGCGCCGGTCTTTCTCCTTCTCTACGGTATCAGGAGACTGCTGGGGAAGGAGCGGCAGCGGATCTACCTCGCCGGCGCGCTCCTGTTCCTCTTTTCGTCGTCCGCCCTGATCTCGCTCTTCTGCGAGACCTTCAACCTCGGGACCGACATCACCCCCGGGGGGATCGTCGGCTCCGGGACGGCGCATTTCCTTGAACGATACCTCTCCCTTCTCGGCGCCTATCTCTTTTCGCTTTCGGGGTTTCTCGCCTCTATCGTCCTCCTCTCGCCGGTCTCTCTGTTGTCGCTGTCGTTCAGGAGGGGCGGGACGATACCCGAGCCGAAAAATGTGAAGCCGGGCATAGTCGAGGAGAAGATACTCGTCAACGAACCCGAAAAGTCGGGCGCCGGCTCGCTGCCGACCGGGCCGGTCGTGAAGGAGCGTGCCGCTTCCGACCCTCTTCCGGAGCTGATGCCGGAGACCGAAGCCGAGGCTGATATCGCAGCGGACACGCCGGCGGAGATAAGGCCGTCCCGTCCCAAAGGGGCCGCCAGAGGGACCGGATATATGCTCCCTTCGATCGATTTTCTGATCTCCTACGATACCTCTTCCCTGCGGCCGTCGAAGGACGAGCTGTTTGCGAATTCGTCGCTTCTGGAAGGCAAACTCGTCGATTTTGACGTGGAAGGCAAGATCACGCATGTCCATCCCGGGCCGGTCGTGACGATGTACGAGTTCGAGCCGGCGCCGGGCGTGAAGATCAACAGGGTCGTCTCGCTCGCCGACGACCTGACGCTGGCGCTCAAGGCCCAGAGCACGCGAGTCTCGCCCATCCCGGGCAAATCCACGATAGGGATCGAGGTGCCGAACAAGCAGAGGGAGGTCGTCTCTCTCCGGGAGATCATCTCCTCCGACAGCTTCAGGAAAGGCCATTCGAAGCTGACGCTCGGCCTCGGCAAGGACATCTTCGGAAATCCGATCGTTGCCGACCTCGCAAAGATGCCCCATCTGCTCGTTGCGGGGGCCACCGGAGCGGGCAAGAGCGTCTCGATCAACTCGATGGTGATGAGCATCCTCTACAAATCGACGCCGGCAGAGGTGAAGATGCTGATGATCGACCCGAAGCTCCTGGAGCTCTCGATGTACGAGGACATCCCCCACCTCATCTCGCCGGTGATCACCAACCCCAAGAAGGCTGCTGAGGCCCTCAAGAAGATGGTCTTCGAGATGGAGCGGAGATACCGGCTGCTTGCCGAAAAAGGGGCGCGAAACATCGATAGCTATAACAAGCAGTCCTCCGAGGAGGAGAAGCTCCCTTATATCATCATCTTCATCGACGAGCTCGCCGACCTGATGTTCGCCTCCTCGAACGAGGTGGAGGATTCGATCACCCGGCTCGCCCAGATGGCACGGGCGGCGGGGATCCACCTGATCATCGCAACGCAGAGGCCCTCGGTCGACGTAATCACCGGCCTGATCAAGGCGAACTTCCCGGCCAGGATATCCTTCCAGGTCTTCTCGAAGATCGACTCCCGGACGATCCTCGACACGCAGGGCGCCGAACAGCTTCTCGGCAAGGGCGACATGCTCCTGATGCTGCCGGGATCGAGGATCATCCGGGTCCACGGCGCGCTGATCACCGAGGAAGAAATCCTCGCCGCCACGAAGTTTATCAAGTCACAGGGCAATCCGGACTACTCGATATTCGAGGAGATCCCGTCGGAAGAGCCGGCGGCGGAAGAGCCTTCCGGCGATCGGGACGAGATGTATTACAAGGCGATCGAGTTCGCGGAGTCGGTGGGGGAGGTCTCGATCTCTTCCCTTCAGAGGCGTTTCAAGATAGGATATAACAGGGCGGCCCGCATCATGGAGACCATGGGAGAAGACGGGCTCGTCGGCCCGCCGAAGGGCGCGGGCAAGCCAAGGGATTATATCGGGAGGCACAATTGAAAATACTGCGGTTTCGTTTGATCGTGGCCGCCGCGGCGTCGATATGGCTTTTCGGGACGTCCGCCCCTTCGCGCGCTGCGGATGTGAATGCCGAAATCGGGCGCATCCAGAAGGCCTACGAGTCGATCAGGGACCTGAAGGGCTCATTCACCCAAAAGAGCGTGATCAAGGACCTGGACAAAACCGAAACCTACAGGGGCCAGTTCTTCATCAAGCCTCCCCTGAAGATGAAGTGGGTCTACGCGGGAAAGGAGGGCCAGTCGCTGACGATACGCGGGGACACGGTCCTGATATACAAGAAGGCCGAAGGTCAGGCCTACAAAAGCAGGTTCGACAGAAAGACGTATGGCCAGACCCCGGTGGCGCTCCTGGGGGGATTCGGCAACATCCGGCAGGAGTTCTCGGTCTCGGCGGAGGGAAATGCGCTCATCCTGAAGCCGAAGCAGCCGATGGGCGCCGTCACTTCGATCAGGGTATCGCTCTCGGAAGAAGGGTTCCCCATCCGGGGCTTCGAGATCCGCGACTCCCACTCCAACGTCGTAGAGATCGAGCTCGGGGATGTGAAGACCAATACCGGACTGAAAGACTCGGTCTTCGATCTGACCGTGCCAAAAGGGGTGAATGTCTATGAACAATAAGACGGCTCCGCGGTCCCCGGGGAGCGGCCGGTAAGATGCCGCTGGGCGGCATCCCCGAGAAAGAGTTCGTCAACAGGGAAGAGGAGCTTTGCTTTCTGAGACGCCTGGCAGGGCTCAGAAGAGACGGCCTCGCGGCTAATGTGCTCCTTCTCGGAGGACGCGGCTCGGGCAAGACGGAACTGTTGAAACAGCTCTGCCGCGAGGTCTTCTGGGAAGGGCGTGAAGTCGTACCGTTCTATTATTCGTTCAGGACCGCCGCGCTCAAAAGCGCCACCTTTGCAAAAGATTATTTCACACGGTTCGTCAAGCAATACATAGCCTTCGTCAAAAAGGAGCCGCTCCTTGCGGACGACGCCGGCACGCCGCTCCGCCGCCTGGCCCCCCTGCTTTCCTCCGAAGGTCTCCAATGGCTGATCGACGCGGCGGACGAACTGGAGGAACACACGGACGGCGGCGACCTTTACGGCCAGGTCCTCTCTGCCATCTCGGCTCCGGCTGCCGCGGCAAAAAGGGGCGGCAGACCGGTGCTCGTCATGCTCGACGACTTCTCCGCCTCGGGCCGTCTCTACGAGGCGAGGCAGGGCGATTCCCCGGGGCTCGTCAGCCTCTTCGAAGAATCGATGAATAACCGTCTCTGCCCGCATATCATCACCGGCTCTCCTGCTGCGGGGCTCGAAGCGATCTTTTCGGACCCTGCTCTTCGCAGGGAGACCGAGCGGATGCGGCTCCTCCCTCTTCCCGAAGACGCCGCCTGCGACTATTTCACCGGCCTGCTCCGGAAGATGCAGATTCCCTGCGAACGCCGGGCGGCACTCCTCCTGGCGGGCAGGGTCCGGGGCAATCCCCTTTACCTCAGAAACATGGCGAAGGCCGCGTCCAAGATGAAAAAGAAAGTCTTCGGAGAAGACGACATCTCCGAATGCTACTGCTCCGACATCGCTTTCGGAGAGACCGCCTTCTACTGGACCTCTGTCCTCGCCGAGGGGATACCCTCGCGGGGGCTCGCCAGGACCGTGCTGAAGCTCCTCATGCTGCGCCTCGATAAACCGGGCATGGAAAACGCAGAGAGGCTGAGCCGGGTCCTCGGAGTGCGCGATGCGGATCTCGGGACGACGCTCGATCTGATCGAGGCAAACGGCCTCGGCCTCTGCGACGACCCGGTCTTCGACGACTTCGTCCGGGCGCTCTTCATGAAACAGATTGAGGGACGGTCCGACGACGACATAAGGGAAGCGCTCGGAAAGCGGTTTGGGGAGCAGACGGATGACTCGCGCTTCGAGATGGTGATCCCCATGACCGACCAGGCGGAGCTGGTTGCAGCGCGCGCGGTCGAGCAAATAGGCAGAAACCTCAGTCTCGACCAGGACCTTCTGAACTCCATTCAGTTGGCCCTCGTCGAGACCTGCATCAACGCGATGGAACATAGCGGAAGCTACGAAAGGAAGATCCGTCTCTCCGTCGTCTCGTCGGCGGAGAGGCTCGAGATCGCCATCGAGAGCCCCGGCAGGCATTTCTCGCTAGACTCGCTGAAGGAGACCCCGGTGGAAGAGAAGCTCGCTGCCGGCAAAAAGAGGGGATGGGGGTTCACGCTGATCCGAAAGACAATGGACGACGTACGGGTCGAAAGGGTGAATGACCGCACGAGAGTGACGCTCGTGAAGAATATCCGCCTCGTCCGGGACGGGAAGGCGCTGAAGTGAGCCCGTCTTCCTTTCAGGTGACGTCCCGGCTAATCGACGACGTCGCGATCATTTATCCACGCGGCTACCTCAACAACCTTTCCGGAGAAAATATCGTCAGCGAATGCGCCCGGCACGCGCAGGCGGGCGTGAGAAAGATCATCGTGAATTTCCGCGATACCGACCTGATCAACTCCATAGGGATATCCTTTCTCCTGACCGTTATGGAAGACCTGCGGGACGCCGGGGGGACGCTCTGCTTCTCCGGGATGAAGAAGGCACATCTCGATACCTTCGAGATGCTCGGTCTGACGAAATATTTCCTCCTTTTCACTGACGAAGACGCCGCCCTCCGGGCGCTCGGGGGCGGGCAGGTGTGAGATGGAGCTCCGCAAGGCGCTCTTCAACATCGCTTCGCTTTCAGACCTCGGGGGGGAGATCACTTCCGAAAAAGATTTTCAGGAAAAACTGAAGTCCTTCCTCCACGTCGTACTCGGGACTTTCCTGGCCTCCAGTGGGGCGATCGCCTGCCGGGACAGGCCTGACGGCCGGATCGTCTTTGCGGAAAGGAAGGGCTTCGAAAAACTCGCGCCGCAGGAGATCGACCTCTCACCTCTACTTGCGGCGGCAAAGAACGAGCCTTACCGACCTGACGGCGGCTCATCCCTGCGCGCGGAAGGGGCCGAAGCCGTCGTGCCGCTCTGGGTAAAGGACGATTTCATAGGCTTCATCCTGCTCGGCGCGAAATTCACCGCGGAGCCCTATACGCCGGAGGACTTCGAGATGCTCGTCGTCTTCGCCCGCCAGATCGCGATCGCCCTCAAGAATCACGCGCTGTTTCTGGATCTCACCGAGAAGCTGGAGGAAAACAGGAAACTCTACGAGGAGATGCGGCGCATCTATCACGACACCCTGCAGGCCTTTGCCGCGGCGATAGACGCAAAGGACGTCTACACGAGGCATCACTCCCAGAGGGTCGCCCGGTATTCGGTCGCGATCGCGCGGGAACTCGGCTGGAGCGAACACGACATCGAGGGGATTTACGTCGCGGGCTTTCTGCACGATGTCGGCAAACTCGTCATCAGCAACGAACTGCTGAACAAAAGGACGCCCTTCACCCCGGAGGAAATCGAGGAGGTCAGAAGGCATTCGCTCGTGTCGTACAAGATCATCTCCCAGATCAGGTTCCCGTGGAAGGACATAGAGAAGATCATCAGGCACCACCATGAGCGGCTCGACGGCACCGGCTACCCCGACGCTCTCAAGAGCGAGGACCTCAGCGAAGGGGTCAAGATCCTCGCCCTCGCCGACTCTTTCGACGCGATGACCTCCCAGCGGGCGTACCGGGAGAAGATGGACGTCCAAAAGGCGCTCGACGAGCTGAAGAACTGTCTCCACAGGCAGTTCGACGACAGGGTGCTCCTGGCCTTCTGCAGGGTGCTCGACAAGGAGATCCGCGGCGAGCTCCCGGAGCCGGACATCCTTCCCCACCTCGACAGGGAATCCGACCTTTCGGTCATCTCGTCTTTGCTGCAGGGGCTGATCCGGGAGCTCTCAGACAACGACGCCGACGGATAAGGGGTCGGGCCGCGCCCTCCCCCTGGTTTGCTCCTCCCGGCCGCAAGCCCGTATAATATCTGATGCTCATTCTCGGGATAGACACGTCCTGCGACGATACTTCAGCCGCGGTCGTCGAAGACGGCGGCAGGATCGTCTCGAACATCGTTTCGGGGCAGTCGGACATCCACATGAAATACGGGGGGATCGTCCCCGAACTGGCGTCGCGAAGACATATAGAAATGATCGTCCCTGTCGTGGAGGAGGCGCTCGAAAAGGCGGGCCTGCCTTTGACGGGGCTCTCGGCCGTTGCGGTTTGCCATGGTCCGGGCCTGATCGGGTCCCTTCTGATCGGATGCTCCTTCGCAAAAGCGCTCTGTTATTCCGCGGGGATACCTCTCGTGGCCGTAAACCATCTCGAAGGACATATCCTTTCTCCCTTTCTTGACGCACGCCCTCCTGAATTCCCATTTCTTTCGCTGATCGTTTCGGGCGGTCATACGAGCCTCTTCGTCGCCGAGGCAGCAGGGAGATACCGCGAAATCGGAAGGACCCGTGACGATGCCGCAGGCGAGGCATACGACAAGGTCTCGAAACTGCTCGGACTCGGTTATCCCGGAGGGCCCATCATCGACCGGCTTGCCGGTGACGGCGACCCCGCATCCATCGACTTCCCGCGCGCCTATCTCCCGGGAACGCTAGACTTCAGTTTCAGCGGGCTGAAAACAGCCGTGCTGAACTTTCTGCGGACGCAGTCCGGAAGCGCCGCGCGCGGCGCAGCTGCTCTGCCACCCGCAACGGTCAGCGATGTCGCCGCCTCTTTCCAGAAGGCCGTCGTGGACGTGCTCGTGAGGAAGACAGAATGGGCGATCAAAAAGATGGGGATCAGGTCGGTCGCCATTTCGGGAGGAGTTGCCGCCAACAGCGAGCTGCGAAGGCGGATGAAGGAGATGGCCGGTGACAGGGGGGCAGAGATCTTCATTCCTGCCGTCCCGCTCTGCACCGATAACGCCGCGATGATTGCCGCCGCCGGCCGCCATCACCTGACTGAGGGAGATATCGCCGGCCCCGACCTGAACCCCAGGGCCTACCTGCCTCTTTAGCCGAGACGCAGGCGGGAAGCTATGCCGCCTTCATCCAGTGCTTCAGGATCCGTATGTCCTCGTCGGTCAGCTCCGCCGGTTCATGCCTCTTCTCGTCTTCTACGGCCGCCAGGGCCTTCTCGAGCTGACCGCGCCAGCCGTTGACGTCGGAGAAACCCTGTATCGCCGCTTCGGCATGCCGCATCGCCTTCTTTATGTCCCTCACCCCTTCGGCGTTCCTGCCGAGGTTCACATACGAAATACCCCTCGCCAGGAGAGCCGCCCTGTGTCCGGGATTGGCCTCGATCGCCCGGCTGAAATCCGACACAGCTCCCTGGTAATCTCCGTCAAGCATTCTGGCGGACCCCCGGAAATAAAAGGACGTCGCGTCCCGGCCGTCGATCCTGATCGCCCGATCGAAATCCCGCAGCGCCGCCTCCAGGTCGCTGATCTTCAGATGGGAGACCCCGCGGCTCATGCAGGTGAGCGCCGGTTCGTACCCCTCATCCAGCAGGTCGGAAAAGACCCTGATGCTTTGCTTATATTTTCCCTTCAAAAAAAACCGCTGGCCTCGTTCGAACTGTTCATCCAGGTCCATAATATACCTCCCAAACACGTCCGCCTCTGCGCGGTATTTATTTTTAGAATACGACAAATACAGGCCCCCCGCAAGCCGGAAAGGGATTAAATTTTTTTAAGGGAAAAAACCGGGCCGCCGTCCCTCGCCCCGTTTGAGGCGGGGATCACGTTGGGCGAGTATACTATAACTATGGGCGGACGATGATGCCGGAAAGAAAAGACCTCTCAGACGACGGGTTAGACGGGAATGAAGGCCTGTACCGGGCACTCGCCGAGTCTTCGCAGGAAGTGATCTTTCTGATCGACCGGCAGGGCCGCGTCCGGTACGTGAACTCGGCCGCCGCGTCGTTTTTCGGCGCCCCCAGGGAAAAGATCGAGGGACGAGACCTCAGGGAGCTTTTTTCTCCCGAGGCGTGTGAACTGCAAAGCAATGCGCTGCAGCGGGTCTTTCAGTCGGGCGCGCCCGTTTATACCGAAGAAAATCTGAGCTTTGCCGATCGCAAGATATGGCTTGAGACCCGGCTGATGCCGATAAAGGGGCATGACGGGTCGGTGGAGTACGTGATGGGCGTCTCCCGGGACGTCACCGACCGCAAGGAGACCGAACTGGCACTGCGGGAAAGCGAAAAAACGGCGCGCACGCTGCTCGATATCCCGACCGCCGCCGCGCTCCTGATCGACCGGGAAGGAATCTGCCTCGACGCCAACGAAACGATGGCCTGGCGGTTCGGGTGGAGGATCCCCGACGTAATCGGCAGGCCGGTCTGGGATTTCTTCCCCCCCGACGTATCCGCACGCAGAAAGAAATACCTGGCGGAAGTGCTCCGGACGAAGAAGCAGGTCCGGTTCGAGGACAAGCGCCAGGGGAGATGGAACGACATCGTCGCCACGCCCGTCCTGGACGACTCCGGAGAGGTTTCGAAAGTGGTGGTATTCGGCTTCGATGTCACCGAGAGGAAACAGACGGAGGAAAGGCTGAAGCAGTACCACGACCGCCTCGAAGAGCTGGTCGAGGAGCGCACGAAAGAACTCTCCCTCCTTAACGACCAGCTGAGACAGTCCCAGAAGATGGAGGCGGTCGGCCTTCTTGCCGGGGGTATCGCCCACGATTTCAGCAATATCCTGACCGTGATAAAAGGGGCCGTCTACCTGATGGAGAGAACCCTGCCGGAAAACAGCCCCGCGACGAAATACATAGGGCAGATCATGACCTCCCTGCGCAGAGCAACCAATCTGAGCCAGAGCCTCCTGGCCTTCAGCAGACGGCAGACGATCGATCTCCGGCCTGTGCGCATAAACGAGATCATCCGGAGGATGACGAAGCTCCTGTCACAGCTCATCGGCGAGCATATCGAGCTGATCGTAACCCTGACCGCAGAAGACCCCTCGGCGAAGGTGGACATCAACCAGATGGAGCAGGTGCTGGTGAATCTGGCGACGAATGCGCGGGACGCGATGCCCGCAGGAGGCACGCTTTCGGTGAGAAGCGAAATTGCGGTGATGGATGAGGCGTTTATGAAGGCGCACGGGTACGGCCTGGCCGGACGCTATGTCCTGATCACCGTTTCCGACACCGGGACCGGGATAGACGAAGGATTGCGGGAGAAGATATTCGAACCCTTCTTCACGACAAAGGCGTCGGGGAAGGGTTCGGGGCTCGGCCTCTCGGTAACCTACGGTATCGTGAGCCAGCATAACGGGTTCATCGAGGCGGAGTCTTTGCCCGGTATGGGGACCACCTTCAGGATCTATCTCCCCCTTACGGAATCGCCGGCAGCCGAATCCAGGGACCCGGCGCCGCCCCCCGCGGCCGGCGGCGAGGAAACGATCCTCCTGGCGGAAGACGACCCTAACACGAGGATGGTGATGGCCGAAGTGCTGAAGACGAGCGGATACCGGGTGCTGGAGGCGGAAGACGGCAACATCGCAGTGCAGATCTTTCTCGAACATCAAGACGAGATCCGTCTGGCCCTCCTGGATGTCAGGATGCCCAGGAAGAACGGCAGGGAGGTATACGAGGCGATACGGAAGGCAAACCCTCAGACGAAGGTCCTTTTCATGAGCGGGTACACGGCGGACGTGATAGACAGTGAGGCGATCAGCGAACAGGAGTTCAACTTCATCTCCAAGACCGCCTTCCCGGATGAGATTCTCGGGAAGATACGGGAGGTGCTGGACAAGTGAGGGGCCCGGGTCTTTTGTCCCGCGCGGGCGCCTTGATCGCAAAGACGAAATCGCCCGGTACCTCCTCCGCCCAGGACAAAAGGAGCGCCTCCGTCGGCATGCGGTAGAAGGTATTGTTGATCTCGACCGCGCCGAGCCGCCCCGCGTAAAAACGGAGCATCTCCTTTGAGGAGATTTTTTCGGGATAGAAGATCCCTTTCCACTCCTTGTACGCGTATCCGTGCCGACGTAGAGCTTCACTATCACAGTGTAGCAGCCAACCGGATGCTGTCAACAGAAACGACGGCCCTCCCCCGGTTGACTGCCATTTCCACTCGGCTAGGGAAATGTATGCTCCGGCGTCGGCGCGTTATTTGGATAGATCGTAAAATCGCTGAAATAGTTGGCGTTGCTAAATCAAGAAGTTAAGAGGTAAGCCTTGGTCGTGTCCTAAGTCCAGCGCGTCTGCCAGTTCCGCCACTCTCGCGTGATTGATATTAAAGGAAAAATAGTCTGGCGGTCAAACTTGCCGGATCTTCGTTGGCCGGACGTGGTTTTGAGCCTTGCGGCAGGCTTTAATCCTTTGTCCTATGTTTTACTGATAAATCACCCTGCCCTCCTCTGCTCAATGCCTGGGCAGAGGAAGACAACTCGCTGCATGATCTTTCCTGATGTCTTCAAGGAGATCGGCATACTCACTCTGAGACAGATGCCACGCACCAGGCCTGAACGGACTGTCGAGGTCGTCAATGACGAGATAAATGGTATACGCCAGTACGCCGATGCTCACAGTAAAGATGTAGTCCAGCAGGGGATTCCTGACGCCGATAAAGAGAGAAAGAATAATCATGATAACGTCGGCGAAGATGAGGGTATTTTTTAATATTTTCGGGATGTGACTTCTGCTTTGAAAGATTCTTCTATTGCGGCTCCTGATAATATCACTGAACAGCGGCAGAAGCAGCGTCTTTCCCGATTCCGTCGATACCTCCATAATATCACTGCGAAGCAGAGCGACAATTTTATCCCCTTCCTCACTCCGTATTCCCTCTTTGATCGTCGGCCAATATTCAAGAATATGTGAAAGATAGTGTTCCGTGTGCGCCGCTATACTTCCGGCACAATCCGGTACATACCGACATCGCAACAATAATTCTTCCAGTGCATTTACTTCGCCGTGGATCGCCTCGACCAGTTCGTTCCAGTGCTCCCATTCCTTCTGTATTGTGAACGCCGCAAGAATACTGAAAATAAGACCTATCGAAGAATAGAGCCATGGAAGCCCGCTTAATTCAGAGAGATCGACAAACAGAACCTTCCCCCTGTCGATAGTCCTGAATATCCAGAATATCGATGAGAAAGAGACGACAAAAAGAATAAGTTTGTTCCTAACGCTCATCCCGTTGGCCCTTTATTCGCTATATGAACTTCTCCATATCATATAAAAATAACGGGAGTCGCGGCAAACACGATGGCCGGGGCACGCCTCTATTGTAAGCTCGCGATGGTCCCATGAACACCCGATACACCGCCACCATCATTAAACGAATCAGGCATTCCGATTGAATCAGCACCCTCATATTCCGCGACAAAGGGTCCTTGCCAGTTCTTACCAGAAGATGAAAATGGTCAGGCATCAAAAACCAGGCATACACTATCCACGACTGATTGGATGCAAGCTCCGCCAGCCGCCCCAGGCAGTCCTCCCGGTCACGGTCGTCCCGGAATATCAATCCCCGCTCAACTCCCCTGGCCATTACGTGATGCAACACCCCCGCAGCATCAAGCCTCGCTTGTCTGGGCATAAAGCTATACTAGATATGTTGCTTAAGTTGGCAACGTCCCCTACTCACGCAGCTTTTTGAATTTATGATGATTTTTTCAGCACCCTGCTAGAGGAATTCCACGTGCAAGATGGGGGCAAAGTCGGCACGCCTGTGGCCGACAATGTCGTCGGCGTCATCGATCTCGGTCACCCCCCGAACTGTTGTAGGATCGGTCTGGAATCGCCCCCGATCGAACCGAATCCGCAGTTCGAAGTCATTGAGTCCCAAGGCAACCGCATCCTGCAAAAGAGAAGTGATATCTATATCGACAAAATTTCCCCCATCAGCACTTCGGAAAAACGTGGTTTTCGAGGAAGCAAAAGGCGCATCGAAATCGGTGCTCACGATGGGCGCCGGGAATTGGGCCGTATCCATAAGCTCCACGATAAAAGGGACTTCCGCAAAGGGATCAGCGAACGCCGGCGTCACGCTATTAACAAATACGCTAACCTTCGCGAAGGTTATCCTGGCAGGATCAACGGGTATCCCCGACCCTGTCAGGCTGAAGTGAAGAAACCCGCGGCTCTCGGAGATTTCAGCGCCGCTTATCTGATCGAAGACGATCCCCGTGACCACGTTTTGAGTCGATGTCGCAAAAGTCGGGAGGGTTAAGCCTCCGGTCGCGGCATCTCTCGTAATATCGCCGTCGAGCGGCTGGTCACTCAGAATTCTGACTACGTTTGGAACAATGACAACAGTGCTGTCGCCGCCGCATCCCGCTATTGAAACTGCCATGATAAGGATGATCGCCATCCAGAGAGCTTTTTTCATCGTAGCCTCGCTTTCACTCTATGATTAATACAGTGGAATAACTGCCTTCCTTCGCACTTTTTCACAGTGTAGCAGAAATAATTCCGAATGCAACGGGCGGGGGAGCTCCGGCTTGGGCTTCTATATCGGCTACGACCCGGGCCATAACTTTCGCATCACCGACGCGAACCTCGTCACGTCCATAGCGTTCCCGGCCTACGGTCAATACCATAACTATGCGCTGACCTTTAGCGGAGGGGCGGGGGCCTTTTATATCGACGGCGTGCTGCAGGGGAATTTCGCGACCCTTTCAGTCGGTCCCGGCGGCACGGATACCGCCTTTTTTATTACTTTCTTCTCTTTCCGGTAATTTCCCCTTTGCGGTCGCGGCCGGCCCGCACTGTCCTTGTCTTTCAGCGCCGCATCGTATTATCATTCACAGGCCTGTGAATGCCCCGCGGCCGCTCACGAAAGGAGACTATGGGGGAAGAGGAGATGGACGACACATGCTGCTGATGAAGTGCATCGGGCACGGCAACCCGCCGACAGTGCGGGGCCGGGTGGGATGAATCCGCCGGTCGATCGCATGAGAAAGTCTGAAGCGGGGCATCCCGACATTCAGGGGCGCTTCCCGGCCGGGCGCTCGCGGATTCAGGCCGATGTCGTCGCCGGCATTACGATGGCGGCCCTGGCCATCCCCGAGGTGATGGGCTACACGAAGATAGCCGGCACTCCGGTTATCACCGGCCTATACACTATGCTCATCCCGATGTTCCTTTTCGCACTATTCGGCTCTTCCCGCCATCTGGTCGTAGCAGCCGATTCCGCCACCGCCGCAATCCTTTTCGCCGGCCTTGTCGGAATAGCGGCCCCCGGATCGCCGGAGTGGATGGGCTACGCCGGCATACTCGCGCTTATGTCGGCGGCGCTGCTCCTTCTGGCCCGCATCGTCCGCCTGGGGTTCCTCGCCGATTTTCTGTCCCGGACGGTCCTTGTCGGATTCCTGACCGGCGTCGGCTTCCAGATCGCCCTCGGCCAGGTCTCCGGGATGCTGGGGTTCGCGGAAAACGGCCACAGCCCGCTTTGGAAGATCATCCGGGAGGCGCGGCAGTTCGGTGTGATCAACTTCTATGACCTGGGGGTCTCGATCGCCGCAATCCTCATCATCGCTGTGTCGAAAAGGTTCTCCCGAAGAATCCCGGGGGCGCTGATCACCGTCATCTGCTCTATTGCGGCCAGCTCGGCGTTTCATCTTCATCAATACGGCGTGCATGTGCTCGGTCCGATACCCGGAGGACTTCCGGACATCGCCCTGCCTGCGGTCCGCCTGGAATGGGGTCTGCTGGAGAGGCTGATGCCGACCGCCTTCGCCATGTTCGTGGTCATCGTGGCGCAGAGCGCCGCCACCTCCAGGGCCTACGCGGCGCGCCACCGTGAGGCGTTCTCTGAACAGGGCGATCTGCTCGGCCTCGGCCTGGCGAACATAGGCGCGGGGCTGTCAGGCGCCTTCGTCGTCAACGGCAGTCCGACCAAGACGCAGATGGTCGAAAGCGCGGGCGGAGGCAGCCAGTTCTCCCAGATCGCGGCCGGTCTCGTCGTCCTGACGGTGCTTCTCTTTCTGACGGGACCCCTTTCCTTCATGCCTAACGCAGTGCTTTCGGCGGTGGTGTTTCTTATCGGCATAGAAATGATCGACATCAGAGGCATGCGCAAGATCTTTTACGAGCGGCCGTGGGAGTTCTGGGTGGCCCTCATCACCTCGCTGAGCGTTGTTTTTTTCGGCGTCGGGCAGGGCATCGTCCTTGCGATGTTCCTCTCGCTTGTAGCCCACACGCGCCACGGATACCGGCCGAGAAATGCCGTCATCAGGGCGGACGAAAAGGGCAATCCGAGACCTCTGCCGGTATCGGCCGGGCAACAGCTCGCTCCGGGGCTGATAGTGTACCGCTTCACCCACTCGATGTATTATGCAAACGCGGAGCAGTTGTCGAGCGAGGTGCTCGGCCTCGTCGAGGGCGCGGAGCCGGAACTGAGGTGGTTTTGTATCGATGCCGGCGCGGTCGACGACGTGGATTTCTCCGCGGCCGAGACGCTGCGGGCGATCGCCCTTTCCCTGAGGGAGCGGGGAGTGAAGCTGGCGCTTGCGGAGGTCTCCGATCATGTCCGCGAGGAGCTTGACAGGTCGCAGCTGACCGGGCTGGTCGGGGGCGATGCCTACTACGGTTCGCTGGCCGACGTCCTGAACGCCTATCGGCGGGAAGAAGAGTGAGGCGATAGGAGCGCCCGCTCGGCAGTATTCTTTACATCGATGTCTTCGGTCGGATATAATTGCATCGTTGCATATATTATTTACTCGGAAGGAGTCGGCATGAAGAAATTTCTGCTTACGCTTGTCGTGATTTTTTTGATCGGAGGCATCTCCGAGGCGGTACCCACCACGGTGGTGGTGAGGGCAAAGGCAAAGGACGCCAAGTTCATAGGGACGATGATGGGCGGGGCGCTCGTGGTGATCAGGAACTCCGAAACAGGGGAGATTCTCGCAAAAGGTCTGACCAAGGGCGGCACCGGAGACACCAAAAAGATCATGATCGAACCGGTAAGGCGCGGGGCGCCTATCGCCGACAACTCGTCTGCCAAATTTGAGGCGGTAATCGATATCGCGGAGCCGGTGCTTGCCACCATAGAGGTTACGGCGCCGTACGCACAGAGACAGTCGGCGGCGAAGACAACCACTCAGTTCTGGCTGATCCCCGGCAAGGATATCGTGAACGAGGACGGGATCACGATGGACGTCTACGGTTTTTCGATCGACGTGCTCGCCCCCCAGGCGCATGAAGTGATCAAACTGGCCGGCAAAGAAAAGGCCGAGGTCGTCGTCAGGACAAATGTCGTGATGATGTGCGGCTGCCCGATCATGCCCGGCGGCATATGGGACGCGAATAAATATGAAGTGAAGGCCCTGATCAAACACAACGGAGCGCCCGTTGAGGAACTGCCGCTTTCCTTCGCTGGCAAGACGAGCACGTTCGAAGGGACCCTGCAGGTCTCGAAGGAGGGGGCCTACGAAGTCACGGTCTATGCCTTCGACCCCGCAACAGGCAACTCGGGGGTCGACAGGACAACTTTCATGGTGACGAAGTAGCTTCCGGGGACGATGCTATTTTTACCCTATCGCTGCAAACCGGTTTTTTTATGCAACGGGAGAATCTTTACCGGCCGGTCTTCTCCTGCGTCACCTCGCGGGGGGCCTTGTCCTCCCGCAGCCGCAGGAAGACCGGCTGTCTCATCAGCCCCTCTTCGGTCCATCCCTGAAAGGCGACCTCACAGACCAGTTCCGGCCTCACCCATGTCACCGATGCATCAGTAGCAGGGACCGTTTTAAAAGGGCATTTCTTCCGGATCAGCGGAACCAGTCTCTCGTGGATCTCCTTCAAGGTCTTTGACGTAAAGCCCCCCCCCGAGTGGCCGATATAGACCAGTTCCCTTCCCTTGAATGCGCCGAGGACGAGGCTGCCGAAATGCTTTCTGCCCCTTCTCGGAGCGGTAAACCCGGCGATTGCTCCCTCCTGCGTGAGCCGGGTCTTCACCTTCAGCCACTGACGGCTCCTTGTGCCGATCCGGTAGACGCCTTCGGAATGCTTGGCGACGATCCCCTCGAGCCCCTTTTGCCGTGCGGCTTCGAAAAACAGGACCCCGTCCTTAGCGACGTGATCGCTGAACCTTATCCCCGGAACCGGGGGGAGGACCTTTTTCAGGAGGCCCTTTCTCATCAGAAGAGGCAGGCCTGTCAGATCATGCCCCTCAAGATAGAGGAGGTCGAAGACGTAATAGAGCAGATGCCCCTTCCCTGATTTCTGATAATTATGGAGCATCTGAAAATCGGAACGCCCCTCCTCGTCCGCCACGACGATCTCTCCGTCAAGGACCGCTTCGAGCCCGAGTTTCCCGAGCGCCTGCGCAACCGGCGAAAACTTTTGTGTCAGGGAGATCAGGTTTCGAGAGTAAAGAGAAACCTCTCCGTGCCGGACCTCGGCGACCGCCCGGTACCCATCCCATTTCACCTCGAAGATCCAGTCCGGATGGTCAAACGGCCCGCCGGCCAAAGCAGCGAGCATCGGACGTACCCCGTGCGGCATCGGCTTCGCCGGCGCGTCCTTCAGATTGGCGGCCTCGATCGCCTCCCGAAGACGAATGCGGTCTCGCTTCCCTCGCCCGGAAGGTTTCACGGGACCGGCAGGGGAAAGGTCATCCAAAGTCCTGCCGGAGACTACCGAGCGGTTCTCCCCGAGGATGTCCTCTTTCGTCGCATAGTCGTCCTTCTTCTTGATGAGGAGCCAGGAATTCTTTCCCATCGCGGTCTTCACGAGCGCGAACTCGCCGCGAAGCTTTTCCCCCTCCAGGACGAACTTCAGGTCCCCTCTCTTTAACCCCTCAAGGAGAGGACTCTCTCCCTCTTTTCCGTCTTCCCCTGCGGGATGCCGATAGATGCCCCTGTCCCAGACGATCACTCCTCCCGCCCCGTAATTGCCCTCGGGGATGACGCCCTCGAAGTCTTTGTACTCGAACGGGTGGTCTTCGACCATCACCGCCAGCCTTTTCACCGAGGGGTCGAGAGACGGCCCCTTCGGCACCGCCCAGCTCTTGAGTACCCCTTCCATCTCCAGTCTCAGATCGTAATGGAGGGCACGCGCCGCATGCTTATGTACGACAAAGACCAGCCCGCCTCCTTTTCCGTGGAGACGAGGCTCCGGCTCCGGGGTCTCCCCGAACCTTCGTTTCGTCTTGTATTCCTTCAGTTTCACGCGATCACCATTATCACTGCATGAACCACAACAGCAAAGGCGGCCGCTTCATGGATGAGGGAGCCTCTGTTTCTTCGTCAGCACCTGCCGGAAGAGATCGCCGCTTTTTCCGGCCCTGCGGACCGCCTCGGAATGCAGGACTCGCAGTTTGTCGGGATCGCCCCGCTCCGAAGCATTCTCCAGTTCCCTCCATGACAGGGGGAACGACACGACCGGTTTTTCCCCTGCGCGCAGAGAGTAGACGGAGACCATCGTCTTGGAGGCATCGTTTTGCGACCAGTTGATAAAGACCCTCCCCTTCCGGAATTCCTTCGCCATCCGCGAGGTGACGAGATCGGGATAATTCTTCTCAAGGACGACCGCCACCGCCTTCGAAAACCTCTTGGTCTCGTCGAATGTCGCCTCTTTTCGGTTCAGCGGGACATACAGATGGAGGCCCTTCCTGCCGGAGGTCTTTACGAAACCTGCAAGCCGCCATTCCAAAAGCAGGCCTCGGAGTATCAGCGCCACGCGGGCGCAGTCCAGGACATTCGCCCCCTCGCCGGGGTCGAGATCGAAGACGATCGAATCGGGCGTCTTCGGCGAGACGGCCTTTGCCAACGGCACGTGGAGCTCCAGTGACGCGAGGTTCTCGACCCAAATAAGCGTCTCGAGGTCGTTGACGAGACAGACCGTCATCCGTTCCCCGCCGTCGCGGACGAGATCCGCGGTCTTCAGCCAGGCGGGCCGGTGCCCGGGACAGCGCTTTTCGAAGAAATAATCCTTCTCGACGCCGTCGGGATAGCGCTTCAGCGTCAGCGGCCGGTCTTTCAGATGAGACAGGATGACCGGCGCGATGCGGCGGTAGTAATCGAGGACGTGGGCCTTCGTGAAGCCGTACGGCGGGTAGAGGTCCTTTTCGAGGTTCGTCAGCGGAAGCCTTCGGCCTCCTATCTCGACTATGCTGCGGCTCACCGGTCCTCCTTCAGCTTGCGCATGCTCTTTTGGAGTGCGGCGATCAGATCGGCCGGTCCTTCCGTCTCTTCTCCCTCCGCGGCGGGCGCCTCGACCGGCGGCCGCTCCTTCGCCTTCTTCTTCAGGAGATCGAGGAGACTCTTTCTTCTCCCGTCTGCGTAGGCATCCGGATCGAAACGGGACATCCTCTTTTTGATCTCCTTTTTCATGCGGCCCTTCTCCAGGGCATCGATCTGCCCGCCCGCCGCCAGGATATCCCCGGCCGGAAGGACCTCCCCGGCGTAATGGAGCGTAATCAGCGCCAGCACGCCTTCGGCGCTCCTGACCGCCACGAGATGCTCGCGCTCATCCAGCACGAACCTCGCGAGGCCGGCCTTCCCCGTCCGCTCCATCACCTCGGCCAGCAGACGGTATGCCTTTTCTCCCCCCTTCTCGGGCACGAGATAGTACGGGTGGTCGTAGTAGATCGGATCCACCTCCCTGAGATCGATGAACTCGGAGATCTCGATCGTCCGGCTCCTTTCAGGCGAGACAGACTCCAGCTCCTCGTCCGTTATAAGGAAATGCCTGCCCGGCCCGATCTCGTAGCCCCTGACGATCTCCTCGGGGGAAACTATCCTCTCTTCCTCGGGACAGAACATCTTCCTCCGGAGGGGAGAGTAGTCCGCGCTGTGAAGCATGCGGAAGGATACGCGGCCCGGTTCGATCGCCCTCACCAGCTGCACCGGGATCGCCACCAGGCTGAAACTGATCGTCCCGCTCCATATCCCCTGCATTGCCATTTATCTCTCCTCCGCTGAATCGGAATAGTGCGTCATAGCGCCCCCGGTCCCCTCTTACGGGGGGCTCAGAGCTTCCCTTCTTGGGTCAAGAGGGGATTAAGGGAGTTTACAACTATCATTCTTCCTCTTATCGCGCAATTATTGACCGATTCACGCCACCTTCTTCAGACTCGCCTCGAGCGTCTCAAACAGTTTGTCCGGCGCAGTCGGCCTGATCCGCCGCGGCCGGAGGATGGCGATCTTCTCTCCGCGCGCCTTTCTGTCGATCAGATGCTGGAGCTTCTTCTGGTGCTCGTTTTCGAACTTCTCCGGCTGAAACGGTCCGCTCAGCTGATTGATCAGCTCGATCCCGATCTTCAGCTCCTTCTCCGGCAGGGGGATCTTCGCCAGTTCGAGAGATTTCGCGGGGACGACTTCGTCGGCGTACCGCAGGGTGCTGAGACGAAGGCCATTCCCGCTGGCCTGCAGTGCCCCGAACCAGGACCGCTTTCTCATCGTCCAGGTACAGACGCCTTCCGTCTCCGTCTCCCTTAGCGCCTCCGCGAGGGCGAGATACCCGCTTGCCTTGCCGTCGGGCTCGAGGTAATACGCCCGCCCGAAGAAGACCGGGTCGACCTCTCCTGCCCCGACGAATTCATGGACCTCGATCAGGCGGCTCTCCTTCGGGGAAGTATGTTCAAGCTCCTCCGGGTCGACGATGAGATATTTTCCCTCTTCGACCTCGTACCCCTTCGCCTGCTCCTCCGCCGGCACCGGCTTTTGCTCGTAGGCGCAGATCATCACCTGCCGCAATTTCGCGTTGTCGCGCTTATGAAGGAGATGGAACTGCACCCGTTCCTCCCTGATCGCGCTGTGAAGCTTTACCGGGACATCGATCCCGCCGCAATGGATCCGCCCCTTCCAGATCGTTCCTCCCGCCATCGATAGGCCTCCGCTCCTATTTCTTGAGGGACTTGCCGAGCCGCTTTTCTATCGACTCCACCTTTCCCACGAGCCTGTTCTTCTTCCCCTTCCTGTCGTCCACCGAGATCGACGTCAGCACCCTCTCCTCGTTCTTCAGCACCGCCTTATGGCATTTCTTTACGAGCCTGAAGAGGTCTTCCCACTCGCCCTCCACCACAGTACCCATCGGCGTCAGTTTATACGGGAGCCCGCTTTCGTCGACTATTCTGAGGACCTCGGCGACCCGGTCTCCTATGCTGCTGCCGGAGCCGAGGGGAACAACGGTAAATTCGATCAGCATTATCCTTTCCCCCTTGTATCTCTCCGCCGCTTTCCCTCGGAGAGCGTTAATGGTTTCGTTATACGATTACTGCTCTCATTGTATCGGGGAAAGGAATCGGCCGCAACAGGCCATGGCGGAAGCCATTACTCCTCAAAGCCGAGCTGAGCGGAATTCCGGGTATCTCCCCGCCAAGCGCGCCTTCGCATATCGGTGGCGTTATTATTTCGCCTTCCTCGCGTAGCCCAGCACCGCTCTCAGGAGCGAAGCGCTGTGAGACAATTGCATGTATGCCTCGTCTTGCGTCATCTCCCTGTTTTCTTCCCTCAGTCTCAGCGCAAGTCGTCGGCCGATATTGGCGATCCTGGCTATCTCGACGGCAAGGTCGGCCTCGCCGCCAATGACGATCGGATAGATATTATTCTGGATCAGGCCGATATTGTTCAGCACGCCGAGTTCGACGATATCGTCGCCGGCGCTGTGGCGGGCCTCGTTGAATTCGTCAAAGGGCGCGTTATGAAGCGGCATGCCCAGATCGCCTATGTAGTGGGCGCAGTAGGCCATATGATATTCGGCGTACTTCCCCCCTTCCCTGTCTTTCATATAGGCCCGGAGCGAGGCGATGATAGCGCCGTAGAGATGGCCCTCCCCGTCAGATGCCTTATTGTATTTCGCCGCCTGGTCGAGGACAACGGACGGCGTCACGTCGAGGCCGGAGGAGTTATTGCACCAGTGGTTCGTCCCCTCGGCCGCCCCGAACTTCAGCTTTGCCATGTCTGGCCCGGCGGCGTTATACCAGCCATCGTATTCCGCCGCCTTCGCAACGGCGAGATGCGTCCTGTCGTGCCAGCCAAAAGCCGGATGCCCGCTCAGGAGTATGAGAAAGACGCAGCAGATCGACAGGATTATGTCCCGGCGTAATCGTGTCATCGGCTCCTCATCCGCGGATCAGAGATAGACCTTCACCGCGGCATTGATCACGAGGCTGATGAGGTCCGCCCTGAACCGCTCCAGCTTCGCGGCGGCGAGCCCGGCCTTTGTCAGCTTATGCATTTCTGCCAGGGCCTTCTTGCCCTGAACAAAATCGTCAAAATCCTGCGTCGTGATCTCGCCCTCAGCCAGCTGCTTCGTCCAGCGGGCCAGGTCCCTCTCGGATCTCTTCAGAAATGCATTCATATCCGAAAGGGCGTCGGCCTGAAGGCCGTCGACAAGCCCTGCCGCGAGCTTCTTCGCTCCCTGCTGCAGTTCATCGAGGTAATCGTCGAATGTCGCCATTATCTTTCGCCCCCTATTTCAGACACAGGTTTGCCGCCTTCTTGTTCGCCTCGAGACAGATGATCTCGTCGAAGGCGTCCGAAACGAGCCCCTTGAACTCGCCGATATAGACCGGCGTCAGCCTGCCGTCCGTCTTCCAGCGGTCGAGGAACTTCCCGAGAAGGTCCCCGTCGGGCCTCCTGAGGAGCGCCCACTGCCTTGCGGAGAGGTCGTCCGAGGGCATGCCGTGGACGTACTCGTACGCCTTATCGATCTCGACCATCAGCTCCTCGATCATGGCCTCGCTTTGGGAATACGGCATTGTCGCCCTGTCCATCAGCGCAAGGGTCTCGGCCTTGAGGCCGGTGGCGTTCTTATACGCAGTCGGACTGTACGGCCCGATCATCGGGGCGCAGGCCCCAAGGAAGAGAAGAAGGACAGGGATAAGACCTCTCGAACAATAGCGCCGGTCGATCATTTGCGTCTCATCCTGCCGAGATATGCGGCCAGGAAGCCCGCCCATTTCGTTTTTTTCGCGAAGTCAAGCCTCGCGTAAAGCGGCGAGAGCCTCTTCGTCGGGAAATAAATCGATACGCCGTGTGAGTGACTCACGTCGGGGCCTTTATATCCGGACTTTATGACCATGCCGCTTTTCATCAAGGCGTCAATCACCGCCTGACAGGCCGTCTTGATCTCTTTCTTGTCCGTCAGTTGCATGAGCAGAAGGCAGAGGTCCGCGAGGTCGACATAATCGGGCGTATAGTAGGACTGGACCCTGCTTCTCGCCTCTATCACCGACATCCTGACAGCGGCGTTCGAAAGCCCGCTCGTCAGCAGGCGGGCAAGCCTGTCGACGGCGGCGGCAACGGCCTTCGCCTTTCCGGTGTCGCAGGTGGACTGGGTCACGTTGTCGGAGGCGCGGTAGGACTTGAGGTATCTGCCTACTGCAAGGGCCGAAAGGTCCCTCGGCGTCATGGCAGGCTTTGCGGCGAGGGCAGCAAGTACAGTGTCGTACGGCCAGCCGTCACCCGGCTCCGTCTCTTCGGAGCCGACGCAGTAAAGGGCCTGGTCCTTCACCTGGTAATGGACTTCGAGCATGTTCATGAGGCAGGCGTCCATGCCGAGGACGTCGATCTTCCTCCCGAGCTTTTTTCTGACGCTCGAGAAGACCTGCTTCATCTCGATGTTGTCGAGAAAGTCCCGTGCCCCGTCGTCGAAGGCGATGGCCCGCGTCTTCATCGCCTTTTCGACCGAGGGGCGAAAGAGCGCCCGCCTAAAACCGCGCCGCGTGATCGCCCGTGCGGTGCTGAAGGGAACCGGTGCGCCGAACCGGGTGTCGGATACGGTTACGCCCCGGCGGGCGATGTCCCGCCCGAGGGAGCTGCCGACGCGGTAGACGTTATCGTCGTCCCAGCCGCTTCCGTGGTTCCAGATGACCGTCATGTAGTGCTCGGCGGGGTTCTTGGAGGCGGCCCAGAGGATGAAGTCCTCAAGCACCCTGGGGTCGCCGGTATTCGTCTCACCGAGATCCACGACGACGTCGTCCTCAAGCGTCCCGTTCTTCCTAAGGTAATACCGCTTAGTTGTCCCCTTGTTGCCGACCCTGTCGAACTGGGCCACCACCGCCACGTCGTCGGTCGAGCCGACCTTCTTCATCTCCTTGAGGTCGACCACGCCGGCGCTGTCGAGATTGTTGTCGCCCGCAAGATAGACCATCACCGTCCACTTCCTCTGCCCGTTCCCCATAGTACCCTCCCTGGTCAGATTATTCCCCGCAAAAAAAGCGGGAGTTGATGGTTAGTCAGAGAAGGGGAAAGTATAACTGTGTGCGACGACGCGATCCCGACGATGAGCTGCGTTCTTCCCCGATCCTGATAACAAAAATACATTAAATGAGGGGCCGGCTGTTTGTCAATAGCCCTGCGGAGTCAATAGTGCCGGCATATGCCGGCGCGTGCTGGCATTGCCGCTTGCCTGGTTAATCCCGGCTTATTCACAAGGCGCGATGAATATGCTATTATCCTGCAAGGGCGAGACCCGCAAAATATCAGGTTGCCGGGAGAACTCATGAATTTCGAATCACAAAGCTTTCAACCTTCCGCGGAGTCAATGAGGATAGTAGAGGACTGCGCAAAGACGCTGTCGCCGGAAGACCGGTCGCTGTCAGCATTGCATGATTCATACATTGCGAACCATAAGTCACGGATCGCGTCGGATTTGGATATCGCACGGGAGCGCGTGCGCCAGGACAGCGCCGTTTTGGAAGTCGGGTCGGTGCCGTTATTATTTACGGCGGCTCTCTCCGCGAGTAATTACAACGTTACCGGCATCGATATAGCGCCGGAAAGATATAAAACGACAATAGAAAAGACCGGCATCGCGGTGATCAAATGCGACATCGAAAGAGAGAAACTGCCTTTCACGGACAACTCGTTCGACGCCATTTTTTTTAATGAACTCTTTGAGCATCTCCGCATAAACCCGATATTCACTTTATCTGAGGTCTTGCGCGTCATGAGACCCGGGGGCTCCCTGATGCTTTCCAGTCCAAACCTCAGATCTCTCGAGGGCATCCTCAATTTCCTGATCAGAAATCGCGCTTTTTCCTGTTCCGGGAATACGTATGCGGAGTATCAAAAATTGGAAAGACTCGGTCATATGGGACATGTGCGGGAGTACACAACGAGAGAGGTTATCGAGTTCCTGGAAAACGTCGGCTTTGTTGTCGTCACGGTTATCTATAGAGGCGGCTTTAATGCCGGCGTGAAGCAGCTTATGGCAAGGCTGTTCCCCGGTCTAAGACCATTTGTTTCATACGTTGCAGAAAAGCCCAGACAATAATCACATCCGCTTCCGCACTCACATGCACCGGTTCATCCCCGCGTCTGCGGGGAACATGTCGTCGCAGCGGAAATCGGTGCTGCGATCATCGGTTCATCCCCGCGTCTGCGGGGAACATACTTCTTATAACCTGCTGATTAATAAGTCAGTTTTCAAAGAACTAAAATCTACCGACAAAATCTCATGCAAACGCAGAGTCTTCACTTTCCTCTTTTTCCGGCAGGAAAGACACAAGTTTGATGCCGTCAAGCTCTACCGGAATTCGCCTGTTCGGCCCCAAAGTCATAAAATCAAACCCCGACTCCGTATTCGTGTTCCACGCCATTACCACATTGCCTTCCCCGAGCCCTTTTTCAACATTCTCCCAGATCGTCTCCCGAACCCTCCTGCCGACATTGCCTACAATACGCCCGGCCCCGAAGTCTCCGATCCCCCAAGAGTGTTGTTCGCCGCTGATTTAGCAACCGGGGGTCCCCTTTGTCAAGAAAAAAATGCCTCCATGCCAAGAAATGACTCAGTTCCTCCCCCCCCTTCCCTCGCCTCTTGTTCCGCGCCGGGAATCTGCTAAGATGGAATTATAGGTGTCACTGAACGAGGGCCGGGTTACGCCGGCCCATGGAGGAATGCGAATGGAAATACCGCTACAGATTACCGCCCGCGACATCGAACTGACCGACGCAATCAGGTCGGACATAACCGAAAAAGCGGTGAAGCTCGACAGCCTGTACGACAGGATCACGCGCTGCAGGGTAGTGATAGATTCTCCCCGGAGGCATCCGCACGAGGGGAAATTATACTCCGTGCACATCTACATGACCCTGCCGGGCGCCGAACTGACAGTCAAGCGCGAGATGGACAAGGACCTTTACGTGGCGGTACGCGATGCGTTTCGCGACGCGCGGCGCAAACTTGAGGATTTCGCCAGGGAGCAGAGGAGCGACGTGAAGCATCACGAAGAGCCGCCACGGGGGGTCGTCAGCAATCTTTTCTTGGAGAGGAACTACGGCTTTCTCACGACGGACGACGGTCTCGAGGTCTACTTTCACGCAAACAGCGTGGTGAATGGAAACTTCAGGAAGCTGAAGGTCGGGACCAAGGTAAGGTTTGTGAAGGAAGCAGGCGAGAAAGGACCGCAGGCGAGTACGGTGACCGTTCTCTGAAACCGGTCACCGCCTTTACATGTTGCGGACAAGCGATCTCGTCATCGGCGGCATCTTCTTCCCTCCCGCCAGGAGCTGAAACAGACGGCAGACTTTGAAATTCCCGCCGGCATCGCAGTATTTCTGAAGCTCGAACAGCCCCGGCAGGGAAGAACTGTTTGCCGCTTTGCACTTCGACATCGCGCATCGTACGAGATAAGGGCACTTCATAGGTCACCTCAAATAAATGATTTCGGGCATTCTTCCTGGAAAGATGAACTCAGGGATATTTGCCGACTTGTGTAAAGATAGCAAAATATGTACCTGATGGCAACAATTTGATTTAGTAATTAATTATTGCATACTTTCAACTAGTTAAGCGTAGGCATTTGATATATTGCTGAACCGACAACATGTGACATGCCACATAACTGGGGCAGCACAAAGTGTGGTGTGCCACACTTTGTGCTGTCTTGCCCCCTGGTTTTCTTGACAGCAAAACCTTGTCGGTCATCCGCACCCTGCAGCCTGCGCCACCGGCCTTGCTGAATGTAAAGTAATAATCTTTGCCGGCTTCCCCCGTGAAGGTCAGGTGGCCTGCTGCGTCAGTAGTTCCGACGTTATCAAAGATCCCTGTCCCCGCAGTTTTTTGAGGCTCTTTACTCTCATCGTCTTTCGATGGTTTCCCGTCGTTTCAGAACCTTATTTCGCCATACCTTCCTTCATTTTTTCTCTGAATCCCTCACCGTCTGGCCTTCTTTCATCATCCTCTCGCCTTCCTTAATCATCGTGTCATTGTCCATTTTGCCCTCTTTCATCATCTTCCCATTCTCCATCATCATTTTCCCGCCTTCAATCAACATCGTATCTTTCAGCCTCCCGCCTTCGTCCATCATCATCTGGCCTTCTTTCATCATCATCGCGCCTTCATCCATCATCGAGCCCTTGCCAATCGTGCTGTCCCTCTTGCCTTTATCAATCATCATCCGGCCCTTATCCATCATTATCTGACCTTTATCCATCCGAATCTCGCCCTTTTCCATCGTTATGTCGGATTCTTTCATCATCTTCTCTTTGTCCATCATCTTTTCTGCCGCCTGTGAGAAATTGGCCCCGCTAGAAAGCATCAGGATTACGTTAAAGAAAATTGCTGTAGCTAATACATTTATTTTTTTCATGGTACATTCTCCTTGTGCCCCTCTCATGAAGGGTTCGGTTTTGTGGGGATGTTTCCCTTTTGTTTAGTGTTTATCATGGGCAGGGGCTATTGTCAAATACAAATGTTGGTTAATCTCGCAAATTCCTGAGATGAGAATGTGCGGTAGTTGTGCGGTAGTTTTTTAGGGGATTTTGCGAGACTTAGTAACCCTTTGACACTAAAAAAAAGGAATGGCGGAGAGAGTGGGAGTCGAACCCACGGTGCGGTATTAGCGCACACACGATTTCCAGTCGTGCACCTTCGGCCACTCGGTCATCTCTCCTGAGCCTACACTGGGGAAAAACTATTATATTTCACCGCGCGGCTTAAATCAAGGCGACTGGGCGCGAAGGACATTGACCTGGCCTCACTTTATGCAGTAATATACGCCATTCCATTTTAGGGGGGCTTATGCGTAATTCCATTGCTGTTTTCCTTATGGTGGTGTTTCTTGCGTCAATTTCGGAGGGGGCATGGGCCCCAAACGCCATGCCTAAAACACAGGCGGCCTTAAAGGTGCCCGCCGCACTCAAAGACGCAATAACCGACCCGATCGGGGATACCTTCGGAGCAGGAGCGGTCCAGCCCGATATCACATCATTTTCGGCCTCATTCACCGGGAGCGCGCTTGTCATTAGCATAACGCTCTCGAATGCTATCGACCCAACAAACTTTGTCGGGCTTGTCGACCTCGACACCGACCAGAATCCGGCAACCGGCGCTACCCCGACTGTCGACTTATATTCTCCTTATACCTCGCAGTTGGGCGATGAATACCTGCTGTCTTTTGATGCTGCCAATGCTCAGGCTTCGCTGAGCAGGACATCGGACGCCACCATGACCGCAGTGCCTTCTTCTGTATCGGGAGGCACCATAACCTTTACCGTCCCGGCAAGCGACATAGGCAGCCCTCGTGCGGTAAACCTTGCCACTGTTGTCGGTACGCAGCCTGAGCCGACCGATGCCGCTCCAAACGGCGGCTTCATCACTGCTTCCGCGCAGCCGCAGGCGGTGCCGACGATGAACGAGTGGGGCATGATTATTTTCATGCTGGCCGCGGGGCTGGGCTCTGCCTATTACCTAAGAAGAAGAAAAAGAACCTAGATAAGAACCCGCGACTTGGTTTGGGACCGGGGTCCGGCAGGACCCCGGCCAATCGGTTTTCATTACCTTCCTTCTTTATTTGACCGCCGCTGCTTCAACGAGCTGCTCCCGGGCGAAGCGCTGGCTTATCTGCGCTCCCTCTTTCTCACCGTCAGGATCAAGTCTTCTTCGGCCATTGGTGGCATTTGAAGCACTCGAACTTCGGCGGATGCGTTGCCTTCAGCGCGTATTGCTTCCCCTGCCCGTGGCATCCCGTGCAATCAGCGATCTGCAGCCCCCTTTTATGGAGGACGTCCGGCGGGATCGGCGGATACTTCTTGCCGGGGAAAAGCAGGAGAAATCCGACGACCAGGGCAACGAAGATGAAAAAACCGGCGACGCTTTTCATGATCAATTGTAGCATTCACCGGTTCTGCTTGTCTTTTGCCGCCCGCCGGATTAGACTGAAAACAGAGGCTGCGTGAAAAAGAAAGACAAAGGCCCCGCCGTTCCGCAGGAGCGGCATGAGACGGTCCGGCGGGAGATTATCTCGGTACTCGGGCGGGGGGAGGCCTCAGCAAAAGACATCTCCTTCGAGGTGAGGATTCCCGAAAAGGAGGTCTACGAACATCTCTCTCATATACGAAAGACCTTGGATAAGAAGGATCACCAGTTGCTGATAATCCCTGCGGAGTGCGCCAAATGCGGCTTCGTCTTCAGCAAAAGGGAACGCCTCAGAAAGCCCGGGAAGTGCCCCGTCTGCAAGGGGGAATCTATCAGGGAACCGCTTTTTTCTCTTTCACAATAGGGATGCCTACCTGCAATAACGCGTTTACACTATAAACGCTCATAACGGCATTATCGCTACAATATCTCCTGTTTCTTTGTTACTTGTTTCACTTAGCAACGTACTACGAAGCTTGCACTGTTTCGAATTTACTTGACTTTAACAATTAGATTGACTATCTTTAAGTATGGCGGTATCAATAAATATGAACCTCTGTTTAAGAGAGGACATCATATTTATCGCTTCAGGCGTTAGGCTGCCTTCATGCTTTCACCGCCTGCCCGTTGCCGATAACGCCCTCACATTCCCTGCCGACAACTTCAGGAGAAAGATCCCTTCACATAAGCCACTGTTACCTTGTAACAGCGTACAAACATCAGAAGCGAGGTAGTTATGAAAACAAGGCTTTTCTCGGCGGTCGCGGTAGTATTTTTCCTCTCCGCGGCATCAGCGCAATCGGCGACGGTCAACCACTTCGAGTTGATCAAGGGCCCGTTCAAGACGGGCGAGGACGTCACGACGGCATGTCTGCAGTGCCACGAAAAGCAGGGCGAAGAAATCCTTCAGACCCCACACTGGAAATGGAAAGGGGTACCGAGAACGGTGAAGGGTCTCGAAAACAGCAAGGAGGAATACGGCAAGGCAAACCTTCTTAACAACTTCTGCACCGACATCGAGGGCGGCAGCAGGCCCTTCTGCACCAAGTGCCATATCGGCTACGGCTGGACGGACAACTCAGCCCCGCTGAACGATAAGACGAAGATAGACTGCCTCGTATGTCATGCAAAGGAGGGCAACTACAAGAAGGCCCTGGGAGGATATCCGGATCCGGTTCTTCTTGAGAAGGGAAAGATGGACCTCTTGCGTGCCGCAAAGAGCGTCAGCCTGCCTGACCGCAACAACTGCGGGGTCTGCCACTTCTTCGGCGGAGGCGGAGACGCGGTCAAACACGGCGACCTCGATTCGACGCTCATCAAGCCGACGAAGGACCACGACGTGCATATGGGAGGTCCCACCGACATGACATGCCAGGCCTGCCATATCACGAAGGAGCACAGGATCGCCGGCGCCTCCACCTTTCTCGCCACGAACGACGGGAGGGTCGGCTGCGAAGATTGCCACAGGGACCCTCACAGGGACTCGGCGGAACACAAGACCCTCGACAGGCACATGAAAACGGTGGCCTGCCAGACCTGCCACATCCCTCTTTTTGCCAAGGGCCAGGCGACGAAGATGAGCTGGGACTGGTCCCAGGTCGGCAAGGACATCGAACCGGAAGAGAAGTTCGGCAAAGAAACCTACGCGAAGCACAAGGGATCCTTCGTCTGGGACATGAACGTCGTGCCTACCTACGCCTGGTATGACGGAAAGACCGAGCGGTATCTCAAGGGACAGGTGATCAAGGACCCGGCCCAGACGGTATATCTTTCGAAGCCGACGGGGTCGATCAAGGACCCAAACTCCAAGATATACCCCTTCAAGGTGCATAGGGGCAAACAGCCGATGGACTCGAAGTACCACTATCTTTCGATCTTCCAGAACTACGGCGGCCTCTGGACCCACTACAACTGGCAAAAGGCGCTCGTCGACGGGGCAAAGGCCTCGGGGCTCCCTTACAGCGGCAAGTTCCAGTTCGTCGCGACAGGATTTTACGGGAGCATAAACCATGAGGTTGCCCCGAAGGCAAAGGCCCTCAAGTGCAGCGACTGCCATTTCGGCAGAGATACGAGGCTCAACTGGCAGGAACTCGGATATACCGGCGACCCGATGAGGGTCGGCGGGAGGTTCGAAACGAACGCCGCCGCGCCGGCGCAGGACTCACGCGCCGCGCAAAAGTAATTATCAACCCGGAAGGGGAGTCATACATCCCCTTCCAAAAGAAGGAGGAATTCGGGATGAGGATCGCAAAGGCAGTTTCGGTAATCCTGATCGCGATGCTCTGCGTATCGCTGATCGGGGGCGTCGTCCTTGCGGAGGACAAGATATCCGTCAAAGGCAAGATCAAGGATTATGACATCGACAACAAGACCGTCGTCGTGACGCTGGATGACGGGAAGGAGATGACCTTTGTCATCGAAAACGACAATGCGCTGAAAAAACTCGACGACAGGCTCTTCAAGGGGGACGAAGTGAAGATCAGATACATCGTAGAGGACGGCAAGAACAAGGTTAAGCTCAACAGCGACTTCAAGGGCACTAAACCCGGCTGCTGAGCTGCAAACCACAGGCTTGCGTCGTAAGTTGCACCGGGGAAAAGAGAAGGCGAATGCAACGTTCGTCTTCCCTTTCGTGCAGCTATAAGATAATTATCTCAAAAGGAGGATTCGCATGAAGGTTATTCTCTCGGTACTCGTCTTGCTCGCGCTTCTTCTCCCCCTCCCGGCTCGGGGGGCTGACCAGGGGGAGATCATGAAGAAAATAGACGAGCTGACGAAGGAGCTCGCAACCCTCAAACAGCAGATGCAGGAGATGCAAAAGAAAGGGACCGCGACCGATCAAAAGGTCGCGAAAGTGGAAAAGACGGCCGAGCGTGCGGCAAAGCCGAGCTGGCTCGAGATCGGAGGCGACTACCGCGGCAGATACGACTACCTGAAGGGCACGGTCCACGACTATTATCAGTTTGTGCCGAACCCCGCGGCAATGGGACTGCCAGCAGGGCCGCCAACGGTGCTTCAGGTCCAGGGCCACGACGTAAAGAACGATGCACTCATGACTAACCGTTTCGGTCTCAACCTGAAGGCCCGCGCAACCGAAGACATCACGGTGAAGGCAAGGCTGTTGATGTACAAGGTTTGGGGGCATGAGACCGAAGAGCCGGTCGCCGGCCCGTCAAGCGCATTCTTCGCGGATAAGTTCTTCGTCTTCGACGGCAATGTCGGCCATCTCCCGGAGGACAACATCCTCAGAGTGGACCAGGCCTTCGCCACATGGTCGAATATCGCAAATCAGCCGATCTGGTTCTCGGTCGGCAGAAGGCCGTCGACCAGCGGCGTACCCACGAATCTCAGGGAGAACCTCGAGAGGAGCGGAAATGCCGGCGTGCCGGGACTCATGATCGACTATGCCTTCGACGGCGCGACGCTCGGGGTGGCGCCGGACATCGAGGCGCTCCCCGGCGCATACGCAAAGATCTGCTACGGCAAGGGCTTCGACAGCGGCTACAGGCCGAACAACGGCCTTGAGGACGTCGGCTTTCTCGGGATAAACGTCGCCCCCTACGATACCGACAATCTCCATGTCGAACTGCAGTGGGACAGGGCGTTCGGCCTCTTCGGCTATCCTGAGTACCGCAACGGCACGAACCTCGGCTTCGGACCCAACGTCAACCTCGGGGACGTCGACCAGTACGGGATAACGGTGATGGGCAAGCTCTTCGACAACCTGAACCTCTTTGCAAGCGGCGCGCTGAGCGTTACGCATCCCAACGACAATCTCGTAACGGTCGTCGCGCCGGGCGTTCCCGGAGGGCTGCTGCCGGTCGGCGGACTCATGTACGACGCCGGCGGCGAGAGGAAAAACCATACGGGCGGAGCCCTCTATCTCGGTGCGCGGTACGACTTCATCTCGACCGGAACGAAGATCGGCCTGGAGTACAACTACGGCTCGAAATACTGGCTCGCCTTCGACCCGACCTCGGACGACATGTGGACGAGCAAGCTCGGCGCCCACGGCAGCGTCTACGAGGCATACGTTATTCAGGAGATCAAGAACAAGCCGCTTTCGAAATACGGCAAGGCATATTTCCGGCTCGGCTATCAGTATTATGACTTCAAATATACCGGCAGCAACAACTGGGTCGGAGAACCGAAAAGCATGTCTGACCTGAACAATCCGATGAACGCCCAGATGTTCCCGCCGCTCGACAAGGCGCACGACATCTACCTTACCTTCGACGTGACGTTCTGAAGTACCCTCCCCCATTGGAGGGGCGCAAGCCCCTCCTTTTTTTGCCTGACTCTATCTCCCCCTCGCCTATGCGCGGAAAGGCCTATCCATTCTTTTCCCTCGCCTCTTGGATGATCTTCTCGATCTGGCCTTTTTCGAGGACCTCTTCCTTCAGGAGCGCCTCTGCAAGCGCGTCGAGCACAGGCCTGTTTCCGGCCAGGATCTTCTGCGCCTTCTCGTCTGCCTCGCTGATCAGCTTCTGGATTTCCTGGTCCATGATCCAGGCCATCTCTTCGCTATAGCGCTTCGGCATCGAGAGCTCGCGGCCGAGAAACGGGTGTTCCTCGCCCCGGCCGAGGTTCACCGGGCCGATCCTGTCGCTCATGCCCCACTGGGAGACCATCTTCTCTGCAAGCGACGTAGCCTCTTTCAGATCGCTCGCCGCGCCGCTGCTGACGTCGTTGAAGACCAGCTTCTCGGCGTTCCTTCCGCCCAAGGCCACGCAGAGCCTGTTGACGAGATAGGCCTTCGGATAATAATGCCTGTCCTCCTCGGGGAGGAGCTGGGTCACGCCCATCGCCATGCCGCGCGGGATGATGCTCACCTTATAGATAGGGTCGGTGCCCGGCAGCTCCCGGGCCACCAGGGTATGCCCCGCCTCGTGATAGGCGGTGATCTTCTTTTCGAGATCGCTGATAGTCTCTTCCCGCTTCGAACCCATCAGGATGATGTCCTTCGCCTCCTCGAAATCGCTCATCTCCACCTTTTCCTTCTTCTTCCGCAGGGCGACCAGCGCCGCCTCGTTCGCCAGGTTTTCGAGGTCCGCGCCCGTCATCCCGGGGGTCCCCTTGCCGATTGTATCGAGGTCCACGTCGTCCGACAGGATCTTGGCCCTTACGTGGATCTGAAGTATCGCCTTCCGTTCCTTCCATCCGGGCCTGTCGACCACGATATGTCTGTCGAACCGGCCCGGCCTCAGAAGGGCGGGATCGAGCACGTCCGGCCGGTTGGTCGCCGCCATGACGATCACCTCTTCATGCGGGTCGAAGCCGTCCATCTCGCTCAGGAGCTGATTGAGGGTCTGTTCCCTTTCGTCGTGTCCTCCCCCCAGCCCCGCGCCTCTGGTCCTTCCGACCGCGTCGATCTCGTCGATAAAGATTATGCTGGGATGCGTCGTTCTGGCCTTCTGGAACATGTCCCTCACCCGCGACGCACCGACCCCGACGAACATCTCTATGAACTCCGATGCGCTGATGCTGTAAAAAGGCACGCCCGCCTCGCCTGCGGTGGCCCGGGCAAGGAGCGTCTTGCCGGTCCCGGGAGGCCCGATCAGGAGCACCCCCTTGGGGACCTTTGCCCCGATCTTTGCGTACCTCGAAGGGTCCTTCAGATACTCGATCGTCTCCCGGAGCTCCTGCTTCACGTTGTCCATGCCGGCCACGTCCTGAAACGTCACGCCCGGCTTTTTTGTGTCGAAAAGTTTCGCCTTGCTCTGTCCGAAGGTGAAAAGACCCCCCGCCCCGCCCTGGATCTGGTGCTGGGCCCTCCTCATGATCCACATCCATACCCCGATGATCAACACCCAGGGCAGAACTCCGATCACGAACTGCCAGAAGAGCGATTTCCCCTCCTCGGGCTCGACGTTGATCACCACGTTCTTCTTTTCGAGCTCGGCGAGAAGGTCTTCTCCCTGAAACGACGGCAGATATGTCCGGAATTCGGTGACCGCCACCGGTTTCTTTTCGCCCGGATAGGTAATGTCGACCTTCCTGACGAACTCACCTGTCACCTCGAGCTTCTTTATCGAAACCGACTTGATGTTCCCGGCGCCGAGCTGCTCGATGAACTTGGTATAGTTTATGTCGTACCGCTGAGGCCCGGAAGGGGCGAAGTACTGGCTCCACAGGAACATAACGAGGAAGACGAGCAGCACTGCAGCCGACATTCTCCACTGGGGATTCCTGAATTTTCCGGAAATATTCTCTTTCATGCCAGGGTCTTTTGTTTCAGCCATGCAGTCATTGTAACATCTTATCCGGAAATCTAGAAGCGTCCTTTTTCTCCGTCTTATATCCCCGTTGCCTCAAACAGAAATCGATGCGAAATGATATCTATGCAACCCGCCCGGAAATGGATACAATGAAATTGAGGAAACGGAAAATACAATCCCTCAGGAGGAGAAAGGGACCTATGGACAGAATAATTATCGCCGTTGATCTGGGTCGTTTCAGGGCCTATCGCGTCACACAGGAAATACTGGAAAGTCCGCATCTGAAAATGATTGAGAGCTACGACTCGATCGAGGGGCGGACGAAGCTGATCGACAAAGTCACCGACACGGCGGGGCGTTTCAGCAGGAAGGCGTCCGGGACGAAGGTCGCAGGATACCCGGAGCAGCACAATTTGGCACTCGAAGAGGACAAGAAGATCATAAAAAAAATCGCCGATGATATCGAGGTCCTCCTTTCGAAAAACAACTCGACCGAATGGTATTTCGCCGCTCCGACGGAGATCAACGGCCGCATCATCGAAAGGCTTTCTTCCGAGGCAAAGGCTCGGCTGGCAAAGAACGTCCCGGCGAACATCACCAAGGCGAAGAAGGCGGACATCCTCTCGTATTTCGCGGCGGCATGATCATCGGCGTTCCGAAGGAGATAAAGAAGGAGGAGTACCGCGTCGGCATCGTGCCGTCGGGGGTGAAAGAGCTCAGGGCCGCGGGACATACCCTCCTGATAGAGAAAGATGCGGGCGCGGGCAGCGGCTTCAGCGATGAAGAGTACCTCGATGCCGACGCCGACGTCGTCGAACAGGGCGTCCTCTTCGAAAAATCCGATCTCATCGTCAAGGTGAAGGAGCCGCTGCCCGAGGAGTACGGCCTGCTGAGGCAGGGGCAGACGGTCTTCACCTATCTTCATCTCGCCCCGAACAGGGAACTGACCCGTTTTCTCGTCGAACGAAACATCACGGCGCTCGGCTACGAAACGCTCGAAAAAGGCGGAGCGTTGCCGCTCCTTTCGCCGATGAGCGAAGTGGCCGGAAGGATGGCGCCTCTCATGGCGGTCTACTACCTGCAGATGATCCACGGCGGCACCGGCGTGCTCGCCACCGGCGTCGCCGGCGTCAGGCCGGCGAAGGCGCTCATCCTCGGCGCCGGGGTAGTCGGCAGCAACGCCGCGAGGGTCTGCATCGGTCTCGGCATGGACACGGTCGTCATCAGCAAGGGCACCGACAAGCTTCAGCGTCTCGACGAGCTCTTCATGGGAAGGATCCATACCCTGCCGGTGACCGCGCATGACGTGGGGGAAGAGGTCAGGGACGCCGACATTGTGATAGGCGGGGTGCTCGTGCCGGGAGGCAGGACGCCGGTGCTGATCCCCAGGGCGATGCTCGCCACGATGAAAAAAGGGGCGGTGATCGTCGACGTTGCCGTCGACCAGGGAGGCTGCGTGGAGACGTCGAGGCCGACCACCCACGACAATCCGGTCTACACCGTCGACGGCATCATCCACTACGCCGTCGCTAACATGCCCGGCGCATTTCCGCGGACCTCGACGATCGCTCTTACGAACGCAACGCTGCCGTATATAAAGATGATCGCGGACCTCGGGGTCGAAAGAGCGATCGCACAAGATCCCGCCCTCAGGAGCGCGCTGAACACCCACCAGGGCAAGATCGTCCACCCCGTAGTCGCTGCGGCTTATGCCGGTCAGTAAGGGCGTATTGCAATACGCCGCTGGCCGATAGCCCCGTCACGCCAGACATTTTCTCTCCTTCCGGTGGCATACTATAAAGGGTAAGCGTCCATCGAGACGGATCGGAGGTGCCTCATATCCCGGGATGTCGTATTTAAGGTGAAAGGGCTGGCCAAACTCTACCGCATGGGAGAGGTCGAGGTCCACGCGCTCCGCGGCGTCGACCTGGACCTCTTCGCCGGGGAACTGGTCGTCCTCCTCGGCCCCTCCGGCAGCGGAAAGTCGACGCTCCTGAATATCCTCGGCGGACTCGACACCGCATCGGCCGGAGAGGTAGTATACCGGGAAAAAGACCTCACAAGGGCCGCCGAGCGCGAGTTGACGGAATACCGCAGGCATCATGTCGGGTTCGTCTTTCAGTTCTACAACCTCATCCCGAGCCTGACCGCGCAGGAGAATGTGGCGGTCGTCACCGATATCGCGAAAAGACCGATGAAACCCGAAGACGCGCTCAGTCTCGTGGGGCTGGGGGAAAGACTCACTCACTTCCCCGCCCAGATGTCCGGCGGGGAGCAGCAGCGCGTAGCAATCGCGCGGGCGATCGCGAAAAACCCCGACGTCCTGCTCTGCGATGAGCCGACCGGCGCCCTCGATTCCACAACCGGCATAAAGGTGCTCGAAGCGCTCGAGAGAGCCAACCGCGAACTCGCCACGACTACGGTCATCATCACCCATAACGCCGATATCGCCGGCATCGCCGACCGCGTCATCCACCTCAGCGACGGCAGGATATCCGAAGTCAGCGTCAACGACGTGAAGAAGCGTCCGGGGGACCTCCACTGGTGATTCCCCTCCCGATGCTCGACCGCAAGCTTCTGCGCGACCTCTGGAAAATGAAGGGGCAGGCGCTCGCAATCGTCCTCGTTATCGTAAGCGGCGTCGCAACTTACGTGATGCTGATCGGCACCATGGATTCGCTGAATATGACGAGAGACAGGTTTTATCGCGACCATCGCTTCGCCGATGTCTTCGCGCAGCTGAAGCGCGCGCCGGACTCCGTGAAGGCCCAAATCGCGGAAATACCGGGTATCGGGACGGCCGAGACCCGCGTGGCCGCCGACGTGAAACTCGACATCAAGGGTTTCCCTGAGCCTGTGACGGCGCGGATCGTCTCACTGCCGGACGTCGGTCAGCCCCTTCTCAACACGCCCTACATCAGAAAGGGAAGGATGCTCGAGCCGTACCGGTCCGACGAAGTGCTTGTGAGCGAGGCGTTTGCCGAAGCGCACCGCCTCTCGCCGGGCGACACCTTCGGCGCGGTCATCAACGGCAGGTGGAAGACGCTCGTCATCGTCGGCACCGCCCTTTCGCCGGAATTCGTTCTCCAGTCGAGACCCGGGGCGATCAGTCCGGACTACAAACGCTATGCGATACTCTGGATGGGGCGCGACGGCCTCGGGACCGCATACAACATGAAAGGCGCATTCAACGACGTGATCCTGACCCTCTCCCGCGGCGCAAGGGCGGAGGACGTCATCCTGCGGCTCGACTCTCTCCTCGACCGGTACGGAGGTCTCGGAGCCTATGCCAGAAAGGAGCAGATATCCCACCGTTTTCTGAGCGAAGAGTTCAAGCAGCTCCAGAGAAGCGCAGACATCTTCCCTGCGATCTTCATCGCCGTCTCGGCCTTTTTGCTGAACGTCGTCGTCAGCAGGACCGTCGGCATCCAGCGCGACCAGATCGCGATTCTGAAGGCCTTCGGATACTCCAACCTCGGCGTCGGCGTCCATTATACGAAGATGGTGCTTGTCATTGTAGTCGCAGGCATCGCGGGCGGCCTCGCCGCGGGGACGCGCCTCGGAGAGGCCCTCGGCGGCGTCTATATGGCATTTTACCGCTTCCCCTATCTCGTCTTCGAGCTGAGGCCGGGGGTCGCCCTTACCGCCGCCGGCATCACGACCGCGGCGGCGCTGGCAGGCACGTTTTTCTCGGTCCACCGGGCCGCGACGCTCCCGCCCGCAGAGGCGATGCGTCCCGAGCCGCCCGCACTGTACCGCCGCTCTATTGTGGAGCGTCTCGGCATCGGCAGGCTCCTCGCGCAGCCGACCCGGATGATCCTGCGGAATATCGGCAAAAGGCCGGCCCGCTCCCTGCTGATGATCGCCGGGGTCGCGCTCTCCTGTGCTATCATGATAGCAGCGACTTTTTCGAAAGACGCCGTCGACTTTATGGTCGACGTCCAGTTTACACGTTCTCAGAAGGAGGACCTCACGGTGACGTTTACCGATCCTACCTCGAAGAAAGCGGTCTACGAGTTGATGGGGCTTCGGGGTGTGACCCATGCGGAGGTCTTCAGGTCCGTCCCCGCCCGCCTCAGGTTCGGCCACCGGAGCTACCGGACGTCGATCCAGGGGATAGAGCCCGGGGGCTCTCTCAACACCCCTCTCGACAGCAGCCTGAGGCCGATCAGCCTCCCTGAAGACGGCATCGTACTCAACGACTATCTCGGCGCCATCCTCGGAATCAGGCCGGGAGACATGCTCACGGTCGAGGTGCTCGAAGGAAACCGGCCGGTCCGTCAGGTGCCGGTGGTCGGACTCGTCAAGCAGTATATCGGGCTGCAGGGGTATATGGACATCCATGCCCTCAACCGGCTCATGAAGGAAGGCGGCGCAATCTCCGGCGCCTACCTCTCTGTGGACCCGCGCTACCGGGCCGAGGTGTATAAGACCCTCGTCGAAATGCCGAGGGTGGCCGGCGCGGTCGTGAGGAAGGAGGAGATCAGGAATTTTTATGATACCCAGGCGGAGGCGCTCCTCTTTTTCACCTTTATCGCCACTATCCTCGGGGGCACGATCGCCTTCGGCGTCGTCTATAACAGCGCACGGATCGCACTTTCCGAGCGGAGCAGGGAACTGGCGAGCCTGCGGGTGCTCGGCTACACTCGCGCAGAGATCTCGTATATCTTCCTCGGGGAGCTGGGGCTGATAACGATCGCGTCGATCCCGTTGGGAATGCTGATGGGCCGCGAGATCGCTTCGTATATCGCCAGGGCGATCAGCTCGGAGCTCTTCCGGGTGCCGATGGTGATAGGCGGCGCGACTTACTCTCTCGCCGCCGCGGTGGTGGTCGTCTCGGCGTGCTTTTCCGGCCTCATCGTGCGCCACCGGCTTGACCACCTCGATCTCGTGGCGGTCCTGAAGGCGAGGGAATAGACGGCATGAGCAGAACGAGATGGCTCCTCCTGGCCGCCGTCGCCGCGGTCGTCGTTTTTTCGATCATGTACGGCTTCATGCCGAAGCCGGCGGTGGTCGACATCGTAAAAGCCGCGAAGGGTCCGATGACGGTGACCGTCGAGGAGGAAGGCAAGACGAGGGTAAAAGACCGGTATGTCATCTCGGCGCCGGTGGCAGGCTTTCTCAGGCGCATCGACCTGGACGTGGGAGACCCGGTGAAGAAGGGGCAGGTCGTGGCCGACCTCGAATCGCAGAAGGCCCCTGTCCTTGATCCGAGAAGCCGGGCCGCAGCCGAGGCATCGGTCTCGGCCGCCGGGGCTATGCTCGCTGCGGCAGAGGAAACCGTTAGCGCCCGGACGGCCGCCGCGGACTACGCAAAGGCGAATGCCGCACGGTCAAGGAAGCTGTTTGAGTCGGGGTATATCTCGAGGGATGCAATGGACCAGTCCGAAAGCGAGGCAAAGCGCACCGCAGCCGACCTGCTTGCGGCAGAAGCCGCGGCGAAGTCCGCGCGGTTCGAGCTCGCAAAAGCGCGGAGCGCCCTCGGGTATTCCGCTGCGGAGCAGACAGTTAACCGCGGCAAGATCGTCCCTGTCCGCGCTCCGGCCCCCGGGTGCGTTCTGAAGATCTATCACGAGAGTGAAGGCTCGGTGAATGCCGGCGATCCCCTGATCGACATCGGCGATCCCGCCGGTCTGGAAGTGAAGGTGGAAGTCCTCTCCGAGGACGCGGTCAGGATAAAGCCGGGGATGACCGTACTCTTCGAACGCTGGGGCGGCGAGGGAAATCTTTTGGGAAAGGTGCGGACCGTCGAGCCGGCCGGCTTTACGAAGATCTCGAGCCTCGGCGTCGAAGAACAGAGGACGCTTGTCATCGCCGACATTACGGCTCCGCCGGAGAGTTGGCAAAAGCTCGGCGACGGTTATCGCGTCGACGCCCGCTTCGTGATCTGGGAAGGGAAAGACGTGCTTCAGGTCCCGGCCGCCGCCCTCTTCAGAAAGGGCGACGGATGGGACGTCTTTATCGTGCGCGGCGGGAAAGCCCGTCTTCAGCCCGTTCAGCTCGGACACAGGACCGGACTGGCCGCCGAGATCGTTTCAGGACTCGCTGCAGGCGACCAGGTGATCGCCCATCCCGACGATTCGGTCAGGGACGGCTCGCGCGTAAGGCCGCGGTAAGATACAGCCCGGCTATCGTTCGGTCTCGACCTTCTTCAACTCCGCCACGACCCTGCCGATCGGGACCTTTGTCTCGACCCTGACCGGGAACCTGTTTTCGTCATTCGAGAGCCAGATGCGGATGTCGCCCTTGTTCTGGAAGAGGCCGTCGGACTTGAGGACCGGCTTGACGACGATCGCGTCGATCTCGCCCTTGTCCGCGAACTTCACCCTCTCCCTGCCAAGCACGCTCACCTCGGCATTCAGAAACTTGTTGCTGTCGAATACGTCGATGAAGATCTTCTTTTCCGGCTCCAGCTGCTTCGTCCTGAGAAAATAGAATCCCGAGATCACGTCCCAGAAGACTCCCTGTTTTCCTTCGTGGTCCTTCCTGAGCCCCTTCAGATAATCGAAATAGGTGATCTTCCCGTTTTCCGCGTCGAACCTCGTCTCTTTGTCGCTCCGGTACTTGCCCTCACGCTGGCGTATCCTGAAGTTCAGCGGCAGGCCGTCTTTGACCTTGCTCTCCGCGAAATCCTCCACCTTGTAGAAGTTCGAAAGAAAGGCCGCCGAATGCACCTCGGAGGTGATCCTGACAAGCCCCCGATCTCTGCTGCCTTCGAGGACCGCGCTTCCGACATAGATACCGATCCAGTAGATATCGTAATAAAATTTTTCCCGCGTATAATGCAGGAGCCGTGGAACTGCTCCGGACCGGAGGACCGGGGCAGGAGCATCGCCTCCCGGCGCTGTTTCGGGAACGACTGCCGCCGCCGCGGCATAGAGCAGCGCGCAGGACAGGAACATCGCCGTCACAAGAAACGGAAGCCGCTTCGCCCTTGTCATCTTTGCACCGTCCCAGGCATATTCTATAGTAAATGAAGAAATCCGCCGAATACAACCAGGAGGCATGTGGTGAGCGGTCTGTGGGCCTGGGGAAGGAAAGTTTACCCTGTCGTTTCATACCGGCGGGAAAGTTCCTCACATCCTTTCTGATGCGATAGGCTTTCGGGCCGCTCCCCCCGCCTCTATGGTAATATTTCTTCAACTGGTGGGTTTATGCGGCAAGCGTGCGAGGGACGAGCGGTTAGAGTCTCAGGACATCGCAGGCGTTGGTGAAAACGGATTCGTGCATGCCAAATTGCCTCACGATCCTGAGATGGCTGTCGAGCGGATTACCCCGCTCCCTGATATGCGTCATCATCTCATGAGGACTCAACGGGTCCCTAAAGACATTGATATCCACCGCAGGCATCGGAAAGTCGCTCCCGTACAGAAACCGCCTGGGGCTGATCCTTCCCTCGGCTATCTCCTGCACGATCCGTTCGAGATACCGTATCCGCAACGGCGTGCAGCAGGCCGAAATATCGGCGAAAAGGTCCCACCTTCTCGCGTCGGCGTCCCTCAGCATCCCGATCAACTCCTCGAAATATCCCGCGTCGGACGGCATGACAGCCCCTGCCGACGGCGATGCGCAGTTCGCGATAATCACCCTGACCCCGATATCAAGTGCGCGTGTCAACTTCCTGGGATCGTTGTACCTCGCTATCCTGAAGTCCGAGGGGTGCACCGCAAATTCCGTCCCCGCATGGCAGAACAGCGGCACCCCCTCCCTCGCCAGCCGCACGTAAAAGGGAATGCATCGGTCGTCCTCGGGATTAATCTGCTGGCCCGCCGGCGCCCATACGAAAAGCGCCGCGCCTTCGGCGATGCACCGTTCCGTTTCGGCGATCATCTGTCCGGGGAGACGATAGGGGTGGACCGAAGCCCCGAGAAGCACCCGCCCATTCTGTCGCGCCATCCCGATCACATAGTCGTTCGGGACGACGAGATGCGATTCGGAATCCACAAACTTGCCGTTTTTGTGCACCCCGTCCATCGCGAGCAGCACCGAGCGGTCCGTTTCTTCCGACGTATCGACTGCATCGATAAGCGCTTCTTTCAGCCTTTCGTCACCGGCCTCGAAAGTCGGCATATTGAAAGAAATGAGCATAGCCGCAAAGGTGGGTCCGCTCAGGAATTCCTGCGAGGCCCAGCACCCCTTGCCCGAATCCCCCACGCCGAGCGCGTGCACATGAAGGTCGATCACTTCTCTGCCGGTCAACCGGGAGGGCTGTCCCACCCCCTCAGCCTCAGCCATAAGGTCGTTTTCCGCCATCTCCTCCAACCGGTCTCCGGAAGAGCTGTTCATTCGCCGCCACCGGCGGCACATTCAGCCGCGACGGAAACTGCCTGCATCCTGCTCACTACGCCCAATTTCTTCATGATATTGCCGACATGATAATTTACCGTCCTCTCGCTTATGCGAAGGATCTGCGCAATGTCCCACGATGTCTTGCCCATCTTCAGCCATTTAAGCACTTCCTTTTCCCTCGGAGAAAGACAGTCCAGTAACTTCCCCCCACAGCCGCCCGAGCCATATCCCATTTCCCCTCCGTACCGGCCTTTGCGCATCCCCCACGGCAGATCCTCAGCAAAGACCGGGCCAATAGCGGAACATATGAAAAAGGTATTGATTTTGAAGAGATTTATCCGGCGAATGCCCGGTTTCCCGGCAGGCAAGACTACAATCATTAGAGAGAGACTATATAATAATCAGAGAGTAACGGCCTTTTCCCCCGTTCACCACCCTCCGAATGCTTGCAAGCCCCCTGCCTCCCGGCAGGCAGGGGGATATGTCTGATAAACGGCGAGCCGCTATTTGATCCCGAATTCCTTTATCTTCGCGAAAAGCGTGGCATAGCTCATCTCGAGCATCTCGGCGGCCTTCGTCTTATTGCCTTCCGTCCTTGCAAGCGCCTCGACGATCATCTTCTTTTCGAGGTCCTTCACCGCCTCCTTCAGCGAGATGTCGCCGTACATGTAGCGGTCCCTCCCCCTCTGGCCCATCAGCGACTCGACGCATTCCCGCTCGATCACGTCCGTTTCGGTATGGAGCGCCGCCCTCCGCATTACGTTTTTCAGCTCCCTCAGATTGCCGGGCCATGTATACTTCGCAAGAGACGCGAGGGCGTCGGCAGAGATCTCCCTGATCTGCTTGTTCAGCTCGGAGGAGGCATCGAAGAGGAATTTGCGGGCAAAAAAGGGGATATCGTCCGCCCTCTCCCTGAGAGGCGGCAGGCAGATGATGAATTCACCGAGGCGGTAATATAAATCTTCCCTGAACTCCTTTTTCTCTACCGCATCCCTGATGTCTTTGTTCGTGGCCGCGATGATCCTCGTGTCGACGTCCAATTCGCTCGTGCCCCCCAGCGGATATATCTTCTTCTTCTCGATAACGCTGAGGAGCTTTGCCTGCACGTGGGGCGACATATTCTCGAGTTCGTCCAGAAAGATCGTGCCGCCCTGGGCCGCCTCAAAATAGCCCGGTTTATCCTTCTCCGCGCCGGTGAAGGCGCCTTTTTTGTATCCGAACAGCTCGCTCTCGACAAGCAGGTCAGGGATAAGGCCGATGTCTACGCTCACGAAAGGCTTGCCCGACCTCCCGCTCAGGCTGTGGACGGCCTCTGCCACCACCGATTTGCCGGTTCCGGTCTCTCCCTGGATGATCACCGAAAACTGCGTGCCCGCAACCTGCTCGATCTGCCTGATCACCGCTTTCATCGCCTCGCCCCTGCCCAGTTGGTGCTCGAGGGAAGATTTCAGCGCGTTCTGCGCCCTCTCGATCTCCTTCGATAGCCGCCGCGTCTCCAGCGCCCTCCGGAGCGTGATCACGAGTCTGCTGAAATCGGGAGGCTTCACCATGAAGTCGTAGACTCCGTTTTTCATCGCCTCGACCGCGGTCGGAATGTCGCCGTGGGCGGTGAGAATGATGATCGGGACATCGGGGGCGATCCTTCTGAACTCGCGCATCGCGTCGACGCCGTTCATGCGGGGCATCTGAAGGTCGAGCAGCACCGCGTCGGGCGGTTCCTTTCTGAAGAGCGTGATCGCCTGCAGGCCGTCCTCCGCCTCGACGACCGAAAAGCCCTCGTCGCCCAGCACCTCACTGACGATCCCCCTCAGGTCCTTCTCATCGTCAACAAGCAACACTCTGTCCATTCATCGTACCTCGTCGCGGAATCTATTCACTCTTATTTTCCATATCCGGCCCACTTTTTTCGAGCAGAGGGATATAGACCTTGAACATGGTGCCCCTTCCCGGCTCCGAATCGACCCACACCCAACCCCTGTGCTGCTTGACGATGCCGTAGACGATTGCAAGCCCGAGCCCCGTCCCCTTTCCGACGTCCTTCGTCGTAAAGTAAGGCTCGAATATCCGCTCCCTCGTCTTTTCGTCCATGCCCGGCCCGGTGTCGCTCACGGTAATCATCCCGTACCCCCCGGGGGTCGGCGGATACGAGCTTCGCGTTTCCTCCGGGGCAACGGACACGGTCCCGACCGTGATTGAGAGCATTCCCCCGTCAGGCATCGCGTCGCGGCCGTTCGTGCAGAGGTTCATCAGGATCTGGTCGATCTGGACACTGTCGCTCATCACCATGACCGGTTCGTCCGATAAGCCGATACTCAGCCCCACGGCCTCCCCTGCCATGTTATCGAGCATCGGCTTGAGCCTTCTGACGACGACGTTCAGGTCAACAGGCCGGAGTTCGAACTGGTGCGTTCTGCTGAAGGTGAGCAGTTCCCGGATCAGGTTCTGCGCCCTGCTGATCGAATCGTGCACCTGCGTCGTGTGCCTGCGCAGCTCGTCGCCCGCGCCCAGTTTTCTGTCGATCAGATAGACTGAACCCCGCAGCGTGGCGAGGATATTATTAAAGTCGTGCGCAACCCCCCTGGCGAGCGTGCCGACCGCCTCCATCTTCTGGGCGTATCTGAGTTTCGTCTCCAGTGCCTCTTTCTCCTCCTCCCGCCTCTTCAGGTTGTCCGACATGGTATTGAAGTCCATCGCAAGCCTTCCGATCTCGTCCATCGACTCCACCGGCAGCTTATCGACCGTCCCGCCCGCTCCGAGCGTTCGCACCGACTCGGCAAGGTCGGTGAGCGGCCGCATGATCCTCTTCACCCCGATATAGATGGCGATACTTCCTGCAAGCAAAAAGAGCAGGGTAGCGAGCGCATTCCGGAGGAGGATCGCCCTCATTTCCGCCCTGAGTCCTCCCTTGTCCAGAACGACCTCGACATACCCGATGACGTTCTGCACGCCCTTCCCCTGCGTCTCCCCGAAATAAAGGGCCTCATCCATGTTCCGGTATGTTTCGAACACGACCGGAGAGAGGAACCCGATCGTATTGTCATCTTCGTCGCTCCTCGGCACGGCGCCCGCCCGCGCCAAAAACTTCTCCCCGCCTTCCGGGATCGGGGAAGCCGGTTTCCCGCCGGAGGCCCGCTTCTTCTCTACCATCAGGACCTGCCTGTCGGCGTTGTATACCACCACCGCAAGGACGTTTCTCTGTCCCATCACCCCCTGGACCGCGTCTTTCAGCATTTCCCTGTTTTCGGCAAAGACCCAGGTCCTGATGTTATAGGCGAGGATGCCGGTCAACATCGTTCCTTCTTTATTGAGGTCTTTCCTCGCCACGCCGCTCTGGTAGGAGACGAGGAAGCCTGAAAGGACGGTGGCCACCACAAGGACCGAGAGAACGAACGTCCTGAAGACCTTGAAGCCGAAGCTCTTTCTAAAGCTCCTAGTCGACATTTTCCGCCCTCTTCAGTACCTCGCCCCTTATCCTGATGCCGAGCTTGCCGGCGATCTTCCGGTTGATCACGAGGATCGCCTTTCTGACGTCTTCCCTTACCGGCGTGTCGTTATTCCCTGCAAGTATCCTCCGGGACATCTCGCCGGCCTGGCTCCCCATCTCCCTCGGCGAGGCGTAAAGGCCCGCCGTCGCTCCGAGCTCGACATATTTTTTCGAGAAGGTGAATACCGGCACCCTGTTCTTGAAAGAAAAGAGAAGGAGATATTTCACCGCCTCCGGATTTACGACCGTTGCGTCGGGGAGCATCCAGAAGAGGTCGACCCTGTCCTTCATGCCGTCGAGGAGGGCAGGGAAGTCTCCCGGCCGCGAGGTCTTCTTTGCGACGAGCTCGATCCCTCTGGCCTGGCAAAAGGACTCGGCCTCCTGTATCGCCGCCTCGGAATGCTTCGCGTCGTATATTACGCCGACCCTTTTCACAAACGGGAAGACCTCGATCATCGCCGAGAGGCGTTTCTGAGGAGAGATGTACATGCTCACTCCGGATGCGGCCTGGCCGGGACCGAAGGAGATGGAACGCGGCACCATCGAATAGATCACGGGGATGCCCGGGATCTCCTTCGCCAGGTTAAGGGCGTCGAGGCCGACGGTGAAGACCGCCGACGGTCTCATCTCCCTGATCTGGGCAAAGGCTTCCCGGCCGCCGTTTTCCGAGAGCGTGATCTGTCTCAGATCGCAGCCGCAGGACTGCTCGAATCCCTCAATCGCCTCGTCGTACGGCTGGATGTCCGCGCTTTTGATGGCCACAATCATGTGCGCCTCTGAAAACGCGGGAAAGGCGAGAAGGAAAAGCAGCGCAAGTGCTATTACTATGCGGTATGTATCTTTACGCATCCGTCCCCACGGAAAAATTACACATTTGAACTATAACAGAAGCGGGAGAATAACACAATACCGCACGGCCCTTATTTTCCTCCTTGCCACCCCGGCCTGCGGCCCTCCCCCTTGCAAATGGAGGACGCCAGAACAGCATCGCGCACGACGTGCTTTTGCCGTAACCCCCTCCTTGGTTAAGGAGGCCAGCCTGCCGGCAGGCTGGGGCTGGGAAGGTGGTGTGAAACCAATGATTTGTCTTAGAACCTATCCCAACATGGGTTCTCGTTAAGTCCCTGTCAGACCGTACCTGATGTCCTGCATCACGAACGCCTCGAGCGTAGCGTCGAAGAGGGCCTTCTTGCAGTCAACTCCCTCCATGGCGCCGTCGCGGACGAGCTTCATATACCTGCAGCCTCCGAAGCAGAGCGGCAGATAGGCGCAGTCGAGGCATTTCTCGTTCTTCCAGTTATCAAGGTGATGAGAGGCGCGGCAGTCCTTCATCCCGGACCGGATGTCGCCAATCTGGTATTCTTTCCTCCCGAGAAGCCCGGGGCATTTGCAGATGCTCCCGTCGTAGTTCACCATGATATTGTCCCTGTGCTCCATCATACAGACGCCCGGACCGGTCCGCTCAAGCCTGCAGCCCCTCCTGAGTATCTCTTCTCTCAGATATACGCTCGCACCAAAAAGCCAGGGCTCATCCGCGGACATCAGCCCCTCATGAAAATCAGGCAATGCGTAATCCGCACTTTCGGCGACGACGGGAAAGAACCCCCGCATCACGACCTTCGACGGCAGAAGCCCCTCTCCGGTCAGATAATCGAGAAGCCGGGGGAACCGCCCATAGTTCTCCTTCGTGAAATTGCCTCCGGTCTGGATTTCGATCATGCCGCAGACGTCCTTGATATTCCCTATGATCCGTCTGAAGCTGCCCCTGCCTGATTTGTACGGTCTGGAGGAGTCATGGCTCTCCTCGGGCCCGTCTATCGTGACATAGGCCTCTTTCAGACCGAGCTTCTTCATCGCCTCCACGGTTTCTTTCGTCAGAAGCGTCCCGTTGGTAATGAGATAGAAGCTGAAGGGGATTCCGGCAGAGCGCGCGATCCGCTTCAGTCGCAACGCTACGAAGAGGATGAGATCCCTGCTCATGAGCGGCTCGCCTCCGTAGAAGGTGATCTGGAGCTCTTTGATCTTCGGCCGGGAGGATATCCTCTTCTTCACGAACTCTACGAAGTCGGCCGCCGCCGCCTTCGACATATAATGCCTTCCCTTCCTCGTGCCTTCGAAGCAGTACCTGCAGGCGAGGTTGCAGTCGAGGCCCATCACGAGCTTAACGCTCAGTGTCCTGTTCAGGCGGTTCAGGCCTTCGAGCCATCCGAGCATCTCTTTTCTCTCTTTTTGAGGATCGACGAGAAAGCCCCCTTTCCTGAAAAGTTCCCTGTCGCCCGCAAGGCGCGGGACGCCCTTTTTCAGGCTTGACAGTGGGATCTTGAGAATGGAGGCGTTCCTGGTGGAAAAGAGCACGAGGCCCTTCGGGTCTTCAGGATCGGGAAATGCCTTATAGTATTTCGAAAGCTGCATCTTCAACAAAAAAAGGGAGGGCAGACGCCCTCCCCATTCTTACGGCCGGAAACTACCTTACAGTCATAACCACGCCCCTGCAGCACGGTGCCGCTGTCGCCTTTCTGGTCGTCTTCTTCGCGACTTTCTTCGCGGTGGTTTTCTTTGCAGTCGTTTTCTTTGCAGTCGTTTTCTTTGCAGCGGTCTTCTTGGCCGCGGTCTTTTTCTTCGCCGCAGGCTTCTTGGCCGCAGGCTTCTTCTTCGCCGCAGGCTTCTTGGCCGCAGGCTTCTTCTTCGCCGCAGGCTTCTTCGCGGCCGCCTTCCTGATCGTCTTCTTCATATCCTCCTCCTTTGATAAGAGAGTATGCTATACCCCTGAAAGGGGCTTCCTACCTAGAACTTGTACCGGACTCCCGCCTCGATCCACCGGTTCAGTCCAGGCGCCACACCATCGCTATATGACGAACCGTTGAGAATGTTATGACCGGTGAAGAAGGCCTCCAGCGAGGTGTCGTTCTTCTTCAGGATCTCCTTTATCACGTTGAAATCCATCACGAAGCCGTTATACGTCGCCGCCCAGAACGAAGGGAGGTCCCACCAGAGATAATGGCCCTTCATCACCGCCCTCAAGCCCTTGCCCTCGTCATAGGAAAGAGACGTAGTGATGCCGTATCTTCTCGTCTCGTCGAACTCCCTCTCATCAGAGAAGTTGTCCAGCCTCACGCTCTCATAATGGGTGCCGGCCTTAAGCGTAAGGCCCTTCCATTTCTTCGTGATGATCTCGAGCTCTCCGCCTATCGTCTTTTCCTTGCCGGCGTTTTCTACTGTCAGGAGGTCCCCCTCGAGGCTCTTATCGACTATGATATCGTTGATATCGTGCAGAAACAAGGTGAGCTTCGCGCTCACGACGTTTGCGACATTCGCCTCAGCCCCCACTTGATAGGACCATATCTTCTCGGTGTTCAGGCCGGGGTTCCCGACAAAGCCGAAGCCAGGGTGATCAAAAAACGATGGGATCGCCGCATCATGGAAGCCCCTGCTCACGAGCGCCCTGAGAAGGAAATCTTTCGAAACGAGATAGGTAACTCCAAGACTGGGGCTGAAGATATCGCCTCCGAGGTTGGCATGGTCGAACCTCAGACCCGGGGTGATGGTCAGAGCTCCGAGCGATATCGTGTCGTTTGCGAAGAAGGCATATTTGTTCTGGTCTACAGACCCGTCAGGATAGAAATCAGCCTTTGCCGTTCCCGTCATCACATCCGTTCCCGCTACTATACTATGCGCCCCCGTCCTCCACGTGAGGCTGCCGCTGAAGCCGTACTTGTCGAATTTCGTGCCGGAATCGAAAATCGGCTCGTTCGTGCTGACCGTCTTCTCATACATCCCCTCATTATTGTTAAAAATCCATCCGGAGACATTAAGGTCAAGGTCCTTGCCGAACGATGTCTGAAGGGATGCCCTTCCGTAGATCTGTTCTAACTTATACGCATCGAACGCGTCATAGTCTATGAACAGCCAGTCCCACTGGACGCTGTCGTCCTTGTGGTAGAGAAACGAGAGATCGATCTTCGTCTTTTCTCCCGCATCGACCGTGAACTTCGAAAAGAAATTGTTATGATGGAAATAATGATCGCTTCTCAGTCCGTCGGAGTTCATCGCACCGCCATAGAGATATGCGCCTATTGGCCCTTTCCTTCCGATAAGCTCGGCCCTGGCGTCGCTCGTATTTCTCTCACCGTACGATGCATAGGCGGTCCCGTGCATGTGATCTCCCGGGCCCGCCGATTTCGTGATGATGTTTATCACGCCTCCGAAAGAGGACCCCCACGTGGACGACGCAGGCCCCTTTATGATCTCGATCCTCTCTATCATTTGGACAGGCAGGATGCCGCTGGCGACTGCGTTGGATTCATTCTGAAGCGGCACGCCGTCGAGGAGGACCGCGACCCTCGCATATTCGGAGCCGTGTATGCCGATACCTCCCTGTGCGCCAGGCCCGACATTGTCCGCGACCTCGACGCCTGTCACGAAATAGAGCGCGTCGGCGACGGTATGGGCGTTCATCAGTTCGATGTCCCTTGCGGTAACGACCTCGACGTTCTCGGCGACGCGCGAAATCGACTTGAGGCTCCTCGTCGCCGAGACGACCCGAAGCTCATCTTCCTTGAAATACATGAGGAGAAAGTTGCGTTCTTCTTCGGACATTGCAAAGGCGGCTGACGAAAGGTGAGTGAGAATGAGGACGACCAACAGAACCAGCGCGGGCCTACTGAAAGACATATCGTCGAATCCTCCCGAAAGTTAGTGCGAGAATCTCTATCTGAATTTTGTTCTGTCTTTTCAATGGTCGCATTTTCAATTTTACAAAGTATATTCTAATCTAATGTCGCATGTCCAGAAAAAAAAGATAAATAGGCGGCGACCTGTACGGCGAAAAAAAAAGGGCCGCACGTGCGGCCCTGCCCTATCTATCCCTTTTGGCCCGACTTCTTATTTGACTCTCTTAATCTCCACGACCTGCGACCTCATGACGGCGCGTTCGAGCGCGGCCTCGGCCCTGGCGAAATCAACGTTCTCGGCGTGCTTCAGCCTCTCTTCCGCCCTCTTCTTCGCAGCCATCGCCCTGTCCATGTCGATGTCTTCCGAGCGCTCGGCGCTGTCGGCGAGGATCATCACCTTCTCGGAGCCGACCTCGGCATAGCCCCAGTTTACGAAGAAATACCTGGCCTCGCTCCCCTTCTTGCAGGTGAGCATGCCGATCTTGAGGGTCGTCACGAACGGCACGTGGCCGGGCAGTACGCCGAACTCGCCTTCGCTTCCCGTGGCGGCGACCTCGTCGACCTCCTCGCTGAACACAAGGCCCTGCGGGGTCACTATCTCAAGAAGTATCTTTCCCTCAGCCATTATCTTGCTCCGAGTTTTTTCGCGTTTTCCTCTACGTCCTCGATGCCTCCGCACATATAGAAGCACTGCTCGGGGACGTCGTCATACTGGCCGTCGACGACCGCCTTGAAGGCCTTGATCGTGTCGCTGACCTTGACGTATTTGCCCGGCCTGCCGGTGAAAACCTCGGCCACATGGAACGGCTGGCTGAGGAACCTCTGTATCTTTCTCGCCCTAGAGACGGTGAGCTTGTCGTCTTCGGAAAGCTCTTCCATACCGAGGATCGCGATGATGTCCTGAAGCTCCTTGTACCTCTGAAGGATCTTCTGGACCGACCGTGCAACCGCATAGTGATCGTCGCCGATGACCTTCGGATCGAGGATTCGGGAGGTGGAATCCAGCGGGTCGACCGCCGGATAGATCCCGAGCTCCGAGATCTGCCTCGAAAGAACGACGGTCCCGTCGAGGTGGGTAAAGGCGGTGGCGACCGCAGGGTCGGTAAGGTCGTCCGCAGGCACATAGATAGCCTGCATCGACGTGATCGCGCCCTTCTTAGTCGTCGTGATTCTCTCCTGGAGCACGCCCATGTCCGTACCGAGCGTCGGCTGGTAGCCGACGGCCGAGGGCATTCTGCCTAAGAGCGCCGAGAGCTCCGCGCCGGCGAGCGTATATCTGAATATGTTGTCGATAAAGATAAGCACGTCCTGACCCTCGTCCCGGAAGTACTCGGCGCAGGTGAGAGCGGTGAGCGCGACCCTCGCCCTTGCCCCGGGCGGCTCGTTCATCTGGCCGTAGATCAGCGCGACTTTTTCCAGAACGCCGGAATGCTTCATTTCGCCGTAGAGGTCGTTTCCTTCCCTCGTCCTCTCGCCGACGCCGGCGAAGACCGAGACGCCGCCGTGCTTCATCGCGATGTTATGGATCATCTCCATGATAACGACGGTCTTGCCGACTCCCGCGCCGCCGAACATCCCCATCTTGCCGCCCCTGACGAACGGGACGAGGAGGTCGAAGACCTTGACGCCGGTCTCGAACATCTGCGTCACAGGCTCCTGGGAGGCGAAGTCCGGGGCAGGCCTGTGGATCGGAAGTTTCGTTTCCCCGCTGATCGGCCCGAGGTTGTCGACGCCCTCTCCGATGACGTTCATGATCCTTCCGAGAGAGGCCTTTCCGACCGGCACCATGATCGGCGCGCCGGTGTCCACCGCCGTCATGCCCCTGACGAGACCGTCCGTCGGCGACATCGCGACCGTCCGCACCTTGTTGTCGCCGAGGTGAGAGGCGACTTCGAGCGTCAGCCTGATGTCGGGAATGCCCTTCGCCGCGTCTCCCTTCTGCTCGACCGTGACGGCGTTCAGGATCTCAGGCATCTTGCCTTCGAACTCGCAATCCACAACTGCACCGATAACCTGTGAGACTTTTCCTGTATTCATTCTATACCCCCAACGTGTATTTCATGTGTATATTCATATGGTGAGCGGCAGACCGCCTCCATATTATCCTTTCAATGCCTCGACGCCGCCGACGATGTCCATGAGCTCTTTCGTGATCGACGCCTGTCTGGCCTTGTTGTACTGAAGTGTCAGACTGCCGATCATGTCGTTGGCCGCCCTCGTCGCGTTCTCCATCGCGGCCATTCTCGCCGCCTCTTCGGATGCCTGCGACTCAAGAAGCGCACGGAAGATCTGGATCTCGACGTTCTTCGGAACGAGCCTGCTGAAGATCTCCTGCTTGGAGGGCTCATAGATGAAATTGTAGATCGGCAGCGTCTCCTCCGCGGCCTCTATCGGCGCAAGGGGCAGGAGCCTCGTGATCACCACCTGCTGGGCGATGGCCGACTTGAACTCGTTGAAGATCAGCACGACCTCGTCGGTCGTCTCGCTGGTGTAGTTCTCGATGATCTCCGAGGCGATCTCCTGGGCGTTGGCGTAGGAGATCTTGCCCGAAATCCCGGTCCAGGCCTTCCGCATCTCGACGTTGCGTCTTTTGTAGTAGTCGCGGGCCTTTCTTCCGACGACGTCGATCGTCACCTCATACCCTTCGCGCTTCAGCTCGTCGATGTGGCGTACCGCGGCCTTCATGATATTGGTGTTAAAGGCGCCGCAGAGCCCCCTGTCGCTCGTCATCACGAGCACCTCGATATTCCTCCGGGGCCTCACCGTCAGAAGCGGATGGATCTCTCCCTCGGCGCCGCTTGCGAGACTCGACAGAATGCCGTTCATCCGTTCGGCGTAGGGCCTCATCTCGAGCATCCGCTGCTGCGCCTTCCTGAACTTCGCGGCCGACACCATCTTCATCGCCTTGGTGATCTTGCTGGTGCTCTCTACCGCTTTTATTCTTCTTTTGATGTCTCTCAGTGTCGCCATATTTCTCCTCTATCGTAAAGGGTGGTGCGTAACGGGTGATGAATGGGCCTTCACGGCCTTACCCCTCACTCCTCACTCTTCACTGTCTTTAGGCCTGAAACCCCTTCTTGAAGTCCTCGATCGCGGCGGTAAGCTTTGCCTTGATGTCGTCATCGATCGCCTTCTTCTGGGTGAGGTCCTTGACCAGATCGGCCTTGCGGTCCCTCATGTAGCGGAGGAACTCTTCCTCGAAACGCTTGATCGCCTCGACCGGAATATCGTCGAGGGAACCCTGGGTCCCGGCGAAGATGATCATGATCTGTTCTTCCGCGGACATCGGCACATACTGGTCCTGCTTCAGGATCTCGACCATGCGCTTGCCGCGCTCGATCTGCTGCAGCGTGTTCTTGTCTAGGTCGGAGCCGAACTGGGCGAAGGCGGCAAGTTCCCGGAACTGCGCCATCGTGAGTCTGAGCGTGCCGGCGACCTGCTTCATCGCCTTGGTCTGCGCTGCGCCGCCGACCCGGCTGACCGAAAGTCCGACGTTGACCGCCGGCCGAACGCCGGCATAGAAGAGCTCCGGCTCCAGGTAGATCTGGCCGTCCGTGATCGAGATGACGTTCGTCGGAATATAACCGGACACGTCTCCGGCCTGCGTTTCGATGATCGGCAGCGCGGTGAGCGACCCCGCGCCCTTCTCGTCCGAGAGCTTCGCCGCCCTTTCAAGCAGTCTCGAATGGAGGTAGAAGACGTCGCCGGGGAACGCCTCACGACCCGGGGGACGCCTCAGGAGCAGCGAGAGCTGTCTGTACGCCGTGGCCTGCTTGCTCAGGTCATCGTAGATGATCAGGGCGTGCTTGCCGTTGTCCCTGAAATATTCGCCGATGGTGCAGCCGGTGTACGGCGCGATATACTGCAGCGGCGCCGGCTCGCTGGCGGTGGAAGAGACGATGATCGTATGGTCGAGCGCCCCGTTTTCCTCAAGGATCTTCATGGTACGGGCCACGTTTGAACGCTTCTGCCCGACGGCAACATAGATGCAGGTGACGTCCCCGCCCTTTTGGTTGATGATCGCGTCGATCGCAACGGCGGTCTTTCCGGTCTGGCGGTCGCCGATGATCAGCTCGCGCTGCCCGCGGCCGATAGGGATCATGGCATCGACCGCCTTGATTCCGGTCTGCAGCGGCTCGTGGACCGACTTTCTCTCGATGATGCCGGGCGCGACAACGTCGACCATGCGAAATTCCTTAGTGTTGATCGGCCCCTTGCCGTCGATCGGCTGGCCGATGGCGTTGACGACCCTCCCCCGGAGCGCGTCGCCGACCGGCACCGACATGATCCTGCCGGTACGCTTCACCACGTCGCCTTCATGGATATGTGAATCTTCGCCGAAGAGCACCGCGCCGACGCTGTCCTCTTCGAGGTTGAGGGCCATTCCCATAATGTTGTTCGGGAACTCCAGAAGTTCGGAGGCCATGCATTTGTCGAGGCCGTAGACCCTCGCGATACCGTCGCCGACAGACATGACCGAGCCGACCTCGCTCACGTCGACCTTCTTTTCAAAGTCCGTTATCTGCTTCTTTAAAAGCTCACTTATCTCGTCTACTTTAATCTCCATCAGATCACCCCTTTATAAGCTCATCTTTTAACAGCCTAAGCTGGCCTTTTACGCTGCTGTCGTACATGGTGCTGCCGACCTTGACCAGCACCCCCCCGAGCAGGGACGGGTCGATGACGTATTCGATGTCGACCTCCCGCTCGATCAATTTCTTCAACGAGGACTTCAGCCTCGCCTCATAGTCCTTGCCGATCTCGACCGGCGTCATGACGACCGCCTTCGCCCGCCTCATCCTTTCGAGATAGAGCGCGGTCGCGATCTTCAGGACGTCCGAAAGCGCCGCGACCACCCTGATCTCGGTAAGATGCATGACGAACTTGACCACCTTTTCGGAAAGACCCGCCTTCGCCGCGACCTGCTGAAACGCCTTCGCCCGCTCCTCGGCGGAAAAACCGGGGTTCACGAGCAGGCTCCTGAACTCCGCGCTCTTCTGCATCAGGTTATCGACCACGCCGAGCTCCACAAGGGCCTTCGGCATCTCCTCGACGCCCACCACGCTCATGAATGTCTTTGCGTATTTCTTTGCCTGTTTTACCGGTTTCAATTTTTGCCCTCTATCTTTGCGACGGATTCCTCGAGCAGCTTCATCTGCTCTTCCCTGGTCATTTTCTCCCGCAGCTTCTTCTCGGCGAGTTCCATCGCGAGTTCGGCCGCCTCTTTCTTGATCGCCGACTTCGCCTGCTTCACCTCGAAGTCGATGTTCGTCTTCGCCTGCTCGAGGATCTTGTCCTGCAGTTTGGCGCCTTCTTCCACCAGCCTCGCCTTTTCCTTCTCGCCGGACATCCTCGCGGCGGAGATCAGCTCATCCATCTCCTTGTCCTTCACCCGAAGCCTCTCTTCCACCTGCGAAAGCGCCTTCTGTGCAAGCTCCTTCGCCTCGCGCGCCTCCTTCAGGCTCTGCTCGATCAGCTCGGTCCTCTTCTTGAAATATCCCTTGAGGTCCGCCTTCCTTATCGCGTAGACGAGGAGGACTACCAGGACAAAAAAGTTTATGACCGGCCAGAAATAAGCCTTAAAGAGAGACACCTGCTCCTCCCCGCCCTCCTGAGCGAAGGCGACGGCGGCGAAAAGGAGAATTTGAAGCGCAATAAGGAGCGGAGTGAAGAGCGCCGAACCTTGAACTTTGGACCTTAAACCTTGAACTTTCTTCATGCCTTTACCAACTTCCTGACTATCTCGTCCGAGAATTTCTCAACATCGGCCCTGAGCGCCTGCCTCGCCCTGGCGACTTCGGCCTGCAACTCTTCCCTCGCCTTCTGCAGCATCGCCCCGGCCTTCGTCTCGGCGTCGGTGAGGGCCTGTTTCTGCGCATTGAGGCCTTCGTTTCTCATCGACTCGAAGGCGTCCTTCGCCTTCTTTCTCGCCTCGCCGAGATCCTTGTTCATCTGGGCGATGCCCTCTTCCTTCTTCGCGTCCATCTCCCTTGCGGCGCTGAGCGCGCCCTTGGTGGAATCTTCTCTTTCCTTGAAGATCTTCAGGAGGGGCTTGTAGAGGATGATATTGAGGACAAACATGAGAACGAGGAAATTAGCTGCCAAAATCAGGAGCCAGTTAATGTGTATGTCAAGCATCTTATCTCCTCTTGGAATGAGATTTTTTGCCTTGAAACTCACGAAGATTAGCATAGGGCCAAAAGTTTGTCAAGCCTTTTTATATTTAGAAATAAGAGGTTACCTAAAAATTTATCTATAGCCTGATAAGTAATTTTTATTATTATTTCATGGGGCAAGGTTACGGGGCCGCAAACACTGCCGCTGTCTGCCGGCGGGGGTGGTCGAAGGCCGGAGTGGTACTTGGAAGAATAGGCAGCCCGATGCAGCAGAAATTATAGTTATAGTAATATAACAGGCATGAAAGCCATTTTTTATTTTCCGGACATATAATATGGAAACGGCTTCTCTTCAGTCGCTCGAATTCCCTCGGCTTCTCGACCTTGTGGGGGCGCATGCCCGCAGCGAGGCCGGCCGGCGCTCCGTGCACGCTATTGTGCCCTTCGCCACGACAGAGGAGATTAAGCGCCGGCAGCAGTTGGTCGGAGAGATCATGACGATGTCGGCGCAAGGGGCCCCGCTCCGGATGTCGGGTTTCCCGGATATCGGGCCGCTGCTCGCCAGGGCTAAGCCGGACGGCGCGGTCCTCGAGGCTCTAGAGCTGGCCGGCTTCATCCCTATGCTGGGGACATCCAAAGCAGTCGCGGAGCAGATACAGGGAAGCGACAACCTGCCGTCCCTGCAGGAGCTCGCCTCCGGACTGACCGGCTTTCCAGAAATCCTCCGCCTCCTCACACGCTCGGTAAACAGCGAAGGGGATATCCTCGACAGCGCCTCGGCCCTGCTTGCGGACCTGCGGGAACGGATAAGGAGACTCGAGGTCAGGATACAAAAGAAGCTCGAGGAGATGGTCAGGGACGAGCGGCTCGGCGTCTTCCTCCAGGACGACTTCATCACGAAGAGGTCGGGAAGATGGGTCATCCCGGTCCGGATGGACTCCAAGGGTCAGGTGGCCGGGGTCGTCCACGACGTCTCGGGCTCCGGAGAGACCGCCTTCATGGAGCCGCTCGCGATCATCAATATCGCAAACGAGCTCGAAAACCTCGTAGCCGAGCAGAAGGCAGAGGAGATACGGATACTCAAAGCGATCTCCGCGAAGGTTCGCGCGGAGGCGGACGGGATCGCATCGGAATACGCCGTCGTCGTCCGTCTCGACCTTCTGAACGCGATATCGGAGTTCGGGAGTTCGCTCCGCATGGAGCTCCCGGCGGTCAGCGAAGCGGGTTCTCTCTCGCTCCGCGGCGGCCGCCATCCCCTCCTCATGATCGCGCTGAAGAAGTCTGCCGGTCTCGGAGAAGTGGTCCCCCTTGATATCGCACTCGGTGGAGAGAACACCGTGATGGTGATCACCGGTTCGAACGCGGGCGGCAAGACGATCGCGATCAAGACGGTCGGCCTGCTCCTGCTGATGGCGCATGCGGGCATGCCGGTGCCGGCGTCGCCGGCATCCGTCTTCCCTCTGGCGACGAAGGTGCTGGTCGACATAGGCGACGAGCAGTCGATCGAAAGCAGCCTCTCGACCTTCTCGGCGCATATCTCCCACATCTCGGCGATCCTGAGGTCCGCCGGACCCGGATCGCTCGTGCTGATCGACGAACTCGGCACCGGGACCGACCCCGAGGAAGGCGCGGCGCTCGCCTGCGCGGTACTCAACGAGCTGAGGGCGGCGGGGGCGCTCGTCTTCGCCACCACCCACCTGTCGGAGATCAAAGGGTTCGTCCACAGGAGCGAAGGCATGCTGAACGCCTCGATGGAGTTCGACCGCAAGACGTTCCTTCCGCTCTACCGGCTGCGGACGGGAGAGCCGGGCCAGTCCCACGCCCTCGAGACTGCGCGCAGATACGGCCTTCCCGAAGGAATCATCGACTCGGCAAAGGCGATGCTCGGCGGGGTGAAGGCCGAGTTTGACAACCTCATCGACGACCTGCAGCGGAAGCGGGAGGAATACGAACACGCGCTCGAACGGCTCGGGGAAGAAAAGAGGGCCCTGGCCGAAAAGCTCGACCTTGCCGGCAGAAGACTGGCCGAGGCGGAGGCATCGAAGAAAGAGGCCCTTGCGAAGGCGTATCAGGATGCGGCGGGAATCGTCCTCGACGCCAAGAGGAAGATGCATTCTCTGATGGAGGAGTTGAAAAAGGGGGACAGGGCAAAAGGCCGCGAGGTCATCCGTAAAGCGGAGGCGGTCCAGAAAGAGGTATCGCAAAAGATACGGGAATACGGCGCGGTCGAAAACAGGCCGCTGGCGCTCGAGGAGATCAGAGAGGGAGAAATGGTCTTCGTCACCTCTGTCGGCTATGACGCCTCGGTGGTCAAAGTAGACAGGAAGGAACGGCGTGTCCGGGTCTCGGCCGGCGGCAAGGAGATCGAAGTCCCTGTGGCAGACATCTCAGCCGGGAAGGGAAAGCCCCTTGCGGGAGAAAAAGAAGTGCGGCCGGCCGTTCCGGACGAGGCTGTGACTTCGCGGATCAATCTGCTCGGCATGAGGGTGGAGGAGGCGCTCTCGAAACTCGAACCTTTCCTCAACCATGCGGCGCTCGCCGGCCTGACCGAAGTGACTATCATCCACGGCTACGGGACGGGCGCTCTCGCCCGGGCTGTACGCGAGCATCTCGAAGGCCACCCGCTGATAAAGAGTTTCAGGAAGGGAGAGCCTTCCGAAGGCGGGGGAGGGGTGACCGTGACAACGTTGAAATGAGCGCGGTTGAGGGGCTCAGTGTTTCTTCAGAAACGCGCCGATGTCGCGCGACACCGGATTGTCCTTCCAGTCCCAGGCCCGGGACGGCATGACATCTATGCTGACCGGCTTGGCGTCCCATCCCCCTGCGGGATAGATAAAGGCTCCCACTCCCTGGATGAATAACGACCAGGCAAAAAAGACCATGAAGGCGGCCCATGGCAGAGAACCCTTACGCGCATGTCGAAACCAGGGGATGGCCGCCAACAGGAGCATCGGCTGGACCTCGGTGAGGTACCGGGGACCAAAGCTGTAGCCGCCCCACCAGGTAGGCCATTTCGTCAGAAGCAGCACCTGCCCCGCAAAGGAGACGATCATTACCAGATAGAAACCAAGGTCAGGGACCTTCCCGCGGATTCCCCGGTAAAGGCCGGTGAATCCGAAGAAGGCAAGGGGGAAATAGAGGAAGAGTCCGCGGCCGGGACTCAAGAGCAGGCCGCCGAGCCCTTCCAAAAAATCAGCGTCGAAGGGCCGTGTGTATCCGCCCCGGAGCGTACCGAATACCGCCACATTGTATAGAGCGAGCGCCGCACCGAGCGCAGTCGCCGGGAACAGATAGTGGAGCCAAAAAGAGGGGCGTCTTATCAGTATCCATCCTCCCAAGGCGGCGGCAAACAGAACGTTGGTCGGTCTGACCGCAACTGCGAGCCCGCAGCAGAGCCCGACAAGAAGCGCCTTCCCCGCCGACGGATTATCGACGTGCGCAAGGGCAGCAAGAGCCGCCGACAGGATGAAGAGGACGCCGGGTCCGTGCTGCCAAAGCGCCTGGGATGAGATAGCCCAGGCCTGGGACGCAAAGGCGTATGCGAACGTCAGGACCCATGCCTGCCTCCGCGCCAGACCGAGTCGAAAACAGAGCAGATAAAAGAGAACCACCGTACCCGAGGCGACAGCAGAGGCAGAAATTTTTTCGGCAATCCGGGAAAAAAATGCCCATTCCGCCGTATCCGGATGGAAGAGATGGTAGATTCCTACCGGCAGCATATAGAACGGGGTGACGAGCAGGCCGGTGGCAACGGGGTACGCGGAGAAGATCCCGTATCTCGTTTCATGAAAGAAATAGGGAACAGGAATGTCCTTTTGACTTCGGTACATTCCCCCGCAATAGTCGGCGTAATAACGGCTGTATCTGTCCATGCGAAGCGTCCCTTCCGTCAGAAGGGTGACGGGAATAAGAGCTGCGGGGACGCTGTCGCCGGAAGCAATCGGACGCAGGTTGATATTATAGAGAAAAAAAGCGATGAGAAAGAGAAGGATGCCGTCGCGCACCCTCTCCCCGTTGATGCTCAAACGAAAAGGCGAACAGGACAAGGCGGCTTTATCCCGGCTAGTCCCCTTCGAACTCGGTCAGCGAGAAGATCCGGTATCCCTTTTCGACAAGCCTCTTTTCCCCGCCCACGTCCGGAAGATTGACGATGAAGGCCATCTCCGACACTGTCCCGCCGAGCTTTTCGATCAGCGTCGCGGCCGCCAGCGCGGTACCGCCCGTCGCAAGGAGGTCATCGACAAGAAGCACCTTCGCCCCTGCCGCTATCGAGTCTTTGTGCATCTCTATCGTGTCGGCGCCGTATTCGAGCTTGTACTCGTGGCTCACCGTCTCGGCGGGAAGCTTGCCCTTCTTTCTCACCGGAATGAATCCCTTCCCGAGTGTGTAGGAAAGCGCGCCCCCTATGATGAACCCGCGGGATTCGATACCGACGATCACGTCGAACTCCACCTCCGCGGTGATGTACCGCTGGGTAAAACTGTCGATCGCGAGTCTGAACCCCACCGGGTCCTTGATCAGCGTCGTGATGTCCCGAAACATGATGCCCTTCTTCGGATGGTCGGGGATCGTCCGTATCTTCGATTTGATAGGCATGTCGCTTCCTCCTGTCACCGGCATTCGCACTCCGTCCGTTCGATCGTCGTTATCGCGTCGAGGACCAGCCGTATCACATTGTCGGCGTTCTTTTTCATTATTGAGAGTATCATGTCCCAGGTGACCGGCTCCTCGCCTTCTTTCCAGCAATCGTAGTCAGTCGACATCGCGATCGTCTGGTAGCAGATCCCGGCCTCCCTCGCAAGCGCCACCTCCGGGACCGTAGACATATTGATCACGTCCGCCCCCAGCATTCTGAACATGTGAGACTCGGCCTTCGTCGAAAACCTCGGCCCTTCGATCGTCACCACGGTCCCCCGCGTATGGTGCCTGAGTTTCAGCCGTTTGGCGGAGTCAGTGAGGACCGAGCGGAGATACCCGCAGAAGGGCTCGGCCATCGGGGTATGGACCACCTTCTTCTCATGGAAGGTCAGCGGCCTGTGCCTCGTGAAATCGATGAACTGGTCCACAAAGACGAGGTCTCCCGGCCGTATTTTTTCGCGCAGGGAACCGACTGCGGTGGTGGCGAGGATATGGGTGCAACCCTCTTTCTTCAGCGCGTGGATGTTCGCGCGGTAATTGACGCCGGTGGGATAGATCGAGTGGTCCTTGCCGTGCCTGGCCAAAACGACCGCATCGACCCCCCTTATCTTTCCTATTGCCAATGGGGACGACGGATTACCGAAGGGCGTCTTCACCCTTTTCTCCGTCCTGTTTTTCATCAGCGAGGGGTTGTCGAGTCCGGACCCTCCGATGACGGCCACCTTGATCTTCGCCATGAGTCTCCTCCCTAGCAGGTTTGTGTAAGAAAGATAGCCGACGACGAAACGGAATGTCAAGGCGGCCCCGCTCCCCGCTCCGGCGTCTGCGGATGCCGAATTCACATCGCCCCGCCAGTGAAGTATAATGGCTGATATGAGCGCCAAGATTCTCAACGGGCTTACTTCGGAGGAGGCGGCCGGGAAACTCCGCGAGGCAGGACCGAACCTGATCTATCGGCCCGACAAGACAAGTTTATTCAGGGTCGTCCGCCACGAGGTGGCCGAGCCGATGATCCTCCTTCTGTTCGTAGTCGGATTCTTTTACAGTATATGGGGAAAGGCCGGCGATGCGGCCACGATCTTTGTCATCATCGCTCTTCTTGTCCTGGCCGAGGCATATAACGAATCCCGCGCGAAAAAGGCGATCGCCTCTCTCGCCGTGATAGCCGCCCCGCGGGCAAAGGCGATCAGAGACGGCGCGGTGGCCGAAATCCTCACGGAAGAAGTGGTGCCCGGTGACCTCATTGTCGTGGCACAAGGCGCCCTGATCCCCGCCGACGCGACGGTTGTCGCCTCCGCGGGGCTTCAGGTCGACGAGTCGTCGCTCACCGGCGAGTCCGTTCCCCAGGACAAGAAGAAAGGGAACATGATCTTTGCGGGAACAACCGTAGTCGCCGGTGAGGGCGAGGCATATGTCCTTTCGACCGGCAGGAGCACAAGGCTCGGAGGGATAGCGGCGGCGCTCAAGACCGTTCAGGCCCCGAGGACCGTCCTTCAACGGGCCATGAAATCTCTCGTAAAGAAGCTCGTCTTCGTAGCAGTCTTCTTTTCAGTCGCCATTCCCCTTCTGGGCGTGGCCCGCGGCCAGGACGTCAGGCTGATGGTGCTGACCGGCCTTTCGCTGGCGTTTGCGACGATTCCGGAAGAACTGCCGATCATCATCACGATGGTGCTGGGGCTCGGCGCGTATCGCCTCTCCCGGCATAAGTTCCTCGTCAAGCGCCTCCAGGGCGCCGAGACGCTCGGAAACGCAACCGTGATCGTAAGCGATAAAACCGGAACGATTACCGAGGGGAGGATGCGGGTCGCCGAGGTATACCCGGAGAAAAGGGAGGCGGCGGTGCTCGATGCCGCCCGCGGTTCTCTCCCGGAACTCGTGCTCTCGCCTATGGAGATGGAGCTGAAAGAAGCGGCAGCGCAGAGGGGCTCGGGACGGGTGCTTCCGGAAATACTCCGCCAGAGGAACCTGGGCGACAGGGGAAAGAAGACGAAGGCGGTGGTGCGGAAGAATGAGGGCCATTTCGCGCTCTATACGGCGGGCGCACCCGAGGAACTGCTCGGCTCCTGCCGCGGAAACGGAGAAATGGGCGCGCTTCTCGCCGCCGAATCTTCGAAGGGAAGACGGGTCATCGCCGTGGCCCGGCGCGATCTTCTGCCCGGCCAGGAGACGCTGGATTTCGCAGAGATCGAGAGGGACATGGACTTCTGCGGGCTGATCTCCTTCGAGGACGCTCCGAGGGAAGACGTCGCCGAAACGATCGCGCTCGCAGCGAAGGCCGGGATCAGGACTATCATGGTGACCGGCGACCATGCCATGACCGCATACTTTATCGCCGAAAAAATCGGCGTCCCTGCCGGAAGGGTGCTCGAAGGAAAAGACCTCGACGGGATGACAGGGGAGCAGCTTCAGGCAGCGGTCCGGGAGTGCCGGATCTTCGCTCGCACCGACCCTTCCCACAAACATCGCATCGTCAGGGCGCTTCAGGCAAACGGCGAGGTGGTTGCGGTGACCGGCGACGGCGTCAACGACGTGCTCGCACTCAAGGCGGCGGATATAGGGATCGCCATGGGCCTCAGGGGTACAGACGTGGCGAAGGACGCGGCGGATGCGGTGCTCGCCGACGACGACTTCACCACGATCGCCCGCGGCATATTCGAAGGAAGAACTTTTTTCGACAACCTCAGGAAAGGGATCGCCTATTATCTCTCGGTGAAGGCTGCGCTGATCATGATCTTTCTCCTCCCCGTCCTCATCGGCATACCGATGCCGTTCAGCCCGATCCAGATCGTCGTACTCGAGCTCTTCATGGACCTTGCGGCGTCGGCGGGGTTCGTCTCGGAGCCGAAGGAAACGAACATCTATTCCAGGCCTCCCCGCAACCCCCGGGAAAAGGTCCTTACCCCCCGTATCGCGGCGCGCGTCCTTGCCGGAGGGCTCGTCCTCTCCGGCTCGGTCTTGGCCGCATACTTCTATGCGCGGCATCTCGGAATGGACCTGGCCCAGACCCAGACCTTCGCGTTTTCGGCGTGGATATTCGGCCACATCTTCCTTGCCTTCGTCTCCCGCTCCGAAAGCGAACCGCTTCTGACCCTCGGAATTTTCACCAACCCCGTGATAAACCTCTGGGCGGCGGGGGCGGTTGCCTTCCTGCTTCTGGGCATCTATGTGCCCATGCTCAGCGAAAAACTGAACCTCGCATCAATAGACTTCGGCAGAATACTCGCCATCGCCGCCGCCTCCCTTGTGATCGTCGGATCGCTCGAAATGCGGAAGTACCCGGGCCGGCCCCCCCACCCGGATCGCTCATAAACTTCAGACCGTTTGCTGCACTCTTCCTCACCCGACATCAGGAGAGAATACCCTCTGTCTATTTCCTCCGTTCGCCCTCAGTTGGCGCAACTTTCCGGCGCAGCTCGTCACGGAATTCGAGGTATCCCGCCGGCGGTATCCCCTCGCTTTTTTGAATGGCCCAGTCTGCCGCGTCCAGCGCCTCCTGCAGACGGCCGAGGCGAACGAGGATTCCGGCCCTCGTCATGGAGAGCCCCGAATACTTCTCTGCGAAACCTCTTCGCCGCGCGATTGCCAGCGCTTCGTCTATGTCTTCCAGCGCTTCTGCGTACTCTCCCGCCTTAAAGCGGTATCGTGCGCGGGCATCGTACGCGGCCCCCGCCTGATGGGGAAAGAGACCGATCTCCCTCGTTGCGACTGTTTCGGTGCTGCGCCAGACGGGAATAAGCCGTTCCGTCGCCACGGCGTAACAGACTACCTGAGACGCCGCAACTCCGATGACGAGTGCTGCAATTGCCGGATGTCCCTTCTTCCGCATCCTCCGGATGAGCGAGGTGACTCCTGCACCCCACAACAGCGACAATCCGAGCGACGGCAGATAGGAATACCGGTCGGCCATCCACTGACCGCCCGTCTGGACGATCCCCAGCATCGGCGCGAGAGTGACAAGGAAATAGAGCCAGGACGCGGGCCAGACCCGTCTGCCCCTGCTGACAACCGCAGCAGCGGAAAGCGCGACCACGCCGGCCGCGTAAGGAAGATATTCGGCCGCCGCGGTTTCTGCCACGTTCCCCGGATGAGGGTAATAGGGCGCCAGAGAAGCGGGCCAGACCGTTTTCCAGAGATAAAATATCGCTGCCTTACAGGCAATGAGAAGTCTCGAAGAAAGAGTCAGGCCGGCCAGCAGAGACATCGGCTCATGTTGGGCGGATATCGTGAGCAGCGCGGAGCCGGCCGCCATCAGCAGCAACGGCGCCTTTTCGGTCAATGCGCCACGGAAGCTGTCTCTGCCCGTGATCCGCGCAAGGGGATACCAGTCGACAATCAGCAGGACCAGAGGAAGGCTCACCGCAACCGGTTTGCTCAGCAGAGCCAGAGACGCCGAGACCAGCGTCATCCAGTACGCCCCGAAAGCCGGAAAGCCCCGCTCCGGACGGGCCGAGCGCCTCTCGACGTAACGGAGATGCCACCAAAGGGACGCGGTCACAAAGAAGATGCAGAGCACATCCTTTCGCTCGCTCGCCCATACGACCGACTCGACCCGCAGAGGATGAAGCCCGAAGAAAAGCGCGGCGGCCACGCTGCCTGCCGCGACAAGATTCCGGTCCCGCTCCCTCCTTTCAGCGGCCCCTCTCTCCGTGCTCGACTTTTCAAGCAGGGAGGCGAAGAGAAAACAGGACAGGAACACCGTGGCGCTGTGCAATACGATATTCGTCAGATGGAACCCGAACGGGTTTTCTCCCCAGAGCTGCCGGTCGAGCGCCAGAGAGAGCATCGTAAGCGGATGCCAGTTTGCCTCGTAAAAATGTGTAAACGACCACACCACTGTATTCCCGTTCAAGGCGGCGATATGACGATTGTCGACGATATAGCCGACATCGTCCAGTTCCAGGAAGCCGTTCCGAAGGGCGGGGAGGAAGACCACAAACGTCGTCAGGCCGGCCAGCAAAGCGCCCGCCCATATCTTCATGTCCTTCCCGCGTTGCGTTTTCTGCATCAGGGAAAGATGACCCCGCATCCCCGCTCCGGGGTGTAACCGGACCGGGAACACGCCTGCATATCCGAAATGCTGCGTAAGGAATCGGTACACAAAATGTGAATTTCAGGAAGTTTCATAATCAAAAGTTCACGTTGACTGCCTCTCCTGTTTCTTGGGATAGTATAGCAGCTCATCGAAGGACATGGAGGTGACGCCGAAGATGGTAGAAAAACGAAAGCATGACCGGCGCGATTTCATCGCAGTGATCGAATACGGGGTAAGGCGGGACGCCGGGACAGAGACCTGCAAGGGGGTCGCGGCAGACATCTGCGAATCGGGGTTTTCCCTTTATCTTTTCCGGCTTCTCGCCAGGGGGGAAGAGATCATGATCAGAACGGAGCTGCCGGTTTCTCCGCGGACCGCCTCGGTGCGCTGGATCAGGAGAATCGACGGTAACATCTTCAAGGCCGGTCTGATGTTCGTTTAGCCGGCGGCGCACCCGCCCGGTATCCAGAGTGAGGCGGCCTGATCTTATGTGAGAGAAATGCGAGCGATGCAGAGGAAGAACTGCTGGGAAAAGAAGCGATGCGGGAGAGAGATGGGAGGGCAGAACGCCTATGAGCTGGGGGTATGTCCCGCCGCTACGGAGATCCGCCTCAACGGGATTCACGGTGGGGAGAATGCCGGCAGGGCATGCTGGACCATCGCCGGAACTATGTGCGAAGGCGCGGTCCACGGAAGCTTTGCCCAGAAATATCACAACTGCGGCAGTTGCGAGTTCTACAACCTGGTGAAAGAGGAGGAGGGGGACTGTTTTCGTGCGACGATCACGCTTCTGGCGAAGATCGAGTAGTCCCTATTCCTTAACCTTCTCAATCGCCTTTTTCGCCGCGCGCGCCTCGGCTTCCTTCTTCCTCTTTCCGGAGGCCGAGGCCAGCCTCCTGCCTTCCAGAAAAACCGCAACGGTGAAGATCCTCTGGTGTTCTTCACCTTCTTCCTTGATCACCTTGTACTCGGGCAGGATCCCGTAAAGGGACTGCGTCTTTTCCTGGAGCTCCGTCTTGAAGTCATAGAACTCTCCGGATTCGATCGCCCGCTTCACCCTGTCTTCAAAGAACCTGAGTACGACCTGCCTGGTCTTTTCATAGCCGCTGTCCAGATAGACCGCCCCGATGACCGCCTCGAACACGTCGGCGAGGATTGATTTCTTCGCCCTTCCGCCGGTGGATTCCTCGCCCTTCCCGAGAAGAATATGCCTGCCCAGAGAAACCGAAGAGGCGATCTCGGCGAGGACCGCTTCGCAGACGAGAAAGGACTTCATCTTCGCCAGGACCGATTCCTCGTACCGTTCGCCGAGGAGAAACAGGTACTCGACGACCACGAGTCCCACTACGGAATCCCCCAGAAATTCGAGGCGTTCGTTGTACGACCGGGTCTTCCCCTTGTTTTCGTGGTAGAAGGATTTATGCGTCAGCGATTCCGAAAGCAGGTCCCTGTCCCTGAAGTGATAGCCGATCTTTCGTTCGAGGTCGGAGGCTTCCCGTGACGATGCCGGAGAGGTCAACGGGAGAACTTCTTGAAAAGAAGGCAGGCGTTCGTCCCGCCGAAACCGAAGGAGTTCGACATGGCGCATCCAACCGCGGCCTTACGCGCCTTATTCGGGACGTAATCGAGATCGCATTCGGGATCGGGGTTGTCGAGGTTGATCGTCGGCGGGATCATCCCCTCCCGTATCGTCAGCGCGCAGACAACCGCCTCGACGCCTCCCGCGGCGCCGAGAAGATGGCCGGTCATCGACTTGGTCGAACTCACCGACACCTTATATGCATACTCGCCGAAGACCGACTTTATCGCCGCCGTCTCGAGCTCGTCGCCGTATTTCGTCGACGTCCCGTGCGCGTTTATGTAGTCCACTCCAGAGGGCTCCGTCCCGGCGTCCTTCAGTGCCATCGCCATGCACCGCGCAGCGCCTTCTCCGCCCGGAGCCGGCGAGGTAATGTGATAGGCGTCTCCTGTCAGGCCGTACCCGGCGATCTCGGCGTATATCTTCGCGTTCCGCTCGAGGGCGTGCTCCAACTCCTCGATGATCATGACGCCGGACCCTTCCCCCATAATGAAACCGTCCCTGTCCCTGTCAAAAGGCCTGCTCGCCTTTTCCGGTTCGTCGTTCCTCGTCGAAAGCGCCTTCATCGCATTGAACCCGCCGATGCCCATGGCGGTGATGCACGACTCGGCCCCTCCCGCAATCATCGCGTCTGCGTCTCCCCGCTGGATCACCTTGAATGCGTCTCCGATCGCATGGCTTCCCGTGGCGCATGCGGTCGCGGGAGCAGAATTAGGCCCTTTTGCTCCGAATTTTATCGAGACATTGCCCGCAGCGAGGTTGATGATCAACATTGGGATGAAGAAGGGGGTGATCCTTCTGGGTCCCTTTTCGAGCAAGACCTTGTGGTAATGCTCGATCGCGGGAAGTCCGCCCATCCCGGAGCCCAGGTACACGCCCACGCGGGGGGCGTTGCGGTCGTCGATCTTCAGCCCCGAGTCCTCCATCGCCATCGTCGAAGCGGCGACCCCGAAGTGGATAAACCGGTCCATCTTCTTGATCTCCTTCGGCTCGATGTAGTCCTCGGGATTGAACCCGTCGACCTCGCCGGCAATCTGGGTAGGAAAGGCGGAGGCGTCGAACTGCGTGATTTTCCTGATGCCGGACCTGCCGGCAAGCAGGCCATTCCAGCTTTTTTCAACGCCGGCGCCCAGGGGCGTGATCAGCCCCAGTCCTGTAACGACGACCCTCCTCTTCGACATTAAGACTGTTTGCTCTTGATATATTCGACCGCGTCCTTGACCTTGGCGATCTTCTCGGCGTCCTCGTCCGGGATTTCGATATTGAACGTCTCTTCGAAGGCCATGACGAGCTCGACCGTATCGAGCGAATCCGCTCCGAGGTCCTCGACAAACGACGCCTCCGGTGTTACTTCGGCTGCGTTTACGCCCAGCTGCTTCGCGATTATTTCCTTCACCTTTTCTTCAACCATTCCTATACCTCCCTATTCATTATTGCAATTTTAGACTCGACAAAAAAGAACGGGGCACGCCTGCGGAAGACGCAGTCGCACTCCGTGTGTGTGTTACATATACATGCCGCCGTTGACATGCACCACCTGCCCCGTGATGTACCCTGCCTCACGGGCGGCAAGGAAACAGACCGCATTGGCAACGTCATCGACCGTCCCGAAGGCGCCGACCGGTATTGATTTTAACATTTCCTGTCTCACATTTTCAGCAAGGGCATCTGTCATGGCGGTCGAAATAAAACCGGGCGCCACGGCGTTCACGGTCACCCCCCTGCTCGCGTATTCCCGGGCCACCGTCTTGGTGAGCCCGACGATGCCCGCCTTGGATGCGCTGTAGTTGACCTGGCCGGGATTCCCCATGAAGGCGACGACCGAGGCGATATTGACGATCCTGCCGTACTTCTGCTTCACCATCACCTTCACCGCCTCTTTCGAACAGAGGAAGACCCCCTTGAGGTTTATGTTGATGACCGCGTCCCAGTCCTCTTCCTTCATTCTCAGCACCAAGCCGTCTTTGGTGATGCCGGCGTTGTTGACCAGGATGTCGAGCCTTCCCCATTCCTTCATCACCGCCTCAAAGGCCTTTGAGACCTCTTCAGACCGGGAGACATCGAGCCTCACCGCCATCGTCCTGACCCCGAGGTCCGCCAGCTCCCGGGAGGCCTCTCCCGCGGTCTCCTCCGACACGTCCGCGATCACGAGGTCCGCACCCTGCTTCGCCAGCTGTGCGGCGATCGACCTGCCGATGCCGCGGGCGCCCCCGGTGATCATTGCCACTTGTCCCTTGAAGTCCATTTGCACCCCCTGGAAAAACGTCTATAATTGTAACAAAGTGCCGGTTTCTTTTCCAGTCCTTTTCTATGGTATAATTAATTTCGCCCACAATCCGTGCCATCAAATCTTTATGTACAAGAGAGGGACTATGACAGGGAAAGTTTATCTGATCGACGTGACCAACAGGGACGGGGTGCAGACCTCCCGCATCCTGCTTCCCAAACTTTCGAAAACGATGCTGAACATCTATCTCGACGAGATGGGTGTCTATCAGAGTGAAATAGGATTTCCCACTCTGCGCCACGAGGTAAATTATATCAACGGCAACCTGGAGTTGGCCAAGGCCGGGGTGATGAACCGGATCCATCTCGAAGGGTGGTGCCGGGCAGTGACGGACGACGTAGTACTGGCGTTCAGGAACTGTCCGGAGATCAAGCACCTCAACATCTCGATGTCGACGTCTGAGATCATGATCCAGGGGAAGTTCCAGGGGAAAAAGACCTGGAAAGACATCGTCAAATCGATGGTCGAGGCGGTCAAGACCGCGCGCGAACTCGGCGCCGAGACGGTCGGCGTCAACGCCGAGGACGCATCGAGGACCGAACTCGACAGGCTGATCGATTTCGCCCTTGCCGGCAAAGAGGCGGGCGCCGACCGTTTCCGGTACTGCGATACGCTCGGGGCGGACGATCCGATCACAATCTACGACAGGATCAAGGCTCTCGCGCTTGCGACGAAATTTCCCCTTGAGATGCACTGCCACAACGACCTCGGCATGGCCGAGGCGGTCTCCTGCGCCGGCGCGCAGGGCTCCATCGAGGGAGGGGTCGATACGTATATCAATACGACGATCAACGGCTATGGGGAGCGGTGCGGAAACTGCGACCTCGTCTCGACGATCCTCGCGCTGAAATTTTCCCACGGGCTGAGCAAAAAGGTGCACCTCGACGAACACGTGGACCTGAAGAAATCCTGGAAGGTCGCGAAATACGGCTCTTACGCATTCGGCCTGCCGATCCCGATCAACCAGCCCGGCGTCGGATCAAATGCCTTCGCCCACGAGTCCGGGATCCATGCCGACGGCGCGCTGAAAGACCGGCGCAATTACGAGCTCTACGACCCCGAGGACGTCGGCAGGGGAGAGCCGGAACTGCACGAGACCGGACGGATCATCACGACCGGGGAATATGGCGGGATCAAGGGCTTCAGACATGTCTACGACAAGCTCGGCATCCACTTTCACACCGACGACGAGGCGAGAAAGATACTCGAACTCGTCCAGTATGCCAACCTCCATACGCAGAAGCCCCTGACGGACGACGAACTTCGGCTGGTCGCCACCCATCCCGACAGCGTCAGGAAGATTCTCACAATGAATGTGTAAGGTCCGGAGATAAATAGTCAAAAAAGAAAGGGCGGAGAAAATTTTCTCCGCCCTTTCTTTTTTGACCTGTCGGCGATATTTCCCGGCGGCCGCTGAATCCGCCCCTCAGTCGTTAGCTCCCTCAGGGGGGTCTTTGTCAGCACCCTCGTCCCGCAAAAGAAGCGGAAGCCGCGCGCCAGCAAGAAAGAATCCGGCGGATATAAAGACCGCGCTGCAGGCTACTGTGAAGGCAAGCGATTTCCCATGCCACAGCCCGGCAAACCAGCGTCTGAACGCGTCCGAGACAACAGCAGACTTTCCCCCAAAGACTTCCATATCATGGATATACGTCTTGGAGTCCTCCGGCGAGACCGGATACACCTGTCCGCCCGCCATTTCATACCCGGCGTCGCGTTGCGGGCCGTCGACCGCAGTCCCGTACACGGCGGCAGCGCCCGCCAGCCCCGCCAGCAGGATCGCTGCGCCGGCGATCTGCAAACGCCTGCGAAGAGCACCCTTCGGCCGCCTCCGGCGGCCGTACTTATCGCTCATCGTCCCGCGCCGTCCGGCAGTCTCTATGCAAGATATTGCACCGGCACGTTGGCGTTTTCGGGCATATAGATAGGCAGGGAAATCGTAAACTTCGTACCTCTTCCCTCCTGGCTCTCGACATCGATCTTGCCTTTATGGCTCTGGATTATCTTATAGGTGATCGAGAGTCCCAGTCCTGTCCCTTTCTCCCGTTTCGTGGTGAAAAAAGGCTCGAAGATCTTCGGGAGCACCTCGTTCGGTATGCCGTGGCCGGTGTCCGATATCTCGACGAGGGCTGTTCTGTCGTTATTCGAGGTGCGGATAGTGATCTCCTTCTGCCTCTGCCGGCCGGCCTCGACCATCGCGTGTACCGAGTTGTTCAGCACATTCAGAAAGACCTGTTTGATCTGGTTGGGATCGCCCATGATGACCGGCAGCTCGGAGTAATGCTCATGGATCCTGATACTCGCGTCCTTCAGCTGCACCCCGATAAGGGTCACCACCTCCCTCAGCAGGCCGTTGAGGTCCACAGCGCGTATCTCGAGCGGCCTCCGCCTCGCAAACTCCAGGAGCTGCTGCACGATGTCTCTCGCCCGCATCGACTCCTTCTCGATCACCTCAATGTCCTTCATAATGTTCTCGATGTTTCCTTCTTCCTTGATCAGCTCGGCATACCCCATGATGCTCGTCAGCGGATTGTTGATCTCGTGGGCGACATTCGAGGCAAGTTCGCCGATTGCCGCCAGCTTCGCGGCCTGCACCAGCTGCTCCTGCGTCTCTCTCAGTTCCTTCATCTGCGCCCTCAGGTCTTCGTAGAGCTTGATGTTTTCGATCGCAACCGATACGTTGTTCGAGATGATGCCGAGAAGCCGCGACGACTCCTCATGGAACTCCCCTTCCGTCTTGTTCGCCAGACGTATGACGCCGGCGAGGTCGCCTTTCAGGCTCACCCAGCCCAGAAGCAGGGTTCGAACATGCGTCGCCTGCACTCCCAGAAGTCCGGCCGGCAGACCATCCTCCCCCGGGGAGTTGACGATCATCGGCCTCCGGTTACTGGCCGCGTACAGCTTCCTCATCGCCCCGCCCGGCACCCGGATCGACCGGGCCTCGGCCTCATCCATTCCATGGGCCGGAAAGGCATGCTCAAGATACTCACCGCGCTCATCGAACAGCAGAAGGCCGCATTGCTCGACGCCTACCAGCTCGGCTACGCCCCGCGATACCTCGCGGACGATGTCCCCGATGTTCGAAACCGAGTGAAACGGGAGGGTCACCCGGTAGAGTCCGGTCAGCTTATTCATATGCTGAACGACCTTCTCGTTGCTTTCCTTCAAAGAGATGCTCATGTCGTTGATGGACGCCGCGAGTTCGCCGAACTCGGTCGTATCGGAATAGCCCGTGGTGCAGCCGAGGTTCCCCGCGGCAATCTTCCTCGATACCCCGATCAGTTCGCGCACGGGGCTTATGATGTTCCTTGTCAGCCGCGTCGCGATCCAGAGCGCGATAAGGAACGAAATAAAGAGCGTGACGATCAGTATCCGCTGCGCCCGCCGCACGTCGTCGATCGCCTTCTGTGTCCTCTCCTGAAGCCGCTGGTTCGCGATCAGAGCCATTTCGGATGTCATGTTCAGCAACTCGGTCCCTATATTATAGGACTCCGTTTTAAGCGACCTGATCCTCTCCTCATCCGCCGAGGCGGTGATATAATAGCTCAGCGATGTCTCGAACCTGTCGATCAGCCCTCTGACATCGCGGAGTTTCTGCGTCATCAGGGGAGAGTGGTGACACTGGGTACAATGATTGATCGACTTGTCGAGGTCCGTGACGTTCGAGACTATCTTGTCGAGGCGGCTCCCCAACTCGGTATGGACGGTAAGCAGGTCCTGCTCCACGTTCTGGATCTTGATGATCAGGTCCTGTCTGAGGATTTCTACGTTGTGAAGGGTGATGATTTCCTGGAGCTGCGAGGTGGTAAAGGTGATGTACAGCATGGATATGACCGCCCCTGCCGTGAAGACCGCAAAGAGAACAGACAGAAACGCTATGATCCTGTTTTTCATAAGATTGATTTATGTCCCTACGCTACAATAAAATATAACCAATCGGGAAGAAATATAGCAATTCCTTTGAAGGAGCGTCCAGATGATCGAAACAACGATACAGGTAGACGGAATGTCCTGCCAGCATTGCGTCATGAGGGTGAAAAAGGCGGTCGAAGGGCTGACGGGAATCGCGAAGGCCGACGTGCAGGTCGGTGTCGTAAATGTAACCTTCGACGATGCAAAAATTCAGAAGAAGGAGATCGAAGACGCCATCGTCAAGGCGGGGTACAAGATACACGGGTAGGGGCAATTCATGAATTGCCCCTACTTCGTGGGAGCGCTACATAAAAGACCGCCCCCTCATTCGTCGTCGCTTCGGCCCATATCCGGCCCCCGTGCCGCTGGACGATGCGGTGAACGATCGAAAGTCCTATGCCCGTGCCCTCGAATTCGTTCGCGCTGCGCAGCCGCTGGAAGACCCCGAACAGCTTCTCCGCATGCTGCATGCTGAACCCGACGCCGTTGTCCCGCACAAAATAGAGGTGCTCGGCCTCGCCGCTCCTTCCCCCGACCTCGACTACCGCATCTGCCCTCTTCCTGGTGAACTTGACCGCGTTCGAGAGGAGGTTTTCGAACACCTGCCGGAGGAGCACGGGGTCTCCCTTGATCGGGGGCAGCGGCTCAACGACAAATGAAACGGTCCTCTCCGGCAAGGCCCGCCGAGCCTCTTCGCAGAGCCCCTTCACCATCTTTTCGACGTCGACCTCGGCGACATTCATCTCCTGCCGGCCAATCCGGGAGAGGTCTAAAAGACCGTTTATCAGCCGGTCCATCTTTCCGGCGTTCGCCTCTATGGTGCCGAGGAGGTCCCTCCCTTCGGCATCGAGCCTCTCCCCGTAGTCTTCCAAAAGCGCCCGCGAAAAGCCGCCTATGATCCGAAGCGGGGCTCGGAGATCATGGGAGACCGAATAACTGAACGCCTCCATCTCGCGGTAGGCGAGTTCCAGCCCGGAGGTGCGCTCCTTCACCTTTCCCTCCAGTTCCTCGTTGAGTGCCCGCAAGGCATCCTCCGCCTCCCGCCTCATCCTCTCATTTTCGATGAAATCGACCGCAAAGGACACGTCCTCCGCAAGGGCGGTGAGCAAATCGATCTCCTCCCCGGTGAAAAACTGCGGCCTTTCCGAATATATGGTGAATGCACCGATCACCTCCGACCCGATGCGAAGGGGGAAAGAGGCCGACGAGCGGAACCCGTGCCGCAGGGCCTTCTCCCGCCAGGGCCTCATGATCGGATCGACCTCTGTGTCGCTGCAGATGAAATGTCTCTTATCGAAGACCGCCCTCCCGGTCGGCCCCTTTCCCTCCGGCACATCGGCGGCAATGACCCTGACCGCATCAAGATAGCCGCCCTCGTCTCCCCAACACGCCACTGGCCTCACCTCGAGCGTCTCAGGGTCTTTCATCCCTATCCACGCCATTCTGAACATCCCGTCTTCGACCGCAATCCTGCAGACCTGCTCATATAATTTTTCGGTTTCCCGGATGCGGACGATCGCCTCATTGATCTTGCTGAGCACCGAATAGAGACGGTTCAGGCGGAGAACGTTTTCCTGAGCCGTCTTTCGATCGGTGATATCATGGAAATAGACGGCCAGACCTTCTTTGGAGGGAAATGCCCGGACCTCCACCCAGATAGCAAGGAGAGGGGAAAGGGCTTCAAACGATACCGGCGTCATCTCGGCCAGCGCCCTGTGGTATTGTTCGTAAAAGACCGAATCGGCCGCCCCGGGGGCCACTTCCCATATCGTCCGGCCGAGGAGTTCGTCAAGGCTTCTCCTCCAGAGCCGCGCTGCCTCATTATTGACGTAGGTAAAACGCCACTGGCGATCAAGGGTGAAAAAACCATCGGAGATGCTCTCGAGGATATCGAGCAGTCTCTCCTGGTTCCTGCGGCCCTGCGCCTCGGCCTTGTGGCGGACGGCCATCTCCCCCCCAAGCTCCTCGTTGCGGCGGGCAAGTTCGGAGGAGCTTACACGGGGGCGAGTGGCAGCCGTTTCCTTCTTTTTTCCGGCGGAGTCCGGCACACTTCTAAATCCTTTGTCTTTCATCCCGGGGTTCCCCTTCTCCGGACCGGCGTCGCGGCCTTCCTTGGGATGCCTTTTCGCCATGAATACTCCCCGTCGTTATTCATCGTTATTAAAGTGGTCTATAGGATAGCAAAAAATATCTGAGGAAAGAAAACAGAAAAAAAGCAGGAAAGGATGCTGCGAAGGGTGCGAAAGGAGGGCCTCGCCGGCAGCCGACCGCCGGACTATACGCTCCTCAGTTCCCCGCCGGTCTTCCGGAGTATATATGCGACGAGACCCCCGTGGACAGCTTCGACCTCTTCGTCGGTCAGCGTCCTGTCGGCTGAACGGTAGGTAATCCGGTACCCCAGGCTCTTTCTGCCCTGCGGGATATTCTTCCCCTTATAGGCGTCGAAAAGTTCCACATTTTCGAGATACCCCGAGGGATAGGCCGACAGCTCCCGCATCACCTCGGCAGACGAGAGAGCGTCGTCCAGGACGATTGCGATATCGCGCTCGACCGCCGGGTATTTCGGTATCGCAGAGTAGGCCAGTCTCCCGGGGACGGCAGCAAGAAGCCTTTCAAGGCTCAGTTCAAAGACGACGATCTCCGGCTTCGGTATCTTGAGGGCGAGCTTCTCCACCACCCCGGGGGTCAGTTCGCCGACATATCCGATGCGTTCCCCGCTGAGAAGCGCGTCGGCAGACTTCCCCCTGTGGAGAAAAGCCTCTGACGAAGGCACGTAGGAAAGTCCTGTCATCTTCATTTCCGCGAAGAGAGAATCGATCATCCCCTTGACGACATAAAACGACGGCGCCTCCTCCTTCCACAGGGAGGGCAGATTTTCGCGGAAGAGGATGCCGCCCAGCATGAGTTCTTCGTCCGGCAGTCTGCCACCGCGGTCGATAAAGATCCTTGCCGCCTCGAAGCACCTGATATCCCGCGCACCCCTCGCCAGATTATAGAGGAAGTTTTTCACGAGCGAAGGCGTCAGCGTCGTCCGCATGAGGGAATCTTCCTGACGGAGCGGGTTCAGGACCCCCACGCTTTTCCTCCTGTCGTCACCGGGAGGGATCAGCAGCGTATCGAGGTCCGCCTCGTTCATGAAGCTGTAGTTGATCACCTCCGTGAAACCGGTCTTTCTGACCGCCTCCTTTATCCTGCCGATGTCGCCTTCCCTCTTGTTCAGGACCCCCGCCGAAAGCCCGGTCTTCGGGTTTCTCGCCGCGATATTGCCGAAGCCGAAGGTCCTCGCCACCTCCTCGACGATATCGTAATATTCCCTCACGTCCCTGCGGTAGGGGGGAGGAACCGCGCGGAACCTCTCGCCGAGGTCTTCGCTCCGGATGCCGACCCTCCCGATCAGCGCCCTCATCTCGTCCTTTCCGATCGACGTGCCGAGCAGGGAATTCACCTGGTCATATCCGGCCTCGACGACCGACGGGACGTATTGTTCGGGATAGGCGTCGACGATCCCGCCGATCGCCCCGCCGCCGGTCTCCCTCATGAGCAGGGCCGCCCTGTTGAGCGCGTTTTCGAGGAACACGATATCCGTACCCCTCTCAAAGCGGTAAGAGGATTCGGTCTTAAGCCCGAGCGCCTTCGAGGTCCTTCTGACCGAGGTCGGCTCGAAATATGCGCTCTCGAGAAAGATATTCTTCGTCTCGGGCGTCACGCTCGACCCCTCGCCACCCATCACGCCGGCAATCGCCACCGGTCCGTTGCCGTCCCAGATGAGGAGCATGTCCGGAGAGAGCTCCCTCCCGGCCCCGTCGAGGGTCACGATCTCTTTCCCCTGCCCTGCCCGTCCGACACGGATTGAGGCCCCGAAGAGCTTGTCCGCATCGAATGCGTGAAGGGGATGGCCGAGTTCGAGCAGCACATAATTCGTGATATCGACGATATTGTTGTTGAGAGAGCGGACGCCGCAGCGCTCCAGCCTTGCCTTCATCCATGCGGGCGAATCGCCCACGGTCACGCCGCTGATCATCCTGCCGGCATACCGGTTGCAGAGGGCCGGATCGAGTATCTCGACCGTCACGCCCGACGCCGGCAGCCCGCCCTCTATGGCGGTGTCCGGCATCCTGAGGGGCAGATGAAAGGCTGCTGCCAGTTCCCGTGCGACGCCGAGGATGCTGAGACAGTCGGGCCTGTTCGGCGTGACATTCACTTCCATGACGACGTCGGCGCCGGCATTCTCCATACCCTCGATCTCGAGGCCGGCCATCGTGAGCCTGTCGGCAATCTCCCCCGGGGCCGCCTGTACGTCGACGAATTCCTTCAGCCATTCAAGAGAGACTTTCATATCAAAACTGCCTCAGAAACCGGATGTCGTTTTCGTAGAAGAGCCGGATATCGTCTATCCCGTATTTCAGCATCGTCATCCTCTCGACACCCATGCCGAAGGCGAATCCGGAATATCGTGAAGGATCGTAGCCGGCCATATCGAAGACCCGCGGGTTGACGAGCCCCGAGCCCAACACCTCGAGCCAGCCGGTCGTCTTGCAGACCCTGCAGCCCTTCCCCCTGCAAAAAACGCAGCCGATGTCCACCTCGGCGCTCGGCTCGGTGAAGGGGAAAAAACTCGGGCGGAACCTGACCGGCGTCTCCTTCCCGAAAAAAATGTGGATAAAGAGCTCGAGCACCCCCTTGAGGTCGCTGAAGGAAATGCCGGTATCGACCATGAGCCCTTCGACCTGGTGGAACATGGCGGTATGCGATACATCGGCGTCGCAGCGGTATACCTTGCCCGGCGCGATGATCTTCAGCGGCGGCCGCCTCTTCTCCATCACCCTCACCTGAACGGGGGAGGTATGGGTCCTCAGCACCACGTCGTCCGAGACATAAAAAGTGTCCTGCATATCGCGGGCGGGGTGGTCCTTCGGAATATTGAGCGCCTCGAAATTGTAATGGTCGAGCTCGACCTCGGGGCCGTCCTCTATGCCGAAACCCATCGATACGAAGATGTCTTTTATCTCGCCGAGGACCTGGTTGATGGGATGTCTTCGGCCGAAGGGAACGGCCTTGCCCGGGAGGGTGATGTCGATCTTTTCGGTGAGGAGTCTTTTTTCTTTCTCGCCTTCGCGGAGAAGGATTTCCCTGCCCCGGATCGCCTCCTCGACCGCCCTCTTCAGGTCGTTGAGCCTTCTGCCGAACTCCTTCTTCCTCTCAGGCTCGGCGATCGAGGAAAGGGCCTTCATCCCCGTAGTGAGAAGCCCCTTTTTCCCCGTATATTTTGTCTTGACCTGCTGGAGTGCGGCGAGATCGGCCGCCCCGTCTACGTCGGCCCGGAACTCACTTTCTAGCTGACTGAAGGAACTGAGCAGCTGCTCTGGCGAAAGAAGTTCATCCACCGGACTGCACTAGGAGGCGAGTTGGGTCTTTACTTTCTCTGCAATCAGTCCGAAGGCCTTCGGATCGCTGTAGGCGAGCTCGGCCAGAGCCCTTCTGTCGAGCGCGATCTCCGCTTTCTGCAGCCCGTTCATGAACTGGCTGTAATTGAGGCCCATCGCGCGGACCGCGGCGCTGATCCTCGTGATCCAGAGAGACCTGAATTCGCGTTTCTTCGCCTTCCTGTCCCGATAGGCGTACTGAAGCCCCTTGTCGACGGCCTCGGTTGCAGTCCTGTAAAGCCTGCTCCTGCCGCCGTAATAGCCCTTGGCCCTGTCGAGTATCTTCTTCCTTCTCTGTCTTGTTTTAAAACCGCCTTTTGCCCTCGGCATCTCTTCCTCCTCAAAATCAGTAAAAAGTTACACGTCAAAAGTAAAAAGTCACCGCGCAGATGAGGGAACAACGATCTCCGATCCGTTCCTTTTCACCTTCTACGTTTCACCTTCTTTACATGTACGGCAACAGTTTCTTTATCCCGTCGTGATCGCTTTCGGAAACCAGAGCGCTCGTCCTCAGCTTCCTCGTCCTTTTGGACGGCTTGCTCGTCAGGAGATGGCTCTTATAGCCGTGCCCTCTCTTGATCTTTCCGGTGCCGGTTACCTTAAACCGTTTTGCTGCCCCTCTGTGCGTCTTCAGCTTTGGCATCTCTACCTCCCTAAAAGTAAACGGGAGCCGGCGCGCGGAACTCTCTCCTTCCGCCTTCTCCCTGGAAACAAGATACGTATTATACCTTAAAAAAAAATATTTGTCACGGATGAAGGTTGCGCCGGCGTCAGCGAAATGCGCTGCCACGCGCCCTATGACTTGGGGGCTACCACCATCGTGATATGGTTTCCCTCGAGCCTCGGCTGCTGCTCGATCTGAAATTTTCCCGAAAGCTGCTGGCTGATCTTTTCGAAGACCTTCATCCCGAGTTCGGGCCTCACAATCTCCCTCCCCCTGAAGTACATGACCACTTTGGCCTTGTCGCCGTCTTCGATAAAACGGTTGATGTTCCGTATCTTCAGGCCGAGGTCGTGCTCGCTTACCTGCGGCCTGACCTTGACCTCTTTTAAGTCCGACGTCTTCTTCTGCGTTTGCTTCTTGTTCAGCTGATATTTATATTTCCCGAAATCAAGGATCTTGCATACCGGGGGCACGGCGGTCGGCGATACCTCGACCAGGTCGAGTCCCCTGTCGGCCGCGCGCCCGAGCGCATCTCTTACCGACATCACGCCCAACTGCTCCCCCTCGCTGCCGATGACCCTTATCTCTTTCGCACGGATCTGTTCATTGACGCGTATGTTCTTACCGACTTCCCTGCTGCTTATGTCCGCACCTCCCTGGAGTTTATCTTTTCGAGAAGAAAAGATATCAATTCATCCACGCCGAATGGGCCTATATTCTCCCCATTTCGCCTTCTGAGCATCACCGCGTTTTCAGATGCCTCTTTATCGCCTATTATAACCGAGTACGGGATCTTGCGAATAGTGCTTTTCCTTATTTTATTGCCGATCTTCTCGCTGTCTAGATCCGTCTCCACCCTCACTCCGCGGGCGCCCAGCGCGGACGCCAGCGACCGCGCATAATCGGCGTGCCGCTCCGAAATCGTCAGCACCGACACCTGCACCGGAGAAAGCCAAAGGGGAAACGCGCCGGCATAATGCTCCACCAGCATGCCGAAGAAGCGCTCGATCGACCCCAGAAGGGCCCGGTGGATCATATACGGGCGGTGCTGCTGATTGTCCACCCCGATGTAGTTCATATCGAACCGCTCCGGCTCGTTGAAATCAAACTGCACCGTGGAGCACTGCCAGAGCCGTCCCAGCGCGTCCTTGATCTTGATGTCGATCTTCGGGCCGTAGAACGCGCCGCCGCCCTCGTCCATCTCATAGGCGAGGCCCGCCTTGTCCGCGGCGATCCTGAGCGCCTGAGTCGCCTGCTCCCACATCCTGTCGTCGCCCACGGCCTTTTCCGGCTTCGTGGCGATGTAGGCGGTAAACTCCTCGAACCCGAAGGTCCTGAGCATCCTGACCACAAAGCCCAGGACCTGTATGACCTCCTGCTCCATCCCCTCGGGCGCCACGAAGATATGCGCGTCGTCCTGGGTAAACCCCCTCACCCGAAGCAGCCCGTGAAGCACGCCGGAACGCTCGAACCGGTATACCGTGCCCAACTCAGCATAGCGCATCGGCAGGTCCCGGTAGGATCGGAGCCTGTTCTTATAGATCTCGATATGGAAGGGACAGTTCATCGGCTTGACGTAAAACTCCTGCCCTTCCACTTCCATGGACGAATACATGTTCTCCTTGTAGAAGCCGAGATGCCCCGACGTCTCCCAGAGGGTCGCCCGGCCCACATGGGGGGAATATACGAAATCGTAGCCGTTCTTCTGATGCTCGTCCCTCCAGAAGTCCTCTATCGTCTTCCTTATGAGCGCGCCCATGGGGTGCCACAACACCAGTCCCCCTCCCACGTTTTCGGAAAGGGAAAAGAGATCGAGCTCCTTGCCGAGCTTGCGGTGGTCACGCTTCTTCACCTCTTCGAGGAAATTCAGGTAGTCCTTCAGGTCCTTGGGGTTATTGAAGGAAGTGCCGTATATCCTCTGGAGCATCTTGTTCTTCTCGTCGCCCCGCCAGTAGGCGCCGGCGATGCTGAGGAGCTTGAACGCGGCTATCCTCCCGGTCGACGCGAGATGCGGTCCCCGGCAGAGGTCGACAAAACCGCTTTCTTCATACACCGTCACCGTCTCGTCCGGAATCGCCGCCAGGAGCTCGACCTTATAGGGCTCTCCCTTCTCCGTAAAAAAGTCGGCGGCTTCCTGTTTCGACATCTCCTTCCTGACGATCGGAGAGTTCTGCCTGACAAGCTTCTCCATCTCCTTTTCGATGGCGGCGATGTCTTCGGGAGTGAAGGTCCTGCCGATGTCGAAATCGTAATAAAAGCCGTCCTCGATCGCCGGCCCGATCGCCACCTTCGCCTCGGGAAAGAGGTTCTTGACGGCGTGGGCCATGACGTGCGACGTGCTGTGCCGGTAAATCTCTTTTCCCTCTTCGGAGTCGAAGGTGATCGCCTCGACAAGGGTGCCCTCTTCGAGGGAATCGATTGAGGTGAGATCGCGGGGCAGACCGTTTATCCTGACCGCTACTGCCTTTGCCTTTTTGAGCTGTTTCTGCAATTCCGAAACATCGGCGACGTCCAGTTCTCTTCCGTCCTCTGTCCTGAGCTTAATCTCCCTACCTCCGCGGGTAACCAGTATTTGACCACACTTCCATTATAATGTGAACGGAATATCTTACAAGAAATTATTTTTTAATTTCAATGGGCGTTTTCGCGCCGCAGACCGGGCAATCGGCACTCCGCCTGATGCGGAGCTTTCTGAACTCCATGTCCGAGGCGTTGAAGACGAGCATCCGGGAAAGCAGCGGCGGGCGAAAGCCGGTGACGAGCTTGATCGCCTCGATCGCCATCATGCAGCCGAGCATGCCGGAAACGGCCCCGAGCGCCGGTTGATGAGCCCCCTCTGCTGGTTCGTCACGATCAGTTCCGCGGCCTCCTTGCCGTGATATGTCTTGCCGCGCCAGGAGGCCCTCGAATATACCTTTTCGGCAATAAGATGCGTCAGCGCATTGATGGTAATGGTGATGCTCCTGACCCCCACCCGGAGGAGGTCTTCAATCCGTTCCGGCAGGCAGAGCCCGTTCGTCGAGACGCAGAGAATCAGTTCGGGAAACTACTTGCGGATCTCAGACATGACCTCGAAGGTCGAATCGTTTGCGAGGGGATCGCCGGGGCCGCATCTTCCTCATGCAGACGAGGTCGGTGCTGCTCCAGCCGTTCCCCGCATAAAAGTTGAGGGCATCGCAATTCCGGCGGGGAAGACGCAGACCGACGCCCTCCCGGAAAGGAACATCCGGGATAATGAAGAGAGACTGTCAGGGAAGGCGCGACCGTATTCCCGCGAAAAACAGTTGATGACTGAACGAATCGATCAACCCGGTAATAGACCGCCGGGCAAGTCCGGGAAGATCACGCCGACAGGGTATTTCTGGTCGAGCCGAAATCCCTTGAGCCGGAGAAAGAGGAGAACCTCAAAGACAGCAGGGTCGATTTCAGACTCCAATAGCTGCGCGCCCGGAGAACCCGCTCAGTCCTGCCCCTCTTTACCGCCGCGACTCGTCCAGTGAAGAAGCATTGCTACCTTCCATATCACAAGGACGACTAAAAGAGCGTAAAGGGCGGCCATAAGAAAGGGGTGTTTCTGAAAGCTGACCACTGTCAAAGACAAGGCGATCAGCGTGATGATCGGGATCAGGGAAACCTTCGCCGAAAGCGAGTTGCACCCGTCGACGTACTCATAATACTTATCCAAAGCGACACGGCCGGCCACGGCGACTATGGCGGATAAGAACAGGGCCAGTTGACGCCATCTCATTAACGAAAACATTATTATGGAAGCAAGCAGGAAGAAAAACGCCGCTTCCATAATTGCCAGCCTGGCACCCGCCTTCATCTCGGCCCCTCCTTGCGCCTGACGCGACGGGGAAAAAACAGGGAAGATACGATTCTTTGCATTTGTCGGACTCTCGACTAAATCATAGCGTGCTTTTATCCCATAATCAACAGGCAGAGGAAACGGCCTCTGCCGGATCAGGGCCGCTATTGAATGTCCGGTGTCCATGCCAAAAACCCGTCTGAGTTAGCCGGCGGGGCGCTCTTTCCGCCAGCTTGCAGCGTCAGGGCATGGCGATCTTCCGCTGCGGAAGGGGTTGCGCGGTTTTTCAAGCCGGTGTAAGATGAACTATATTCTTTACTGCCCTTTATTCCCGGAGGAAAATGATGCTAACGCTTAATTTCGCGAACATGATGGAAGAAGTGATCGGCCCCAACGGGACGAACGACAAGGCGATCGAAACGCTCAGGGCCAAAACGCCGGAAATACATGCCGATATTATCGGCCGCAAACGGAATGAGCTGGAATTCATGGGTCTCCCGGACCAGGATACGGCAGAGGTCAAAAAGCTCGGCGGCGAGGTGCGGGGTGAATCCGATGCCTTCCTCCTCCTCGGAATAGGCGGCTCGGCGCTGGGGCCGAGGGCAGTCCTCGAGGCATTGAGCCCTCTTCATAACCTCAGGGAAGTGCCGAAGGTCTTCATCTACGACAACGTCGACCCGCGGACGCTGAGGCATATCCTTTCGGTCGTGGACCTCGGGAAAACGACCGTCAACGTCATCTCCAAATCGGGCAGCACCGCCGAGACGGCCGCCGGGTTCATGATCCTCTGGGACGAGATGAAGAAGGCCGTCGGCAAGGATGCGGCAAGGAGATTTATCGCGACGACCGACCCGGCATCCGGCAACCTCAGAAAGATCGCGGACGACCACGGGATGAGGACCCTGCCGATCGAAAAGGGAATCGGGGGCAGGTATTCGGTGCTCAGCCCGGTCGGCCTGCTCCTGGCCGAAGTAATAGGCGTCGACTCCCGCGAACTGCTCAGGGGGGCGGCGGAGATGCGGTCGCGCTGCTCGACGGACGACATAGGGAAGAACCCGGCGTACATGTTCGGAGGGCTGCTCTATCTCATGAATGTGAACGCGAACCGGAATGTAAACGTCCTTATCCCCTACGCCGACGGCCTCAAGTTTCTCTCGGAGTGGTTCTGTCAGCTCTGGGCCGAAAGCCTCGGGAAAGACGGCAAGGGCATGACCCCCTATCCTTCGGTCGGCACGACCGACCAGCATTCCCAGATGCAGCTCTGGATGGAGGGCCCCGGTGACAAGGTCGTCACCTTTATCAGGGTCGGCGAATACGGCGCGGACTACACGATCCCCAGGGTTTTCGAGGAAATCGAGGGAACGAGCTATCTTTCCGGTCACCGCCTTTCCGAGCTGATAAAGGCCGAAGAAGAGTCTTCCGAACTCTCCCTCGCAAAAAGGGGCCACCCGAACATGACGATAGAGGTCCCCTCGATCGACGCCTACCATCTCGGAGAGCTCTTCCAGTTCTTCGAGATCGCCACCGCCTTCACCGGCCTTCTGATGGGGATTAATCCCTTCAATCAGCCCGGAGTGGAGGAAGGGAAGAACTTCACCTACGGGATGATGGGGAAGAAGGGCTTCGATGCCAAGAGGGAAGAGGTCGAGAAGGCGAGGAAGGACAGGGCCGGCAGACAGGCGTGAAGCAATACTAGAAGGCTGGGAAGTAGGTGCCCAGGGATGAAAATAGAGTGCTGTAATACGCCAGCCGTCGCATCGCAGAATCGGCAGGGGCGCGCTGCGCCCCTGCCGCTATACTCCGCGGTGTCAGTCCCGACCGCCCCGGGAACCGTACCGTTTAAATCGCAAGCCTACTTATAGACCGCAAACGTTGCGCCATTCTCCGGAACGAAATACCTGGTAACGCTGTCAACTCCCTCCCACCAAAAATCCGCCGATGGAAATGTACCGACCAAGGCCCCTTCATCCAGGTCCATCAACCACGTGGCGGGTACAACGAAATTATCACCCTGACTGTGCACCGAGCCGTCGGCGTTATAGGTGACCCACTTAATGGTGAGATCAGAGTCATACTGAACGACCAGCAACTTGCCATAGCGACCTTCGTTCGTATGGTAAACCACGATGGTTCCGGCGGGAATCATGTTATTGCTGTTGTTGCTGCCGTCGATATTGGAAGAACTGAGCGTCAGCACTTTAATATCGTCCAAACTCAGAGCATCGAAAGACTTCGGCGGAACTGCCGGACTGTCGTTACTGCTGCCGCCGCACGCGGCCAAGCCGACTACCACCATCGTAAAGACTATCGCCCACAAAATGCCCTTTTTCATCCTCTTTTCCTCCCTTTGCACGTTAAGCGGCCATAACCGCCCGAAATATTGACAAGCATCGGCCTCGACCACGGTTTTATTACGGTTTTATTTAAGATTCAAAAGAAGTGATGACCACTTACTCCAATCTCCATATAGCCGCTATCCTAACGCATATCGCCCCCTATCCTGGCGGCATGAAGCCGCATGTTTTATAGCACAGCGCCATATTTGGGTCAAGAAGAATTTTCGCATCGAACCTCAATTTCCGCGTTCTGGAAGAGATACGTAGAAGTTTTGTTTAGGCAAACCACCCCGTTGCTCCGCTCCACCCCTCCTTATCAAAAGAGGGGAGTTATTTTGCGGTATTGCAGTTTACGCTCGCCCGTTTTAGTAAGGGGCAAATGCTAATGGGGATTTCCCTCACCTTCATTTATTCTTCTTCCTTCGGCGCCCCTCCTGGTCGGCGGCAAGCATTGCGCAGACCACGAGATCGGCAGACACGTCCGCGGCCTCGTGATGAATGAACTCTCCCTCCGCGCAGGCCCGAGACGCCGCTTTTCGCAGATCGTCGCCGGACGAGCCGGCCAGGCCGATGTCGTCGAGAGTGGTCGGCAAACCGACGGACTCACAAAAGGTGTAGACTTCGTCTATCACTGACCCGGGCTTGCCCGTGAGAAATAATGAGGAAAGCACCCCAATGGCGACCTTTTCTCCATGATAGTAATGATGGGTCTGGGGAAGGACGGTCAAGCCATTATGAATGGAATGGGCCGCGGCAAGGCCGCCGTTCTCAAAGCCGAGACCGCTCAGCAGGGTGTTCGCCTCGACCACATGCTCAAGCGCCGGAGTGACGGCCTTCGCCTCGCAGGAGACCTTTGCCGCGACGCCGAATTCGAGCAACGTGTCATAACAGAGCCTCGCCAGCGCGTAAGAGGTCATGGAGCCTTTTTCTCCCACCTCGTTATTTGAGAATGTGGCCCGGCAGCTTTCCGCCTCGAACCAGGTTGCCAGTGCATCTCCCATCCCCGACACCAAAAAGCGGACCGGAGCATTCGCGATGATCTCCGTATCCACCAGGACAAGGTCGGGGTTCCTTCGCTGGCGGGCGACCGATACGACTTCACCCCGGTCGTAGACCACCGCGCAGGAGCTGCACGGGGCGTCCGTCGAGGCGATCGTAGGGACGACCGCGACGGGAACCTTCAGTCTGTCGGCAACAATCTTGCCGGTATCGATGGCCTTTCCGCCGCCGATCGCGACAACGAATTCCGTGCCGCGCTCCCTTCCGATCGAGCAAAGCCGCCCGATCTCCGCCTGGCAGCACTCCCGGTTGAACAGCTCTATATCAAGTTGAATGCGGTCCGATCCGGCCCCCAGCTTTTCCGTGAGGGTCTTATGAGCGGAAGGGGCTAAAACGGCCAGCCCTTTCTTGCCGAACAAGGCGAGTTCGCCGCCCAGCCGATCGATCATCTTGAAGCCCTGCATGTAGCGCCCCGGGAAAACGGTCTTGGTAATCATCGAAAGCCTCCCTCTGTAATGTTCTTCTCCTGATCGCCAGTCATGACCGCCGGCAATCACATCCGACACTTGAGTTATCAGTGACCGAGCAACTTCGCGACCGACCTATCGAGACCCGCCAGAAAGGAGTCCACGGCTTTGGTATAGTCCTGCTTTTCCCCTAATCTCTGATTAATGTCTTTGTGCGAAAGGTCCTCCTTCAACACGGTTGCCCGCACACCCAGAGACTGCGCCTTCGATACGAACCGCCCAGCCTGATCGCAGGAAGCGAAACGCCTTGTCGAGCAGACGGCAAGGATCGGTTGTCCTTTTCCGGTTAATGCGTAATATGGCGAGGCCGACTTCCAATACGCCGGATCGCTGCCGAACGCGCGGTCATAAAAACGGGCGTGTCCCTCCTTCATGATACGAGAGACATCAAGCGCAGCGCTGTCGAGCAGGACCGTCCCAAGCCAGGGAAGGGCTCCCGCCTTATAGGCAAGGGAAGGAGACGCGGCCAGCAGTGCAGCGAGATGCGCGCCCCCTGTCTGCCGGCAGGCAGGCCTCCTTAACCGGGGGGGGAGTTTATGGTTGCCGGGGAGCACATTTTCATTTCATCCACCTCTAAGGTAATATATCGGCACCATGTACAACCTGGTGAGTTTCTCGGGGATATTCGTGCTGATGGCGGTGGCGTGGGTGCTTTCGGCCGACAGGCGGGTGATCAACTGGCGGGTGATTATCTGGGGGCTTGTCCTTCAGCTCGTCTTCGCCTTCTTCATCTTCGTCGTGCCGATAGGCTCTCAGGTCTTCCTCGTCGTCAACGACGCGGTCGTGAAGGTGCTCGACAGCGCCATGGCGGGCACGAAGTTCGTCTTCGGCAGGCTCGCCCTTCCTCCCGGCATGAAGAACGAGGCAGGGGAAGAATCCATAGGCTTCATCCTCGCCTTTCAGGCCCTGCCGACGATCATCTTCTTTGCGAGCCTCATGTCTGCGCTCTACTACATCGGCGTGATGCCCTGGCTGATAAAGATCTTCTCCCGCGCCTTCACCCGGCTGATGAGGATAAGCGGCGCGGAGTCCCTCAGCGTCTCGAGCAACATATTCGTCGGCGTCGAGTCGAACATGACGATCCTGCCGTATCTCGGGACGATGACCCGCTCGGAGTACTGCACGATCCTCGCCGCCGGAATGGCGACAACCGCCTCGAACGTCCTTGCGCTCTACGTCTTCCTTTTAAGGGGCACGTTCCCGACGATCGCCGGCCATCTCGTCTCCTCCTCTCTCCTTTCGGCCGTCGGGGCGATCGTCATGTCGAAGATCATCATGCCCGAGACCGGCAGACCCGAGACACTCGGCAAAGAAATCCCTCCCCATTATGAAAAAGAGTCTACGCTCATGCAGTCGGTGATCACCGGGGCGAACGAGGGGATGAAGATGCTCGTCGGCATCGTGGCGCTGCTCCTGGCGTTCCTCGGCATCGTGGCGCTGGCCGATTCCGTGATCGGCGGCATCGGACTCAGGATAAACGAGCTGACCGGCCTAGGCGTCGACTGGTCGCTGAAGGGGCTCCTCGGCTACCTCTTCTACCCCCTCACACTCGCGATCGGGGTGCCGCCGGCCGACGCCTTCGAGGTCTCGAAGCTGATCGGGGAGCGGGCTGTCCTCACCGAGGTGAAGGCCTATCAGGACCTCGCGGTGCTGCTATCAAATCACACGCTGAAGGACCCGCGTTCCGCCGTCCTCGCCTCATACGCCCTGAACGGCTTCGCCCATTTCGCGTCGCTGGCGATCTTCGTCGGCGGGACGGCGGCCCTCGTTCCCAAGAGGACGAAAGACATTTCGGATGTCGGCTTCAGGGCGCTCATCGCCGCAACTCTGGCGACCCTTATGACCGCCGCGATGGCCGGCACCTTCTTCACCTCCGGCTCGATACTGCTGGGGAAGTAACCCCTAGGGCGACTATTTCCACAAGGGACACTCTCCCCGCCGTATGCAGCAACAAGCTCAATACTCCTTCATGACCTTATAGACCGCCGAGAAGTCGAGCCCCTCCATCCCCCTTGCCATGGTCATCCCGAAGAGCTCTTTCGCGATGCTGCCGGTGAAAAGAGGCATCTTCAGCGACCCGGCGAGGTCCTGCAGGAAATGCAGGTCTTTATAGATAAGGGAGCAGGAGAAGTGGGTCGAAAAATCCTCCTTGAGCAGTTTTTCCTTCTTTGCGGTCAGGACCAGCGAATTGCCGGCCCCTGCGGAGAGTATGTCCAGCACCTGCGCCTTATCGATTCCCGCCTTCTCTCCGAATGCAACTGTCTCCGCAAGAGCGGCCATAAAGGCCCCAAGGGTCAGATTGTTGATCAGTTTCATCTTGATGGCGAGCGACGGCTTTTCGAGATAAAAGATATGATTGCCGATTTTTTCGAGCAGGGGCTTCGCCTTTTCATACGCCGAGGACTCGCCGCTCACCAGCACCGTCAGGTTTCCCCGGGCCGCAGGGACGACGCTCCCGAGCACGGGAGATTCGAGATACGACCCTCCCCGCTCCCGGAGCATCTCATGAAAAGAGAGCACATCCCTGAAGTGGTTCGTCGTCGTGTCGATGACGATCTTCCCTTTGCAGTCCGCCTCCAAGAGGCCGCCCTTTTCCGTCAAGACCGCTCTCACAGCGGCGCTGTCGAAGAGGTTCAGGAAAACAACGTCGGCCTTCGCCGCTGCGGCAGAGGGGCTCCCGGCGATCTCCGCCCCCAGGTCCGCTGCCTTTTCCTTCGTCCTGTTCCAGACGATCAACTCCACTCCCTCGGACATCAAGCGCTTCGCCATCGCCTTGCCGAGATGCCCGAGTCCGATAAATCCTGTTTTCATGACGCCTCCCCATTCACGATGATTACGCGGAACGAGAGTTCCGCTTCCCTTATTATCGCTCGAAAAGCAGCCGCTGCACAGATGGGGAATCTTCACTTTTCCCTTTTCATGTTCTCTGTCTTGTGCTAGAGTGATGGTAAAAAGACCGAAGGAGGGCGCAATGTTCAAGGAATTCAAGGAATTCGCGGTAAAGGGGAACGCCGTCGATATGGCGGTAGGCATCGTCATCGGGGCGGCATTCGGCAGTATAGTAAGTTCTCTTGTCAAAGACGTCATTATGCCGCCCATCGGTCTGCTCCTCGGCAACGTCGATTTCGCCAACCTTTTTGTCGTCCTGAAACAGGGCACGGTTGCCGGACCCTATGCCACGCTTGCCGAGGCGAAAAAGGCCGGAGCGGTCTCGATCGATTACGGGATTTTCCTCAATACCGTGATAAGCTTTCTCATCGTCACCTTTTCGGTCTTTCTCCTCGTTCGGGGCATCAACCGGATGAGACGCGAGGAGCCGCCCCCCCCTCCTCCGGCAACGACAAAAGAATGCCCTTACTGCCTGTCGGTCATCCCGGTAAAGGCGACCCGCTGCGGCCACTGCACCTCGGACCTCGGGGGAAAATAGAAAGGACCCCGCACGCCTCCCCTTGACACCGGTTGTTTGGATGGCCGACACTATCAGGGATGGATTTCTGCGACATGGACTGCAAATACGCGCGTTTTTCGGATTCGGACTCGGTCGACGGGTCCCGCAGCTGCCGCACCTTCGTCGCCCTCTACTGCGGCCTCAGAAAGACTCTCGTCCACAAGAACCTGCCCTGCGCCGACAGGAGACAACGGAAGGGAAGAAAAGGGCGCCGGACATGACCGTGTCTGACGCCGCTTTCCATTTTCTCCTTCCTCGTGTCGCGGAGACCGCCTCCGGCATTCCCTCCCCCGACGGGCAGGCGCGCACCGGCCTTTTCTATCTGCTGCTCATCGCCCTCGTACCGGTATGTATCGCACTTTTCTTTCTCATCAGGTTCGTTTACAGAAATACCATCGGCGAGAGGATGAAGACCACTTTGCTCGAAGACTACCGGAAGGAGGCGGCGGAATACGAAAGAAAAGGGAAATTCGTATCGGCGGCCGCGGTATACGAAGAAAAGCTGAAAGACCGTAAAAAGGCCGCCGCGCTTTACGAAAAAGGCGGCGATCACCGGAGGGCCGCCCTCCTGTACGAATCGCTCGGGATGTCCCAAAAGGCAAAAGAGATGTATGAAAAGCAGGGCGATGCGGAAGGGGCCGCAGGGGTTTCGATCCAGGAAGGGGAATACGAAGAGGCGGCAAAGATCTACGACAAGGCCGGCAAAAAAATCGACGCCGCTATGGTGCTCGAAAAGGCGGGCAGAAGGCTGGCGGCGGTGAGGATCTACCGGGAGGCGGGACACTACAAGCGGGCGGCGGCGCTTCTGGAACAGGAGGGCCTGATGAAAGAGGCCGCGGAGATGTTCGGACTGGCGCTCGCTGGAAAGAATATCTCCCCTTCGCATATCGCCGATTTTTATGCCTATGCGTTCAAACTCGAAAAGGCCGGGGATGCCGGGAGGGCGGTCGAGGTCCTGCGTGAGATCGACAAGGCGGACCCCGCCTATAAAGATGTCAGGGAAAGGCTCCATGGCTTGTCGACGGGCCCGGTGGCAAAAGAGACGGTCCCCAAGGGGGTTGCGACGCTCAGAAATTTTATCAGGAGCGGAAAGATAGAGCCCCGGTACAGCCTGAAGCTCTGGGTGCAGATACTGAAGAAACTGCAGGATGCGTATAAACGCGGACGCAGGCCGGGCCTTTTGAGCCCCGACAACATCACGATCGACGCGCAGAACACCATCGCTTTCCTCGGCGTCCCGGTTTCTTCCGCCTATGTCTCGCCCGAGGTCACCAAAGGACTGGAGCCGGACGCGAGGGCTGACGTGTACGCGGCAGGTGTGATCCTCTACGAGATGCTGACCGGCGACCTTGAAGGGCTGGGCTCCACGCGCGTCATCGACATGGTCGGGGATGTTCCCGACTGGCTCGACGAGATCGTCATACGCTGCATCAGAAAGGTGCGCGAGGACCGGTATCAGAGCATAGAAGAGATCTTCACGGACCTCAAGACCCTCTCGAAGGGCGGATGATCCGGGGTATCACGCTCCTATGCGCAGGATATCTGCAGATGAATTCAGGGCGGCCTTTCCCGCGTTCGACAGATCGCCGGGCAAGCTTGTCTCGGATATACTGGCCGTCGCCCGCCTGCACGCCTTTCCGAAGGACGCCCGGATATACTCGGAGGGAGATGTTTGTTCGGCCATCGCCTTTTTGCTTTCGGGCGAACTCCGCGTGTACAAGGCGGGAGAATCGGGACGGGAGATCACCCTGTACGAAATCACCGCAGGCGAGACCTGCATCCTCAACGCCTCCTGCATCCTCTCCGGCATGTCATACCCCGCAAACGCGGTCTCTCTCGCTGAAGGGGAAATGCTCCTGATTCCCGCTTCTGATTTCCGCGGGCTGATGGACCACCACGAAGAAATGAGGGAGTTCGTCTTCACGGTGCTGAGCAGAAGGTTGTCCGCCGTGATGTCCCTTATCGAAGAGATCGCCTTCGGGAAGATGGACGAGCGGCTTGCGTCGTACCTCCGGGAAAAGGCCGAAGGCGGCATGCTGCAGGCGACTCATCAGAAGATCGCCGACGACCTCGGGACGTCACGCGAAGTCGTCAGCCGTATATTGAAGGACTTCGAGAGAAAAGGAATGGTCTCCCTTTCGAGAAACCTGATATCTCTTCTCAGCCGCTGAGCTGCTTTGCAGACCGCCTAAACATTATCACGCCAGCGGCGTTACATCGTCTTTGGCAGGTCATTCCCCCACTTGATCGGAAAATCCAGTCTTTGCTGCAGTTTTCGGGCCACAATTTCTGCCACCCCTTCCGATCGCTTCCAGCCATCCGTTCCGATTTAAACCTGCTACCGAGCAGTCCCTCCTGAACGTATTGCAGCATTCTTCCTCAAGCGTTGGGTTACTTTCGGAAAGAAGCATGTTCTGGTGTGTCACCGGAAAGAGGTGTGCCCCTCCTACTCCGCAAAATGCCCGTGCGGCCGACAGTATCAGTTTCCGCTGCTAATGCGTTGTCCAGAAGCGCACACAGGGGAAAGTCGACCCCGGTATGCGTCTCGCCAGTTCAATTACTACCTATACATAAGCCGGTTCCCTGGCTACGGAGTCCCCTAGAGGCCGTATGCCGCTCCCTCCCAGTACTCAAGGAGTGAGTCGATCTTAAGCCTGATGTCCATAGTATCGCTGTCGGTGATAAACAACAGGGAATCGACAGCATTTAGGAGATCTGAGATATTCATCTCGACATCGTCTATTCCGGTAATTGTCCTCGTCTGGACGTTCTGGATGTATTTGATTGCATTGTCGGCCTTCGCCTTCTGCTGTCCCGACAGGGTAAGGGCATTCAGCCGGCTCAATACGTCTCCTGTCACCGTCGGAATATCCTTCTGCACGGTGATATCGGCGGTAAGCGTCTGATAGAAGTTATACACGCCGTTTTCGATGAAGCCGACTTCGGTCCGGGTGCTGAAGGTCCCCGCCTCATCCGGCGTGAGCGCATAGTAAAGAACGGTCTTCGTCTCGTCCGGTTCGAGGTGGACGCTCGTTATCCAGGGGTTATCGATGACCCATGAGCCGGTCGCAGGATCGTACAGGCTCAGGGCAGAAGGATAGCTCTCGGTCAGCTGGAGATCGAAGGCGGCCCCGAGACTCGTCAGGGTTATACCGACCGGCACGAGCTGCTGCGGCCCGATAGCTGCCGTATCCAGAGGAGTATGAACATGGGCCAGGGAATTCTTAAGGAGTGTGGCGAAAGCCCCGTAATCGCCGCTGCTCATGCCGAGGTCGAAGGCGTAGTAAAGGACCTTGCCTTTCCCGTATTGCCGCTCGATGATACCGGGGTATTCGTTCGTCCCCTTCTTCGTCGTCTCGACTATCCAGCCGACTACTTCCAGCGGATCGAGCGCATCCACCTTCAGCGCATTCCCTGATGACTGGAAGACTCCTGCCGAAGCCAGGTCGCTGTCCAACAGCTCAATGGGGTAATTACTTCCTGAAAGGCCACTCTTGCCTCCTATGCCGAAGACGTCGGCATCGAGGTTCTGTCTTTCGAACATCGAGGCGACCAGCCCCTTCCCGGAATAAACCTGTTCTCGCAGCTCCTCGGAGAAGTGGTCTTCGATGGGGAGCTGGTTTCCCAGGATGAGGAAGTCGGTATA
>JAJXTV010000036.1 GCA_021783515.1 Nitrospirota bacterium
CAGCCATATATTTCCATTGCGGCGGCCTGGACCTCTTTCCCAAAGCTCCCGCTAAACCAACACTATGCTTCAGAACACCCGTGACCACAATATGATGGGGCTATCCATGAGAATGCCGGATGCGCCAACAATATTGCTCGCAAAGCGCACTGATGATTTACAACCAGGCGCTCGACTGCGACGCGCCATGCGGCGCGTCAGCGCCGCGTTATATTTTCAAAGGAGAACGATTATGAACGGAAAAGATATATATGAATTATTAGCCAAGCAAAGCATCCGCTTGTTCAATTTGTCGCTAGATAATGACACCATGACATTTATTCACACCAATAAAACTGTCGAAGAGTGGAGATCTGATGTGAAGCGTTTTACATTGGAACCTCAAATTACTGACGACAAAGATGGTGGCGCCGATGACGACGTCTTCAATTTGCTAATGGAAAAACTCAGTGACTCCGGATATGTTGAAGTAAGTGACATAGTAGCAGATGTCTACGAAGGTCGCACGGCCGTCTATTCTGCTCGCGTCGTTGATAGCCCAGCACACGAGGAACAAACCGATGGTTTTGGTCATTATGGTTGGGGTTCTAAAGACAAGATATAACATGGGGGTCCACAGCGACGCGCCAAAAAGCGGCGCGTGACCCCCGTGTTAGAAGTGAGAATTATTATAAATGACAAAAAATAATTCAGGTCTATTCGCCTTTTGGATTTTTGCTGTTTATGCCGTCATTCGCGGCTTAATAATAACGGCAAAGACTATCCACAAATGGCCTAGCATGTTTCCCGATCAAGAAAGACTTCTCTGGCAGACAATTACGTTTTTACAAATATTCGGCCCTCTTATATTCTTACTCCTATTCTCTGTGATTCTATGGCGCATTACCCCTCGACTAACAAATAAAATCTTCGCGTTCGACGCCCGCTTCACTGATCCTACGAACAAAACAATTGCAATCATATCACTTATCCTCTCATGCATAGGACTTTATCTTCTTGTAGATGCGCTAGCCGAACTGAGTAAGGACAATTGTAACAATCTATGGCTTTTTGAAATACCCTTCTGTGCGACAGGATGTAAGTATTTATATACTGACGACAATACTAAAATTCGTCGTCGGCTTTGGTCTGCTTCTTCGCGGCAAGGAACTGGTTACTGTTTTGCACAAACAGCGAAATGAATGAAAGAACTTCTAACAATCGCCTCCACGCCGACGCGGAATAACGCTGGTTCGATTTTGGCAAAGGTCTTTTCCCGCGCGGGTGAGGCTTGGCGTTCGGCACAATAACAAATGAAGATTAAATTAATAAGAATTCTCCTCATCGCCATGGCTGTGCTTTCAATTACATGCTCGCTTGCAATGGCCGCTAAGAGGCATATTATTATCTTGGATAAGCCAGTAAGAGTCATGGCAAATGACATTAACGGGCGTGACATAGATGAATTTGATCATTATCCTCTACAGGTGACCATCGCGTATGGGGCAGACCGCTACAAATTTAAAACTGATCTATTTCTTCAAAACTCAAACATCAAGGAAGCACTACAAAAGCAGAAAACACTTACAAGCTGGAAGGGGCCTTATCTTTTAGTCGGCTGGGAAAGAGGCGGCGGAAATCGCTCGCGTGGTTATCTAGATACGGTTTTTATGCTAAAAAAAGGTCGTCTGGTATACCTTGGTGAGGTTGACTCCGACTCAGTCGGGAATGGCGTATTCCAGGATTGGTACGACAAGTATGAGGGAAACGACTTAACGTCGCATGCGGGCTCGCCAGTTATCAGACTTGTTTTAGAGGAAAAGGGCGGAAGGCTTGTGGTCAATCTTGAAAAAACATGGAAAGAAAACCAGCAGAGATTAAATCAAAATATCGGGCTAATCGACATCGTATTAAAAGATAAGAAAATGGACTCAGAATCAAAGGCTAATGAGCTTTCAGATCCATTATTATTCCATTCAGTTCTTGCTAAATATTGTAAGCACAAAGCCGAGCTAGACGATTTTCTCGATCTTGCCCGCAAGAAACTAGATGAAAACAAAATGACCATATTCTTGCAAATCCTGAGTGGTGTGATTCCCGGCGAATTACCACGCCCAGCAATCAAGGTAATGAAATATTGAAAGATTGCCGAACACAGAAATCAACCCGGCTGGCAATAACGCTGGTTTGTTTTCACTCATGGTGTTTGCGCCAGCGGGTTATTTAATTCGTTAGCGCACAAACCCTATGGAATATTTATCGCTATTCAGAATGCCAACACCAATGAAGATCACTGGTCGATCTTCAAGCATCACAAATGCGTTTATTAATTCCATTATCCCTGTTGTTCCTCCGACAGCGGATGAGGTGAAGAATGCTCTGAAAATACTGGGCATGACACCGGAAACGTTTCAATGTGCCTATTGTGGTGGAGTCGCTTCTGAATGGGATCACCTCCGCCCCCTAGTCAAAGACAAGAAACCCACTGGATTCATTTCCGAAATTCATAATTTGGTGCCTTCCTGCGGAAAATGCAACCAATCGAAGGGAAACAAAGAATGGAAAACCTGGATACTTAGCAATGCAAAGCTATCCCCAACCGCGCGTGGCATTACAGATATAGCTGAACGGGTCAAAAGGCTTGATGCTTACGAAAGATCCACGGCTCCAACCAAAATGGATTTTGCGGCTATCGTTGGGAAAGAAGTTTGGCAACAGCATCAAAACAACTTGGAGCGAGTGCAGTCACTCATGCGCGAATCGCAAGAGCTTGCTGCTAAAATAAATACTGCGGTTGCAAACGCTTACAGAGCACTATAGCAAATCACTCAAACCGGGGCTGGCGAACAATCGTACCAACAAAGTTAATTCAAATGTTAATGCAATGAGAAATAACAGTAAGGAAACAGGAAACAATATCCGGGGGACCGGAAGATTACCTGAAGTCCAGAGGGGTGCAGTTGGTCGTGATCGACAGCCCCGAATGCAGGGACCTTATGAAGTCCTTCCTCGCAGAAAACCCGCGCTCTGAAGCGAGGATATCGGAGAATAAGCCTTAACCGCGGCGATTCAGCCCCCGCATGAGGACTGCCTCTTTCCTGCCGTCCGCGGCCGCCCTCCGGCCTGCATAAAATAAAGAAAAAGTTTATAATACGCCAGATTCGTTGCGACAACGTTGTGAAGACCGCAGGGGAGGGATCATGGCTCAACGCGCAGCATACGCAGTGCCTCAGAAAACTATTGGGGGAACCGCCGATGCCTGTCTATAAACTCATCTTCCGCGGCGTACTGAGCGCCGATCTTCCCGCACCCGAAATACGCGATCGGCTCCTCAGGCTTTATGGAAACAAGGCAGACGTCGCCGACCGCTTCTTCACGGGCCGGACTCTGGTCGTCAGAAAAGACCTCGATTACCCGGCCGCCGAGAAATACCGGGCGATGTTCGAGCGGGCCGGGGTGCCCTGCGACATCGTAGAAGACCGGCCTGCCCTGTCCTCTGCGGGCACAGGACAGGCCGCTCAGAAAAGCACCGCCAGGAAAGGTCCCGGCCTGCCGGCTTCGCGCTCCGCCGCAGGAACCAGCAGCTACTCCCGCACAGACACGCGACCGCAGCGGGGCGTCACTCCACCTCTCCCCCGGACCGCAGTGAAACGCAATGACTCCCTCCTGAAGGGCGACACGCTTCAGAACACCCTCGCGGCGCTCATGATACTGATGATCGTCGCAGGCGCGGGGTTCCGCATCTGGGTGATCAACAAGGCCCGCGCCATTCACCCCCCCGATCAGGTGAGCGCCACCGCGACGGAGGTCTGCCTGCATGCAAACGGCGTCATCTACTTTCTTGCCCCGGACGGCCGCCTCACTCAGCGCGTCCCGCTCAGGGACATCGGGCTGAGCCGCGAGCCGGCCGATCTACAGCTCCTCCGAAACGGCGACTTCCTCATCGGCGATCTCGAAAAAGGAGAAATCAGGCGATGCGAAAGAAAGACGCTCGCCTGCCGCAGAATCGGGCCGGCCGGAGGCTACTCGATCCGGGAGAACTTCAAGTTTCTGCTGGATGAAGGCAGAAACCTCCTCTTCATCTCCGACACGAACAACCACGCGCTCCTCGTGCAGGGACTTGACGGATCGGGCATCAGGAAGATAGACAGCAAGGCCGCCATCCTCTATCCCAACGGTCTTGCGGAGGACGGCGAGGGAAGGCTCTGGTTGAGCAACACGGCGAAGGAAGAGGTCGTCCCCTTCGAGATCGCCGATAAAGCGGTCACGCAGGCCGACGCCTCCGTCTCTCTCGCGCCGCATTCGGATGAGCTCGACAAAATAAAGGAGAGCATGAAGCAGAAGCCCGGCGAAGGGCGCCGCAGTCTGAAGGATATCTTCGCAAGGTTCCGTGAACTGCAGAAGGTCCAGGAGAAGCTCGGGGACGACCTCGTTCAGAAAAGGCCTCTCTCCATCGCATGGGACGCCGCCGGAAACCTCTGGGTCGCGGCGAGCGACGGCTTCGTGACCACGGCGGGCGTCAGGGTATTCGACCCCTCCGGGAAGCAGCTCGGCCGCATCCCCCTCGGAAAAGGGGCGGTCCCCGTAGACGTCGCGGCATCGGGAGACCGCATCCTGATCGCAGACAGCGGGCTCTTTCAGATCTTTTCGGTCCCGCCTGGCTCATATGCGCCGGCCGCCTTCGGCGATACGGCCTTCCGGCAGGAACTCTCGAAGGCACGGGACCTTCTCGGCCGCTACCGCTCCCTTACGACGTGGTCCGGAAGGGGAATCTGGCTTCTTGCCTTCGCAACCGTCCTTCTCGTCGTCTTCATCGCCGCAAGAAATTACGGCAGGCGCCAGCAGGCTGCGGCAGCGGCCCGCGAGGCGGCCCGGAGGTCCGCACCCCCGGCAGGAGTCCGGCCCGATGAAACGCCGCCCGGCGTCACGCGACGCTACGGACTTGAATTCACCGGCACCGGCGCGGAGTATTTCAGGATATGGATCGTGAATGTCTTTCTCACGATCGTGACTCTCGGGATATACGGCGCCTGGGCCAAGGTGAGGACCCGCCGGTATTTCTACCGCAACACCCTCCTCGGCGGACACGCCTTCGACTATACCGCCGATCCGCTCGCGCTACTGAAGGGATACGGCATCGTGGCTGCGGGGCTGCTTGGCTACTACCTGGTAAAATACTTCAACCCGATGTACGGACTTCTCGTCCTCGCCCTCTTCTCGCTCGTGATACCGCTTCTCGTCTACAAGTCGCTCCGCTTCTTCACGCGCAACTCGACCTACCGGAACATACCCTTCCGCTTCCTCGGCACGCTCGGGGAAAGCTACCGGACCTATCTCTTTTATCCCCTCCTGATCGTCTTCACGCTCGGGCTGATCGTGCCGTACTGGACGTTCAGGAAGAAGAAGTACCTGTTCGACAACGTCGGCTACGGCACGACGACCAATTCCTTCACCGGCACCCACGGGCCGTTTTACCGCGTTTATATCGTGATGGCGATGGCAATCATCCTGGCCTCCGTTTCCTTCGCCTTTGCCGCGGCGCTTCTGGGGCCCTTGCTTTCCGCGGCAGCCCCTTCGGGGGGTGTTCCGAAGGCCGCCGGCTTCCTGACGATTCTCTTGCTCGTATACGGCGCCATGCTGATAGTCGTCTCGTTCTTTCAGATGTACATCTATGCCTGGTCGACGAACTACTGCTTCGTGCATTCGGAGCTGGGCGAACTCAGGTTCGACTGCACCCTGAGCGGCTGGAGGCTCTTCTGGATACGGATATCCAATATCGCGGCGATCATCTTTTCGATAGGCCTCCTCACGCCCTGGGCAAAGGTGCGCCGGATGCGCTACCTCGCAGACAACCTGTCGGTAATAGCCGCCTGCGATCTCGGGAATTTCACCGCCGCGGCAGCGCCCGCGGACGCCGCATACGGAGATGCCGCAACCGACTTTTTCGACCTGGAGATCGGTCTGTGATCGAGGCCCGGGGGACCTACTTCGACGGGAAGAGCTCGCAGGCCCGCCGTGCCACGATGCGCTGCATCGGGGACCGCGTCATGATCGAGGAAGACGGCGGCGGCCTGCTGCAGGGCCTGCGGGCCTCCCGGTGCAGGATCGACCCCCCGCTCGGAAAGGCCGCCCGGTCGATCAGGTTTCCGGGCGACGCGGTCTTCGAAACGCCGGATGCCGGCGCGATTGCGGCCCTCGAAAGGACCTGGGGCAAGAACCGGACGATGCGGCTCGTGCACCATATCGAGACCCGCTGGAAGGGGGTCTCCGTCTCGTTCGCGGGGATCGTCCTGTTCGTCTGGCTCTTCCATACGTATGCCATCCCCCATCTGGCGGAAGAAATCGCCTTTTCGCTGCCGGCGGGGGTCGACACGGAGATAAGCCGCCATACGCTGGACGTCCTCGACTCCCATTTCACGCATCCCAGCGGCCTCGACCCCAGGCGGACCGAAGGCATCAGAAAGAGGTTCCGGTCGCTGCTGGCCGGCCTCGGGCCTGACGGTTTTACCTACCGGCTCGAATTCCGCAAGAGCCCGGCGATCGGGCCCAACGCCTTTGCCCTGCCTTCCGGCACGGTCGTTATGACCGACGAGCTCGTCGGCCTCTCCGTAGACGACCGCGAGCTCGACGGGGTGCTGCTCCACGAAATCGGCCACATCAGGGGGCGCCACGCCCTTCGCACCGTCATCCAGAATGCAGGCGTCTTTCTCATCATCGCCTCGCTGTCGGGCGATATGAGCCACATTTCCTCGACCGCCGCCTCTCTGCCTACCGTGCTGGCTCACTCAGAGTACTCACGGACATTCGAGCGTGAGGCCGACCGCTTCGCGGCGGCTGAGCTCCTCCGCAGGGGAGAGCCGCTCAAGCCGCTCGAGGATATCCTGAGGCGGCTCGGAAGCAAGACACCGAACTTCCCGGGGGAATCGGTCCTCTCGACGCATCCGGTGATGGACGAGAGGATCGCCGACCTGGAGGCCTTCAGCCGGGCGCAGAAACGCTAAGGAGGAAATAAAAAAAATTCTTGACAGCCGCTCCGCGCAAGGTATATATTTAGTTTCATGCTGATGAGAAATCCGTTTATCGCAGTGAAGTACCTTAGGACCGCCTGGCATTTCGGTGCCGAGGCCGATGGGGGATTCTGTTAGCGATTAGCGGATAGAAGGAATAACTCAAAGGCCACGGGGCAACCCCCCGTGGCCTTTTTTATTTTCCGGAAGGAAAAAAGGATATGAAGAAAGAGCGTCTGGACATAGACCGGGTCGCCTTCATAGGCAGGACCTACGAAGAATACGAGAAGATATTCGGACTCGACTACCGCCACCTGCGAAAGGCGCGGATACTCGACTGCCCTGCCGGAGCTGCCTCGTTCGCCGCAGAGGCGGGCCGCCGCGGGTTTGACGTCGTTGCGTGCGATATCCTGTACGGCCTCTCCCGCCGGGCGTTGCTCTCAAAAGGCGAAAAGGACATCGCCCTCATCAACGAAAAGCTCGGCGGGGTGGCCCATCTGTATCTGTGGGACTATTACCGCGACAGGGACGGCCTGATCTCAAAAAGGAGGGAGGCCCTCGGCCGTTTCGCGGCCGACTTCCCCCGCGGCAGGGCGGCGGGACGTTATGTCGCAGCTTCGCTCCCGCGGCTGCCCTTTGCAGACGGAACGTTTTCGCTCGTTCTCTCCTGCCACTTTCTTTTTCTCTACGGGGACATGCTGGACATCGACTTCCATAAGGAGTGTCTGCTGGAGCTGGCAAGGGTTTCCTCGGGAGATGTTCTTATATTCCCGCTTTCGGGACTCGACGGTGATCCCTATCCCCATCTCGGTGAGGTCCTTCGCTTTCTTGATGTGAATGGAGTAGAGGCGGGGATCAGAAGGGCGCCCTTCGAATTTCAGCGGGACGCAAACATGATGATGAGGCTCAGGCGCAAATGGTCATCCGAAATAAAAAGGAGGGGAAGATGAAGAAAACCCGGCTATCCGGGAGAGGCGATACCGGGAAATCATTCCGGACGGCACGACTGGATCGTGTTTTCAAAATTTATCTGACCGCCCTTTCGGGCAAAGGAGGCATGAAATGAACCTGATTCGGAAGATGAGTGTCCATACGGTGGCGGGGGTGGCGGCAGCCTCCCTTTTCCTCTTGGCGACGGCAGGCTATGCCCGGGCTGCCGAGAGGCTGACGAAGCTGGCGGACAATGTCTATGCGTATGTCGACACGCATGGGGCAACGCCCCACAACAGCTTCGGCGCCAACACGGGGGTCATCATCGGCAACGACGGCATCGCCGTCGTCGACACGCTGATCTCGGCAAAAGAGGCGGACCGTTTCATCAGGGACATCCGGAGCATCTCGGACAAGCCGATCCGGTACGTGATCAATACCCATTCGCATCTCGACCACACCTTCGGCAATTCCGAATTCGCAAGGCTCGGCGCGGTGATCGTATCCCACGAAAACTGCAGGAAGAACATGCTTGCAAACGGAGAGGCAAACCTGAAGAAGGCAGGCGCATACGGGCTGACGGAAAAGGAGATGGAGGGCACACGCCTTTCCTACCCATCCCTCACGTTCAGCGACCGGATGGAGATCGGCCTTGGCGGCCAGACAATACAATTGATCTATCCCGGGCCTTCCCACACGGACGGCAGCATTATGGTCTATCTGCCCGACAAGCGGATCCTATTTGCGGGAGATATCCTCTTTACGGACTATCACCCGAATATCGCAAGCGCAGACCTCGACAGCTGGCTGACGGTCCTCGATAGGGTCGCCGCCCTCGATGCCGAAAAGATCGTACCCGGCCACGGCCCGCTATCGGCCAACAAGGACCTGGCCGACATGAAGGGGTACATCACCCTGTTCGACAAGAAGGCAAAAGAGCTGGCGGCGGCATCGTCGGATCCGCAGTATATCGCGTCGGAACTGAAGAAAGCGCTGCCCGCGCGGAAGGAGCTGGAGTTTCTGATCACCGCCAATATCATGCAGAGATATCTGAAGAAACAGGGGAGTAAAAAATGACCGACTTCAAAAAATCAAACTGGGCAGAGCCCGATTTCAGCAGAAGGTTCGTCGAAAGCGCCGACATCGCGATCGTCGAGAGGAAGAGGTCCCATGCCATCATGAGATCGTTCTTCCGACATCATTTTGCCGGGAAGGAGCCGGTGGAGATCCTCGACCTCGGCTGCGGAGACGGGATCCTGACGTACGAGCTGAAGCAGACCGGGATCTCACTCTCGGCCACGCTCGTGGACGGCTCGGAGGAGATGTTGCGAAAAGCGGCAGAGCGTCTGAAGGACTATCCCGACACCCGGACAGTACGGGCGAGCTTTCAGGAAGTCATCGCCGGGAAGGCGGTGGCGGGAGATTTTGACTTCGTCGTCTCGTCGCTTGCCATCCACCATCTCGACATGGCCGAAAAGCGGGAGCTCTTCGGATGGGTTTACGGCAACCTCGGAAACAGCGGATATTTTATGAATATCGACGTCGTCCTGGCTCCGAACGAGGCGCTGGAAACGTGGTGCCTCGTCCTCTGGCAGGAATGGATCGCGGAGAAGAAAGCGCTTGAGGGAATCACCGGCGATATCTACGACGATACGATGAAGCGCTACAAGGACAACCGCGACAACAAGCCCGACAGACTCGACGTGCAGCTGGAGGCGCTGAAGGATTGCGGCTTTCACGACGTGGACTGCTATTACAAATACGGAATATTTGCGATCTACGGCGGGAAAAAATAGATGCATAAGGAGGAAACGGAATGAACAAGGTCAGGATATACCGTGGCGCGGACCTGCCGATGAGGCGGAACGTCCCGGGAGCAATGATGTGGGCGGTCGGGCTCGAAAAGAGCATGCTCACCTACTTCGAGATGGAGTCCGACGCCGCCTTCCCCGAGCATTCGCACGAGGCGGAGCAGATAACCCTCGTGCTCGAGGGAGAGCTCACCTTTTCTTACGAAAGCAAAACCGTCACGTTAAGGCCGGGTGAGGTGATCGCGATCCCCTCCAATGTCAGGCACTCCGTCTCGACCGCCGGGCGGGCCTGCCGGGCTGTCGATGCGTGGTCGCCCGTGAGGAAGGAGTATCTGTCCTAGTGGGAGCCGGCGGAACACTTCCGATCTTCCGCCCTCATACGGTATTATCGATAGGAAGGAAGAGTATGGCAAAGGAGGAGTGAAATGGATACATTTGAAGCGGTCAGAACGAGGCGGAGCATAAGGAGGTTTCAGGAGAGGCCGGTTGAGGAAGAAAAGCTGCATACGCTTCTCGATGCGGTCAGGATGTCCCCCTCCTGGTCGAACCGCCAGTGCTGGAGGTTCATCGTAGTGAAGGGAAAAAATCTCCGGGAGCGGATAAGCGAGCTGTCCTACGTCGAATCCTTCTTTTCGACGCGGGGGTACAAGGTCAACCCGGCAAAGAAAGGACTGTCCGAGGCGCCGGTCGTGATCGTCGCCTGCGCCGACCCCTCACAATCCGGTGATATTTGGGCCCAGCAGTATTACATGACGGACATCGGCATCGCCTCTCAGACGCTGATGCTTTCGGCGCGCGCGCTCGGCCTCGGCACGGTCTTCGTCGGCGTCTTCGACGAGGCAAAGCTTCGCGAGGAGCTCGGCATCCCCGGGGATATCCGGGTCGTAGGACTGTTCCCGGTAGGCTACCCGCTCGAAGAAAAGAAGGACGGACCTCCGAGAAAGCCCCTGAGCGAGATAGTTTTTCATGAGAAGTGGGGGTAGCGGCAAGGGTAAACCTGCCGCTGCATACTGGCGGGAGGATGAGTCCCTCTTTCCGCCCCTGTGGTAATAGTGAGAATTGACAGGGCTCAGCGCGTGAATCTCATACTTTTGTTTGAAACAGATTTTAGCGGGGAGGGCCACCGCGTCAGACTCGGAGGCCGCCGTCTCGGGCATCTGAGGGACGTCCATCGGGCGGCGGTCGGCGACGAGCTCTGCGTCGGCCTGGCGGGCGGGCTGATCGGGACCGGCAGGGTCGTCTCCCTGGACAGCGATGCAGCCGAGATGGAGGTGCGTTTCGACAGAAGCCCTCCCCCTCCGCTTCCGGTCACGCTTATCCTGGCGCTGCCCAGACCGAAATATTTCCGGAGGGTTCTCTTTACGGTATCCGCGCTCGGCGTAAAGCGCATCTTCGTGGTGAACTCTTACCGTGTCGAAAAGAGCTATTGGCAGAGCCCTTTTCTCGGGCGGCCGCAGGTCGAAAAGCAGCTCGTCCTCGGGCTCGAACAGGCGCGTGACACAGTCATGCCGGAGGTGCTGTTCAGGCCCCTTTTCAAGCCCTTCGTGGAGGACGAGCTTCCCTCTATCGTGAGGGGCACCCTGCCCCTCCTCGCCGACCCTCACGCCGGAGAGCCCTTCCCCCGGGCGGTCACCGGCCCGGTAACGCTCGCGATCGGTCCCGAGGGCGGCTTCATCCCCTATGAAACGGCCAAGCTTCTCTCGGCAGGGTTCGCCGCGGCCAGGCTCGGAGAGCGCATCCTGAATGTCGAGGCGGCCGTACCCGCCCTTTTATCGAGACTCTTCTGAGGAAGCTGGCTTCCGGGGAATCGCGGCAGAAGCACTTTCGGCCCGTTCCGCCCGCATCCTCAGTTACGGTTAATACAAGCGCAATGTTATCATAGAAGTCGTGAATTTCAGGATCGATCTTCATGTCCATTCGAAGTACAGCGGCGACACCGATGCCGAGCCGGAGGAACTGATCTCTCATGCGATCGCCGCCGGGATGAACGGCATCGCGTTCACCGAGCATTACTCCTTCAGGGCGTCCGCGCCGGTGGAGAGGCTGAGGGAGAAGTACGAAGACTCCATACTGATAGTAAGAGGCGTCGAACTGTCGGCCGCAGAGGGCCACTGTCTCGTTTTCGGAGCCGACACCGACAGGCTGCCGCTTTCGCACGCGCCGCTGGAGGTAATAGTGAGGGTCGTCAACGAGGCGGGCGGCGTCGTTATCCCGTCCCACCCCTTCCGGAGGGGAAGCGGCATCGGCGAGGCCCTTAACGGGATAGAGGGGATCTGCGCACTCGAGGGTTACAACGGCGCAAATCTCCATGCCTTCAACGCCAGGGCGATCGAGGTCGCACAAGAACTGAAGCTGCCCTTCACCGGCGGATCGGATGCCCACGCGCCGCGGGAAGTCGGATCGTGTTACACCGAATTCTTCGAGGTGGTGTCTTCCGACAACCTGATCACCCTGCTCAGAAAGGGCGGCTACCGCGGGGCCGACGCAAGAAAGATCAGCAGGGGATGGTGGCCGTTCTGATGCGGCGCGCGGTCCGCTTGCGGATGCCGTGAAATGGTATAATGATACACGTGAACCGCTGAAATATCTGACGAGCCAGTCAAGTGAGACGTGTTGAGACTCTTCCATGAGTGTAACGGGAAAAGAGGACAGACAGCCGGCAGCCCGCAGAAATGAGCTGTCGTCCTGTCGTGCCCTTTCGGAGACTCCGTGAACGACGATTCCCTTGTAAAAGCCATCGGTGAAATTGCGGACGAGATCAGCCTCGCCAAGGAGGTCATCTCCGCAATGGGCAACGCCGTCTCGATCATAGATTTCGGCTTCAGGGTCCTTTACCAGAACCGTCTCCACCAGGAACTCACCGGCGATCAGAAAGGCAAATTCTGCTACTCGGGGTTCAGGGGGAAAGAACGGGTCTGCGAAGACTGTCCCGTGGCGATGGCCTATGCCGACGGCAACGTACATACGATAGAAAGGCCCTCGACGAACACTAATGGGCCCCTCTGGGTCGAGATTACCGCCTCTCCGCTGAGGGACGGGCAGGGCCGGATCGTGGCCGGCATCGAGATCGTGAGGGACATATCGGCCCGGAAACGCGCGGAAGAGGAACTGCAGGGATACCGCACCCGGCTCGAAGAACTCGTCGAGGCGCGCACTGCCCAGCTGACGGCCGCCAACGACCGCCTTACCCGGGAAATCACGGAGCGCAGAAAGGCGATGGAGGCGTCGGAAAAATACGAGAGGATAGTTTCGGCCAGTCCCGACCACATCTCGATACTCGGCAGAGATTACATCTACAAGGAGATCAACCCCGCCTATATCAAGGCCCACGGGCAGCCCTATTCTGAGATCGTAGGCCGGTCTGTCCCGGATATGCTCGGCCATGAGTTGTTCGAGAAGGTCGTCAGGGAGAATCTCGACAGATGTCTTGCCGGAGAGACGGTCAAATATGAGGCATGGTTCGATTTTGCCGCGATCGGCCGCCGCTTCATGAGCGTCACCTATTATCCCTATTACGACGGCGACGATGTCATCTCAGGGGTGGTCGTAAGCTCACGCGATATCACGGAGACGAAGAAAGCTGAGCGCGAGATGAAGTTCGCGCTTCTCAAAGCCGATCAGGAACGGGCAAAGTCTGAGGCGATCATCGCGGCGATCGGCGACGGCGTCAGCATTCAGGACGCCGATTTCAGGGTCCTCTACCAGAACCAGATCCATAAGGACCTCATGGGAGATCATGGCGGCGAACACTGCTATAAGGCCTTTCAAGAACGGGACGGCGTCTGCGACGACTGCCCCGTCGAGCGTTCCCTCCGGGACGGGAAGGTCCATCGCGCGGAGAAGGAAGTCGCCTGGCCCGACGGCACCCGCTATCTCGAGCATACCGCTTCCCCGCTGAAGGATGCCGACGGCAGGATTATCGCCGGCGTCAAGATAATCAGGGACATCACCGATCGGAAAAAAGCGGATGAAGAGCTTATCAGGGCGGAAAAACTCGAATCCCTCGGCCTCCTTTCCGGGGGCATCGCGCACGACTTCAACAACCTTCTTTCGGCCCTCATCGGAAATATTTCTCTGGCCCGGATCTATACTGACCCCAAAAGCCGGGTATACGATCTGCTGAGCGAGGCCGAACGGGCCTCTTCGCTGGCGAAAGACCTGACGCAGCAGCTGCTTACGTACTCAAGGGGAGGACAGCCGCTCAAGAAGATATTCTCTCTGCCCCCGCTCCTGAGAGGCTCCGCCGAGTTTGCACTCAGGGGGTCCAACGTAAGGTTCGAGCTGTCCGCCGGGGATGACATCTGGACCGTCGGGGCGGATGAGGGACAGCTGAGCCAGGTTGTCAACAATCTGATCATCAACGCGCAGCAGGCGATGCCGAAGGGCGGGACGATACGGATCCGGTGCGACAACATCGTGGCCCCCGGCAGCGGGCCGTCGATTCTGAAGGAGGGGCGGTACGTGCGGGTCCTCATCGAAGACGAGGGGATCGGGATCCCCAGGAAATATCTCGACAAGATATTCGACCCCTACTTTACGACCAAGCAAAAAGGAAGCGGCCTTGGACTTGCCACCGCATACTCGATTATCAGGAAGCACGAAGGATACCTGACGGTAGAATCGACTCCGGGAGTGGGAACGACATTTACTATCTTCATTCCCGCCTCGGGCCAAAAGGCTGCCGAGACGCAGGCGGAGGCAAGGCCCCTCATGAGGGGGAGGGGAAAGGTCCTCGTCATGGACGACGAAGAAGTGATCCGCCTGATAGTCGGCAGGATGCTCGAAAGCCTCGGATATACCGCCGAGTCCGCGGAACGGGGAGAGGAAGCAGTCGAAATATACCAGAAGGCCCTTCGATCGGGAGAGCCGATCGACGCGGTCATTATCGACCTGACGATACGCGGCGGCATGGGGGGGCTCGACTGTATGAAGGCACTCCGGGAAATCGACCCGAACGTACGGGCGATCGTTTCGAGCGGCTATTCGGAGGACCCGGTCATGGCGCATCACGACACCTTCGGGTTCGGTGGGATAATCGTAAAACCGTACCGGATTGAAGACCTCGGAGAGATCCTCCACAGGGTCCTCGGGGACAGGCAGGAAGAATGATGCGGGGCCGCACGGTGTCCCGCGGTGCGCACGTCCGCGCGCATCCACTCCAATTTCGCCACGAGGAAAGGACCATAACATGACACAATACAGTTCGGCTGCCCCCCCGGCGACAGCGAAGAAGTCGGTACTCCGCGACTATCTGGAATCAATCGCCTTCGCGATCGTTATCGCGCTCGTCCTGAGGACCTTCGTTGTGCAGGCCTTCAAGATACCCTCCGGGTCCATGGAAAATACCCTCGCCGTTGGAGATTATATCCTCGTCAATAAGTTCATCTACGGCATCGAGCTGCCCTTCACCGACAGGCATCTCTTCCCCCTCCGGAGCCCGAAGCGGGGAGACATTGCCGTCTTCGAATATCCTGAGGACCCCAGCAGGGACTTCGTCAAGCGCGTCATAGGAGTGCCGGGAGACCGGATACAGATCGTCGACAAGAAGGTATTCATCAACGGGACGCGCTACGTAAACCCCCACGAGATCCATAAGGACAGCGCGGTTATCGCTGCCGGCGTCAATCAGCGCGACAACACCGGGGTAATCACGGTGCCCCCCGCCTCCTATTTCATGATGGGTGACAACCGCGATCAATCCTATGACAGCCGTTTCTGGGGCTTCGTCAGGATAGGAAGGATCAAGGGGCTGGCCTTCGTCAAATACTGGTCGTGGGATACGGACGGATCCCGCGTACGCTGGGATCATATCGGGAGGCTTCTCGAGTAGCAGAGGCCCCGCCTCCACTCCTCGCCCTCTCAATGACGCTCTCTTGACACTTTTCCCCAATTTCGCTATATTATTATCTACCATGGTAGTGAATAGCCTCGCAGACAGGCTTGCAGATGTGGGGCTCTCGGCATACGAAGCGAGGGCATACGTTGCGCTGCTCAGAAAGAACCCCCTGACCGCGTATGAGCTGGCCAAGGCTTCGGGGATCCCGACCTCGAAGGTATACGAAGTCCTCTCCCGGCTCACCGAGAAGAAGGTCGTATCCGCCCTCGGCGACGAGGGAACGCCCAAGTATTATCCGATGGACCCGGAGGAGTTCATCGAGCGGTTCAGAAGCGGGGTGGAGGCCAATCTGAGCGCCCTCAGAGAAGACCTCGCGGGCCTTTCCGGTAAGGCGTCAGTCTCTTATATCTGGAACGTTCTCGACCACGATTATCTCGTCGAAAAGGCCCACCGCACGATCCTCGACGCGCGAGAGACGCTTCTGGTGTCGATATGGAAGGAGGAACTGGCCTCGCTCGACCTCTTCTTCCGCCGGGCGGAAGAAAAAGGCGTGCGCATCGCGATGGTCCATTTCGGAACGCCGGCCGTCAGGATCGGACAGGTATACCCCCATCCTATAGAAGAGACCCTCTATGAGGAAAAAGGGGGCAGAGGACTCGTGATCGTGGCGGACTCGAAGACGGCACTGATGGCGACCCTCCACGATGACCGGCAGGTCGAAGGCGCCTGGAGCATCAACAAGGGGTTCGTCACCCTTGCGGAAGATTATATCAAACACGACATATACATCATGAAGGTAGTGAGAAGATTCAATAGACAACTTATCGAAAAATTCGGTCCCCGGTACGAGCAGATGAGAAATGTATACCAGGACCAGGACAAGGAGACGGCATGAAAATCTATATCGACGGCACATACCACAGCAAAGACGAGGCGAAGATATCGGTCTTCGATCACGGGCTGCTTTACGGAGACGGCGTCTTCGAAGGCATACGGGCATATGACGGAAGGGTCTTCAGGCTGGCAGAGCATATCGACCGCCTTTACGCAAGCGCAACGGCGGTAGCGCTGGAAATCCCTATGGCCAAAAAAGAGATGGCGTCTGCAGTAGTCGGAGCGGTCCACGAAAACGGGACGCAGGACGGCTATATCAGGCTGGTTGTGACGAGAGGGGCAGGGTCCCTCGGCCTGGATCCCTCATCATGCGGAAAACCGACGGTGATCATCATCGTGGGCGATATTCAGCTCTATCCGAAAGAGTATTATCAAAAAGGTATACGGATCGTGACCGCAGCCACCCGCAGGATTCCCCCGGAATGCCTCGACCCCAGGATCAAATCGCTCAACTACCTCAATAACATCATGGCGAAGGCAGAAGCGCGGCGTGCGGGAGCGCTCGAGGCGGTGATGCTGAACACACGGGGATATGTGGCGGAGTGCACCGCCGACAATATCTTCATCGTAAAAGACGGCCGGCTTCTCACGCCCCTTCCCTCCGACGGCGCGCTAGACGGGATCACGCGCAGGGCGGTGCAGGAGCTCGCGGCCGCAGGAGATATCGGCTGCATCGAAACAGCTCTCACCCAGTACGATCTCTACACCGCGGATGAATGCTTCATCACCGGCACGGGGGCCGAGGTGATGCCGGTGATCGGGATAGATGACCGCGCCATAGGGGAAGGGAAGCCCGGGCCGCTTACGCTGCGCCTGATCGATGCCTACCGGAAGCTCGTGGCGGAATGACGGACTGTGAAGCTGCGCCGAAAACCGCAGGGGCTCTAAGGGTATGCTAAGTCCCGGGCCTACCAGTTCTCCGCCGAAAGCTCGAAGTGCGCCTGGGGATGATCGCAGGCCGGGCATTTGGCGGGCGCTTCCTCACCCTCATGGATGTAGCCGCAGTTGCGGCATTTCCACTCCGCGGGCTTCTCCCGCTTAAAGGCGCGTGCCTTTCTGATGTTTTCGAGCAGCCCCAGATAGCGCTTTTCGTGCTGCCGCTCCGCAACCGCGATAGCACGAAATACCGCGGCGATGACGGGGAATCCTTCCTCATCGGCTGTCTTTGCAAATTCCGGGTACATTGTTTCATGTTCGTGCCGTTCACCTGCGGCTGCCGCGCCGAGGTTCACCACCGTGTCGCCTATCACGCCTGCGGGGAACGCAGCGGTCACCTCGGCATCTCCCCCTTCAAGGAGCTTGAAGAGACGCTTCGCGTGTTCCTTTTCGTTGTCCGCCGTCTCAAGAAAGAACCCGCATATCTGTTCGTAGCCCTCCTTCTTCGCCTGGGAGGCAAAGTAGGTATAGCGGTTCCTCGCCTGCGACTCGCCGGCGAAGGCGGTAAGAAGGTTCGTCTCGGTCCTTGTCCCTTTGATGCTTTTCATATGCGCACCTCATTTCTTGAATTCACTGCCGGCGCTGCGGAGCCGGCCGCATTACCCAAATTCTATCACGAAAGGACGTGCAAAGACAGGCGGGGCGGCGCATTGATAATATCGGCCTCCACGCTATAATACTGGTATGCCGAACTCCGTCGATGAGCGCGAAGCCGGGAAGGACAGTCCGGGACGATGAAACAGCTGCTGATCGCAGTGCTTCTCGCCGCCTCCTTCCCCGGAGGCGCACACGCGGAGGGGTTCAGGGAGATCACGAAGGACTATGCGCTGCAGTTTCCCGGGGACTTCTATTACCGCGACGGCTACCGGCTCCAGTGGTGGTACTTCACCGGCCACCTCTTCACTGCCGAAGGGACGGAATTCGGCTACGAACTCACCTTCTTCGTCGCCGGGGTCCAGAGAAAGGAGTCCCCGTCTCGGTTCATGGTCCGCAACATCTATATCTCACACTTCTCCGTTTCGGACGTGACAGGAGATTCGTATTCCTCCTTCGACCGCGCCGACAGCGGCGCGTACGGCTTCGCCGGGGCGGACGACAGCAGGCTGCATGTATGGGTGGACGACAATCAGCTGGAAGGGACGACGACAAGGATGATTCTTCGGGCCTCCGGGGGAGACAAGGCGATCGACCTGACGCTGGTCCCGATAAGGCCTGTTGTGCTCAACGGCGTCAAAGGGTATTCGAGAAAGTCGGAAGAATCGCCGGAAATCGCGTCCTGGTATTTTTCCTATCCGGACTTAAGGACGGAAGGCACCCTCACAATCGGAGGCGCCGCGCGTGCGGTGAAAGGGAAAAGCTGGTTCGACCGTGAGATCTCTTCCGAAACGATGGGGAAAAGCGGGAATGGATGGGACTGGTTCTCCCTGCAGCTCGACGACGGCCGGAACGCGATGCTCTATCTCATGAGGAAGAAGGACGGCACGTATGACAGGTACTCCTCCGGCACATTCGTTTATGCCGACGGCCGGTACCGCCGTCTCGCACTCGGGGATTTCAGCGTCGCGGCGCAGGGGCGCTACACCTCGAAAAAGACCGGGGCGGTATATCCGTCAGGCTGGAGGGTCATGATCCCGTCTGAGCATCTCGATCTGCGGATAACTCCCCTCATCCGGGACCAGGAGTTCGTCGCCTCTTCATCGACCGGGACCCGTTATTGGGAGGGAGACTGCGGCGTCTCCGGCTCGGCAGCCGGGAGGGCTTACGTGGAACTGACGGGCTACTGATGATCGAACTGCATGACGTAGAGAAATATTACGGAAAGAACGCCGTCCTCAAAGGCGTCGACCTGGAGGTGGCGAAAGGGGAATTCGTCGCGGTCGCGGGCAGCTCCGGGTCGGGGAAATCGACGCTCTTGAACCTCATCGGCGGAATGGACAGACCCGAGAAGGGAAGGATCGTCGTGCAGGGGGCCGAGATCTCCTCCTACCCCGACGAAAAGCTCACCCTTTACAGAAAACGCGGGATCGGGTTCGTCTTTCAGTTTTTCAACCTCCTCCCGAACATAACCGTTTTCGAAAATGTGAGGATCCCCCTTCTCCTCAACGGGGTCGGAGAGACAGAGAGGGTCTCCCTTTTTCTGGCGCGGATCGGCCTCGAGGGAAAGGAGTCACGATATCCGCACGAGCTTTCAGGCGGGGAGCAGCAGCGCGTCGCCATCGCCCGGGCGCTCGTCCATGATCCCGCGATCATCCTTGCCGACGAGCCGACCGGGAGCCTTGACAGCCGGACCGGAGAGGCGATCATGGGACTGATGAAACAGCTCATTCGGGAAGAGGCGAAGACGATAGTCCTCGTCACCCATGAGGAATATGTCTCCCGGCATGCGGACAGGACGGTCAGGATCAAAGACGGGGTGATCGCCGCGTGACGAGCCGGGAGCTCTTCAGGCTCTTCGTTCTCAGGAACATGAGGGCAGAGAAATTCCTCACCCTCCTGTCGATTCTCGGGGTCGCCCTTGGGATAGGGCTCTTCGTCAGCGTAAAAGTGGCCTCGGACCGGGCGGTGGCATCCTTCGAGGCAGGAGTCAGGGGAGTAGAGCCGCATACAAACTATGAAATCCTCGACACGGCAGGGACGGATTTTCCCGAGGGCATCTACGCGCGGGTAAGGCATGCCGCCCCGGAGAGCTTCCCGGTCCTGGCGGTCGACGGATATCTGCCCTCCCTGCATGATACCGTCGCGATCAGCGGAATCGATATCGTCAGGTCCGCGCGGTTCCTGGACCTCGCCCCCTCCTCCGGAGCCGGGTACGGGGACCTCTTTACGGTACCCGGCGGGGTCGTCATCACGAAGCGGTTCGCCGTCTCCCATGCGCTCAGGAAAGGGCAGAGCGTAGAGGCTCTCGTCTACGACAGGACCCGCCGCCTGAGCGTCGTCGGGATCATCGACAGACCCGGTCTCCCGGCCGACACCTTCATCATGGACCTCGGCAACTTCCAGAATTATTTCGGCAAAGCGGGGTATCTCTCGCGCATCGACGTCGCCGCCTCATCAAAGGCCGTTTCGGAGATCGAGCTTCTTCTTCCTTCTTCCCTGTCGCTCCAGCCGAAGGCGCAGCTGATAGAGAACCGGAAGGCGCTTGTGAAGTCGTTCCGCTATAATCTTCAGTTCGTGAGTCTCATCGCCATACTGGTCGGCATATTTCTCCTCTACAACACCATCTTCATATCGGTCGTAAAACGGAGGACCGAGATCGGGATATTGCGCGGCCTCGGAATGACGAGGAGAACCGTTCTTCTTCTCTTTACATCCCAGGGCCTCGCCCTCGGACTGACCGGCTCGATCATCGGGACGGTCTTCGGACAGGCGGCCGCGTATTTCTCGACGGCGGCGGTCCAGAAGACGATCTCGACGATGTACGGGGCGATCTCGATATCCGACTACCTCGTATCTCCGGCCGACATCCTCCTTGCCCTTGGGCTCGGCCTGGCCGTCTCCCTGACGGCGTCCGCCATCCCTGCTTACGAGGCGTCGCGCGTCAGGCCGACCGAGAGCGCGAAGGAAGGCACCTTCGAGTCGAAATACCGGGGCCGCCGCAAAGCGTTTGCCACGGCGGGGGCCGTCCTCCTGCCGATGGGATGCCTCCTCTCCTGGATCGACTATCACTCAAAGCCGTTCGATTTCCCCTTTCTCTCGTATGGGGGCATCCTCCTGCTCATCCTCGGGGCGACCTTCCTCTCCCCCTCCTATCTGTCGCTCCTCCTGCGGCTCCTGAAACGGCCGATAGAAAGGGTCTTCCGGACGACCGGAGGACTGACGGTGGCGGACATGCGGGGGAGCGTCTACCGTCTTTCCGTGGCGCTTATGAGCGTAGCGATCAGCTGCAGCCTGATCTTCTCACTCCTGACTCTCATTTTTTCGTTCAGAAATTCCCTGAAGCAGTGGATCGGCAGGAACATCGCGGCTGACGTCTACGTCAAGCCGGCGTCCTGCAAATCGAACTTCTGCTACTTCCCTCTCTCCGGAGAACTCGTAAAGACCATCGAGGACCTGCCGGAAGTCGCGGGTGTCGACAGGTTCAGAACGCTCATGATCGACTTCAGGGGCAGGAAGATCGTGGCCGGCTTCGGAGACAGGGGGATCAGAAAGAGGCTCGGGAGGGAGGGCGGTGGCAAAGAAGACCGGATCCGCGAATATCCCGGAGACGGGAGAATCGTCGGCATATCGAAATACCTCGGGGTCAAATACGGGCTCAGGCCGGGCGACCGCATCACGCTCGATACACCGAAGGGAAAGAAGCGCTTTACGGTAGTCGACGTCTTCAGCAGCTATTCGACCACCTCGGGATTCATCTATCTCGACAGAAAGTGGCTGAAAGAGGACTGGGGGCTCGACGATGCGACCCAGTTGGGCGTCTATCTCCGGAAAGGGACTGCCACGAAGCGCGTCATCACCAGGCTGAAGGCGACTCTGCTGCCTCGTTACTCTCTTGAGATCACCGATACGGCCGAATTGAGGCAAAGCGTCCTGTCGATCTTCGACCGGACGTTCGCGATCACCTATGCGATCGAGCTCATCTCGATCGCCGTCTCTCTGATCGGCGTCATCAACACCCTTCTTGCCATGGTGCTCGAACGGAAGCGCGAGCTGAGCATCTTCCGGTACCTCGGGGGAAGCTGGAACCAGATACGCGCGATGCTCGTGCTGACCGCAGGCATCGTCGGCGCCGCAGGGATCCTCATGGGAGGGGTGATCGGGCCTGTAATGAGCGTGATCTTCATCGAAGTGATAAACGCGATATCATTCGGGTGGGAGATAGCCTTTCAGGTTCCGGCCTTCCCCCTGGCGGCGGTGACAATCTCCCTCTTTTTGACGACGCTCGCCGCAGGACTGCTTCCGCTGAACGTAGCGCGCAGGATAGACCCGAAACGGTTCATCAGCTTTGAATAGGAGAATTTCCGGCCTGATCGGTTATTAATGCAGACCCGTGCCCGCAAGGGCCTTTTTCACCGCCTCGGCCAGCGTCCGGACAACAAAAGGCTTATGGATGAGGTCGCAGATTCCGGCCTTCCCGAACTCCTCCCTCTCCGAGAGGATCGGATAGCCGCTCAGGGCGATGATCCTGACGGAAGGATACCCCGCTTTAATGGAGCGGCTGAGTTCCAGCCCTCCCATCTCCGGCATAACGAGATCGGTAATCACAAGCCTGATCGCTTCCGCATGGTCTTCAAGGAGCGAGAGGGCCTCCTTCCCGTTGCGCGCGACAAAGATCGTGTAGCCCAGCTTTTGCAGCTTCCGCTCGATGAGGCTGCGCACCGATTCGTTGTCCTCTACAACGAGAATCGTCTCCTCCGCACCCTTGGGGACCGAAGGCCCTCTCCCTGACCGCCGCGCCTCCTTCGGCAGATCGTGCGCCGGAAGATACAGGAGGAAAGAACTTCCCCGGCCCGCCTTCGTGCGGACGTCGATGAACCCTTCGTGCTGTTTGACGATGCCGTAGACCTGCGAGAGCCCGAGGCCGGTCCCCTTCCCGACCTCCTTCGTCGTAAAGAACGGCTCGAATATATGGGCGAGCGCCTCGGACGTGATCCCGGTACCCGTGTCCGCCACCGCCAGCACGATCCAGTCGCCGTGCGGCATCTCGGGGACCGGCGCCGGCTGGTCGGGGCCCACGGTGAGTCTCGAAAGAGAAAGCGACAACGTTCCTCCGTGGGGCATCGCGTCCCTTCCGTTGAGAATGAGATTCGCAAGAATCTGCTGGATCTTTGCCGGATCGGCCCAGATCATGTATCCGCCGGGCTTGCAGTCGACGGAGATATGGATATTCTCGGGGATCGTCCTTCTGATGAATTTCGAGAATTCCCTGAGGAAAAGGAGCAGGTCGAGAGACTTCATCTCGCTCATCGACTTTCGGCTGAAATCGAGTATCTGACGGATCAGTTGCGCCGCCCGCTGCCCGTTCTGCAGAATCGCCTGGAGCATGTCCCAGTCCTCTTTCGGCAGATCGCTGTCGGAGAGCATCAGTTCTGCAAACCCGATGATGCTGGTGAGAATATTGTTGAAGTCATGGGCGATACCCGCGGCCAGCTGCCCCACCGCCGCCAGCCGCTCCTGTGAGTGGATCCGCTCTTCGAAAAACCTCTCCTCGGTAACGTCCTTCAATACCAGAACGATCCCGCTTACAGTATGGCCCTGATGGACCGTCCTGCCGGCGATCTCGAATACGTATTTCGACGGCTCTCCGATCGCCACCTCGTGCCATATGATCTGGGGAGCAGAGGCGAGAAAGCCCTTCAGGCTTCTGCCGGCGATCTGTTCGACCACCTCGCCCGCGCCCTGGCCGGTGAGCGTCCGGAGGTGGTCCCTTCCCCGCTCATTGGCGAAAACGACCATCTGCCGGTCATCGAGCAGCACGACGCCCTCCGGCACATGGTCCACAAGGGTATTGAGTGTCGAGAGCAGCTTCTTCAGCTCGACCTCGGCCTCTTCCCGGACAGAGACCTCGTGCTGGAGACGCTCGTTCACCGCCACCAGATCCGCGGTCCTCTGCAGCACCCTCGTCTCAAGTTCGGCCCGGGCCGCCAAAAGCGCATCTTCCGCCTTCTTCCTCTCTTTGATCTCGTCCAGGGCCTGGTCGCGCATCGCCCGGTACCCCTGTATTCTGTGGGTGAGATCGGTAACGTCCTGCATCGCGAGGAGGGCATAGACGTCGCTCCGGTCAGAGGAATGAACCGAGGTGACGGTAGTATGCTGGATCCTCATCTTGCCGTGGTTCAAAGGAGCGGGGATCAGATAATTATGCAGCTGCGAGGAGAATATCGAAGGAGGTCCTCCCTCGAAAATCGTCTGGAGCCTTCCCGAGTACTTCGGCCCGCTCAGGTGGGGGAAATGTTCCAGAAGATTGCCTCCCACGATGCCGTCGCGGGAGATGCCGGTCCAGTCCTCGAGACAGCGGTTCCAGTAAAGCACGCAGAAGTCCTTCCTGAGCACGCAAAGACCGATCGGCACCTGATCGAGAACGCTAAACTGTGCCGCTGCCGCGTCGATCTCTGTCATTACCGCCAGGGTCGGTGTTGATTGCGTCCATAAGCGCGCTGAAGGACCCTACTTCGAAGATGAGCACGATGTCGCCCTCGATCTGGAGATGTTCGACGGTAAAGCGGGTATGCGCCAGCACCACCGTCGCGTCGGGGAGGGCGTCGGCAGGCGTCATAAGGTTCTCGATGCTGTCCTCGCTGTACGTCGGGAGCGTGTAGTTCATCTGCAGCTTCAGCACGTTGGCGATCGAGCCCATCACGCCGTTGATCACGATGTTGCCGACCTCGCTCAGCGTTCCGACCCTGACAGAATCGAGGTCCGGGGTCCCCATCTCCTCCCCCGTCAGGATCGCGACGAGCTTCGACGCGCTGTCCGGGGGAAACACAAGCGCGGCAGTCCCGGAAAAAGGTCCCCGGAAGCCGAGCCTCACCGCAGAGAGATGGCCTTCCCCGAGATGCCCCACCTCGTTGCGGAGGTTTGCCGCAGTAAGCAGCTTGATGAAAGGGACCTGCAGGACGATCCGGGCGTTCACCATCTCGCTCAGCACCCTGGCCGCCCTCCCCACCCCGATATTGATCAACTCCCTGAGCGAGTCGAGCTGATATTCCGTAGGAGGCATCACAGATTCGTCTCTTTCCCCAGGACCCGCCGTACCGTTTCGAGAAGTTCCTCTTCGGAAGGGGGCTTGTTCACGACCGCGGCCGCGCCGAGTTCCCTGCATTGCCTGATAGTGCTCTCCTGGATATCGGCGGTGACGACAACCACCGGTGATTTCGCGCCGCGTTCACGAAGGGTCCTGAGAAGTTTCACCCCATCCATGCCCGGCATGATAAGATCGAGAAGGATGCAGTCGGGCGTCCGCTCCAGGGCAGTCTGAAGGCCTTTTATTCCGTCATCGGCCTCGACGATATCGTGGCCGTCCCGCTCCAAAATGGTGACGATCTTGTTCCTCATGAAAGCCGAATCTTCTATCACAAGAATCCTGGCCATTGTCGATCTCCTTGGGCCGAATCGTCAGTCTTATCTCCGCGTCCCGTCAGCCGTACCAGATTATAGCAAAACTCCCCCATTTTTTAATACTGCCTTCTTGAAGCCGGATATCACAGAGAAAACGGTCCCGCCGGCGGAAGACCCCAGCACAAACCGGGCTGAACAGACCGGCGTTGTCCCCTGGGTCCGCTGTCAGACCGGCAGGTTTTCGAATAGGCCCAGATAATTGTATGGGCCGACATCGGCCATCCCGGCGGCGCCAAAACCGTAAGAAGAAAGGATCTCTTCGAGCTCCGCCGGCGAAATCCTGATCGAACGCGGCGGTCCCGGAGGCCCTTGCACCTTTACGAACTCGACCACGGCCAGCCTGCCGCCGGGCTTCACAACCCGCCTGACCTCCCGCAGTGTCCCCTCCTGCTCATTTTCCTGGACAAGATCGTGCAGGACCGTCGCCATCAGACATATATCCACGGAATGGTCGGCAAGCGGGATTTTCCTGCTGACGTCCGCGACACCGGCATGGATCTGCGTAATCTTCGCTGCGGCAACCGCGGCCGCTAAATGCTCGATCCCTTCCTTCCAGAGATCGAAGGCGTATATCCTGCCTTCAGGACCGACGAACCGCGCAGCATACAGGGAATACCGCCCGCTCCCGCAGGCAAGATCGAGAAGGACGGTGTCTTTCCGGAGATGAAGTTCTGAGAAAAGAAGGACCGGATCAATCAGGTCGAAGCTGCTTTTCCCCGCTGCTATGGGATGTTCACTCAAACGAGCCCCCTTTTTCCGTTCGGTCCGGACCCGTCATCTTCCGCGAAAGAGCACGTAGAGCAGGATGATCAGCGCGGCCAGCGCAATACTTACGACCAGCGCCCGCGGGGAGAAGGAAGATTCGTCCGTTGCCGGCCTGCGGCCGGTCGGAACGGTCGCCGATTCCGATGCGTATTGTTCACTCCTCATGCTCTTGTCGATCTCCGCAAGATCGATATCGGACGGGGCCGCTCCACCCTCCGCCGCCTTCATCACCTGCTCGTACAGCCGCCGCGCGTCGGGAGGCATCGCGTCGATGCCCTCATATTCGCTGCCGTTAAAAACGATCCTCGTCTTCGTCGTTACGGTCTTCGTCCCGTCTGCCGCGCGTCCGGCCTTCGCCTTTTCGAAGGCTGTCCGGACGTCATCAGGCATTTCTTCAACCGAACCGTACTCCTTCCCGTTGATCTTGAACCTGCGTTTTACATTGATATTGATCTTCATCGGGCCTTCCACCTTGGCTTAATTATTATCATCATGATTCTAGTCTGCCCCGCCCTGTTTCTGCCCTGCTCCGACAGGTTTGGAGAGCATGCCCTCCTTCTTTACAGTAATCGGACTTCCCCGCACCCCGGCATAAAACACCACTATCTCGGCCGGCCCGTCACCTTCATTCTTGCCGTAGTGCCATTCATTCACGACCTCGACAATCGGGTCGCCCGCCCTCAGGTGCAGGGTCTTGTTGTCCTGGGCCACCACGGTGAGCTCTCCCTTGAGGAGTACGCCCGCATTGATCACCGGATGCTCGTGAAGCGGGAGCTCAGCTCCGGCCGGCACCGTGATCCTGAGGATCGTGATCTCGGGCGTGCCACTGGGATAATCCGGCAGCGGGCTCCCGTCCCAGCTGTGAGTCGCCTTTGCCAGCACCTCGGCCTTGATGCCGCCGGCGTCCAGGCCGAACGCGCTTCCCGACAGCAGAAAGAGAACACATATTCCGTGCACCAGTTTCCTCATTTTGTCTCCTTTTCTCTTATGAAGCAAAGATCAGCGTGAGGCGCAGGAAATCCACCTCCGGACATCCCCCCCCCGCCCTTCCCGTCAAGGGGCGAGGCAACGTTTATCGAACCCTTTTCGCGATCTCCTCCGCAAGGTCCGAAAGCGTATCGTCCCTCGCCCCGAAGACCGCATATGCCTCATATGCGCCGAGGTCATCCAATAGATCCGTCCGGTCGAGCGTCCCGGCGTTCCTCCCCTCGAACCTGAGCGGCCCGGCGACATCGGCACTCGAAATGTCCCTGGCTGCCGTCCCGCCGGCATAGTAGATCGGCAGAATCACCAGCCGGTCGGAACTTCTCAGGTTCTCCGCAAAGGTCTTTACATACCCCTCCTTCATCATCCTCGTCGGCCCGTAGCCATGCGGCTGAAAGACATAACAGACCGACGCCGCCACGCCCTGCATCGTCCTCATCAGCGAACCGATTTTATGAGGGTTGTGGGCATAGTCATCGATCACGATATGCGTTCCGTTATTCAGGTGAATGTCGAAGCGCCGCTCTATTCCCGCAAATCCGGGAAGCGCGGCCGCGATGTCCGCAGCCGGAACGTCGAGTTCAGACAGACAGGCGATGCAGGCGAGAGCGTTATAGATGTTGTGTCTGCCGGGCATCGACAGTTCGTATCTCGTTCCGTTGACCGTAAAAGCCGAAGATAGCTGCTCATATTCGATCCCGCCCGCCCGGTACTTCGATCCCGTTTCGATCGAAAACCGCACCGCGTCGCCGAGATTGCAGCCGGCGAGGTTCACGTCGTCGCCTCCCGCCACCACGAGGCCCGAGGTGTTCCCGGCGAGCTGTTCGAACATCCGGGCGGTCTCGTCGACCGGGTGATGGTCGAGAGCAAGGTTGGCGATGATCGAAAGCTCCGGCCGATAGTCGACGAGGGAGCCGTCGGATTCGCACGCCTCTATGATGAGGGTCTTCGATCCGCCGGTCAGATAGTTGCCAGCGTTGACGGACGACGTGAACTGCTTCACCCTTCCCCCGCCGATGAAGTTCGGCCCCATCCCCAGCCGCTCCATGAGGAAGGCGAGCATACCCGACATCGTCGACTTGCCGCTCGTTCCGGCAACGGCGATCGTCCTGAAACGCGAGACCATCTCCGCCAGATATTCCGGCCGCGTCCTGAGCGGGACTCCGATTGCTTCTGCCTTCATACGGTCGGGATTGTCCTTCTCGACAGCAGTGCTGAATACGGCAAGATCGTACGACCCGTCGATGCCGCTGCCGTCCTGGGGAAATATCCTGACGCCGGCAGCCTTCAGCCGCTGACAAAGCGGATGACCGGGGTTTGCATCGAAGAAGCGATCGGACCCCGATACCGAATCCCCGCGCTCGGCGGCAAACCCCGCAAGCGCGGAAACCCCGCTGCCGCCTACTCCGGAAAAGAAGATCTTCATGGATACCCCGAAAGGAAGGTCCCCGCCTCAGTCCCCGCCACGCCTCAGGAGGGTCTTAAACCCGTCTTCCCGGAGCGCCTTTGCCTTGACCGACGCCTGTTTTGCGTTTGCGAACTTTCCGACCAGAACCCGCCAGGTCCGCCCCCCACCGCTGTCTTCGATAAAAGCATCGTATCCCCTCTTCTTCAGCTTTTCTGCGAGAGATGCCGCGTTCTTTTCACTGCCGAAGGCGCCGAGCTGCACCGAATAGCCGTAGTCCCTTCGTACCGCAGCAACAACAGCCTGTTTCCCTGTGTCCTTCGGACGCTTCTGCGGAGCGGGGCTGACTGCCCCGCCCTTCTCCTCCGGAGAGACCTCCTTCCTCCGTTCCTCAACCCCCTCTCCGGCCCCCTTTGCCTTCTTTTCTGGTCCCTTGCCCGCAGGCTTGACTGCGCCATCTTCCGGAACGACTGCTCCGACCGCCGGTTCGGTAACAACTTCCTTTGCCGGAAGCTCCTGCCGCGATTGTGCAGTCCTTCCCTCCTTCGAGAGAACCTTTTTCAGCCCGTAAGCTCCAATGCCGAGCACAAGCGCCGCGCAAACCGCGGCAATCACGGCAATCCTCCTGCCGGAGAAGAACTTTCGGGGTTCGTCGGCGGGGGTGATTTCATCGTCGAACGAAAAAGGCATAGCCGAGTCCGGCCCTGCCTCCTCTGAAGGCCGTTGAGTCGTCTCTTCATCAAGAGGCGTCTTTACTGCCGGGGCGGGCGCCTCTTCCCCGGATTCTTCATTCAAGAACTCCGCGGTCTCGTCATGTCCGCTCCTGCCGCCTGCTTCAGTGTCGACCGGGTTTTCGTCCGGCCATACCTCCGGCTGCGGATCTCTCGCTTCTTGCCGGAGCGAGACCTGAGCGCGCGCATCGTCAGAGGCAGGCTCGTCCTGCGACGGCAGGGCGGCCGACACTTCCTCTGCAGGGGCTTCGGGGGGCATCTCTTCCGCGAGGACGTCCTTTCCGAGCACCTTGATTGCCTTCTCGACGACATCCTCTGACTTGAGGGGCTTGACGAGCACATCGACGATCCCTATCGTCGATGTGTATTTGGCGTCGAGTTCCCCCTTGTATGAGATGAGCATCACCACCGGCACCTTCTCGAGCCCTTCGACGGCATGGATGCGCTTGCTGAGCTTCAGACCGTTGGAGTCCGGGAAAAAAAGGCTCACGAAGATGAGGTCCGGCTTGTCCGCCGCAGCCTTTTCGATCCCCCTGTCCGGACTCGCCACCACCGACACGTCGACCCCTCGGGCAAGCAGCGCCTTTACGATCACGTCGGTCGCAACTCGGTCATCGTCGATGGCAAGGACCCTGGCGCGTCTATTCTCAGTCATGGCCGGCTTATTTCACCATCCTTCTGAATTCCGCCTTGTTCAGTTCCTCTTCCATCTCGCGTATCTTCTGTCTTTGTCCTATCATCAGAAAATAAAAAACGGCATATCCTACGACGGACAACGCGCCCAGGTACCCTGCGCCGTCGGCGATAAAGCTATCCTGCAGAAAATCGAGCATCTCTACCGCGCCGACTCTTACCACCACGAAAAAAATCGCAAAAACAATAAACAGGAACTGAAGGAGCCTCAGAAAACTTTTCAGGCTCTGCTCCTGCTCCCTCAGTCCGATGAGTTCTTTGTTCCGCATATCAAAGACGCAGCTGGCGCACTCTCTTCTCTTGGGGACCCTGTGGCCTCTGCAGAGCGGCCCTCGTCTGCACCTCGGGCAGGTAAACCCTTCCTCTTTCCTGATGTAGATGTCGCAGACCGCGCACCTGAGAAGCTCCTGTCCGCCTTCAGCCGGTTTCTTCATCCGCACCCCTCCCTGACGGCGGCGCCCTCGGCCGCCGAATCGTTTAGATCCCTGAAATCCCTGGGCCTCCTAAGGAGGTCGTTTTCCCTCACCCCGCGCGGCACCCCGACGAACACGCTGTCGCCGTTTCTCGCCGACTCCACCTCGGCCCCCCCGGCGTCTCGCATCGACCCGACGACAAAGAACTTCTCTTCGAGACCCGGCGAAAGGAATTCAACAGGATCGCCCCGGTCGAGGCGGGCTCTCAGCTCGATCCTCGCCGTATCGCCGTCGGTCCGCCCCACAACTCCCACGAGTTCGTGGCTCATCCGGTAGCTCTCCTCGTCGACGTTATATGCGTCGTCCGGCTGTTTTCCGAAGAACATGCCGGTCGTGTATCCCCTGCTGCTGAACATCGAGAGCTCTTTCCGCCATCGCTGCGTCCTCTCCGGAGCGGGGGGGGAACCGATGACGTCAACCGCCTCCCGGTATGTCTTGACTACCCCTGCGACATAATTGATCCCCTTCATCCGCCCCTCTATCTTGAAGCTGTCGACACCGGCGCGGGCAAGCGTCTCCAGATGCTCGACCATGCAGAGGTCCTTCGAACTCATGAGGTAGGTCCCCCTGTCGTTTTCGTAGACGGGCAGAAATTCGCCCTGCCTCTTTTCCTCCGTAAGCGCGTATTTCCACCGGCACGAATTCGTGCATTCCCCGGTATTGGCCCCGCGGGCCGCCAGGAAACTGCTGATGTAGCACCTGCCCGAATAGGAGATGCAGATCGACCCGTGCACGAACACCTCGAGTCCGACCGTCGTCTTCTCCCGTATCTCGCCGATCTCTTCGATCGAAAGCTCCCGTGCGAGCACGATCCTTTCTGCGCCCAGGTCCTGCCAGAACCGCGCAGCGTCCGCGTTCGTGACATTCGCCTGGGTGCTGACATGGATCGCGATCTCCGGCGCCCTCCTGCGGAAACGGCCGAAAAGACCGGGATCCGAAAGGATCACCGCATCGGGCCGGACCTCTTTCAGGAACTCCAGGTGCGCATCGATGCCGGACAAGTCGCGGTTATGGGGGAAGATATTCACCGTCACGTAGCTTTTCTTTCCCCTCTCCCTCGCATACCGCACCGCCCGCGCCAGCTCTTCCCCGCAGAAATTGCCTGCCTTCGCCCTGAGGCTGAAGCGGGAATCCCCGAGATAGACCGCATCGGCGCCGTAATGGATCGCGGTCTTCAGCTTCTCGAAATCGCCCGCGGGAGCGAGGAGTTCGGGCTTATGCGCAAGCGCCTGCTCCGTCACGTCCCGCTCCTGCACTTCTCGATCCCTTCCCGGGCAAGCGAATCGCACCGCTCGTTTTCGGTGTGACCGTTGTGGCCCTTGACCCAGACCCACGACACCTCGTGGGGCCCGGACGCCTTCAGAAGCCTCTCCCAGAGGTCCCTGTTCATCACCTCTTTTTTCTGGGAGTTGCGCCAGTGGTTTTTCCGCCACGAGGCGAGCCACTCCGTCATGCCCTTCACCACATAGTTGGAATCCGTCGTGACCTTCACCTTGCAGGGCCTCTTCAATGCCTCGAGCGCCGTGATAACGGCCATCAGCTCCATCCGGTTGTTCGTCGTCAGCTGCTCGCATCCGGACAGCTCCCTCTCTTTTTCGCCCGCCCTCAGTATGGCGCCGAAGCCCCCCACGCCCGGGTTCCCGCTGCAGGCGCCGTCGGCATAGATCTCGACGAACGTCTTGTCGGCATTCTTCATCCCCTGTATATTACATTTTTTCTACGTCAAATTTCCAAACGGCCGAGAGGAAACTCGCGTCTTATCCCACAGGGATTGGCGGGCCAGGGAGACCGCTTATTAAAAGAGAGACGGCAGGGAAAAAGTCACGCAATGGTCCGGCCGGCAGGACGCCGTCACTATTTGCCATGCCCCCGACCTCTCCCTGTCTCCGTCTTCAAAATATATCTTCTCCCTCCGGTTGCCTCTCGGGGTGATATGATAAAACGCACCCTCAGATTCTACCCTCAGTTGTCTCGCCATCTACACGCCTGCACCTCTATTCATGTACCCATCAGCCCTATAAATAAAGAATGAAGGTTTGACACCATTGTCTTCCTCCAAAAAGTAGCCTGTCCCTATTCGCGGTAGGGACGACCGTTTCCGGTCGCCCCCCGCACAGATCCGTACGCGAGGAATTGCCTCATACGGCTCCTACCTTGGGTTTCACGCAAAGCCTCTCCTTCGCTGCTTCACGTATCCCGTCGAGTCCGTGCAATGCTTCCCCCTGCCTCTGCGTGCAGGTCGCAGACGACTCTTCAGAATTCCCCTTGGTCATTGGCCTTCCCTCCGGGGCCTCCGCCTCGCCGTCGGGACACGA
>JAJXTV010000009.1 GCA_021783515.1 Nitrospirota bacterium
GTATCTCGCCGGCAAGAAGAAGGGTCCCGAAGCGGCAAAGAAGGACGAAGGCGGGGAGAGTCCCGGCGACAAAAAAAGCTGAGTCCTCCCTAGCCAGGGAAAAGGCCCCTTCCGGGGCCTTTTTTTTTGCTTTCTCGCCTTCCGGAAAAGAAGGAACCCGATATGCTATCCTTATCGAAACCGCAACGAGGAGGCCGCAGGCGATGGAGAAAACGGATCTTGAGGCTCAACTGAAGGGTCTCGAGGCGGACCTGGAAGATCTCGAAGAGACGATCAGCTTCAATCTCTCCCACAGCTCTGCCCATATCGGCGGGGCCGAGGTGAGAAGGGATCAGGAAATTCTCGAGGAGATGAGACAGGAGGTCGCCCGGCTCCGGGCCCTGCTGAAAGAACTGGAATGAAGGAGCGGCCAGCTGCGCCGGCCGGCAATGACGTCGAGACCGCGGTCATCGAGCATACCGCGGGGGACGGGACCGTATATTACGTTGAGCATTTCCAAAAGACAATCCTCCCGGCCGATATCGATTCCCATGCCGCCAACATCCTTGGCTGCGAGGCCTGCCCCCAGCATGGCAGAAATCTGGCGTGTCCGCCCTTCAGCCCGCCCTTTCCAAGGCATATCGGCCTGAAAACCAGCGCCAGGGTGACCGGATACCGGGTATCGCTCGAACAGTTTCCGGGACAGACGCAGGAGGAACGCTATCACGCCGCGTTCAGGGAGATGCGGGGGCTGCTCGTGCAGGAGCTCCTTGAGGAAAGAAGGCGCGGGAGAGTAGTCGCCGGGGCAGGGGCCTGTCTGGCATGCGAAGAATGTGCGGCCGCTCAGGGCGAAAAGAAATGCAGGAACCCTGCGGCGATGATCTATAGCCTCGAGTCGATGGGGGTGAATCTCGTCGCGCTGAGCGAAAAGGCGCTCGATCTCCGTCTTCAGTGGAGCGGCAGCGGCGGCATGGCAGACCATGTAATCGCCATCGGGGCCGTCTTTTACGACTAACGCGAATTAGCGCCTTCTTGCCCGTGAACCGGGACAATTCTGATTTGCCGTTGACCCATAATACCCACATCAGAAAGACTAAAACAGCAAAAAGGCCCTGCCATAGATATAAATGCACAAGCCTGAAGGCGCTGCCGAAATAACGACCGACGAAACCGAGGATGCCGAGCCTCAGAATATTCATTGCGAATATCGAGCCGACGCCTGTAAGTATGCCGATTCCCTTATAGTAAATTGGATGCCCCTGAAACGCCAGGACAGCCGTGAGGAAGATTAGAACATAAAGCAACGCCGTGCACTCGAAGGCAATCTTCATTGTGAAACCAAGAAAAGTTGCCTCCGTATCAGAGCTCGAAACAGGAATCATGAATAATTTCCAGAAGTCCGCGACAGCCAATGCCGTGAACCTCTCGGAGTCGTGGAAGAGCAAGTGGGGTATCTGGGCGAGGCTCAAAAAGACGCCTATATAGAGGATGAAAAGACCGAGGAACTTCCAGTTATAGTATCCGGCTGCGTCTTCGGGTAATGTGATTTAGCTTCTTATAAAAATAACTTTTCCTTGTTAATGACCGGCGGCAGTCATTCCTGCCGCCGGTCTGCTGATTATGTCTAAATCTTCCTCTTTTTACTCAGTCCCTTGCTGCGTATTCCGCCTGCGGCGCTGGCGGATGCCCATCCATACGCCGTATGCCGCCATCAACACACCCACAGTCACCTCAACGGGGATGCTTCCAACGGGAACACTGGGAGCGGCGGCAGCAACGAGATTGGTTGCAGCACTGGTGGCGGTGGTTCCCGCCTTAGAGCCAACGCTTTCGGTCCCTGTTATTATTGTAGTTTCTGAACTTGGGGGAGTGGCTCCCGCCGGGGAAGAAGTTGTTAAGGTTGCAGTGCACGTTCCTCCCGGCGCAATGTTTGTGCAATTGCTGCTTACTGTCGACCCATTAAAGTTAGCGTTGGGCGTGGCAGGGGTGTCTGCGGCCGTAAACGTAATATTTGCGTTGGCGCAGCCAACCGTGTCGGCATTGGTTACGGTAATCGTATAACTGGTGCCCCCTCCCGGTGTCACATTGCCGCTTGTGGGGCTCCAGGCGCTAAAAGTCGGAGCGTTTGTCGTGCAGCCGGCTGCTGCGGTAGTGTACGAGAAAGGATAACTTGCCGCCATATGGTTGCCAGCCACATCAGTCACACCAGTTCCTACTGTCACCGTATATGTCGTCGAAGCCGCCTGTCCGCTGGTCGTGAAGGTAGCCGTCGCACCGGAGCAGGAAGAGAGAGCCAAGCCTCCTCCGCTTATTGTTATATTGGTCGTGTTGACTGTAGTACAGTTTACGTTTTCGGCCCAGGTAATCGTAACGTTGCCATTGACAGCAATATTAGTAGCGGCGTTTGCAGGCGTCGTTGTGCTCACGGTAGGGGCTACCCTGTCCACCGTGACATTGATGCCTGCCCCAGGTGTTTCAACGTTGGAGGATGAGTCGGTCGCCCTGCGTATTATGTTGTAGCTGGTTGACTGAACAGTCGGCAGTGTCCAGCTGTAGCTCCAGGTAACGCTTGCGCCCGGGCACCCGGTACACGTCGCCGCGTTCCATGTCGTGCCGCCGTCGGTCGAGACCGAGATGCTCGATACGGCGACGTTGTCGGTCGCCGTTCCGCTTATCGTAGTCGGACTGGCAGAGGCGAGATTAAAGACAGTGCCGGTTGTGGGAGAGGTTATTGAAGATGACGGCGGAGTCGTGTCTGACGTTCCGGCTGCCTTAAAGAGAACAATTGCACCCACCCACCAGTCGGCGATTGCGTTTCCAACATTTATATACGCGGTCCCGGCACTGTTCACCAAAGACTCCGTTGCGCCCATGCGTTCCGCGCTGCTTAGATATGTCTGACCGATTTCAGAGATGGTAGCGCCCGCCGGCCCGGTGTAACCGCTAAAGGCGGTAGAGCCCGTGGCATTATGATAAGCTGCAAACCAGAGCTCGTTTGCCGCTGCGCTCGTGGCATTACCGCTAAGCATGGGTAACGTGTTGGCGGTTGCATCAGCCCCCGCCCCATCCAAGGGGCTTGTGGTTGCAACACCGGAGTATTCCGCGAAGACCATGCCGCTGGCGGTATCAAAAAACGGACTGGGCGTTACCGTATAGGTTATACTGGTAAGACCGCCGGGGTTGCTCGCCCCAGGCAAATACCAAATGGAAACAATGCCTATCTGTCCGTTCACCTGTTCTCTTGCTTTAGTCAATGCGATATTGCCGGGATTGGCAACGACGCTGAGACCATTCAAAGAGGCCGAGTCACCGCCGGCGATCGCAACCACCAGCAGATTATTGGCGCCCGTTGCAGCAAAATTGACGGTGCCGGTCGAAGGAGCTATTCCAGTGTCTACGGACACTGTCTGTACCCTCGCAATCGCCGCCTCGGCGTTCGTCGTGCAGAGATTAAGCAACGCCGTGGCGAGCAGGAACATAACAGCAAACGCGATACAGGCCGACAGGCCTGATTTCGCAAAGCCGAGCTTTCCGATTCTTGAAGCCCTTTCCATTTGATTTACCTCCTGTTCATAATTTCTAAGACATCCCAGGGCTTCCTATGGGCAACCCAGTATCTTTTTGATTATTTGTCCCGTGTCATTTATGGATTGAGCTACGACTTTCCTGATTATTATCCTGCACACGTCAACCTCCTCTATTTACCCAAAATACTCCTATAATATTTTGGAGGGACGATTTCTTTTTGTCTGTCGGGAGATATTGACTTTTTGAATTTTTTTGGAACCTATCTCAAAATTGGCAATTCGGGAAAAGCCGTCACCCCCGTGAAAACGGGGGGCCACTTTAATATGCTTTGAAAATAGATTCCCGCCTGCGCGGGAATGACGAGAATAAAGAACGGCCAGGCGGATAAATCAATTTTGAGAAGTTATTTGAGGGGCGTGAGTCCGTACTGGATGGCAAACTTGACGAGTCCCGGGACATCGGTAATGTCGAGCTTATGCATCAGCCTGCTCCGGTAGGTATCGACAGTCTTTGGAGAAAGGCCAAGCACATGGGCGATTTCCGCGCTCGAACGGCCCTCGACCACATACTGGAGGATTTCACGCTCACGGCGGCTGAGGCTCATCAGCGGCGTCGGGGCATTAGGCTTCAGCGCCCTTTGTTTGCAGTCCAGGACCACCTTTTCAGGGATCTTTTTCGACCAGTAAAAGACGCCCCTGCCGACGGACATGACCGCATCCAGGACTTCAGCCCCGACCGATTCCTTGAGCAGATATCCCTGTGCGCCCGCGTCGAGAGCGCTGACTATATGCTCGGTCGTGGAATACATCGAAAGGATGATGACCTTTGCGGACGGGTGATTTTTTTTGATCACGCGCGTCGCCTCGATGCCGTTCATCTGCGGCATCGCCAGGTCCATTATGATTACGTCGGGGCGGAGCTTTTCGACGAGTTCGACGGCGTCGCGGCCGTTGTCCGCCTCTCCCACGACAGTTATGGCAGGGTCGGCTTCCAGTAGCAGCCTCAGGCCGTCGCGGAGCACCGCATGGTCGTCGACCAGGAACACCGTGATCTTCACAGCCCGACCTCCACGACAACGCGCGTGCCGCTGCCCGGGGACGCCTGGACGCGCAATATGCCCCCTATGGCATCGGCCCGCTCGACGATATTGATAAGGCCCCATTTATTGTCAGCTCTCTGGAGCAGCGGATCAAAACCGATCCCGTCGTCAGCAATCTCTAGGCGAAGGGTCGGCCCATCCAGCCGCATCGACACCGTCACTCGCGTCGCCCTGGCGTGCTTGGCGACATTGGTCAGCGCCTCCTGTGCTATGCGAAACAAGGCGTTTTCGATCATCGAAGAGGGCCTGGGGGATATAGCCTCCGCCTCTATCTTCACGGCGATGCCGGTGCGCTGGGAATACATCTCTGAATACCATTTCAACGCCGCCGACAACCCGTAATCATCCAGCACCGGCGGCCGCAGATTGGCCATGACATTCCGCGTCATCTCAGTGGTCTGCCCCACGAGGGCGATCGAGTCGGCAATCCGGGAACGCACCGTTTCGGGCAGCTCATCGGCCGTCTGCGAAAGAATGAGGCTCAGGTTTATTCCAAGAACGGACAGTTGCTGCCCCACCTCATCATGCAGCTCCTGCGAAAGCCGCTTGCGCTCATTCTCTTCCGCTTCAGCCAGCCGCAGGGCAAATGCCCGGAGCTGCTCCTCGGATTTCCGAAGCTCTTTGGTCCTGTCCTCCACCCTTTGCTCAAGCGTGTCATTCATCTCTTCCAGCTCTTCCTTGGCAAACCTCAGCTCCTTCTCGGCCTGGGTCCTTTCATAAACCTCATCGGTCAGCTTCCCGATGTTCTGCTTCAGCTGGGTCGCCATGCTGTTGAATGCCCCGGTCAGCTCGCCCACCTCGTCCCACCGCCTGACGGTCAGGGCCTTTTCCCATTCTCCCCTGGCGAGCGCCCTGGCTGAGGCGTTGAGCTCCAGGATCGGTTTCACCACCCAGTTAGCTATCATGACCGCACCGGCGGAAGACAGGATTAGGGCGAAGATGATCAGGACAACCGCAACACGGTTCATCGAACTGATCCTGCCCGTGAAGTCAGCCTCCGGGACCACAATGCCGATCAGCCAGTTTATACCCTCGTTGTTGCTATACGGCGCGATATTGAAGAAGAGCCGCCTGCCGGAGGCATCGATGATGAAACGCCGCTCCTCCTTTATTTCCTTGAGGTTCGTATGAATGCCTTCAAGAAAGGAGGCCGCGGCAGTCAACAGCGGATCGCTGCTTTGAGACAGGGAGAGGCGTCTTATATCGAGGGAGGCCCTATCGGCGATGATAAACGGCATTTCATTTGCCGATGATGCGATTACAAGCCCGCTCGAATCGACAATAAATACCTTCCCTGAACGCCCGATTTCGAGCCCCCTGAGGAAATCGCTTATAAGAGAAAGAGGCATGCCGGTATTAACGACCCCCAAAAGTTTATTGCTGCCGTCATAATATGGGGAAGCCAAAGATGTATTCATGCGCGGCGAGGCGACCGACACCCTGATATCGGTCATGATCGGCCTGCCCGCCTCTGCCGCTTGCTTATACCAGATGCGCTTGCGCGGGTCGAAAGTCTGCTTTTCGACCAGCACCCGTCTCGACGGATACCCGTCTTTGTCGGGCCTGTAACGTCTATAGATGCCGTTACGGGTCATAAATATGTAATCCTCCTGGATATTTGCGCCGATCGAGTTGCCGAGGCTGTCGGCAAATCCCATGGCCCCGTAATTCCTGTGCGCCTGCCCAAGGTCCCAGAAGTAATGCGCCATCCTGTTTGTGTCGCCGATATTTATGAAGCCATGATGCAGCATCTGAATGTTCATCTCATTTATTGCCGACGCCGTCCCGAGATAGGATCTCAGATGCCGGCGTATCCCGTTAGACAACTCGGCGCAGAGTTGCTCCGCAACATCATCGACCGACTTTTGGCCTACACTGTAAGAAATATATCCTATCGTCCCCACGGCGATCAGGATTTGGCAGACCGACAATACAATAAGCAAGGTCCTGAATGAAAGGCTCTTTAGGCGCACTCCCAAACGAAGGGCTGCTGCTGCGAAAAACGACATATTAAATTGTAACACGGAAGTATCGGTAAAAGATTCCCGCTGGGCTGAAAGAAGGGCTTGCGGACAGAGTGCGAAAAGGCCTGTGCCGCGCGCTCTCCTGTGTCGCAGACGCGCTCCAGGATCATGAATAGGAAAAATAGGGTCACCCATTAAAGGCCACCCTGTCAAGAGCCCGCAATAATCCGCTCGCAAAAAGAGTCTTTTTACGCCTTTGTCGTCAGCTACCATCTCTTCGCTACACCTGAGGTTTTCACCGATCCATGATAAGGTTAATATAAATAACAATAGTTGCCGTTTTTGGCATCACTATGACTTTCCAATTGCCCTTGCGTGTCCTCTGAAAAGAGTCCCGCCAGTCTTTTATGCCATCCGGTGTAGCTCCTGGGCTCAAAATGAGGTATCCTGTGTAAAGAGGAGGACGCCATGGAACACAGACATGAGTACGAAGCGATCTACCATCCCAATCCTTCGGTCCCTGCCAAAGCGATCGGGATCAAGGCGGCCGAGATGAGAAGGTGTAAGACCTGCCTTAAAGAAATGCCCTTTGTAAGGATCAAAAACGGCTGGGAGCCCCTCTTCGAGGATGCGGAATCGGGCGATCAGGGGATTCTCCTGGCGTAAGCGGCGGGAGCGGGGAAGGACGCGTCACTCCTGCACAATGATGCGATTCATCTTTTCCCTCCCATGACGATCGATACAACTTCGGACGCAGCTATTTCGGCTCAATAAACTTCCGGGAGCATTCCTCGCACATACCGTGCGTAAAGTCCAGTTCGAGGTACCTGCCGAAATACTCCTCCACGCTATGCCAGTAGTTTTCACCGTCGCGGATCTTCCGGCACCAGGCGCAGATGGGGACGATATTTCTCAGCTCAAAGAGCTCGCTGATGTCCTCGAGTATGAGGAGGGAATAGTCACGGCCGCCGTGACGGAAGGGCGACGTCGTCACAAGATAATGTATGTCCTCCGTCTCGCCGTCTCTTTCGAAGGTCATCCGGGTCTTTCTGCGGTGGACCTTTTTGCCTCTGATCGCCTCGCCGACTGAATTTCTGACGACGCAGTCCCTGCAGGAGCCGGCATGTCCGCAGCCTTCGGCAGATTCCTTCGAGTGGATGCATTCGAGGACGTCCCCCCCGCGCTCCATGATGATTTCCTCGCCGCCGGTGATCGCCGCCGCCGCCGAATTCCGATAGAGTATCCGCACCTCGTCATCGACGACAAAAAAGGGCGACGGGATCGCATCGAAGATGTTCCTCAGGAAGTCCGAATCGGAAAAAAGTTGTTTCTTCATCGCTTTTGCGGCGCCTCCAGATTACAGTATAATGAAAAAAAGCCCATGAGGAAAGACTACTCTTCATTCCCGCCGATCGGCATAATCGCCTACTCCGATTCATATTCCGAGCCAGACCCGCGGGTCTGGGGAGACTATTGGCTCAAGGAGAACCTGCTGAGGGAATTCTCGGCTCTCGGGTACCCGGTCGACAACCTCCGGCCGAAGGTGCTGCTTCATCTCTTCGGGGAGCCGCTCGAAAGGGTGCCCGATGACGTTTATTCCGTGCTCTGGATCCACAGCCATCCCGACTGGATCACGCCTGAGATACTGAGGCGATACCGGAAGATCTACTGCATCTCCGACCGTTTCTGCCGAAAGCTGCGGACTGCCGGTTTTGACGCCGGGCATCTCATGGTCCCGACCGCAATGACCCCCCTGCGGCGCGACAGGGAATATGACGTCGTCTTCGTCGGCAACACGAAGCAGGGCATGGCGAGAAAGATCGTGAGGGACCTCGGGGACGTCCCCTGCCGGGTGAAGGTATGGGGATGGGGATGGAAGGGGTTGATCCCGGATGAATGGTACGGCGGAGAATATTACGAAAACAGCCTGCTTGGCGGGCTGTATGCGGCTTCGGGAGTCGTCCTCAACGACCACCACGAGGACATGCGGAGGGAGGGGTTCATCAACCCGAGGATCCTCGACGTGCTCGCAAGCGGAGGGTTCGTGGTGTCCGACAGCGTGGCCGGACTGGATGAGCTGTTTGACGGAAGCGTGCCCGCATACCGGGATGCGGAAGACCTCCGCCGGATTATCACACGCTATCTCCGGGACGATGCGGCAAGGGCCGCCCTTTCCGAGAGGGGAAGAAGAATCGCGCTTCTGCATACCTTCAGGGGCGTCTGCGAAGAGATCGCAGGACATATAGAAACTGTTTCTGATACAGTAATTACGTGAACGACTGTCGGATCATAAAGACCGCCGGGATCATCATCATCGGCAACGAGATCCTGTCGGGGAAGGTCCAGGACTCCAACTCCTTTTATCTCGTCTCCGAGCTGAGGGCGCTCGGGGTGAACATCGTGCGCATATCGGTGATACCGGACGAGATCGAGACGATAGGCAGGGAGTGCCGTTCGTTTTCCGAGAGCTTCGATTACGTCCTCACCTCGGGAGGGGTCGGCCCGACTCATGACGATATCACAATCGCCGGGATCGCATACGGGTTTGGAGTGCCGGTAATCAGACATCCCGCGCTCGAGGAACGGTTCCGGTCCCGCTACGGCGGATCGCCGGGCGATTCGATCATGAAGATGGCGGAGGTGCCGGAAGGCGCGGAGGTGGTGGATTTCGGAAACTCCCGTTTTCCGCTCGTCGTCTTCAAAAACATCTTCATCTTTCCCGGCATTCCCCAGTACCTGAGGGAAAAGTTCTCCCTCATCAAAGAGCGTTTCCGCTGCTCCGCCGTCTATCTGAAGAAGCTCTTTCTGGACGCGGAAGAATCGGACATCGCAGCCGCGCTGAACGGGATAGTCGACAGAAACCATGACGTCTCCTTCGGCTCCTACCCCGTGCTCGACAACCCGGAATACCGGATCGTCATCACTGCGGAGTCCAGGTCGGAAGATTCGTTAAAGATCGCCTTCGGCGAGCTCCTTGCCGCCCTGCCGGGGCGGATCATCGTCCGGACGGAATAGGAGGCGGCGTGGGCCACAAAAGGATACTCGGCAAGACGACCGACTTCATCACCGGCCGCGAGATCACCGACACCGACGACGAGCGCTACCGGCAGAAACTGGCGCGGTTTCTCGTCGAGGTGAAAGGGTATGAGAAGGACGATGTCCTCCCGAAGCGGAGGATCGAGATGGAGATAGAGGGCAGGAGGGCGCTGTCGATGGTCGACTTTGTCGTGAGCGTATCGGGAAGGCCCTTCATGGTGATCAAATACGGGCCGGGTTCGCTCGTCACCCGCGAGCGGCCTGCGCTTGCCGCCGCAAGGATAATGGCGGGCTGCGAGGCCCCCCTCACCGTCGTCACCAACGGAGAGGACGCCGAGGTCCTCGATACTGTCTCGGGGGCGCTGCTTTCGACCGGGATCGACTCGATCCCCGGCAGGCCGGCGGCCGAGGAGATGGTGAGGAAAACGGCTGGCCGGCCGCCGTTGTCTGCGAAGCAGATCGAGGCGGAAAAGAGGATCCTCTCGGCCTACGATTATCTGGAGCACGACCTGGAGTGCGACGCCGACTGGTGCGAGCCCGGGGCAGAGTAAGGAATTCACTCGCCCGTTGCACAAATATCGACAGACGCTCTCCCCGCCGGTATGCATCGATGCGGCAAGGTCACCTACACCTCCTGCAGCTTCGGGATGAGCGGTGTCTTGCCCTCGCTCAGGATATCTCCCTTGATGCCGATCACAATCTCGTGATACGGGATCTCCTTTTTGGAGGCCTGGAGCGCCTGCTTGGCGACATAGGCGAGCCCCCCGCAGCACGGGACCTCCATCCTGAGGACCGTAACGCTCCTGATCGCATTTTGTGTGAACATCCCGGTGAGTTTTTCATAGTAAAACTGGGCGTCGTCCAGCTTCGGGCAGGCGATCACCACCTTCTTGCCTTTGATGAACCGGCCGTGGATGTTCGCCACCGAAAAGGCGGTGCAGTCGGCCGCAAGAAGAAGGTCGGCATCGTTGAAATACGGGGCGGCCGTTGCGACGAGTTTCAGCTGGATCGGCCAGTTCGTGAGTTCCGGGCCGGAATCGGCCGCAGCACCTGGGCCGGCGGCACTCTTTTCTCCGAAAGAGACCGCCTTCGTGCCGGGACAGCCGCAAGGCTCCTCCTTCTTCCTCACCTCGCGGACATGCCTTTCCGTCGCCGCCTCGTCGAAGACATACGACTCCCTCTGTACGATCGTGAGCGCGCCGGTGGGACAGCCGCCGAGGCATGCGCCGAGCCCGTCGCAGTATATCTCTTTCACCAGCTTCGCCTTGCCGTCGACGATCTGAAGGGCCGCCTCGGCGCAGTCGACCACACAGTTGCCGCAGCCGTTGCACTTGTCCTCGTCGATATGGATGATGTTTCGTATTGCCATCGGATTGACCTCCCGCGTTCTTGTTATACTCCAGTATAGTTGATTCCCTCTCCCGCGTTCTATGATATGGATCATCCCCGGCAAGCAGGCCGCGGCTCGTGCTATAATACTGAAGATTTTACTCTATCAAGGAAGTGGTATGAAGAACTGTTATTTCTGCCAGGAGACCGAGGACCTCGAAGACTGGGTCCATCCCGAAAACGGGACGCGGCATTTCTTCTGCGGGTATTGCTTCAGGACGATCGTCGGGGTCTGCGGCGAATGCGGCGGCATCCTGAGCAAGCTCGACCCGATCGGGGTGAACGCGGAGGGGCAGAGGATCTGCTACAAGTGCAGCGCCGCGCATGACATGGCGGAAGACGATATCTGAGGCTTCTCGACAACGACCGGCAAAGAGCAAGGAGCAAGGCATGTCCGATATCAGCGAAGAAGAAAAATCCCATATGATAGAGACCTCTTTCGAGGTCGACCGCGTCTACCTTAAGGCCCTCGACGACCTCAGGGACGAGTTGACCGGCCAGGGGATCGACATCGATTCGGGCGAGGGACGGAAGGTCTTCGTCCGTGCGGTCCGGAAGCTCAACGAGAGATTCATCTGACGTGAAATGCGGAAGGCCTTCCTTTCTCGACCCCCGCGCCGGCGCCTCCCGCGCCGATGAAAGCCCCCGTCCGGTCCTTCCCGACACGCTTACCGACCGCCTCACCGGGGATGTTATCCCGTTTTCGAACAGAGACAACATCCGCCAGAAGATTCTGGGGTTCCTGCTGGATGAAAGAGGCTTTCATAAGGAGGACTTCAGAGTCGACAGGGAGATCTGCTTCGACCTCGACGGGCAGAAATTCGTCTCGCTTGTCGACATCTCCGTCGTCTTTGACGGCAGGACGGTGATGGCCTGGAAGTGCGCCTCAGGCTCGCTCGTCTCGCGGGAGCGGCAGATTATCGCCTCGGCGAGGCTCCTGGAGGATTACGTCGTCCCTTTTGCCGCGGTGACGAACGGGGCGGATATCGAGGTCCTCGATTCCCTTTCGGAAGCAGTGTCCGCCACCGGCTTCGCCGGAGTGCCGTCGCGCGATGAACTGATGAAGGCGGCCGAAGGCGCCCTCTTCAGGCCGGTCAAGGGGAGAAAGATCGTAAACGAACAGCGCATCCTCTACACCTACGACGGCATCAGCTGCCCTGTCTCCTGCAAAACGTCACCCGAAAAATCATAACCCCGTTGCCATTCCTGCAGTAACTCTCCCTTTGCATGCATATCGCCACGGAAGCGAAGCGGGCGGCACTATTCGTCACACCGGCTTGTCCGGAGTCTCCCTGAAGAAGGATCCCCGACAAGCCTGCCGGCCGGCAGACAGGCGGGAAGGACGATCTCTGAAGGCCGTTCTTGCCGCCCCTCCTCTTCCCCGGCAAATCCTTATCATTACTGCTATAATAGTCTACCCATGTTCAGGAAATATTCTCATACCCTCCGCCGGTACCGGGATCTGTGAATGGACATTAAGGTCAGCAGCTTCATAGTCAGGTATCTCGAGAGACTCGGGGTGGAACATGTCTTCGGCATACCGGGCGCCCATATCTTACCCGTGTTCGACGCCCTCTACGACTCGCCGGTCCACTCGGTCCTCACCAAGCACGAGCAGGGGGCATCCTTCATGGCCGGCGGCTATGCGAGGCAGTCGGGAAAGGTCGGCGTCTGTATTGCGACGGCGGGCCCCGGCGCGACGAACCTCGTCACCGGCCTCGCCAACGCCTATATGGACCATCTCCCGGTCCTGGCGATCACCGGCGAGACCCCGACCTATTCGTTCGGCAAGGGCGCGCTCCAGGAGAGCTCCGGAGAGGGCGCCTGCATAGACCAGTCCGACATCTTCAGGGGGATCACGAGATACAACACCATCGTCCAGCGGACCGATTACCTCCTGAACGTCCTGAGAACGGCGACCGGGATTCTCACTTCGAAAAATCCCGGACCGGTGCTGCTGAGCTTCCCCTACAACATCCTGAAAGAGACGGTCGACGAAGGACTTCTCGACCAGATCCATTTCGAAAACGGCAGGCTTACGACGGCAGAGGACACCATCCCGGCCGGAGAGATCCTTTCTTTCGTGCGGTCTGCGGCCCGCCCGGTCATTCTCGCCGGACACGGGTCGGTCCTCTCCGGCGCCGGGGATGAGATCGCGCAGTTCTGCGAAAGGACCGGCACGCCTGTGGCGACGAGCCTGAAGGCGCGGGGCATACTCCCGGAATCTTCAGACCTTTCGCTCGGGGTCCTCGGCATCACCTCCAAGGAGGTGGCCTTTCGCTACATCTCCGAAAAGGCCGACCTCGTCATCGTCGCCGGTGCGAGCTTCGGCGAGCGTACGAGCTATAACTGGAACAACAAACTCCTCGAAGGCAAAAAGATCGTCCAGATAGACAGCGACGAGGCCCAGCTGAATAAGGTCTTCACCGCCGATTTTGCGATCCATGGAGACGTGAAAAGGTTTTTCGCGATCATGAACAGGGCGCTTGCCGGAGAGCCGATCGGCCGCAAGGAGACGGACTCGGCGTCCGAGTTCAAGGTGAGATACCACAACCACGACATCAAGGACAACGAGTTCATCCTCGTCAGCAGGTTCCTTTCGAATCTGAACCGCCGCGCAGGCGGAGAGGCGCTGATCTTCGACGACAACATCATCTATATGCAGCGGTTTTTCAGTATTGCCGGGAGCGGAAGCTACTTCCCGAATTCCGGGATCTCGTCTCTCGGCCATGCGATCCCTGCGGCAATCGGCGCGCGTTTCGCCTCCGGAAGGCCGGTCATCGCGCTTCTCGGCGACGGCGGATTTCAGATGTGCTGCATGGAGATCATGACCGCGGTCAACTACGGCATCCCCCTTACGGTGGTGATGCTGAACAACTCCTCCCTCGGGCTGGTGAGAAAGAACCAGTTCTACAACTATAACGGGAGGTTCATTGCGAGCGAATTCGTCAACCCCGACTACCGGAAGCTTGCCGGCTCCTTCGGCATCGAGTACTTCAGGGTCGGGACCGAAACCGAAGCGGACGGGGTGTTCGACAAGGTCGACTTCAGGGACAAGACGAATCTCATCGAGCTGATCCTGAACAAGAACGAATTCCCCACCTACTCCTCGGGGAGATGAGAGCCTCCTTTGAGCGGGCCGCGCGTCTTCCATAACCTCGAGCGGTTCTTCTCCCGATATCAGGACGATCCATCCTCGGCAGCGCTTGCGTCGGAGTTCCGTGCGGAAGTGCTGCCCGCCCTGACCCGGAAATCGCCGGAATCTTCCCGGGCCGCAAGAGATCTCTACGAGCGCGCGCTCTTCTTGCTGGAAAAGGACGCGGCCGATAACGGATTCGAAGAGACCGCTCTTGACCTGCAGCGGGGGATGTACCGAGAACTCGAAGGGGTCCTCTCCTCCGCCGAATTCACGCGCCATCACTTCGTTGTCGTAGTGCCTGTCGCCGACAGACCGCTCATGCTCCGGAATTTTCTCGACAGTCTGGCGGAGCAGCTGCATGCCTTCGGCTACGGAGGGGCCGCCGCCGGCTCCGGACCGGTGACCGTATTCGTGATCGACGACAGCAACGATCCGTCAAAGGCAATGCAGATACGAAAGATCGCTGAAGAGGCATCCGCCGGGCGTCTTCCTGCACATTACGTCGGCCGGGCCGGGCAGGAGGGGATATTAAAAGCAGTCCCCGCCGGCCTCCGCAAGAAACTCTCGGGGCTGATCGGCGATTTCGGAGACAGTGTCCCCGGCCACAAGGGCGCCTCGGTGACTCGCAATATCGCCTATCTCTATCTCCTGTCACGCCTGGGGGAATTCCCGGAGAAGACGCTGCTTTGGTTCATCGACAGCGACGAGGAATTCAAGGTGAAGGTGAAAAGGGGAGAGGAGATAAAGGACGTTTCCTTCATAAACTACTTCTCCGTCCTCGACAGGATATTCGGATCTTCCGATATCGAGGTGCTCACCGGAAAGGTCGTCGGCGACCCTCCGGTGACCCCGGCGGTCATGATCAATACCTTCCTGGAAGATACGATTGCGTTTCTCGCCGGCGTCGCGGCGGCGAAGCCGGATGACGGCTGCATCTTCCACGGCGATCGCTCTCCGGTCCCCTTCTCGGCGGAATATCACGATATGACCGGATTGTTCGGCTACCGGAGGCAGGCCTCTCCGAAGGAATATCACTGCAGTCTGACCAGCCGGCATACGGTGCGTGATTGCTTCGATGATTTTTCGCGGAGGGCCTCGGGGTTCTTCTCCGGCCTCCATCCGACGAGGACGCAGTATTACGTGCACGACAGGGACCCGCTGAAGACGACGCAGGCGAGAACGGTCTATACCGGCAATTACGTAATCAGAAAGAGCGGCCTCGCATATTTCCTGCCGTTCGCGGGGCTGGGGCTGAGGATGGCCGGCCCCACCCTCGGCCGTATCCTCAGAAAGAGGATCGGCCCGAAATTCGTATCGGCAAACCTCCCGCTCCTCCATAAGCGGACCCTTCCCGGAAAATTTAAGCACGAGTTCAGAAGCGGCATACGGAAGGGAACAGACTCGCTCGACCTTTCCGCGGAATTCGTCAGGCAGTTCTGGGGGGACGTGATGCTCTTTTCTGTCGAGGGGCTAACGGATGCCGATTATCCTGACGATTGTGACGAAACGGCGATCCCGGGCGCGGTGGAAAAGACGCAGGAGAGGATATGGCGGCTTTACCGGGAACACCAGACGGAGGTCGGCGGAAAGATATCGCGAATAAAAAGGCTCCTCGAAGATCCGGGGCGGTGGTGGAACCTGAGAACCGGGACGGAAGAGTCCGTCAGAAATCTCTTCGGCTTCTGCGGCGTCGCCGAAAGGAATTTCGGGCCCGACTCCGCGGCCCTCGGGAAGATCTCCGGACAGATCGAAAAAGGATCGATGACGCGGGACATCGTCCGCGCCATTGGGTCCTTTCAGGAGGATGACCGGCTCTGGCGTGAGGCACTGAAAGCGCTGTCCGGGGGCCGCAGATAATCCGCCCGGACGGGGGTCTATCTCTTTCGTCGCGCACGATCTCACTTCGCGGAAAGGTCCCATACGTTGACCCGGCGCGGGCCTTGTCGGGCCCGGTCCTCCGGCCGGCAACCCGCGGCATTTGGCGGTACAATAAGGCATGGGCAGATTCGCCGCAGCGCTTTTATCGGTCTTTATTCTTGTCAGCCAGGCAACGGCGGCGTCCGATTTCAGGTTCTCTCCGCGGCAGAACAAGGCTCACCTTATACACTGGCGGCAATGGGGCACAGCCCCCTTCTCCGAGGCAAAGCGGCTTCAGAAACCCGTCCTTCTCGCTCTGAGCGCAGTTTGGTGCCACTGGTGTCATGTGATGGACGAAACAACATACTCCGACTTGGACATCATCGCGTACATCAATGAACACTTCGTCCCCGTGAGGGTCGACGCCGACATGCGGCCCGACGTCGACAGCCGTTACAATCAGGGCGGATGGCCGAGCACCCTCGTCCTTACCGCGGCCGGTAATATCGTCCGCGGAGGCACCTATGTCCCGGCGGAAGACATGGCCGCCTGGCTAGGAAAAGGCGTTGCGGAATTCCGGAGCGGAGAAAGCGGCGTCACGGAGAAGAAGGGGCCCGAAAGAACGGAGAGAGCGGCGCCCGGGGCGGCGGACCTGAGGGCGGCGATCGGCGCACTGAGGTCGGCATTCGACGGTCGGCACGGCGGCTTCGGGCCGGGCCAGAAATTTCCGAACCCCGGGGCGATCGATTTCCTTCTTTCCGAATTCTCGCGGAGCGGGGACAAAGGGACCAGGGAGATGATCACCCTGACGCTCGACGGGATGGCGGCGGGGAAGATACGAGACGACGTCGCCGGAGGTTTTTTCCGCTACGCGACCCGGCCCGACTGGTCTTCGCCCCATTACGAAAAAATGCTCGGTCTGAACGCGGGGATTGCGGCAAACTATGCGGCAGCCTATCTGGCCCTGGGCAATGACGGCTACCGGACGGTAGTCAAGGAGACGACTGCCTATATCATGAACACTCTCTACGACCGGAAGACCGGGGCCTTCTACGGGAGTCAGGATGCCGACGAAGGGTATTACGCCGCAAAGAAGCGGTCCGGCCCGGCGCCCCGCGTCGACACCACCATCTATGCCGGTCCGAACGCCGAGATGATTACCGCCCTCGTGGCGGCGGCCGGCGCGACCGGATCGAGGGAATATCTCAGAGAGGCCGAAAAAACGGCCGGGTTCATGCTCAGGGACCTCTACTCCGGGGGAAAAGGGGTCTACCGGTATTACCGTGACGGGGGCAAACATCTGCCGGGCCTGCTCGACGATAATGTCCTCTTCGGCGGCGCTCTGATCGATCTCTACAACGCCACCGGGCAGAAGAGATACATCGGGGCGGCCCGGGACCTCGCCAATCTCCTCGTCAAAAAGTTCTTCGATAATCGGCAGGGCGCCTTCAGGACGAGTATCAATACGGCCGTCGCCGGGCCTTCCGAACCGGTGGGGCTCATGGAGTACAACACCGTTGTCTCGAACCTCAGGGCAGCCGTCCTTTTATTGAGGCTCTCCGCGTATCAGGAGGACGCCACGCTCAAGGGGCCGGCGGACAGCGCGATCGCCCGGACGAGAGACGACTGCCTGAGGCTCGGACCTGCAGCCGGGATTTGCGGGACCGCCTTCGAATGGCTGCTCCGGGAGCCCCTCGATGTCGTGATCGTCACCGCCGGAGGGGCTGAGAGGTTCATCGATGCGGTAAACGGGACCTATATCCCCCTGAAGGTGGTCAAGGTGCTTTCGCTGAAGACGGACAAGGCCGCTATCAGACGTCTCGGCTATCCCTTGAGGGAGTCCCTTTACCTCTGCTCGAAGAAGAGATGCTTTGCCGCCGTCGGCGATCCGTCCGGGGTGGCGGCCGAGGTGAGAAGATACCGGGAGAGGCTGAAAGAGAAACGATAGCAGGGAACAGACCGACGGATTCACCGGCGTGAGCACCGGCGCCCCGATCGCCCGGGAGCTGATGTATTACAAGCCGTGAAGGTGACGGAGTACCGATGGCTGGCGGAGCAGGGATGTATGCGCGTGGAAGGTCCTCCCGGATGAGGCCTTCGTGGCCGTAATTGTGTCGTTATCTGACTCTGCGGGGTATACAGAAGGCCCGGCCTCGTTGCTGATGATCTCCGAGCCGAGGGCGAGCAGGCCCTCCGATTCCATCCACATCACCCGCCTGCTCGGCGCCCCGAGAACGGCGACGATGAGGGTCTCGCCCCCGCGGGCGCCGGCGCAGACAAAACAGTGCATGGCGTCTCTCGTATATCCCGTTTTCCCGCCGAGGATATCTTCGTCTGCCCATAAAAGCTTGTTGGTGTTCCTGATATATTTTGTCTTCCCCGATTCGGTAGTGACCCTGGCCTCTCTCGTCGCGAGAATCTCTCTGACGACCGGATGCCGAATCGCCTCCCTCATGATATTAGACAGGTCGCGGGCGGTAATCTGCTGGCCCGGTCCCGGAAGGCCGTTTGCATTAATATAGCGGGTATTCGTCGCCCCCAGCTCGGCCGCCTTCCTGTTCATCAGCACCGCAAACTGCTCTTCGGAGCCGGCCACCTCTTCGGCAAGGGCGACCGCCGCATCGTTTGCGGATTTCATCAGCATGGAGTACAGGAGCGTACCGACCGTCACCTTCTCTCCCGCCTTGAAGCCGACCCTCGTGCGGGCGGTATGTGCCGCTGTTTTGCTTATCGTCACGACCCGGCCGAGGTCCGGATTGCTGTCGAGGACGACAAGGGCGGTCATCAATTTGGTGGTGCTTGCCGGCAGGAGTGTCTCGTCGGGGTTCTTCGCATAGAGCACCCTTCCGGTCCCTGCCTCCACCACCACGGCCGCCCTCGATCTAATGCCGGCGGCAGAGGCAGCAGGGATGCACAAAAAGAGAAGAAAGACGCACAGGAATAGTTGCATCGAGATATGCCGGATTCTCAGTCCGGCAGTTTTTTCCGCCCCCCCTCTCAACGCGCCGATACCTCCTTTGTGAAGCAGACTTCAAGGATTTTTTATATTATGGAGCAAAATGAGATTAAACCGCTGTAATCCGCATCACATTTGCTGAAAACCCCGCTGGATGTGCGGGATGCGAGCGGAAATCACGGAGCGGCGTCCTTCATTGCCGCGACAAGTCAACGTGCCCGGTATGCAACCCTTTTTCTGTTCCCTTACCAGAAGATGAAAATGGTTAGGCATCAAAGACCATGCATACACTATCCACGACTGATTGGATGCAAGCTCCGCCAGCCGCCCCAGGCAGTCCTCCCGGTCACGGTCGTCCCGGAATATCAATCCCCGTTCAACTCCCCTGGCCATTACGTGATGCAACACCCCCGCAGCATCAAGCCTCGCTTGTCTGGGCATAAAGCTATACTAGATATGTTGCTTAAGTTGGCAACGTCCCCTACTCCCCTACTCGCTTCAGTCCCCCACGTCACTTATGGACCGCAAATGCCCGATAAAAAATCGTCCCGTACCTTGGCAATGAGTCATAGGGGGTTTGAACCGTGGCCAGGTTGCCGAGATAAAAGGTATCCCATTTCTCCACGTACTGCCAGATGGGTTTGCCGCCAGCAGTGACGCACTTGAGGGCAAATCCGGGAGTGGGAAAACTCTTCCTAATCATACCTCGGTCCAATACACACGCGTCCTCCATCTCGGAGCGATAGCTCCAATCTGGAAATATATTTACCACGGTATCCAAGCTGTCCGCGTACGAGCGGTACACAACTTTTGTCGGCGCACCGGCCATATCCTCGTCAAAATTAATTATGACGACTTTGTAAGTCTTTCCTCCTGTTCGTATGCACTTATTGATTGCGCTCTTTATAAGTGCATGCTGACCGGACCGACACCCGTAAACGCCGGGGGTTTCTCCGTCACCCACCGCCATCTGCTGCCCCATCCCCTCACTCAACTTCTCAAAGGCCTTTTCTCCCCAATATGCACCTCCGCAGGCAGACAGCGACTGTGCATCGAAATGATTTGCCTTGATTGAGACAGCATGGCCACCACCACAACCCGCAAGAAGTGCAACCAACAGAACCAGCATGATTTTGATATTCATAACACCCTCCATCACCCCCCCGAAAGGGAAATATAGTGCCGGCCCACCCCGAAAGCGTTTCCTGGTCGGCGCAATAAAGATAAAACATAGGCGCAAAATATTCAACTCCATTACGGGCAGGATTTCCAGCCGCCCCCAGCGGTATACTATTCTTCATGGCGGGGAAGTTAATGATAACGGTCGACATGCCACAATCCCTGGCGGAGGTCATGGAGGCAATCCATGCTACCAGCGGGGCGACTGCATCCCTCATGCTCTCAATGGCTCTGGAGTTTTTCGATGAGCATGCGTCGCTCGAAAAGGTCGGGGGTGACCGGGTTCCCGTAAGGTTCTATGTGACAACCCTTGAGAAGCGGAAACTGGAGAAGGTCTCCCGGCACCTTAAGACGAGCATATCCGAAGTGGTGAGGACAGCACTGGCGAGGAAACTTGGAGGTACCGCTCAATGAGAAGGCTGGTCCTCACCTACGACATAGCGAACCTCTCGACATTCTACGAGGAGAAGACGGTTCCTTGGGCCAATGCTGAGTTCACCGCCGTCAAGAACTTCACGGGAACCCTAAGGCTATGGGAGGACGGCGTCGAGCCGGAGCAGGTCTGGGAGGCGAAAAAGAGACTTGAGGAGAGGGCTGAGGCCTTCGGTGTTGCCATGAGATATCAGCACAACCATGGCATATCACTCAAGTTACGGAAGTGGCCCACATATCACTTCACCGGGCAAGAATATCCTCTACGGTCGGAGCGGGAGTTTGCCGAATTCATGGATTACATGAGGGGGAAACAGTCTGCGGGCATCAGAATCTATTGCGAAATGCCGATGCCAGAAGTGCACATGACTATCTCATCTGCACCTGCCCCGCTGCCTGAGAGCATGCCTTCAATCCCTCCTGACATTCACTGGATGGCAGAAACCCTAGTGGCGGCGGATAGGCTGTCGGAGCATCCCGACTTGGTGATGAAACTGGCGTTCCTAGTGCTGGACCTGGATGACTTCAAGAAAGTCATCCGCAGGAGTGAACGGGGAAAGGATGAGTATAAATGGTTTAGTTTCGTGCGGGACTTCGTCTCCCATCCGATATGTCATAGGAAGAAAGAAATGGTGAAAGATATAGGGAACGCGTTACCGTCATCAAGGACACGTTATAACAATGGCACAGAGGCCGTCCAATTCCGCAGGAACGACAAAAACCATATTGCCTTCGTGGCGAAGCACGCCCGCTACGCCCTTCAGCGTGCCAAAGAGCTGTTTAGCGACATGGTGAAGGCGGAGGGCGGGTTTCTAAGAGACTAATTCCGACCCCCGCCATCCTGGGTTCGGAGAAAATTAAAGGGGACAGGCTAGGGACAGGCTGTTTTATTAGCTAACCAGCCTGCCCCCTTTGTTCACTTTGCAGTTTCTCGATTATTAAGACTGAGGGCCGCCCAAAGCAGATACCTGGCATGCCCGGGCGTATTCCTCCGAAATTGCTTTAGCTTGCATCCGTTCTCTGTCTCCGCAGATAATAAGCCGCCCCAAGTCCTGCAAGCGCCATGAAGATTAGCATACCCCATCCGTTTACCGCGGGGACCGCAGGCGCCGCGGATGCGACGCCGTCGACAGTGACCGCATATACGGCATAGCCGGCGTCAGGATTGCTTCCGTTGGAAAACGTGATATTGGTGAGCGTCTTGCCGTTGACATCAAACCCCAAATTGGAAAGCAGTAAGGGCGCGGTGATGACCGCTTCGGTAACCAGCAGGTCTGCGTCGGGATCAGCCATGTCCACATTGCCGCTTCCCTTGAAGGTGCCGGGCAGGTTCTGCTGCAGAAGCACGCCGGACCCCGGCGCGCCGGGCTGCCCGTCGAAGGGCCCGAACCAGTCGGGGCCATTAAGCGTTACCACTGCGGAACTGCCGTCGCTGAAGCTCAACGTGACATCAAAATTTCCGCCCCCGTTGCTAATGTTATAGAGAACGCCTATCTTCGATGAGCCCGTCATAAGAATGGCCGGCGACACCGGATTGTCGGCGGAACTCTGATCAGGGTTAGGAAGCCAGCTGGGCTGAATGCCTATGCTATCGCCATTTACGACCGCATCGAACGCGTGGCTTCCGCCATCGACGGTATTACGGTTGCCGACGTGGACGAGGTCCAGCGCACCGGCGGAATTGACTATGGTATATACCAGCTGACTGTTGGGACTCGTCATGCCATGAAAGGCGCCGACACTCCCGTCAATGACCAGGGCGCGGTCTGAGATCGATCTGAATCCAGCAGGGGCGTCGGGCACCCCTTCTTCGCCCGGATGGACCATGCCGTTGAAATTATAGTTAAGCGCAAGAGGAAACTGCGCCGCCGATGCCTGCCAGACGGACGACAAGAGAACGAGTGACGCGATAATGCTATAAACCGAAGCCTGAATGAAAAACCTTTTCCCCATCTCTTTGCTGATCCTCCCTCAATTCATTTGGATATTCGTTTGCTTTGCCCTGGTCCTTCACCAATAACATCCGCAAACGCCAATACAAAACAATCGGCAACGATTAAACGAATCCTTTTTGGAACGGCCGTCCCTTCCAAATAAAGTGCTGGATTATATCAGGTATGGGCCGCCGATGTATACTGCCATTTTGTCCGGATTGCCCGTCAGGCAGACCTAAAAGACGCTATTTCCTGAGACCGGAGCCATAATCGCCAGGACGCCGCATTTATTCCTTTTCCCCCCTTTACACCTCTCGCCCGGTTCTGTCGGGAGCCGCTAAAGACGTTTATGGCGGCGATCAAACGAGATCGAATCGGTCAAGGTTCATGACCTTGTTCCACGCCGCGACGAAGTCTCCCACGAACTTCTCTTTTGCATCGTCCTGCGCATAGACCTCGGCCAAGGCGCGCAGTTGCGAGTTGGAGCCGAAAACCAGGTCCACGCGGGTACCGGTCCACTTGAGCCCTCCTGTCTTGCGATCGCGCCCTTCAAAGGTGTCCCTGGCATCGGACGTGGACTTCCAGACGGTGCCCATGTCGAGCAGGTTGACGAAGAAGTCGTTGGTGAGGGTCCCTGCCCGCGTTGTCAATACGCCGTGCGGCGACTGACCCGCGTTGGCCCCCAGCACGCGCAGGCCGCCGACGAGCACCGTCATCTCGGGCGCGCTCAGGGTCAGGAGCTGCGCCTTGTCTACCAGCATTTCTTCGGCCGACACCGTGAAGGCCTTCTTCTGGTAATTGCGGAACCCGTCGGCCTGGGGCTCCAGCACGGCGAATGATTTCACATCGGTCTGGTCTTGTGAGGCGTCGGCGCGGCCCGGAATGAAGGGCACGTCGAAAGCGTGCCCGGCAGCTTTGGCCGCCGCTTCAACCGCAGCGCAGCCAGCCAGCACGATGAGGTCAGCTATGGAGACTTTCTTCCCGCCTGTCTGGGCGCCGTTGAAGGCCCGCTGAATGTTTTCAAGTGCGCTGAGCACCTTAGCCAGCTGCTCCGGCTGGTTGACTTCCCAGTCCTTTTGCGGCGCCAGGCGAAGGCGGGCACCGTTGGCGCCGCCGCGCTTGTCCGAGCCGCGGAAAGTAGAGGCTGAGGCCCAAGCCGTCGAAACCAGCTGGGATACAGACAGTCCCGAAGCGAGGACCTTGCCCTTGAGGTCGGCGACGTCTTTGGCATCGATCAGGGGATGATCGGCAGCGGGGATCGGGTCTTGCCAGATCAGGTCTTCGGCCGGGACTTCGGGGCCGAGGTAGCAGGCCTTGGGCCCCATATCGCGATGGGTCAGTTTGAACCAGGCGCGTGCGAATGCTTCGGCGAGGGCCTGCGGGTCCTGGTGGAAGCGGCGCGCGATCGGCTCGTAGATCGGGTCGAAGCGCAACGATAGGTCGGCAGTGGTCATCATGGGACGGTGCTTCTTCGCGGGGTCGTGGGCGTCCGGGATCATATGCTCTTCCCTGACGTCCTTGGCGTGCCATTGCCAGGCTCCGGCCGGGCTCTTGGTCAACTCCCACTCGTAGCCGAACAGCATGTCCAGGTAACCGCTATCCCATTTTGTGGGGTTGGGCTTCCAGGCTCCTTCGATGCCACTGGTGGTGGTGTGTACGCCCTTGCCGGTGCCGAACCGGTTGATCCAGCCCAGGCCTTGCTCTTCGATGGGGGCGGCTTCCGGTTCCGGACCCACCAGCTTCGGATCGCCTGCGCCGTGAGCCTTGCCGAAGGTATGTCCACCGGCGACGAGCGCGACGGTCTCTTCGTCGTTCATGGCCATGCGGGCGAAGGTTTCGCGCACGTCGCGGCCCGAGGCCACGGGGTCTGGGTTGCCGTTGGGGCCTTCGGGGTTCACATAGATCAGCCCCATCTGCACGGCGGCCAGGGGGTTCTCAAGCTCGCGGTCACCGCTATAGCGCTTGTCACCCAGCCAGGTATCTTCCTTGCCCCAGTAGATGTCTTCTTCGGGCTGCCAGATGTCCACGCGGCCGCCGCCGAATCCGAAGGTCTTGAAGCCCATCGACTCAAGCGCGCAGTTGCCGGCCAGGATTAGCAGATCGGCCCACGAAATCTTTTTGCCATATTTCTGCTTGACAGGCCAGAGCAGGCGGCGTGCCTTGTCCAGGTTGCCGTTGTCGGGCCAGCTGTTGACCGGCGCAAAGCGCTGGTTGCCGGTACCGCCGCCGCCACGGCCGTCAGCGGTGCGGTAGGTCCCGGCGCTGTGCCAGGCCATGCGGATGAACAGGCCGCCGTAGTGGCCCCAGTCGGCAGGCCACCAGTCCTGCGAGTCGGTCATCAGCGCGTAGAGGTCTTTTTTCAGGGCAGCCAGATCAAGCTTCGTAAATTCTTTAGCGTAGTTGAAGTCAGGACCCATCGGGTTGGAAGCCGGCGCGTGCTGGTGAAGGATTCCCAGGTTCAGCTGATTGGGCCACCAGTCGCGATTCGATGTGCCTCTGCCTGATTTGCCCGTTATAGGGCATTTGCCGCCTTCACTCATCTTCGTTCTCCTTTCGGGTTTGGGTCTGCAGAGCCCGCGCATCGGACTATTGCTGTGCTGCACTTATCACTTCCTGTACGAACTTTCGGTTTAACCGAAGTTATGGTCAAAATATAGCATGAAACAGCCAGACCGTGAAGAAATTTCCTCCCCTTCCCGTGCCGCTCTTATCCGTTACGGCAACGGCGTTGCAATCCAGTATGGACACGGGTATCCTGATATTACAGTGCATTCGTTCATTCCCGGTGGAGAGTCGTATGGCAAATGGAAGGGCTGCCCCGATCCGGCGCCCCGCGGCCCTATCCCTATGAAGATTTCATTCCATTCCCCCAGGAAATCCTTATTTTGCATCCCCTTATCCGGAAGCGGCGGGGGGGGGAGCGCTGTTGCAGTGTTGCTAAACTGTATGTTTTCTGGCATGTTCGAACTATAAACCTGTACAAAGGAGCTGCCGAATGGAAAAGAACAGTTTCTGGTCTCCGTACGTATCGGGTATAGGTCTTGGATTGACCCTCCTGGCCACTTTCTACGTCATAGGGAAAGGCCTCGGCGCATCGAGCGCGTTTTCTATCGTCTCTGCCGTGGCCGCGCAGAAGATAGATCCGGAATACGCGGGCAGCCTGAAATATTTTTCGCGCTACCTTGGCGGAGGCTCGCCGCTCAGGGACTGGATCGTCTTTGAGCTCATCGGCCTTTTCATCGGCGCGCTCACCGGGGCCCTTGCAGGCCGCAGCTTCGGACTCAAACTGGACAGGCCCTCTCACATGACCGGCGGCATGAGGATCTTCACCGCCCTGACCGGAGGCGTCCTGCTGGGCTTCGCCGCGAGGCTTGCGCGGGGGTGCACAAGCGGAGTCGCCCTTACCGGGGGCGCCCAAATGGCGTTAGCGGGATGGGTGTTCGTGATGGCGATGTTCGTGAGCGGCTTTATATTCGCCGCCCTCTTCAGGAGGTTATGGTCATGAACGCTCCCCTTTACGAGTACGGTCTCTTCGGCGAGGGCACGGGCCTTATCGTGGCCGTCGTCATAGGATTCTTCTTCGGATTGTTTCTCGAACGAGGAGGTCTCGGCAATCCCCACAAGCTTACCGGTGTGTTTTATTTGACGGATTTTGCGGTGCCGAAGGCGATGTTCACGGCGATACTCGTCGCCTCTTCGGGCCTTTACCTGCTTGGGGACCTGAAACTCCTCGACATGACGAGGCTCTGGATCGTGCCGACGTTCTTCTGGCCGCAACTGGTCGGCGGGGCCCTGTTCGGCCTGGGGTATCTCGTCGCGGGATATTGTCCCGGCACGGCCGTAGCCGCTCTCGCAAGCGGTCGGCTCGACGCCCTTGTCACGATGGTCGGGATGGTTGCCGGGTCGCTCCTGTTTGCCGTAGTCTATCCGGCCGTCGAGAATTTCTATCAGACCTCCGGCATGGGGGCCGCTACGCTGCCTGATCTCCTTGGCGTGAGCCATTGGGCAGTGCTGGCTTTCGTCGTGGTGATGGCAGCGGGGATGTTCTACTCGATGGAGCGATACGAAAGAAAGGCCCGTTAACTGCATGATGCATCCGCCGGGAACTTTCGCGTCTCTCTTTTGCATGCGAATGAATGAACGCCGGTAATATCTCAACCCTCATCCTGGCCGCCCACTGGATCATCGTCATCGGGCTGTCGGTACGGGTGATCATGCGGCGGCCACCGGTCAGCGTTGCTGCGGCATGGCTGGCGGTGGCGTTCAGCGTGCCCTTTGTCGGCGCTATCTTATATCTGCTCTTCGGGGAAAAGCGTCTCGGCCGTCGGAGGCTGGCACGGATCAAGGCCAGGGCCTCGGATGTGGGCAACTGGCAGCAGACTCTGAGGGACCAGGTTGCTCCGGAGCCGCCCCAGGCAGACCAATCGGCCCTCCCGCTGCTCCGTCATACCGAAAAAGTCCTCGGTTTTCCCGCCCTTCCGGGCAACCGTATAGAGCTGCTGAGCGACTTCGGAGCGGTCTTCGACCGCTTGGTCGCCGATATCGACGCGGCCCGGGAAACGGTCCACCTCTGTTTTTACACCTGGCACGAGGGCGGCCGTATAGCCGATATCGTTAATGCGCTCCTCCGGGCGGCAAAACGGGGCGTCCGCTGCCGGGCGCTCGCCGACGCCTTCGGGAGCAAACACTTCCTCAAAAGCGGCATGGCCGGCCGGCTGCGCGATGCCGGCGTCGAGTTGGCTGCCGCTCTTCCGACGGGGCTTCTCCGCACGCTCATCGGGCGGGCGGATCTGCGCAATCACCGCAAGGTCGCGATCATCGACGATCGCATCGCCTACACGGGAAGCCAGAACCTGGTCGACCCCCATTTTTTCAAGCGGGAGGCGGGGGTGGGGGAGTGGGTCGACGCGATGGCCCGCATCACCGGGCCGGCCGCCGGTTCACTCGACGCGGTGTTTTGCCTCGATTGGTCCGTAGAAACAGGCGCCGACTTCGAGCGTCCCGCTGCTTTGTCCGATCAGGCAGCTCCTTCGGAAGGATCACTTATACAGATAGCTCCTTCAGGTCCGGACCTCAGGCCCGAGGCGATCCACCAACTGCTTCTGGCCGGCATCTACTCGGCCGGGAAAGAACTCGTCATGACGACGCCGTACTTTGTGCCCGAGGAGTCGCTGCTGACAGCCCTGCTGTCTGCCGCTCTGCGGGGAGTGGAAGTAACCCTGATCGTTCCGGCCCGCAATGATTCCCTGCTGGTCCGCTATGCCAGTGTCGCCCACTTCGAAGACCTCATGGCCGCCGGCGTCAGGATCGCTCTGTACAAAGGCGGTCTCCTGCACACCAAGAGTCTGACGATCGACGGGAAGACGAGCATATTCGGTTCGGTCAACCTCGACATGAGGAGTCTCTGGCTCAACTTCGAGATCTCCCTTTTCGTATATGACAACGCCTTCACCGGCAGGCTCAAATCTCTCCAGGAAGGCTACCTTGGAAACTCTGACCTTCTCGACCCGGATCGATGGAGGCGCCGGTCCGCATGGCAGCGATTCAAGGAAGATACCTGCCGGCTGCTCGCACCGCTGTTGTGATGGATCAGGCGCGGGTTACGCGGCCTGCCGGGTCCTGGCGGTAATAGGCGCTGAGGACGCGGTAGAGGTCCGGGGCATGCTTGCGGAGGGCGACGGGACGGTCGAAGAACTCCTCGGTCGCCACGGCGAAGAACTCCGCCTCGTTCGTCGCGCCGTAGGCGTCGAGAAAGGTCTTTTCGCCCTCCTCGGCGAGACGGCGCAGCCGCAGGAATTCGTAGGAGCAGACCTCCACCCATTCGGCGAACTGCGCGCGGTCGGCGATAACGGGGGTACCGTCGGCGGCCCCGTCGAGCATATCGAGCTTATGGGCGAACTCGTGGTATACCACGTTATGTCCCTGCTCCGGGTGGCGCGCCCCATGAAGGACGGCGTCCCAGACGAGGACGACGGGGCCCTGGAGAAAGGCCTGGCCCAGAAGGGGGACCGGAGCCGCTAGCGGGGCGGTCGCGATCTCGAACATGCCGGGACGGCGCTCGGGAGGCACCACGGTCGAGGGGTAGACGAGGATCGTCTGCACGTTCCGGTAATAGTCATGGGGGAGTCCCAGCTGCATGAGGCAGGCCTGGGCCGCGATGGTGACGCGGATCTCATCGTCGAGCTCGAGCCCGCCGCACCCCTCCCACTGCTTCTCCTCGAGGAAGACCTGTATCATCGCGCGCAGCTCGGCCTGCTCGGCGTCGTCGAGCATACGGTAGTGGGCCACGTTTGCGCGCACAAAGGCCTCCCATTCGGGGGGAAAAGGCCGTTTGCGCGCCTCGGCGCGGCGATGGTCGCGGAGCCAGTGAAGCATCGGAACTAGTCTAACACAGCGAAGCCGCAGGCCGAAGTGTGGATGGGATCATAACGCCTTGTTTCCCCTATCGATGCATACCGTCGGGGAGGGTGTCTCTCACATCCTTTCTGATGCAGCAGGATTTGACGCGGCATGGCGTCGAGGATTCGGGACCTCACAGGAAGTCGTGTCGCCGGCGGTCCCTTTACACGTGGCCTCCGATGCGCCAAGGAATGGCCACGAAAGGCTTTTCGTGCCTCCCGCCCCGTCTTCACGGCGTTGTTTATGCAGTCGGGGGGTTTGCCGTGGCAACCTTCCAGCTGCCCGTGCCCGCGCCTTTTCCGCTTCTTTCGCTTCTGCACATGCGCGTCACCTCCCCTGGGCCAATATCCGGAGCAGCGCCTTCTGGTTTGGTGCGGCAAAGGGAGTTGAAGCCGGCACCCGCGACAGTATATCCAGCAACCGCTCAGTCTTTCCGGCCGCCGGCGGCAGATGTGCCGAAAGGACCGTTTTCGGGGCGATCTGCCGGATCTTCTCCAGCGTCTGACTGAATCTGGCCGGCTCGACCATATGGACCCATGGGCTGTCAGCGCCGGCCCAGGCGATCATTCCCTGAGACAGCACCTCTTCCGGCAGATCGTCCGCATTCAGGGCCGGCGACGGGATGATGGCGCCGAAGCAATCGGCCGAGAAGAAGGTCTCCGATTTGCCGTCGTAGATGCCGATGGTGGTCGGGTTATCGAACAGGGGCGGCCTCACGGCGGTCAGCGTGCGGTCGCCGGCATCGATGCTCTCTCCCGGATTCAGCCAGCAGACCCGATCCATCGGCACCGGCCATGCGGTGCTCACCCTCAGTGCCGCCAGGGAGTTTGCCGCAAGCCGGGCGGCGGGCGCCGCATCGAGGACCTTCCGGAGGTTGCCGGTGTGGTCCGCGTCGTCATGGGTAAGCCAGACCCACTTCAGCTCGCGGGGATCGATGACCGATTCCAGCGCCTTCATGAAATCCGCGCCGTCGATCCCCATCCCGGTATCGACGAGTACCGGCTCCTTCGCCTTGATGACAAAGGCGTTGACCGGAAGGAATCCCGCCCCCGGGATAGGAAAATGCGCGGGGAGGACCCCGATATCCTTCATCGCCTGATAGGGTTTATCCATTGTCGGCTCTCCTTCCTTATGAAAAGTGTATCACCTCCGGGATGCCGCGAAAAGAAATTTGTGGCGGAAGTTTTCTCCCTTATTGCAGCGCGGGCGCTGCGGAAGGCTTTTCTGGCCACTCCGCCGCCTCCGTGGTAATATCTATGTAAATATTAGGGTCAATAAATGAAGGAGGATACCTGACATGGAGGCAACCAAAGGCGCAAAGATCGCGGGAAATATACGGAAGAGCGTGGAGGCGATGGAAGGCCTCTGCAGGGGGACCGACGAGGATACCGCCTCGAAAAGACCGGCCGGCCGCTGGTCGCCGAAGGAGATACTTTCACACCTCTGCGGCCCTGAAGGGGTAGGAATGCTGCCGGCAGTCCGCGCCTTCATCGACCAGGACACCCCGAGACTCGATCTCCATCCCGAAGATCCTTTCTTTACCGAAGGCCGCAGCCGGATGACCTTTGAGGAGCTTCTTGCCCTCTTCGGGAAGGAATATGCCCGGCTTGCGGAGTTCGTGGGAACGCTGACGGAAGAACAGCTCGGGCGGAAGGCCCATGTGCCCGTCTTCGAGAAGGCGCCCTGCGGGCAATATCCGACCCTCGCCGGCTTCCTCGGCATCCTCGCCGAGCATCACCTCGAATTCCATATCAATCATATGAAGGAGGTCCTGCAGGCGCTCGGAGTATCCTTATAAGAGAGAGCCGGGGCGGAAAGATCGCCGGGCGCTTCACTCAGTGAGATTCAATCCTCTTGAGAGATTCCTCCCTGACCCAATAAGTGCCCTGGCCGTTCATGAATTTAATCCTGAGCGTCTTCCAGTCGAGCGACCTCTCCAATACCTGGACCTTTTCATCTCCTTTGAGCTTCAGGACACGTCCGCTCGTGACCATCTCCGAAAGCCTGTCGTTTCTGCCCGACGCTCTTGCCGCCGGTTTGCAATGTTATGGGTTTCATTTATTATTTGTATAAAGGCGCATAACTCAGCCCTGCGGGCTGAGAGACGCTCCCGTCACTTGAGGAAGGAGGCGAATATCTCCTTCCCATATTTCAGGGTCTCCCTGAGTGAGTAAAGCTCGCCTTTTCCCAGATCGGGATTCCTCTTTCTCCATGCGGCCGCGTGCGCCCTGGAACAAAAGAAGTTCATGTACGGGCAGAAGGTCTTTGCCGTGCATCCGCATTCCCCGCTGTCGCTGACGAACTGAACGATGCCTCCCGGATCGGACGAGACTATTACGCCGCCTTTCATTCTGATGGTCATTTCGTTTTCGCATTCAGGGCAGCGGGAGTGCACCGCAAGAGGGCTCTCAAGCATGAAATGGATGCCGAGGGCGTCGGTGGCGCAGAGGGCGTAGACCTCATGCCCGTCCTGAAATACCACCCTATGGCGCGTCTCCTCCGCGGAAAACGGATACGAGGAAATGATCCTGTCTCCTTCCTTTGTCACTATGTCCGCCTCGTTCAGTCTTGCGACGATTCTCCTGGCGGCGCTGACGGAAGACAGCTTCATCTCGTCCTTCAGGCCAACCAGCGTCGGCGGCCTGCCAGTTGCCGCAAATTCTCTGAGAATATATTTTCTCCCGGCGTTCTCCAGGGGACTGAGACCCGCCCCGGCGATGAGGCCCCGCACCGTTTCTGAAATCCGGTCCAGCAGCTGCTTCCCGGCCCGCCTTCCGGAGGATCCGTCCTGCCGTGAAGTCCGGCAGGCCCTGACCGCCTTTCTCAGCGTCGCCTCCGTCGGGACATTCGAGAGTCCGCCAGACTCTCCCCGGAACATCCTTCAGGAAAACCCGACCGCCCCCTGCGGCTGAAGTTCTTCTCCGTTTATAAATACCGACGGAGAGCCGGTCACCCCGAGGGCCGCCGCCTCGGCCTCGCCGATCCGATGAAAACTCACCTCCGCTTCAGTCTTTTCAGCGGTCAATGCACGGTCGATGTTATGCCTCAGCGCGCCTTCCGAACCGCAGTCCCCCGACATATAGCAGTCGATCTTCATAATATCCGCCCCCTTACAGCTGTCGAGCGCATCGAGCACAGGACACTCGCTCACCCGTTTGTCTTCCGTACACGTTTTCGTGAGGGATTCGAGCGCATCCCTCATCCTCCGGAGCATCCCGATCTTCCCGTCTATTTCGGCAATCTTGCTCTCGGCCTTTCTCTTTACGGCGCCGCAGGCAGCAGTCGGATCGAGTTTCAGGGAAAGGAGCTCTGATATCTCGCACAGAGAGAAGCCGAGTTCCTGGGCGTGCCTGATAAAACGGATACGCGTGACCGAGTCGCTGAGGTACTGGCGGTATCCCGATTCCTTCCGTTTCGGGGAAGGCAGAAGCCCGCGCTTTTCATAGTAGCGGACCGTGTCGATACTCACCCCGGCCTCTTTTGCCGCCTGACCTATCTTCAGATACTTCACCGATATCTCCTTATTTATTATAAACTCTTGACCAGAGTCCAGAGTCAAGGGTTTTCCGGCATCAGAGTCCGGTAACGGGATTGCGGCTATAATTGAAACATGCGCGATATCGACGGCAGCTACGGAGAGGGCGGCGGGCAGATCCTCCGGACCGCGCTGGGCCTCTCCTGCCTCCTGCGGAAACCCTTCCGGCTCTTCAACATCCGAAAGGGCAGGAGAAAGCCGGGCCTCATGCCCCAGCACCTCGCCTGCGTCCGGCTGCTCGCCCTGATCTCAAAGGCAAAGGTGCATGGCGCAGACGTCGGCTCGACGGAGCTGCTCTTCGAGCCGGGAGAATCCGGGTCCGGCGACTATTTCTTCGACATAGGCACGGCCGGCTCGACTTCGCTCCTCCTGCAGGCGGCCGTTCCTCCGTTGATCTTCGCAAAGACCCCCTCCCGCATCACCCTCGCCGGCGGCACCCATGTCCCCTTCAGCCCGCCGTTTCAGTTCATAAGCGAGGTCTTTCTCCCTATGCTCGGCAGACTCGGGATAGGGGTTTCGGCCTCGCTCGACCGCTACGGCTTTTATCCAAAGGGCGGGGGAAAGATCTCGGCAGTCCTGAATCCCTGCCGAAAGATATGCGGCATTTCTTTCGAAGAACCGGGCGCTATCGTCTCGGTGAGCGGCGTCTCTGCCGTTGCCGGCGGACTTCCCCCGAGCATCGCCGAGCGCCAGAAGAGGTCAGCCGGGGCGGCCCTTGCGGGGATGCCGGTGAGGCCGTCGATAGAGGCGCTCCGGGTCGATACCTATAGCCCCGGAACCTTCGTGTTTCTCAAGGCCGAAACGGAGACCTCGGTCTCGGGCTTCTCTTCTCTCGGGGAAAGAGGAAAAAGGGCAGAGACGGTCGGGGAAGAGGCGGCGAGGGAACTCCTCCGCCATCTTGAAGCAGGCGGGTGCCTCGACCCCCGCCTCGCCGATCAACTGGTCGTCTATCTCAGCCTTGCAGAAGGCCCTTCGTCATTCACCACATCGCGCATCAGCGGACACCTTCTGACGAACCTCATGGTGATCAAGACATTTCTCGGTACCCGATTCCTGGTCGAGGGAGAAAAAGAAAGGCCCGGCAGAGTAAAGATTATCCCTTGACTCCTGCCGGACAAGACACATACAATCATTGAGGGTAAAAAATGGTGGGCAGTCGCAGAATCGAACTGCGGACACGAGGCTTTTCAGGCCTCTGCTCTACCGACTGAGCTAACTGCCCACGGTCTTACATGATACCCTTTCATTTTTTTGATTGTCAACTGATGAGAGATTCTCTGGCAAAAAAGGCAGGCGATTATCTCCCCGCGGTGATCTCGGGGATACTGGTCGTATTGTCTTTTCCGGTCTTCGATCTTTATCCGCTGGCCTGGGTCGCTTTTGTCCCCTTCCTTCTTTCTCTCTGGGGAAAAACCCCGAAGAAGGCCTTCCTTGCCGGCTATGTCTTCGGCCTCGTCTATTTCTTCGGCACGCTCTACTGGATATATTATTCGATCAACCACTACGGGGGCGTCTCCTTTTTGTCGAGCCTCTCGATCGTGGTGCTCCTCTGTCTGTATCTCGGCCTCTACCCGGCCGTCTTTTCGCTCCTCTTCGTCAAGATGATCAGGAGGACCGAACTGCCGGCCCTCGTCATCGCGCCGGTATTGTGGGTGGCCCTCGAGTTCCTCCGCTCCTATGCCCTGACCGGTTTCCCCTGGGCAAGCATCGGGTACAGCCAGTACCGGTTCCTTCATATGATCCAGGTGGCCGACATCACCGGCATCTACGGCATATCCTTCCTCGTCCTGGCGGTCAACGGCGCGGCCGCCGATCTCTTTCTGCTCAGAAGGCGGGTCTCCGAGATGCCCCTTTTCCCGACCTCTTACACCGTCGTCGGGTTTGCGCTCCTCGTTCTGGCGGCCGTCGCGGCGTTCGGCTACGGCCAATGGCGGCTGAGCCAGGAAAGGCCGGGGAACACACTCCGGGTGAGCCTTGTGCAGGGAGACATCGAGCAGGACGAAAAGTGGGAGCCGTCATACCAGGGCAAGGTGCTGGACACCTACTTCGACCTCTCCCGGAGGGCAGCCGGCTCCTCCCCCCGGCTGATCGTCTGGCCCGAGACGGCGCTGCCGTTCATATTCGGCGCCGACGCGGCCCGCACGGAAAAGCTGATCGGGTTCGAGCAGGGGCTGGGGACGGACCTCCTTACCGGGACGATCCTTCTCAGACAGCAGTCGGCAGGCAGGACGCTGCTTTCCAACAGCGCCATCCTCCTGGACAAGGAAGGGAAAAACGTCTACGAGTATGATAAAATACATCTGGTACCCTTTGGCGAATACGTTCCCCTCAGAAGCGTCCTGTTTTTTGTCGACAAGCTCGTCACCGGAATCGGCGACTATGTCCCCGGGAAGGAATATATCAGGGCGGAGACGGACTTCGGCAGCTTCGCCACGCTGATCTGCTATGAGATCATCTTCCCCGGGCTGGTGAGGAAGTTCTATACAAAGGGCGGTGATTTCATCCTGAATATCACCAATGACGCCTGGTTCGGAAGAACGTCCGGCCCGTACCAGCATTTCGGCATGGCGGTCTTCCGGGCGATCGAAAACAGAAAGCCGGTCATACGCTGTGCGAACACCGGCATTTCAGGGTTCATCGACAGCGACGGAAGGGTCCTCGCAAGGACGCGTCTCTTCGAGAGGGTCGTCCTGCCGGGCGCGGTAAAGACCGATGAAACGCTGTCGTTTTACACGAAATACGGAGATCTTTTTTCGTATCTCTGCATCGTAATATCGATAGTAATCTCTCTTAACATAAAAATGTGGAGGTAGTCATGATTGTCCAGTCGGAATTGAAGGAAGAGCTTGTTTCCCTGAGGGCCAAAGTCGAGGCGCTCCGAGGTTATCTTTGATGTCGCCAGAAAAAAAGAAGAGATAGCGCGGCTCGCGGCCGACCTCGCGAAGGAAGAGGTCTGGTCGTCGCCCGAAAGATCGAAGGAGCTCTTCAAGGAAAAGGCGCGGCTCGAAAGCACGGTGAGTCCCTTCGAGGCGATCGACAATAAGCTGTCGTACGTCGAGGAATCGATCGGCATACTCGAAGAAGAAGGCGGCGACGTCTTTTTCAAGGAGATCAAGAAGGACGTCGAGTCCCTGCGCGAGGAGATCGAAACGATCGAGCTCCGGAACCTCCTTTCCGGAGAGCTCGACAAGAGCAACGCGATCCTCACGATCCATCCGGGCGCGGGAGGCACCGAGAGCCAGGACTGGGCCCAGATCCTGATGAGGATGTATCTGAGATGGGCGGAGCGCTCCGGCTATGAGGCGAAGATCGTCGACCTGCAGCCGGGAGACGAGGCAGGCATCAAGGGCGCCACGATCACCTTCAGCGGCGATTACGCCTACGGATACCTCAGCTGCGAGGCCGGCGTCCACAGGCTGGTGAGGATCTCGCCCTTCGACGCCAACAAGCGGAGGCACACCTCGTTCGCCGCAGTGATCGTCTACCCCGAGATCGAAGAGGACATCGATATCGAGATACGGGAGGAGGACATCAAGATGGACACCTACCGGGCGTCCGGCGCGGGGGGGCAGCACGTCAACAAGACGTCGTCGGCGGTCCGCCTCACCCATATCCCGACGGGCATCATCGTCGCCTGTCAGAACGAGCGGTCCCAGCACAAGAACAAGGCTGTCGCGCTGAAGATTATGAAGGCCCGGCTCTACGACCTCGAGAGGAAGGCGAAGGAAAAGAAGATGGAAGACATCGTCGGCGACAAGAAGGGCATCGCCTGGGGCAGCCAGATCAGGTCCTACGTCCTTCAGCCCTACCGGCTCGTAAAGGACCACCGTACCGGCCTTGAGGTAGGAGACGTCGATTCGGTCCTCGACGGGGGGATCGACAGGTTCATCAAGGAGTACCTCAAGACGAGGGCGAGCCAGGCAAATTCGGCGGGAGGGGGGGGCTGAGATGATCAAAGAGGCGATAGGCCTGCTCGTCGGCGGCATCGATCTGTCCGAGGCCGAAATGGCCGAATGCATGGGAGAGATCATGGAGGGCAGGGCGACGGACGCCCAGATCGGCGCCTTCCTCACCGCGCTGCGTCTGAAGGGCGAGACGGTCGACGAGATCACCGGGGCGGCCAGGATCATGCGGGAGAAGTCCGCCAGGATCAAGGCGCCGGAGGGCGTCCTCGACACCTGCGGCACCGGCGGGGACATGGCCCATACCTTCAATATATCGACCGTTGCGGCGATAGTCGTCGCCTCGGCCGGCGTGCCGGTCGCCAAGCACGGAAACAGGGCGATGTCGAGCAAGTCGGGAAGCGCCGACGTGCTCGAGGCGCTCGGGCTGAAGATAGACCTGCCGCCGGAGAGGGTCGAGCAATGCCTCTTCGAGACAGGCTTCGGTTTTCTCTTTGCTCCGCTGTTTCATCCGGCGATGAAATACGCGATCGGGCCCAGGCGCGAGATGGGCATCCGCACGCTCTTCAATATCCTCGGTCCGCTCACGAACCCGGCCGACGCGAAAAGACAGGTCCTCGGCGTCTTCACCGACAAGCTTACCGGGCCGCTCGCCCGAGTGCTCGGGAACCTCGGGGCCGAGGACGCGCTGGTAGTGCACGGGGAAGACGGACTCGACGAGATCACGGTCACGGACGGGACGAAGGCGGCGCGGTTCGCAGGCGGCGCGGTAGAGACGATGTATTTCGCCCCGGAGGACTTCGGCCTCCCGAGGGGGAGTGTGACCGATCTGGCCGGCGGGGACAAGGACGAAAACGCCCGCATCGCGCTCGCGATTCTCGGGGGCGAAAAGGGGCACAGAAGAGACATCGTCCTGATGAATTCGGCCGCGGCGATCGCCGTATCCGGAAAGGCCGCCGTCTTTACCGAGGCCTTCGAGATCGCGAAAGAGGCGATCGATTCCGGCCGCGCCATGGCGAAGCTCGAGGAGATCAAAAAGGTCTCGAACAGCCTCTAACAAACCGATGTCCGACATCCTGAAGATCTTCGCCGTCTTTTTGCTCACCCTTTTGCTCCTGAGGAGAAAGCTCTACATAGGGTATGTCATGCTGCTCGCCTCCGGACTCATCGCCCTGATGTACCGGATGGCGCCGGCGCTGGTCCTCAAGACTGCCCTCCGGGCCGCCACCAGCGGCATTACGATCAAACTCCTCCTTGCGCTCTCGCTGATCAGGATACTCGAAGTCGTCCTCCGGGAGCAGAAGGTGCTTTCGTCGATGATGTCCTCGGTCAGGAATTTCTTCAGAAGCAGGAGGGTGGTGATCATATCGATGCCGATGCTGATCGGGATGCTCCCCTCCCTGGGAGGCGCCTATTTCTCCGCGCCGATGGTGAAAGAGGCGACGGAAGGGCTCGGGATGAGCCGGGAGGAGAAGGCCTTCATCAATTACTGGTTCCGCCACCCCTGGGAATATGTCCTGCCGCTTTATCCCGGCATCCTGCTTGCCGCGGCGATATCCAACGTGCCGCTCTATGGGCTCATCTCCCACAATGCGCCGTACGCGCTTGCGCTCCTGGCAACCGGTTTCATCTTCAGCATGAGGGAGATGCGGACGGTCCCGGAGAGCGCCGCCGCGCCGGGGGGGGCGAAACAGTACGCATGGCTCAGCTTTCTGCCGGTCGCCGCGGTCCTTCTTCTCGTCGTCGCCGTGCGGGTCGAGCTTCACTACGCGCTCCTTGCCGTGATCGTGCCGCTCGTGCTCCTCTACCGCTACCGGCCTGCCGGACTGCTGCGGCTCACCCGTCACGGCTTCGCCCTCGAGGTGATCGTCCTGATCTTCGGGATCATGCTCTTCAAAGAGGCGATGGAATCATCCGGCGCGGTCAGGAACCTGAGCGCCTTCTTCGTCGAAAAGGGGATCCCTGCTCTGCCGATCCTCTGCCTCCTCCCGCTGATCACCGGACTTCTGACAGGCCATACCGTCGGGTTTGTCGGGAGCACCTTCCCCCTTCTGATCAGCATCGCCGGGGGCGCGCCCGTCGTCGAGATGTCGCTCGCCTTCGCGGCAGGATACGTCGGCGTGCTGCTTTCGCCCGTCCACCTCTGTTTCGTCCTGACGAGGGAATATTTCAAGGCCGACCTCTGGGGCGTGTACAAAAAGACCATACCGGCGAGCCTCATCATCTTCTGCACGGCGATTATCGAGTATCTGCTCCTGCGGTAGTCGATCGTGTGCAATGTTCGGATTTACTCTGAGCCGGAAGTATCTTCCGCGCGAGCAGAAGCCGAGGGCGTTTATCTTCTCTTCGAACCTCGACTTGTTCCTGAAGACGCCTGGCAAGCCTCGGCGGGGAAGCTCACTCCTCTTCCCCTTCCTCTTCCCCTCCGAGGTCCATCTTGAAGGCGATATGACGGATGAGGTCCTTGTTCGAGACAACGCCGAGAAGCTTCCCTTCCTCGACCACCGCAAGGCGGCTGTTTCCGGTCCTGCTCATCAGCCCGAGGGCCATGAGGGCGTCGTAATCGGGAGGGACCGAATTGCGGGCAGAGAGCCCGACGGCGACGTCGCCGACCGTCTTGCGCTCCCACTCCTTGCGGGGGACCCCCCGGACCTGCCTCGTGCTGACGCAGCCTTCGAGCCTTCCGTCGCTCGCCACCGGAAACATCTTGAAATGAAATTTGTAGATGTAATCTTCTACAAGGCGCGCGATCGTGAGCGACGGCGGGACGGTCATCGGGTCTCTTTTCATGATCTGCTCTACCGGGGTGCCTTCGAGCGCCGTACGTACGACCAGCTGCTGATAGGAAGACTCGGCCGCCCTTCTGAGAAACATGCCGATCAGGAAAAGCCAGAGGCCGCCAATGATGTTCCCGAAGAGCAGGTTGACCACGCCCGCCACGATCATGAGCAGGCCGAAGCCCGTGCCGATCGTCGCGGCCCGGTGCGTTGCCTGGGGGAGGTTCTTCTTCCATCTCCAGAGCGCCGCCCGCAGGATTCGGCCGCCGTCAAGCGGAAATGCCGGGAGGAGATTGAAGACCGCCAGCACCCAGTTGATCGAGGCGAGGTAGCTCAGAACGCCTTCGATCTGGAGCGGCCAGCCCGCGCGCATTCCGGCTGAATAGACCGCATAGAAGAGCGCGCCCAGAACGATGCTCGACGCGGGGCCCGCCGCCGCCATCAGGAACTCGACCCTGGGGGTTTCCGGCTCTCCGCTCATCTCCGCCACCCCGCCGAAGACGAAAAGCGTGATGCCGTCCATCGGCAGGCCGAGGCGCCGGGCGACAAGCGAGTGGAAGAATTCGTGGACGACGACCGAAAGAAAGAGGCCGAGAGCCCCGCAGACGCCCATGAGCCAGAAGGAGACAACGGACAGGTCCCGATATTCCTGAGGGAATATGCCGGCGGCGAGGCTCCAGGTGACGAGAACGGCGATGATCAGCCAACTGGCGTCCGCCCTCACCCTGAAGCCGAAGATCGTAAATATGGTCAACCGTTTCCCGAACATCTGTCCCCCCTTTGGTCCTGGCGCGGGTATCGGGCCCCATGCCCCCAGCTTAGCATGTATGAACGCAATTTCAAGCGGCAGGCAAACTCCGCCGCCGGGACCCTTCGATTTCATGTTTGTGGTATATTTAAGAGGGACTCTTCGGACCGCATCATGCTGAAAGAACTCAGGATCAGGAACCTCGCAATCATCGACGACCTTTCCGTAAGGTTCGAAAAGGGGCTGAATGCGTTGACCGGAGAAACGGGCGCCGGCAAGTCGATCATCGTCGATGCGCTCGGACTCGCGCTCGGAGAGCGGGCCCAGTCGGACTTCATCCGGTCGGGCGAGGCAGAGGCCTCCGTGCAGGCGTATTTCGAACTGGAGGACTACTCCCTCCTTCCCGATATCGGGATCGATCCCTCCGGGGGAATCGCGCTCAGACGCATGCTGTCCGCGGGCGGAAAGAGCAGGGCCTATGTCAACGACGTTATGGTGACTCTTCAGGCTCTGTCGTCGATAGGCAGCGCGCTGGTAGATATCCTGAGCCAGCACGAGCATCAGAGCCTCCTTGCTCCTGACCGGCAGAGGGATCTGGTCGATTCCTTCGGAAAGCTCCATCGGGAGCGGGAGCAGGTCGAAGCGTTTTCCCGCGAGACCGGGGAACTCGCGGCCAGATGCGCGACATTGAGGGAAACGGCGAGGGAGCGCGAGCAGAGGCTCGATTTCCTGAGGTTCCAGGCACAGGAGATCGACGCGGCCGGCCTGAAGGAAGGCGAAAAAGGGGCGCTCGAAGAGGAAAGAAGGATCCTCGCGAACCTGACGAAGCTGACCGGGCTGACCGCCGAGTCCTATGCAGTGCTGTATGAATCCGAGGGTTCATGCTCGGAAAAGCTGGCGCAGGTGATTTCACGGCTGCGCGACATATGCGCCATAGACGGCGGGATGGAAGATACTCTCCGGCTCCTTGAAGCGGCGCTGCCGCTCGTCGAAGACGCGTCTCTGGCTTTAGGGAGATACCGCGACAAATTCGACTTCGAGCCGGGCAGGCTCGAGACGATCGAAGACAGACTCGACGTGATAAAGAAGCTCGAAAGGAAATACGGGGAGGACGCCTCTGCGGTTCTTGCCCACCGCGATGCCGTCCAGAAAGAACTGGATGAGATCGAGTCGGCCGACGAGACGCTGGCCGGGGCCGAGGCCGCGCTTGAAGCTAAAAGGGCCGCGCTCGTGAAGGAGGCGCTTGAGCTTTCGGCAAAGCGGTCGAAGGCGGCAGGGAAGATCGAAAAACTCGTCGCCGCAAGCCTCGCCGACCTGGCCTTCGGCAGCGCCCGCTTCGAGATAGCGGTGAGCCGCCAGAAGGACGCCGACGGAAACTACCGGATAGGGCCGACGGGGCTCGACTCCGTCGAGTTCCTTTTTTCGGCGAACCCGGGAGAACCTCCGAAGGCGCTTGCGAAGATCATATCGGGGGGCGAGCTTTCGCGTGTCATGCTCGTTCTCAAGACAATACTCGCCGACGTCGACAATACGCCGGTGCTGGTCTTCGACGAGGCCGACGCGGGGATAGGAGGAAAGACGGCGGAAAGCGTGGCAAAAAAACTCGGGACGATCTCGAAACGGCGCCAATTGCTCTGCATCACCCACCTGCCCCGCATTGCGAGTATGGCGGATTTCCACCTCAGAATCGAGAAGAAGGAAAAAGACGGCAAGGTCTCTGTGCGGATAAAAGAGCTTTCGGCGAGGGAACGGCAGGACGAGATCGCCAGGATGCTGAGCGGCACGGTCACCGAGATCTCCCGAAGACATGCGGGAGAGCTTCTGGAAAGGGTAAAATGAAAGGGAAAATAACAATCAATACCGACCTCTGCAAGGGCTGCGGGTTCTGCGTCGATACCTGTCCGTTTGGCGTCATATCCATCGGAGAGCGGTTCAACAAGAGCGGGTTTTTCCCGGCGGTCGCCTTGCATATAGAAAAGTGCACCGGCTGCGCGATGTGCGCGCGCATGTGCCCCGAGATAGCGATAGAGGTGTACCGGAGCGGAAGGACGAAAGCGGCGGGGAAAGCGAAACGGAAGAGATGAAAATGAGCAGCCTTGCAATTTTTCAGACCTGCATAGAAGGCATCCCTTACAGCCTTCTTGATGCGATGAGATCTGATGCAGCATGGCGTCAAAAACAGCCTGCTTTATCTTATATTATGCACTTCTTTGGCGCTACAGACGCGGCTTCCGATGCGGCAAGGTATCGCTGCAGGAGGTTTTCGGGCTGCCCTCTACGCCAAGGCGTTGCTACCGGTGAGGTGCAGTCAATATGAAATCAGCGAGGGAGAGATAAGTTGCGAGGCATGAGGGATAATGTCGGGTATGAAAAATAGGGCAGGCAAAAGGAAGTCGCCCGGTTTCGGGACGGTGGCGGTCCACGGCGGCGAAGAGGGGAAGTTCGCCTTCGGTCCCGTCAGCACGCCGATCTACCAGACGAGCACCTTCACCTTCGACAGCGCCGAAGAGGGCGGCGAGGTGGAAAAAAGGGGAAAAGACGGGTTCATCTATACGAGGATCGGAAATCCAACGGTAAGAGCCTTCGAGGAGAAGATGGCGCTCCTCGAAGGAGGGGATTCCTGCGTCTCTTTTTCCTCCGGCATGGCTGCGCTGTCGGCCGTCTTTCTCGAACTCCTGAAGCCCGGGGACGAAATCATCTCCAGCAGCCGTATCTACGGAGGGTCGAAGCTCTTCTTCGCTCATATCCTCCAGAAGCTCGACTGCAAGGTGAGGCGCTTCGGGCCGTATGACGACCTGAAGAGGGTGATACCTCCCCTCATAAACGAGCGGACGAAACTCATCTTCTTCGAGACGCCTTCAAATCCCGAGCTGAGCATCATAGATATCGGCCTGATCGCAGGTCTCTCAAGGAAACACAGGATCGTTTCGGTGATCGACAACACCTTCGCCACGCCTTATCTGCAGAGGCCGCTGGGCATGGGGATCGACTGCGTCGTGCATTCGGCCACAAAATATATCGGCGGCCACGGCGACGCCATCGGAGGCGCCGTCGTCTCGACGAAAAATTTCGTATCGGCGATCAGGTCAAATACCCTCCAGCACCTCGGGGGCTGCCTCTCGCCTTTCAACGCGTGGCTCTTCCTGCGGGGGCTCAAGACGCTTCATGTGAGAATGGATCGCCACTGCGAAACCGCCGCATCGGTCGCAGGGTTTCTCGCGGGGCATCCGAAGGTCGGGACGGTGTTCTTCCCGGGGCTCAGGACCCATCCGGGCCATCGCATCGCAAAGAGGCAGATGTCGGGCTTCGGCGGCATGGTCTCGATAGGGCTCGAAAACGGAAGGGCCTGCAGAAAGTTCATAAACGGCCTTCGGCTCTGCAGGACCGGCGTGAGTCTCGGCGACGCCGGGACGCTCGTCCTTCACTTCGCCTCGATGTTTCATCCGAAATTGTCCGACGCCGCATGCCGGAAGATCGGCGCCGACCCGACGCTGATCAGGATATCGACCGGCCTCGAAGACGCAGCCGACATCATCGGGGATATGAAGAATGCCCTGGCGACGCTCTGAAATTCCCCTACCGGCAGTCATCGAGCGGCCTGAGGATTGCGGGCATTCCGGAAATCGCTTCGGATGTCGACGACCAATCAGCATGATGACGGCGGCACTTTCCCTTATTGCGGCTATCGTCATGGCGATGCCCGGACCGGTATTTGCTCAGGCAGCCATGTCGCGATTCCTCCTCATGGGTGACGGGGAGCTTCATCTGAAAAACGTCAAGACGGGTGACGAGGTCCGGGCCAATCTCCTTTCCCCCGACGGGTCCTTCAACGAAGAGGGTCTGGCAGAAATTGACAGGGTCTTCGGTTTCCCTTCACACAAAAAAGGGGAGCACATGTCGCTGCGCATGCTCTTCATGCTCGATTATTTTTCGGACCTCGTGGCGCCCGGAAAGACAATCAACATAGAATCGGGATATCGCAGCCCGGAGTACAACACAAAACTTCGCGATGCAGGGGGGATCGTGGCAAAGACGAGCACCCATATGGACGGCATGGCGCTCGATTTCAATATCGAAGGAGTCGACGGCAGGCGGTTATGGGAGCTTATCAGGAGTAAAGACTGTTGCGGCGCAGGCTACTATGGGGGGGAAGATGTCCACCTCGACGCGGCGCGGCCGCGGTTCTGGGAGGCGGCCACCTCAAAGGTGACCACGGATGAGAGTGACTTTAACCGGCGTATCTATCTTTCCACCGATTACGACCTCTACCATGCGGGCGAACCGGTGCGGCTCTCCTTCACTTCCGTAAGCAATTTCGGCTTCGGCGTCAGAAGAGAGGTTTCGATCATAAAAGACTCATCGGAGGATCTTGTAGTCGCAAAGGCCGATATAAGGTCGCCGGACAATTCCGCCTGCGTCATGATAAACGATCGGGCGGCGGCGCGGTCCCTGCATTTCTTTCTCCCCGAAAGCCTTATTGAAGGAAGCTACCGCATAAAAGTCGATTTCTGCAACCGCCCCTTCGCGCAGATGCCTGAAGAACGCATTTCAAACAAGATCGAGATCCCGCCCAGCCATGCAAGGCGCTGAGTTATAAGCCTTTTCCCCTTGGCAAGATAATCCAAATATTGACTTTGCCGCTCCCGTGTGGTACATTTTCGTGCAGTACCGTCTGCCACGCGGACCTGCGGCGTCCGCAGGTCTGATGATTTAATCAACGCATATTTTCTTTTGCTGAGGGGGAATGGATGAAGAAGATGAAGAAAGGGTTCGTTGTTTTGTTGGCTGCATTGGCGCTCATCGTCATGAGCATATCGTCCGAGGCTGCGATACTATCGACAGCTGTCGAAGTAACCGGCCTGCCGCTCAGTACGTCTTATGATACTCCGATGGCAGTCGCGTATATCCCTTCCTTCGCCCGGTATTATTCAGGTGACGGAGACGGCACAAGCTCTCCTGCGCGTGTGTGGGACTCAACAGGGACTGTGATCGGCACATCGACCACGGGCGTAGACAACCGGGGCGTCTTCTTCAATCCCAACACATCTCTTTTAGAGTCCGTATCATACAGTTCCTGCTGCTCGTCCGGTCCGGTGTCAGGAATCCAGTCGCTCACCTTGGACGGAGCGGGCAGTTATACGGGGACCAACACTCAACTCCTGGCGGCTCCCATTGCAGGGTTCGGGTCAAACGATCAGACCATGCCTTCCTATGATCCTGCGACCAACAGACTCTATGCCAAACAGTCAGGAACTGCCGACGTCAATGTGGTGGACAGGACAACCGGCGCGCTTATTACGACGATCACCCTTGACCTGGCGGCTGCCGGAGTGACCGCCTCCGACGTGAATGTCAATTTTGTCGGTTTCACCGGAGTTGCCGGCGAAGAGCTGGCTATCTTCGACTTCACCAATCGCCGCGCGCTGATCTTCAACCTGACCGGGGGATACGTCGGCGCAAGCGCCCTCCCGGCCGGCTTGACGGTTGATTGGTATGACAGCAACTACGGCAACGGGTATGCAAACGGCCTTTTCTTCATCTTTGATACGGCTGTCGGCGCGAATGGTACCTACCGCGGCTTCCAGGTCGTTCAGGCTGCGCCGGCGGTTGCGGAGCCTGTCCCGACAATGACCGAATGGGGTATGATAGCCTTCATGGTGCTTGCGGGATTAGGCTCGGCCTATTTCCTTACGAGACGGAGAAGAATAGAGAGCTAGGAAGCTTCACGAATCCGGCAAGGGCGAGGTTTTAACCTCGCCCTTTTTTATTGTCTCTTTCACGCTGCAATCCGCAACGGGGTTTGATCTCTGGTCTTAACCCCACTTCTTTCCCATGGCGTGAGCGTCTCCAGGGGAAAAAGCTTCGTCGATGGAGTCGCGAAACAGGAATCAAGAATGCTCCCCCCCTGTCATCGGCCGCGGGTCTAACAGCCTGTCGAGCTCTTCCTTCGCAATCCCTGTCATCTCGGCCGCGACATCCTTGATTGCCCTCCCTTCCGCATAGGCCTTTTTCGCTATCGCGGCAGCCTTGTCGTACCCTATCTTCGGGGTGAGCGCCGTGACGAGCACCGGGTTGCGGACGAGAGCGTCGTCGATCCTCTTCGTGTTTATCGTAAAGCCGGCAACCGCCTTCTCCGCAAGAAGAGCCGCGGCATTCCCGAGGATCGCGACGGACTGAAGGACGTTGTGGCAGATGAGTGGGAGCATCGCGTTCAGCTCGAACTCGCCCCGGCTGTTTGCGATCGTCACGGCCACGTCGTTTGCGATCACCTGGACGCAGGCCATGACCGTGGCCTCGGCGATCACCGGATTGACCTTGCCGGGCATGATGCTCGAGCCGGGCTGAAGCGCCGGGAGGCTGATCTCCGAAAACCCGGCGAGCGGACCGCTGTTCATCAGCCGGAGGTCATTTGCGATCTTCAGAAGGGACGAGGCTGTCGTCTTGAGCGCCCCGCTGAATTCGGTCACGTTGTCCATCGTCGCCTGCGAGGCGAAATGGCTGTCCGACTCTGAGAAGGTAAGCCCCGTTCGGCCGGAGAGCTCTTCGGCCATCTTCTTCCCGAACTCAGGGTGGGTATTGATCCCTGTGCCGACGGCGGTGCCTCCGACCGCCAGCCTTTGCAGTCCGGCAAGGGAAGCCCTAATGCGCTCTTCGCCCTGCCTCACCTGATACGCCCAGCCGCCCAGTTCCTGGCCAAAGGTTACGGGCATCGCATCCATCAGGTGCGTCCTGCCTGTCTTGACGACACCCGCAAGCTCATCGGCCCTTTGTTCGAGCGTGGATCTGAGACGGGCAAGCCCGGGGAGCAATACCCCTGCCGTTTCGATGCAGGCGCTGACATGGATCGCAGCCGGGATCACGTCATTAGAAGACTGGCCGAGGTTCACGTGGTCGTTGGGATGAACGTGCCCTGAGCCGGTCTCCTTTCCCATCAGCTGCGACGCGCGGTTGGCGATCACCTCGTTTGCGTTCATGTTCGTCGAGGTGCCGGACCCTGTCTGGAAGATATCGATCGGGAAATCCCCGTCCCATCTCCCGGAGGCGACCTCGTCGGCCGCCTGACGGATACCGCAGGCCCTGTCTTTGTCCAGAAGCCCGAGTCCCGCATTCACGTCCGCCGCGCAGCCCTTGATGAGGCCGAGTGCGCGGATGAAGACGCGCGGAAAGCGTATCCCGCTCACCGGAAAGTTCTCGATCGCCCGCTGCGTCTGCGGCCCGTACATAGCCCCCTCCGGCACCTTCACCTGCCCGAGGGAGTCTTTTTCAATGCGATATCCCGTCACGCTATTCCTCCCCTCATCCTCTCTTCTTCAACGCCATCCTCTTCATCTTGGAGATATGCCCGGTGATATCGATCTCCTTCGGGCAGACCTCGACGCAGTTGTAGATCGAATGGCATCTCCAGATCCCATGAGGGCGGGCGATGATCTTCAGTCTCTCGCCTATGGCCCTGTCCCGCGTGTCGAGGACAAACCGGGCCGCCTTCAGTATCGCCGCGGGACCGAGATACTTCCTGTCCGCCCAATAACTCGGGCAGGAAGAGGTGCAGCAGCCGCACATGATGCAGGTGATCGCCTCGAGGATCCTGTGCTGCTCCTCCTGACTCTGGAGCCGTTCCCTCTCGGGAGGAGGCTCCTCGTTTATGAGCCGGGGCAGCACCTCGCCGTTCTTTCCGAAAAACGGGTCCATGTCGACGACGAGGTCCTTGATCACCGGGAACGCAGGAAGAGGCTCGAATTCGATCGTGTCGGGCATGTCCTTCACAAGCGTCTGACAGGCGAGCCGGTTTTTGCCGTTGATCTTCATCGCACAGGAGCCGCAGATCCCGTGAGCGCAGGACCTCCGGTAGGTGAGGCTCCCGTCGATCGAGTCCTTCACCTTCGCGAGACCGTCCAGCAGCCTCTGGAAAGGCTCCACCTGCACGGCATATTCCTCCCACCTCGGGGCGGCATCTCTCTCCGGGTCGAACCTCTTTATCCTGAAAGTACAGTTCTTCATGCCCTCAGTTAAAGTTGTATGCGCCCACGCTCTCCCCGCCGCTCATATGCAACGATAGGGTTAACATCAGCCTAGTATTTCCTCTCCACGGGCTTGAACTTCGTGATCGAGACCGGCTTATGCCGCAGCTCGATCCCTTTTTCGGTCCTGAAGGCCAGGGTATGCTTCAGCCAGTTCACGTCGTCCCTCTTGGGGAAGTCTTCCCGCGAATGCGCCCCCCTGCTCTCCTCCCGCCTGAGGGCGGAAAGCGCGATCACCTCCGAAAGCGCAAGGAGGTGCGAAAGCTCGATCGCCTCGAGCACCTCTGTGTTGAACCGTTTCCCCGCATCTTTGATGCCTATGCCGGCGGCCCTTCTTTCGAGTGCCCTGATCTCTGCAACCAGCTTTTCGAGGTCCTCCCTGTGCCTGAAGACAGAGCACTCATCCGTCATCCTCTTCTGAAGTTCGCTCCTTATCTCCGGGGCCTTCTCGGTGCCGCTCCTCCCCTGCATCGACGCATGGCCTTCGACAGTCCGCCGGGCAAGATCGCCTCCGATGCCCCCTGGCTCGGCCGATTTCAGAAACCTTCCTATCTCCATGCCGGCCCTCCTTCCGAATACCACGGTATCGAGAAGAGAGTTGCAGCCGAGCCTGTTCGCCCCGTGGACCGAGACGCATGCACATTCCCCCGCTGCAAAAAGCCCCTCGACGACACCGCCCTTTTCGTCTTTGAAGACCCTGCCGTCGATGTCTGTCGGGATGCCTCCCATCGCATAGTGCGCAGTCGGGAGGACCGGGATCGGCGCTAGGGCAGGATCGAGGCCCATGTAGATCTTGCAGAAGGTGGTGATCTCCGGAAGCCGCTCCTCAAGTATCCCCCTCTTAATGCCCCTCAGATCGAGGTGGACGAAATCCCTTCCGTCTATGCCCCTGCCCTCCCGGACCTCGGTCATGATCGCCCGTGAGACCATGTCCCTCGGCGCAAGGTCCTTGATAGTCGGCGCGTACCGCTCCATAAAGCGCTCGCCCTCGCGGTTGACCAGGATGCCGCCTTCTCCCCTGGCCCCCTCGGTGACAAGGATCCCGAGGCCGTACAGCCCGGTCGGATGGAACTGAAAAAACTCCATGTCCTGAAGCGGAACGCCAGTGCGGAAAAGTATGCCGAGGCAGTCGCCGGTGCTTGCGATCGCATTCGAAGTCGTCTTGTATACCCTGCCGTATCCCCCGGAGGCGACGAGCGTGGCCTTTGCGCTGAACATGTGGATCTCGCCGGTCTTTATCTCGAGGGCGATCACCCCGCCGCACCCGCCTTCTTCAACGGCGATATCGAGAACATGAAATTCGTCGAAAAACTTCACCCCCTGCAGGCCCGATTGCTCGTAGAGCGCAAAGAGGATCGCATGGCCGGTCCTGTCGGCGGAATAACAGGCCCTTCTGACGGCCGCCGCCCCGAAGTCCCTCGTATGCCCTCCGAACCTTCTTTGGGCGATCTTTCCTTCGGGGGTCCTCGAAAAAGGGACCCCCATATGCTCCAGTTCAATGACCGTCCTGATCGCGTCTTCGCACATCACCTCGATTGCGGCCTGGTCGCCGAGGAAGTCGCTGCCCTTGGCGGTGTCGTAAAAATGCCATTCCGGCGAGTCCGGCTCCTCGTTGCCGAGCGCCGCGGCGATGCCCCCCTGGGCAGCGGTCGAATGCGAGCGGGTCGGGTAGAGTTTCGTAAGCACTGCCACCGTCCCATGCTTTGCCGCCTCGATCGCGGCGCGCAGGCCGGCCAGACCGGAGCCGATGATGACGGTGTCGAAATTGTGGGTCATGAATCCATTATACAGGAAGAGGGAGATTCTTCAACGAGGGCTGCAGAGGGTCTGTCGCTCTCCCCGCCTCCGTAGCACTGATGTATGCAACAGAAAGTGTTTACTCCCGGTATGGATTGAGGGATAATGGTCTCGACAATCCTGATTTTGAAAGGGCAGGGGTAAATATTCCCCTTACGCAAGGAGAATCGAAGATGACACAGGTCCCGGGGCCGAGCTACAGCATCACGATCAGGGTGGAGATAGAAAACCGGATAGGCATGTTCGCCGAGCTGGCGTCTGCGATCAGCCAGGCCGGGGGCGACCTCGGCTCGGTCGACATCGTCAGGGTCGAAAGGGGAAAGGTCGTCAGGGACATCACGGTAAATGCACGAAGCGAAGAGCACGAGAGGACGATCGTAAAATCGATCAGGGGCATCCCGGGGATCAAAGTCGTCAGGGTGATGGACCGCACATTCCTCGCCCATCACTGCGGCAAGATCGAGATATGCCCGAAGCATCCGATCCGCGACAGGGACGACCTCTCGAAGGTCTACACGCCCGGAGTCGCCAGGGTATCACTGGACATCAGCACCCACAGGGAGCACGTCTTTCGCTATACCATAAAATGCAACTCCGTGGCGATCGTCACCGACGGAACCGCAGTGCTCGGCCTGGGGGATATCGGTCCCGAGGCAGCGATGCCGGTCATGGAAGGAAAGGCGATGCTCTTCAAGGAATTCGCGGGGATCGACGCCTACCCGATCGCGCTTGCCACAAAAGAGCCGGAAGAAATTATCGCGACGGTGAAGAACATCTCGGTCCCCTTCGGAGGGATAAATCTGGAGGACATCTCCGCGCCCCGCTGCTTCGGCATCGAGCAGAGGCTGCGGAAGATGCTCGACATCCCGGTCTTCCATGACGACCAGCACGGCACCGCGGTCGTCGTCCTGGCCGCGCTGATCAACGTCGGGAGGCTTCTGAAGAAGGACATCAGAAAGATGAGGATCGTGATCTCCGGCGCGGGCGCGGCCGGCTCGGCAAACGCCTTCATGCTCTCGTCCTACGGCGTGAAGGATATCATCGTCTGCGACAGGTCAGGGGCGATCTACAAGGGAAGGAGGGCCAATATGAACGCCTACAAGAGGCTCCTGGCCGGAAAGACTAACATCAGGAAGATACGCGGCTGCATCTCCGAATCAATCGTTGGGGCGAACGCCTTCATCGGCCTTTCGGCGCCTAATGTCCTCTCTCCGGCCGATGTCGGAAGGATGGCGAAAAACCCCGTCGTCTTTGCGCTCGCCAATCCGGACCCCGAGATCGCGCCGGAAGACGCCGCCCCGCTGGTGAGGGTCCTCGCAACCGGCAGGTCCGACTACCCGAACCAGATCAACAACATGCTCGGCTTCCCCGGCATATTCCGGGGCCTCCTCGACGTCCGGGCGAGGGGCGTCAACGAAGAGGTGAAGTTCGCCGCCGCAAAGGCGATCGCTTACACCGTGAAGGACGACGAGCTCCACGAAGACTACATTATCCCCAGCATCTTCGACAAAAGCGTCGTGTCGGCCGTGGCGCATGCGGTCGCGGACGCGGCAAGGAAGACCGGGCTGGCCAGACATTAAGGAGCGTCGCCCGGGTCATTACAGGTCCGCCCTTATGAAGGCGCCATCCTCTTGACGGCAGACGTGTTGTCGGCCCCGGAAGGCCGCACGGCTTCCTCATGCATGAATTCCCCGGGGCCTGCAAGACTCGGACAACGCGTATACCACGTCCTGAAGCAAAAGCTCTCCAGTTCCTGAATGTTCGGGACATGCACCGCATCCGGCGCAACGCAGATGCCAAAATACCCTTCTCTGAAATATGGACAGCTCATGACGCCTCCTCGATTCCTTGGTAGTATTCGTTTCCCAGAATAACAGGGACATTTGAAGAAGATTTGAACTCTTTATGAATAAATCGTGAATTTCAGCCCGGAGTCTTCCGCCAGAGGAGATTTCCTCCCCTGACCGGGCGATAGGACAATCAAAGAGGCGTGATATACTTTGGATGGCCGGGACGCAAGACTGAAAGAACTATGGGGAAATGCGGCGGGTCACTGACGCGACGGATCAGGACGCCGGCTTCCAGTCGTTGCCGACCTTCCTGACCTTCAAAGTCCTCGCCTCTTTCCTCTTGAGTTTCTCTCCAAAACATTCGCAATACTCGTTCAGGCAAAGGAGCGAATAAAAAGGCTCGATCCGCTCGTATCCGGTCACGTATCTGATCGTTGCAACGGAGGTGTCCTTGTCGAAATCCACCTCTTCTATCTTCCTGAACACCTCGTTGCACACCGCGCCGTCGTACATCACAAAAGAGTCCCGCACATAGACGCCTGTAAGGAGTCCCTCGCTTTTTTCGGTCGGGACGTAGGTCCTGTTCTTTGCGTCGCCCCCGGCTGCCGCATCTTCTTTGATATATCCTTCCGCCGCAAGCTTTTCGACGCCCTGGATGAATCTCGGGATGTCGGGATTGCCGGCATTTCCGGCGTGGGTCATGTTGAACACAGGCTGAGGATATGGCACGGCCCGGAGGACCATCTTCTTTGCCTCATCGTCGGAGATCTTCTGGCTGCAGGACAGGAGCAGGACAAGCGTCCAGAAAGACAAAAGGGGGAGTACAAACGAAGCGCTGCGCATGATGTTACCTCTTCATCGATTGCTGAACTCAGGATATGGATTATACCTGAACACCGAAGCAAAACGCACTATGGAAAAACTCTCCAGTATCATAGAGCCTCAAAGGCGGGGAGAGAGCCCGAAAAGCCTTTCGTTTCGCCTTACGGCGATTCAGACGCAAAAAGGCCCGTGCTCAGGTACCTCTCGCCCCGGTCCGGAAGGACGACGACCACCTTCTTTCCCTTGCCGAGCCTCCCTGCAACCTTTAAGGCGGCCCACATCGCAGCGCCGGAGGAGATGCCGCAGAGCAGGCCCTCTTTCCTGGCGAGCAGCCGGGTCGTGTCGGCGGCGTCGTTGTCGGCAACCGGGATCACCTCGTTATAGATCTTCGTATTCAGCACCCCCGGGACAAAACCGGCGCCGATGCCGGCGATCTTGTGGGGGCCGGGGCCGCCTCCGGAAAGCACCGGGGATGTGGCGGGCTCGACCGCCGCGATCCAGATATCGGGGTTGCGCTCCCTCAGCACCTCGCCGATGCCGGTAATCGTGCCTCCCGTGCCTACCCCGGCCACGAAACCGTCCGGCGGGCCTCCGAGGTCGTCCACTATTTCAACAGCGGTCGTCCTCCGGTGGACCTCCGGGTTCGCCGCGTTTTCGAACTGCTGGGGCATGAAGTAGAATCCCGGGTTGTCCCGATGGACCTCCGCCGCCTTGTCGACCGCGCCCTTCATCCCCTTTTTGCCCTCGGTCAGAACGAGCTCTGCGCCGTATGCCTGAAGCAGCTGCCTCCGCTCCATCGACATGGTATCCGGCATCGTAAGAACCAGCTTATATCCCTTCACCGCAGCCACCATCGCAAGCCCGATCCCGGTATTACCGCTCGTCGGCTCGATGATCGTGCCTCCCGGCTTCAACTTGCCGTCTTTTTCCGCCGCCTCGACCATGGCAAGCGCGATCCGGTCTTTCACCGATCCCCCGGGGTTGAACCCTTCGATCTTCGCCCATATCTCCGCATCCGCAGGACCGGTCATCCGGTTTATGCGCACAAGGGGCGTATTACCGATAAGCTTCAGGACATCGTCGTGCAGTCTCATAGTGCCTCCCCTTCCTGCCGTCAAGGCCCTCCCATAGAGACGATGCGGCAGGGTCTAGGGGAATTATAGCACAGCCTCGAAAAAGCTGTTCCCAACGAAAAGCCCGATAGTGTAAAATCGATGGTAATGGACTTCACGATCACGAAATCCACCGGACAAAAGGAGAAATTCGAGGCCCGGAAGCTGACGGAATCCCTCATCCGTTCCGGCGCTCCGCCTGACGTGGCCTCCGAGATCGCCAGGGCGGTGGCCCGCGAGATGCCTCCTTCCGCTCATACCAGGGCGATCTACAGGATGGCGCGGAGGCTCCTGAAGAAATACAGCGCCGTCTCCGGGATGAAGTATTCGCTCAAGAAGGCCATCTCTTCTTTGGGGCCCTCGGGCTATCCGTTCGAAAAATATATGGCAAGGGTCCTCCGTTCTCATGGATACAAGGCGGAGGTAAACAAGATAATTCAGGGATACTGCGTGAGTCACGAGGTGGATGTCGTCGCAACAAGGGAGAATGAGTACGCCGTCGTCGAATGCAAATACCATATCAACGGCGGCACCCCTACAGACGTAAAAGTGGCCCTTTATGTGCACTCGAGGTTCGAAGATATCCGGAAGGTGTTCGCACGGATACCGGGCGAGGAGAACGCGGACTATCAGGGCTGGCTCGTGACGAATACCCGGTGCACCACCGATGCGATCCGGTATGCGGAGTGCGCCGGGCTGAAGATCGTCAGCTGGAGATACCCGGCAAAGGAGAGCCTTGAAAAGATGATCGAAGAAAAGAGACTCTATCCGGTGACGGTGCTTCCGGCGGCCAGGAAGAAGACTCTCGATTCGCTCTTCAACAACGACATCATCCTCGCCCAGGAAATCGCAGACATGGGCGAAAGAGATTTTCTGAGAAGAAGCGGCCTTGACGAAGCCACCGCCCGGGCGATCAAGCGGCAGGCGGATGCGCTCTGCCCCTGCGGATAACGTTTCATAACGCTTCCGGCCCGGCCTTCGCCCCCGTCCATTATCGGCTAATTTCGGGCCTTCCGGGGCACCTGCGGCCGACCGGAAGGTTTTTTCTTTTTCTCCTTTTTTATGCTATCTTAACCTATTGACCGGCATCGAAAGCCGACCGTAAATACATAGAGAATAACCGGAGGCAAACTATGCAAGAGACAAAGATCGTGCTCCCCGACAGAGAGATCCCGAGGCAATGGTACAACATAGCGGCTGACATGCCGAACCCGCCCAAGCCGCCGCTTCATCCCGGGACAAAACAGCCTGTCGGTCCCGACGACCTCAAGGCGATATTCCCGATGGCGCTCATCGAGCAGGAGGTTTCTACCCAGCGGTGGATCGACATCCCCGAAGAGGTCCTGAAGATATACAGTCTCTGGAGGCCGTCGCCGCTCTACCGGGCGCACCGGCTCGAGGCGGCTCTCAAGACACCGGCAAAAATCTACTACAAATACGAAGGGGTGAGTCCGGCGGGCAGCCACAAGCCGAACACCTCGATCCCGCAGGCATACTACAACAAGCAGGCCGGCATCAAGAGACTCGCCACCGAGACCGGGGCGGGCCAGTGGGGTTCCGCCCTCGCTCTTGCCGGCAACCTTTTCGGACTGGACATCACGGTCTACATGGTAAAGGTGAGTTTTAATCAGAAGCCTTACCGGAGGATCGCCATGGAGACATGGGGGGCGACGGTCCACGCGAGCCCTTCCACGGTGACGAATTCGGGAAGGAAGATCCTCGAGGCCGATCCCGACAGCCCCGGAAGCCTCGGCATCGCCATATCGGAGGCGGTCGAGGACGCCGCGACCCATGACGACACGAATTATGCCCTCGGCTCGGTCCTGAACCATGTGCTTCTGCATCAGACGGTGATCGGGCTGGAGGCCAAGAAGCAATTCGAAATAGCCGGCGATTATCCGGACGTCGTCATCGGCTGCTGCGGCGGGGGCTCGAACCTGGGCGGGGTCAGTTTCCCCTTCCTCCAGGACAAGATCCACGGCAGGAAACTGCGTGTCGTTGCGGTCGAGCCGATATCCTGTCCTACGCTTACCAAGGGAGAATTCAGGTACGACTTCGGCGATACGGCGGGGCTGACCCCGCTTATGATGATGTACACCCTCGGCCATGACTTTATGCCGCCGGGTATCCACGCGGGAGGGCTGCGGTACCATGCCGATGCGCCGCTCGTATGCCAGCTCTACAGCGACAAGCTGATCGAGGCGGTTGCCTATGGGCAGACGCAGGTTTTTGAGGCGGCGATACAGTTCGCTAAGACCGAGGCGATCATCCCCGCGCCCGAGAGCTCGCATGCGATCAGGGCCGCAATCGACGAGGCGCTCCTGGCGAAGGAAGAAGGCAAGGAAAAGACGATCTTCTTCAACCTGAGCGGCCACGGATATCTCGACATGACCGCCTACGGGGATTACCTCTCAGGCAAGCTCGTTGACTACGCGTATCCGGACGAGAAGATCAAAGAGGCCCTGGCGAAACTGCCGGTGATCTAGAATGAGAAATTATGTAGGGGCGGACTACTGTGCTCGCCCCTGTTTCTTATGGTAAAGGTCAAAATCTGCGGTATCACGAATCTCGAAGACGCCCTCGCTGCGGTCGACTTTGGGGCCGACGCCCTCGGGTTTGTCTTTTTCAAGGGCAGCCCCCGTTTTATCTCGCCGGAAGCCGCAGCAGCTATCATCGGAAAACTTCCGCCTATGGTACAGACGATCGCCGTTGTGGTGGACGAATCGCCTGAAGACATCGTAAAGATAGTTTCGGCCGCCGGTGCCGGGGTGGTCCAGCTTCACGGAGACGAACCGCCGGGGGCCTGCAGTATATGCAGGAGGGTCATCAAGGCTATCAGGGTAAAATCCCTCGACAGTCTTTCGCCCCTGGCGCGCTTCAAAGACCGCGTCTCCGCATTTCTTCTTGATACCTACACGCCGGAGAAACTGGGCGGCACCGGGATGATCTTCAATTGGGACATCGCAGTCGAGGCGAAACGCTTCGGAAGGATCATCCTTGCGGGAGGACTTACCCCCGACAATATCGCCGGAGCGGTGAGACATGTGAGACCGTACGGCGTCGACGTGAGCAGCGGAGTGGAGCTGACCAAGGGGAAGAAAGACCTTCAGAAGATGAAATTGTTTATCGAACGGGCTAAAGGGGCGATTTAGCGGTTAAGCGGGAGCTGGCCGGGACCGGCTATTCTCAGATCTCTCCCTGCCTTAATTTTTCTCTTATCTTTTTCTCTTTTTTCCCCAGGTAGAGTTCGTTGAACTTGTTGATCTCCTCAAGCCACTTGAGTTTGTCTTGCACCGGCAGCTTCATGTATTCCAGGATCTTTTCATCCTCCAGGGTATAGGAAAAGCCCTTATTCATTCTCCCCCGCCATAAAGCGCTCGACCTTCCTCAGCATTTCGATGTCACTCGTGTCCTGTTCCCTGCCGCTTGCTTCCTTCATCTTAATGATATCTTCAACCGAAGCGAGAAAAATCTCGACGTCCGCCGCCTTTTTGACAACCTTGTGCTTATAAGATATCCCAAAATCGAGGGGATGGACAAGAACGATATCAATCACCTTATACTCCTCTTTCTTGTTCCGGAAGCTGAATGCCTTCATATTCCTTTCTTCCGTCCATTCCTTCAGCTTTTCCTTGTCTGCCATGTCATCGGGGTTGACCGGGAGCCTCGGCACGTAACCGAGCTCTTTCAATATCCTGTTTATCCTGAGGATATTGTCTTTATCGGTCGCAATAATGATATCGATATCCTGAGTAAGTCTTGGAACGCCGTAGAGGTTGACCGCCAGTCCTCCGACGATGAGATATTTCACCCCGTCGCGATAAAACCGCTCCAACACGTCAAAGTAGAACATGGTATTTCCTATTGTAGTCAATTTGGCGCAAAAAGATGAGTTTTTTCTCCGGCGTTTTCATCTGTGCAATTCGACCGCGGCCGGAGGATGATTTCTTCTCGAAAAAATGGATATCCTGCCCCTCTTCAGAAAGCATGCATGCCACAGCCAGATTTGAGACCCGCCCCCGCATCGTCTGCTTTTTATTGTATTATTTTGCTCCCTATCGTAAAATTAACGGCAGTGGTGGCATAAGGGGATAACCTTCATACTTGAGGAATCTGGATCGGAGCTGGAGACTATGGCTGTAGGTGACGTAAGGCGCAAGACATCGAACTTCATTGATGACATAACCGAAGAACTGAAAATAGCCTACATGGAAGATGCGCGACCTTGGGTGATCGGCTTCAGCGGCGGAAAAGACTCCACCGCACTCGCCCAGTTTGTCTTCTATATGCTCATGGACCTCTCTAAAAAAAGCCGACATAAGAAGGTCTTTATCATCGCCTCCGACACTCTCGTCGAAATGCCCTCCATCGAGGACCGCATCAAAAAGGAAATTGCTCTTATGCAGACGGCGGCGTATGAGAAAGGGCTTCCTATCGAGGTTTACGGGGTCTCGCCCGTGCTGCATGATAGGTTTTGGGTAAATCTTATCGGAAAAGGTTATCCATCACCAAATACTCGTTTTAGGTGGTGCACAGAGCGGCTGAAGATAAACCCGACGAGCAGATTTGTCCGCGAAAAAGTTTCTCAGTTTGGCGCTGTCGCTATTGTTCTTGGATCAAGGATATCTGAAAGCAGCACAAGGGCGCAGGTAATGGAAGCGTATCGTATCGAAGGTCAAAGATTCAGGCCTCATCGTGACTTGACTAAGGCATGGGTTTATATGCCCATACAGAATTTATCGACTGAACAAGTATGGGATTATCTTTTGACAGTTGATAACCCATGGGGCGGCGATAACGAGGGGCTTGCGATGCTCTACAGGATGGCGAGCGGCGGTGAGTGCCCCATGGTAATTGATGAGAGTACTCAGCCGTGTGGAAACAGCCGATTCGGATGCTGGTGCTGCACTGTGGTTGACAGAGACAAATCAATGGAATCTCTCGTTGCCTCGGGAGAAGAGAAATTCAGACCGCTGCTTGAGTTCAGAGACCATCTCCGGCGTATCAGAGACGAGGATTGGGCGCGGATGAATACCCGGAAAAATGGGACAGCAGGAAAAGGCCCTTTTACTCATGCAATCAGGCACGATCTTTTGAAAAGGCTTTTACAACTTCAGAAAGAAGTTGATGAAATATTAATCCAAGGGGACGAACTTGCCGCGATAACGGAGATGTGGGCGATTGAAGGTCAGCCCGTCGACATGGTAGAGCGCATATGGCGGCATGTTTTCGAGGAGGAGCCAATGCCAGAGGGGAAAGAGAATCCAGCGCTTTCAAAAGAAGAGCAGTTGCTTGAGGACATTTGCATGGAGCACAACATTCCTTTCGAGATGATGAGGAGATTGAGGGACCTCGAAGAAGAATATGGATCGCTAAGGCGAAGGCACGGCTTGCCGGATTTGATGAGAGAAGCGGTAAAATCGAGCATACGAGAATAATATGCATAGGGGAAATGGCGTTCTAAAGATAATCGCTGTATCCCTATTCATTTTTGTTTGCGGTCAGTTGTTAATCAAATATGGAATACCTTATGTCGCGTGGCTTTCCTCTCCGTCTCTCCCGGTCGTTATAAGCGAGAATGGTAAGCAGCCCAATATAGCAGGAACTGATGATCAGGAGAAAGTTTCAAAGAACACGAAACCAATACCTAAAATGCAAGAGCAAGAAAAATCACTCGGGGTGGTCAGTAAGTTGCCAACAACTTATGACATCCAATCAATCGCGAAGTTATATGAGACTTTTGCAGGGTTTATTACCACGCTCCTTACAATTATTTCTGCTCTCGGCGTATTATTTGCCTATATTATTCGTAAGAACATTAGGGAACTGGAGACAGAAATTAAAACAAAGGGAGAAACACAGATCAGTGAAATGAAAAAAGCTATGACGGAATGGGAAGGTACTTTTTCTGGCAAGTTGACAGAAATCGACAACCTTAAGGAAGAGACAGAAAGCAACTTAAAGAGACTGGAAGATTTCTTAGCTGATTCTGTGCCGGAGAAAAAAGTTGAAAGTCCACAGGAAAAGGCGCAAGAACTTGACCGCGATGAAGATTTGAAAGATATGGGTAGCGATATGAGAACTGAGAATGGAAAATAACGGCAAAATAGAAATAGCAGTGTTAGAGGTTAAGCAAGGTGATTTCACTTTTTATGTCAGTGCTGTGAACGTCGGTAAGCTTCTCAAAATATGCAAACCGCTAGATGAATTGAAGCCGGATCAAAAAGACTATACTCCAGCCCAAGTTGATAACTTACAAAAAGCTCTAGAGCAGCCCTCCTTTAGCAAAGAAATCGACAGTATCATCTCGGATGTCCCCATCGAACCTTATCAACGGGTATTAAACGAGACTAGAGCAAAAAAGATTGCTCGCTATCTCAATGAACCAGAATCAATTTTCCCTAATAGTATAATATTAGCAGTTGACCCAGAGATTGCGCCCGAACTTAAACTGAAAGAAGGCCAACTATTTCTTTCGATTCCCGTTAGTCAGGATACAGCCGTAATTTTGGATGGGCAGCATCGGCTTGCAGCGTTTAGATATGCTGATGAGAATTTCAAAACAACGCGCTTTGCGGATTTTACTGTAGTGGTAACTTTTCTTTTCGACATTCCTTTTTATTTACAGGCAGAAATTTTTGCTGTCATAAATGGAACTCAAACAAAAGTAAACAGGTCTATTGTTTATTCCCTGCTGGGCTATAGAAATCAAGCCAGCAATTTATATAGAGGGGAAATGGCTGTTTATAGATTTAGCCATTATATGACCAGAATTCTCAATTCGTCAAAAGTATCGCCATGGTGCGGGCTGATCAAGATGAGAGGGACAGGCCGTGGCCTTGTAACGCAGGCTGCTATTATAGACCACCTGAAAGACCTATTAACGCCGCGAGTTTTTTCACAAAGACTCAATTATTATCCAGTGCTATATGAATATTACAAAGAGCAGCGTGTTAATGAGCTTGCCAAGTACTTGATAATTTATTTTGGCGGAATAAGAGCAGCATGGCCTAATTATTGGGGCAGTAAGACGTCGCTGCTCTCTAAAACCAACGGAGTCGCAGTAATGTTTCGTATTCTGCATGATTTGGTCATAGTTAAGGATGAGTTAACCAATTTCAAGGTTGATGATATCGCTGCATACTGGCGGCTAGTGCAGGCAAATAAAATAGAAGTTCCACCGGCAGGGGGTTCCAAGGGCTACCAAGATCAATTATATTACGAGTTTGTAAAAGAAATGAGAATAGATTTAGTCGTAAGGGAAAAAAAAGATGTAGTGAAAAATAGGCTGAGGGAAATTGGAGGCCTGATTTAATTGCTCTGGAGAAATTTAAACATTGCTAAGCTTGAAATGATGAATTTCAAACGATTCTACGGCCATCATTCGCTTGATCTTCTGACAGATCCCGAACATGACAAGAATCTCATTTTGATCGGTGCTGAAAATGGGATGGGGAAGACTTCTATCCATGAGGCAATAAACTACGCATTCTATGAGTTCCCCGATCTTCCCAAAATTACCACAAAACCCGACTACCTGACCGCCGTAAGTGACCGCCTGAATCACAGAGCTCTCGATGACGGGGAAACAGAATACTGGGTTGCCTTAGATCTTATCGCTTTTCCTCAGGGAACCCAGCGAGCACTGAGAATAGAGCGCAAATGGGATGTGGACCTACACACAAGAAGGATTATTGGCTCCAAGCTGGATATCTTTGAAAATGGCCGGCTCATCGATTGGGTGGGGGACGAAGCATATCAGGATTTTCTCCGAAGCATCCTCCCACCGACAATCTCACCCTATTTTTTCTTTGATGGCGAAAAGATTCAGGAGTTCGCCGAAGATGAAAATTTTGAACGGATGAAGGAAGGCATTTTGGATATCCTTCATATTAATGTTTATCGCACTCTCATAACTGACCTAAAAAGACATGTGATTGATGCAATCGAAAAAAGCGAGGTGCAGCCTTTTGAGAATGATGATTTATATAAACTGCTCGAAGAGGCAGAAAGGCTCGAAGCTGAAATACAAAAAAAACAGGAGCGACTTGAGGAAAACAAGAGAGAGCAAGACGAGACTCATATAGGAATCAAGGTCCTCGATGAGGAAGTGCGGCGTATTGCTAGACCCGGCACGCCAAAGAGGGATTCGTTACTCACTGAAAGAACGCATGCCGAAGATGCATTAGACGGAATTAAACAGGCGATTGATGAGTCGATTGACAATCTTCCCTTACTGATGTCAGGAAAACTACTTGCGCTGTTAGAAGAAGCTTTGTTGGATGAACAGGCAAACAGGGGACTCTTAGAAAAGAATGAGATATTTAGGGGGAAAATCTCCAAAATCGAGAAGGAGGTTTTTGGTGTTCATCAAGATGTGCCTGCGGAATATAAACTGAGCAAACAGCAGAGCAAGCTATACCGCGAATTGTTTAGAGATATTAGCTGCAAAGTTTTCGAGTTGTCTTCAGACAAAGCGAAACCCATCTTACATGATATTGGCTCCGGAGAAAGGCAACGGATAATCGGCCGCATTTCAGCGGCGCAAACTGCCATTCCCGGCATTATAGAAAATCTTGATGCCAGGGAAAGACTCAATAGCGACCTACGTTCAATAGACAACCAATTAAAAGCATCGGCTGATGATCCTCAAATTTCCGAGATGCTCGAAAAATTGGGGCTGTTGCGAGAAAAGATAGGAGGCTTTCAGCAGGAGCAAACGTCACTTGAGGCGGATCTGCAGAGACTTAACGCCGACCTTGCTAAAAGACGCAAGCAAATTGAAGACAGGCAGAGCAAAAGAGAAGCCACAACAAAGGCAAAAAAAGCCATCCGCTTGGCGCAAGATACGCAAAAGGCATTGCATGCTTTTATAAAAAAACTCGCCCCAGAAAAGCTATCGCTTCTAAAAGACAATTTTGAATACATGTACCATCTTCTTAGAAAATCTGAAGACCCGGTTCATAGAATTGAGATAGATAGAGATACCTGGCGGATCATACTCTACGATAGCAAAAATAGACCTCTTGAAAAGCGGGTTTTTTCTGCTGGCATGAAGCAGATGTATGCTCTCTCTCTTCTTTGGGCGCTTTCGAAGGCTTCCGGCAGGGATTTTCCTATCGTAATCGATACGCCTGTAGGAAGATTGGACAGGCGAAACAGATGGTCTTTGTTTGAAAAATATCTACCTCACGCGGGCCATCAGGTAATCGTCCTTTCAACCGATACCGAGGTGGATATTGAGGCCACAAAAAAACTTGCGCCACATGTTGCGAAGCAATATCGACTTGAATACGAGCCATCGAAGGAATCAACGGTGATTAGAGTTGGCTATTTCTTTTAGAGGAAATCATGGGATTATTTAAGACATCGGCTGATGCTAAGAATTACCTCGAATCATTCAGAAGGGCCACAGGCTTGCGGCCCAATATATGGGCAAGGGCGGCATTAGGGTATTCTTTATCCTTTGAATCATATCCTGACGACAATAATTACGACTCAAACGGCCAAGAATTTCCGCGCGAGGTCTTTTATGGAAAAGATGAACAGGTTTTCCTTGCACTTTTGAGACAAAGGCATGGTATTACGCAGGATTCCGATATCAATAAATTGGTAAAGCTTCACGTTGAGCGGGGCATCCGCCACCTGTGGAAAGAATTCGAGCGAGTCGGCAAAAAAGGCGATGACTTTCTAATATCTCTTCTTGAAACCGCTAGTAAGATGGCGCCTGCCGGTGCTTACGCCGGAGCCAGGACAGAATACGTTAATGAGTCAGCCGACTTTTCAGTAAGTGTCGAAATCGGCGAAGATTCTAAAACGGGGAATCCCTTGTCTCATGTGCTCAATGCGCCAGGCTTATCGCCTCACATTGCGATAATGGGCCGCACGAGAAGCGGCAAGACAAGGACGGGCCTCGGCATTCTTGAAAAGATAGATGCTCACACAAGCCACGCAATTCCCTTTTTGATTTTTGATTATGCTAAGGGAGACATTGCAGACAACAAGGAATTTACGACGACAACCGACGTTTCTGTTGTTCGGCTTCCCAAAGAAAGAATCCCAATGGCGCCGCTTGCCTTATCTTCATATGACGATGAAGAGATCAAATTGGCGGCACGGCGTTTCGTTGACACGATAAAATCAGTTGTTCGGCTGGGACCTAAGCAGGTTGATACGTGCTTAAGAATAATCAAAGAGGCATACAACATAGCAGCCGGGTCAGCGCCTGACATTGAAGATGTACTTTCGGTTGCCGAAGAAATCTATGAGACCGAAGACAAGGCACCTGACTCCTTATTGGTCACCTTGCGAGATTTTGCCGACTTTCCAGTTTTTCGCTCTGCAAAATACGGAGAGAGTCACGATTTTCTTCAAAAGGGCCATGTGATTGATCTGTCGAAACTGCCAGAGGGCCTAAGAAAGATTTGTGTTTTCTTGATCCTCGACAGGATCTATTCGGAGATCATGGAAAGGCAGAATGCCCCGATTGATTCCAAAGGGTATAGACAGATGCGACTTATCATCGCCATTGATGAGGCCCACAACTACCTGCCCTGCAAACAACCCACCTTGGAAAAGTTTGTCCGGGAATCCGCATCCAAGGGCGTTGGAATTATGTTAATGTCGCAGTCACCAGATGATTTTGATCAGCCCAAATACAACTTTGCGAAGGAGATGGGCCTGGTATTGGTCTTTTCATGCTTTGTACAGCGTCCGAAGATGCTTGAAGCATTATTAGGCGGCAACATTGATCCTCAACTCATGTCGCAATTGCCTGCGGGCATTGCGAAGACACGTCTTCCGAATTCATCGAGACCTGTAGATATCAGAACCTGGGACTAATGATTCTTCGCTGGAGTCGAGGCAGTATTCCTTTGTCCCCGTAATCGTTTCTCTATTCAGCCAGGATCTTTTCAATGGCGGCTATCAGAGAAGGCAGGTTATTCTTTACGGTTTCCCAAACAATTGGGAGATCCACGTCGTCATATTCATGAATCATGACATTCCTCATCGCGATCATTTCATTCCAGGGAAGTCCTGGATTCGCATCTCTCGAATCTTCTGAAATCCTTCGGGCTGCCTCCCCGATAATCTCAAATCGCCTGATTACGGCATCCTGACATTGACTATCGTTCAGAAACTCCTCCCGTGATTTTCCCATGATATAAGAGACTGCAAGCTTGGCAGCTTCGAGAATATCGAGGAAGAACTCTCGATCACGCTTCATAAAATGACTCAGCCGAACTAAGGATGGCATTCTTCCTGATATGATTTCTGCTTGCCTCGATCCCCCGGCGGCTGACAAGGTCCACCTCGCGTCCGAAGATCTCCTTGAGCTCTTCCTCCATATGGACCATGTCAAAAAGGGTATGGCGTGCGCTTACATCAAACGTTACCAGCACATCGATATCACTGTCAGGGCGAAAGTCGTCGCGAAGCACCGATCCGAAAAATGCGAATTCGCGTATTTGCCATTTCCTGCAAAACTCAGCTATTCTCCTCTTCGGCAGATCGACATGCACCTTGCCCATCATAATCCCCTGGAGAAGGGGAGATCGCATTTTCCACAAGCTATGCCAAACATCTTTAAATGTGTTACGAATCGTTCCCTCATAATTGATTAAATATTAAAGACATTTCGAAATAATTGCAAACGGTGCAACGCCTTTGCAGCGGGATAGCCAGGACTTTTGCTGGATTCCCCGATCAAGCCGGGGAATGACAAGGAATGAGTGTCGTAAAAATATTATTTCTCTGATCCCTTTTTCTTTTCCGGCTCCGAACTCACCCTGATTACTGTTTTGACGTTTCCCCTTGGATTGAAATCTCCGACCACCTCGAGAAATCTCGGCTTCAGTTTCTTCTGCAGCTCCGAATAGACAAGGTTCGTGATCTCTTCGTGGGAGATGTAGGAATCCCTGAAGGAATTAAGATATAACTTGAGCGACTTCAGTTCGACGATCTTCTTGTCCGGCACGTATCGCACGTTGACCGACGCGAAGTCCGGATACCCGGATCTCGGGCAGAGACAGGTGAACTCGGGGCAGGTAATAGTGATCTCGTAGTCCCTCTCGGGATTCGGGTTTCCCCATATCTCGAGCTTCGCCTTCTGTATCTTTTTTTCTCCGTATTTCATCGTAAGATCTCCCTTGCCCTCCGGGGCCTTGCACGTATTTCTGCTCGTTATCCTTTCGAAAGCCTCGTGTAATATTCGATCTCGAGGAGCCTTCTTTTGATGTCGGTGCCGGAAGAGTATCCTCCGATCGAACCGTCGGATTCGATGATCCGGTGGCAGGGGAATATGATCGGGATCGGGTTTTTGCCGAGGGCGTTGCCCGCGGCCCTGAAGGCGTGGGGCTTGCCGACCTTCTCTGCCATCCACTTGTAGGTCCTGGTCTCGCCGTAGGGAACTTCCCTGAGCATCTCCCAGACTTCCCGTTCGAAGTCAGTGCCCTCCAGAAAGGCGGTACCGCAGGTAAAGTCCTTCCTGCCCTTTTCGAAATATTCGGCCAGCTCTCCCTTTGCGGACCCGGTCTCCTCATTACTTTTCATGACAAGACCCTCCGGCCTCGCAAAGAAAATGCCTGTGAGAAGGGGGCCGCTGAAGACGAGATACACCGTCCCTACTGGGGTCTCAAGGATGTCATAAAACCGATTGCCGCCCGTCCCTTTCCTGCTCATTTTCCCCCGGATGAAAAAACAGTATTCCTCACAGCTGAAATACTATACCTCTTTTGTCAGGTGGCCCGTCAAGAAGGGCGCGATGAGCGGCGGGAGGATGAGACCCGCCCTTATTGAGCTGAACTCAGCTCAGGATGACTGTCAGGAAGACCCGCATTTCAAACGGTTTTTGCCCGCCTGTTTCTTCTCGTCTTCGTGCAGATGGCACTTCTTGTATTTCTTCCCGCTTCCGCACCAGCAGAGATCGTTCCTGCCGACCTTCGGCCGCGGGACCGTGTCTTCTTCGCCCGTAAAAAAGGACCCTATGCTTTTAAGTAAACCCATTGATGACCTCGAGATAAAATAGAATGAATAAGTTGCGAAACTCTGGTGAATTAGTATACCAAAAGAGGTGATCACTTATCCAATGCCGGAGACCCGGCGTAATCCCTTCTCATTTTTTTTGAGAGCCTGTCCGCGGCTCTCAGTGGTTCGGGGATTCTGAAGCCGGATGTACATTTCAGAACGATTTCTACAGACGACTCTATGTCCGCAAGGTGTCCCGGCGAAACAAAGAGAGGCATCACGAAGCTTCTCGTCCTTACGACCGCCCCCACCCTTGCGCCACGGTGGTACAGATATGTCCAGTCCCCTTTTATCGGTCCCGGTTCTTCGTACTCGCCGATAAGTCTCGATTTGGCGCAGCCAATGGTGGGGATGCCGAGTATGACGCCAATGTGAGAAGCTATGCCGAACCCTTCCGGATGCGCAATCCCCTGACCGTCTATCAGGACCAGATCAGGTGCGACCGTCAGTTTGCCGATAGCGCTGATGATCGCGTGTCCTTCCCTGAATGCAAGAAGTCCGGGTATGTATGGAAAGCGGGCTTTCTCGCGAGTAAAGGCATCCTCCATATGCACAAGGGGTGAATATCTGTAGAGAGAACCGGCCGCAAAGACAAAGTCATCGGAGAAAGCCGCATCAGCCGCAGCGATTAATTGCGGCGCCTTTTTTGGAGACGTGATCTTTAGCTTCTTCTTCAGGGCTCGCTGGATTTCGTGTGCTTCCTCGATAGTTCGCGGCCGGAGATCTTCCTTCATTAGTCCATTATAAAACAACGCCGGCGAAGAGATAGTTCCCGTAGCCCGACAAGAGCTAAGTCATGAAAGCGGAATTTCATTGACAGAATGAAGGGGGATTGCGTAAGCTTCAGCCAGGGATTGCAAATTACATAGGCCGGCGGGATGAAGGACTAACAAAAAGGGGGCGCTTATGACCGGGGACACTTCCGCAAGGTTCTTTTGGGGTTCCGCATTTTCCATTATCTTCTCCATAGTTTTCTGCACATCTGTCCATGCATTGAGTTTTGAGCCGGCGGTGGACTATACCACCGGAACATGCCCGGAATCGGTGGCAACCGGCGATTTCAACGGAGATGGGAAGACAGATCTTGCAGTGGCAAATTGGTGTTCCAATAATGTCTCTGTGCTCCTCGGCAACGGAAGCGGTACCTTTCCGACTATCGTCAACTACGCGGGGACACGCCCGATTTTTATTACAACAGGCGACTTCAACGGAGACGGCAAGGTTGACCTTGCAGTCGCAAACGGAGTAAATGGAGCCGGAGATGGTATCTCAATTTTTCTGGGAAATGGCGATGGCACCTTCCAGGCCGCCGGCAACTACGTAGCGGGCACAGTGCCCCTATCTATCGCGGCAGGCGACTATAACAGGGACGGCAAACTCGATCTTGCGGTCGCAAACAGCAACAGTCAGAATGTCTCGATACTGCTTGGCAATGGAAACGGCACCTTCCAGACGGCAGTAAATTATACGGTAACAACGTATCCATACGCAGTTACGGCGGGCGACTTCAATGGCGACGGCAAACTTGATTTAGCCACGGCAAACTATTTGAGCAGCGATATTTCTGTTTTGTTGGGCAACGGAGATGGGACCTTTCAGACAGCGGTGAGTTATCCCGCGGGATCGCTGCCCACTTCCGTTACGACGGCGGACTTTAACGGAGACGGAAAACTTGACCTTGCTACGGCAAATCGCAGCGGCGGCGATGTTTCTGTTTTACTGGGAAACGGCAACGGGACCTTCAAGCCAGCCGTGAATTATCCCGCGGGATCGCTGCCCACTTCCGTTACGACGGCGGACTTTAACGGAGACGGGAAACTTGACCTTGTGGTGGCAAATTATGGGAGTGCCGATGTCTCTGTTCTTATCGGCAATGGAAACGGGACCTTTCAGCCAGCCGTAATCTTTGGCTCAGGAATAACCGCCTTTGCAATCATAACAGGGGACTTTAACGCAGATGGAAAGACAGACATTGCCGTAACGAATTACGACAATGTTAGCGTATCCGTTTTGCTGAACAGCTCAAGCATCGAACCCTCAGGGATCTTCAGGCCAGCGGTGGGGTATAGCGCCGGCTCCAGCCCGGTCTCGGTTGCAGCAGGCGACTTCAACATGGACGGTAAAACAGATATCGTCTCTGCGAATGGCGGCGGCAATAATGTCTCGGTCCTTCTTGGGAACGGGAGCGGCACTTTTCAAGCTCCGGCAAATTACGGTGCGGGGGCGACTCCGCAATCTGTTGCTACAGGCGACTTCAACATGGACGGCAAGACCGACCTCGCCGTGGCTAATTATTCCGACAACAATGTCTCGGTACTCATGGGAAGTGGAAACGGGACCTTTATGACTACGGTGAACCACAACGCCGGGAGCGGACCGGCCTTCGTCACAACAGGCGACTTTAACCGCGACGGCAAGACCGACCTCGCCGTAGCAAACTACGACGGCAATAACATCTCAATCCTTCTTAGCAACGGCAATGGCGCCTTTCCGCCCGCAGGCAATTTTAACGCCGGGTATGGGCCGTCTTCTGTTGCTACAGGCGACTTTAACAGAGACGGCAAAACCGACCTTGCCGTGGCTAACTATGGCAGTAATAATGTCTCGGTTCTCCTCGGCAATGGAAACGGAACTTTTCAGAATGCGGTCGATTATGGGGCGGGGACGAATCCTCGCGCCATCGCAGCAGGTGACTTTAACAGAGACGGCAAAACCGACCTTGCCGTGGCTAACTATGGCAGTAATAATGTCTCGGTCCTCCTCGGAAATGGAAACGGAACTTTTCAGCCGGCAGCGAACTACCCTTCAGGTGCAAGCCCCCGCGGTATCACAACGGGCGACTTCAACCGTGACGGTAAAATTGATCTGGCCGTGGCAAATGCAATCGATAACAATCTCTCTATTATTTTAGGAGTGGGCGACGGCACTTTTCAGGCCCCGGTAAATTATAATGCCGGATCGAGTCCAGGAGGACTGGTCGCGGGAGATTTCAACTCCGATGGAAGGCCCGATATCGCAGTCGCGGATGTCGGTGGCAATATCTCAGTCTTACTCCTGGAGCAGCCGGTGCGGAGGTTTGCTACCGCACCGACCGGATATTATTCGGCCATTCTTGATGCTTACACCGCGGCTGCGGACCGCGAACAAATACAGGTCGAAACGGGAATATACGAAGAGACGCTGACCATGGGCCGGAGCGATAATGTTTCTCTCTCGCTGACGGGCGGCTACAGCGGCGGTTTCGGGGGTCCCACAGACTACAGCACTATCAGCGGATCCCTCACGATCAGCAAAGGAACGCTGACAGTTGAACGCATAATAGTTCAGTAACTGCCGGCCCATCGGGCAGGACATCGTGCGTAAATATTCGCGTCTTCTTATTAAGGGAGTGAACTGCCCCTGTGATTCATGCTGCTTTGCAAGAACATGCTATATTAAATAGTTATGAGCATTTTCACGGTTAGTGCGCAAAAAGAAGATCAGCTGAAGGAAAAGATGGAGTCCCTGAAAATCCGGGAGGAGGACATAGAAGAGTCCTTCATCCGGTCGTCCGGGAAGGGCGGACAGCACGTAAATAAGACGTCAACCTGCGTATATCTTAAACATCTTCCCACCGGCATCGAGGTCAAATGCCAGGAAGAACGTTCCCAGGCCCTGAACCGCTACCGTGCGAGGGTAATCCTGACGAAGAAGATCGAGCAGCTCGTCAGAGGCAAAGAGAGCGAGGAGATCCAGCGGATAGAGAAGATCCGGCGCCAGAAGAGGAAGCGATCGAAAAGGGCGAAGGAAAAGATGCTCGCCGAAAAAAAAATAACGTCGGAAAAGAAGAGGCTCCGGGGACCGGTGGGCGAGAAGGGTTATTGAATTAACCCTCACGTTGCAAACCGGGCATCAGGATTGTGCATTTCTCGCTGAGCACGTTATGAGAAAATTATCAGAAATATACAAGAAGCTCTACAAGGCCTTCGGCCCTCGGGACTGGTGGCCGGGAGATACGCCCTTTGAGGTCGCGGTGGGGGCTATCCTCACCCAGAACACCAATTGGGGAAATGTCGAGAAGGCGATAGCCAACCTCAAACATCACGGGAAACTGAGCGCCTCCGCTATTTACAATCTCCCTGCCGACGGACTTGCCTCGCTGATACGGCCTGCAGGATATTTCAATATAAAGGCGAAGAGACTGAAGCACTTTGTCGATCTTCTCGTGCGCGAATACGGCGGCAGCATGGCGAAGATGAAGAAGGCGGGACCCGAAGTGATCCGGGAGAAGCTGCTTTCGGTAAACGGCATCGGCCCGGAGACCGCCGACTCCATCATCCTCTACGCGCTCGAAAAGCCGGTCTTCGTCATCGACGCCTATACAAAGCGGGTGCTTTCGCGCCATAATATCCTGGACCACGATTTGTCATACGAAGCATTCCAGGCGCTTTTTCATGAGAATCTCGAAAGGGACGTGCAGATGTTTAACGAATACCATGCGCTTATCGTCACGGTTGCAAAGAAACATTGCAGGACAAAACCGCTCTGCGAAGGCTGTCCTCTCGAAGGGGTGTAGCTAAATTATGGTCCGAATGATAACCCAGGTGCTTGCAGGCCTGATGCTGCTCTTCGGCGCGGCGACGCTCTTTCCGAAGGCCTATTTCGAATACCGCAACCGGAGAGGCAAGAGCGCACTCTACTTCGTTCTCGGTCTCCTCTCCCTTTTCTTTTCGATCATGGCCTTCGTCTACGCCTACCTGATCCTGAGCAGGGAAATACTGATCTAGCGCCTCACCGCCACGAGATGGCGGACCGCGCCGTCAAAGGGCAGCCCGACATCGGTGACGGTGATGCGGTCCATATCAAGACCCTCCAGTTCCTCGGAAAGTTTCGGCCCCTTGCTCAGAAGCAGCAGCCCTTTTTCGGTGACGATCCGCCCGGCCTTTTCGATGAACTCGCCGACGCTATAAAGCGCCCTCGTCATCGCCGCATCCACCTCGAGCCCTTCGGCTTCCTCTATCCGCCTGTCGAGTACCTCGACACCTTCGAGACGCAGGGCGCTGACGATATGCCGGAGGAAAAGAGCCTTCTTCCTCACCGGCTCAAGGAGGTACATCTTCAGTCCGGGGGCCATGATCTTGACGGGAAGTCCGGGAAAGCCGGCGCCGCTTCCGACATCCGCCACGCTCGTGACCCCGGCAGGCAGGACCTTCAAGAAAAGAAGAGAGTCGAGGAAGTGTTTGATGACGACGTCGCGGTCGTTTCTCAGCCCGGTAAGGTTATACGCCCTGTTCCATTTCTTCAGTTCGAAAAGATAGGTCCTGAAGGCGCCGACCTGCTGATCGTTCCAGGGGATGCCGAGCTGCTGAAGCCCCTTCCTGAGAAGATCGTCGCTAATCCTTCTCCACGACCTTCGCGATGCTGGCGATCCTGTCGTCGGCGGTATTCATCAGCTTCACCCCCTGCGTGTTTCTGCCGTGGATCGATATGTTTTCGGCGGTCGTCCTGATCAGTTTGCCGGAGCTCGTGATCATCACGACCTCGTCCTCGTCCCGCACCTGCAGGAGCCCCACCACCTTGCCGCCTTTCTCGGTGAGCTTGATCGAGATCACGCCTTTTCCTCCGCGGCCCTGAAGCGGATAATCCTCTATCTTCGTCCTCTTGCCGAAACCGTTTTCGGCTGCGGTGAGCACGGTCGTCCGCTCTTCGGCGACCTCGGCGGCAACCACTTCGTCGCCCTTCGCCAGTCGTATCCCCCGCACACCCCGAGCCGTGCGGCCCATGTCCCTGACGTCCTCTTCATTGAACTTGATCCCGAGTCCGTTGCGCGTGCCGATTATAAGGTCGTCCTTGCCGTTGGTCTTGCGGACCGCGATCAGTTCGTCGCCGTCCTCGAGGGATATGGCGATCACGCCCTTTCCACGGGGGTTGCTGTAGGAGGTGAGCGCGGTCTTCTTCACCGTCCCGTGCTTGGTGAACATGACGAGATAGCCTTCCTTGAAATCGCGGACCGGAAGCGCCGTCGTGATCCGCTCTCCTTCAGAAAGCTGCAGGAGATTGATCAGCGCCTTGCCTTTCGCTGCGCGGCCCGCCTCGGGCAACTGGTAGGTCTTCAGCCAGTAGAGCCTCCCGAGGTTCGAGAAAAAGAGCATGTAGTCGTGGGTCGACCCGATAAAGAGCTGCTCGACAAAATCTTCTTCCTTCGTCTCCATGCCGATCAGCCCCTTGCCGCCCCGCCGCTGGCTCCGGTAGGCGCTGAGCGGATTTCTCTTGATGTACCCGGCATGAGAGAGCGTGATCACCATCTCTTCCTCGGTGATGAGGTCTTCGAGCGTGATCTCCTTCGTCTCCTCGGCGACCTCGGTCCTCCTCTCGTCCGCGTACTTCGTCTTCACCTCGACGAGCTCATCCTTGATGATCTTCGAGACAAGGGCGTCTGACCCCAGGATAGCCTTCAGCCGCTCGATCTCCTTCAGGGTCTCCTTGTACTCGCTGATGATCTTTTCCCGCTCCAGCCCGGTAAGCCTCTGCAGTCTCATTTCGAGGATCGCCTGGGCCTGTATCTCGGAAAGGGCGTACTTTGTTGTCAGGCCTTCTTTCGCGTCCGCGGGGCTTTTCGATCCCCTGATCAGCGCGATGATCTCGTCCAGGTGGTCCAGGGCGATCTTGAGCCCCTCCAGGATATGGGCCTTCTCCTCGGCCTTCCGGAGCTCATACCTCGTCCGCCTGACAACGACGTCACGCCTGTGCTGGATAAAATAGTGCAGAACCTTCTTCAGTCCGAGCACCTGCGGCTGGCCGCCGACGAGGGCGAGCATGATGATCCCGAAGGTCGTCTCGGTCTGGGTATGCTTGTAGAGGTTGTTCAGCACGACCTCCGCCATCTCGCCGCGTTTCAGTTCGAGCACCACCCGGATGCCTTCCCGGTCGGATTCGTCCCGGATGTCGGAGATCCCCTCGATCTTCTTTTCCCGCACGAGTTCGGCGATCTTTTCGATCAGCCGCGCCTTGTTCACCTGATAGGGCATTTCGGTAATGATGATATGCTGGCCGCCGCGGTGCACGTCCTCCACCCTCGCCCGTGCGCGGATCTTGATAATCCCCCTGCCTGTCGCAAAGGCGTCGCGGATCCCGCCGGTGCCGTGTATGATCCCCCCGGTCGGGAAGTCCGGGCCCTTGATGACCGTCATCAGGTCTTCCAGCGTGACCCCGGGGTCATCCAGGAGCATGATCAGCCCGTCGATGATCTCACCGAGGTTGTGCGGTGGGATATTCGTGGCCATGCCGACGGCGATGCCGGCGGCTCCGTTTACGATCAGGTTCGGTATCCGGGAGGGAAGGACCTTCGGCTCTTCGGTCGTCTCGTCGAAGTTGGGGATGAAATCGACCGTCTCCTTGTCTATATCCGCGAGCATCTCTTCCGCAATCTTGGCGAGCCTGGCCTCGGTATACCGGTACGCCGCGGCCGGGTCTCCGTCAATCGACCCGAAATTCCCCTGCCCGTCGACGAGCGTATATCTCATGTTGAAGTCCTGTGCCAGCCGGACCATCGCGTCGTAGACGGCCGAGTCCCCATGGGGATGATACTTTTTGAGCACCTCACCGACGACACCGGCGCTCTTCGAATATTTTTTGCCCGGAAGGAGTCCCTCCCTGAACATCGCGTAGAGGATCCTTCTCTGCACCGGCTTCAGCCCGTCCCGCACCTCCGGCAGCGCCCTGCCGATGATTACGCTCATCGCGTAATCGAGGTAGCTCACCTTCATCTCTTCTTCGATATTAATCAGTAACTTCGCCATTTAATATACCCCTGCCCTCCCTTTCAAGCCCCGTATTTTAACACATTCCCGGCGGCTTTTTCCGCAGCTTGTCCTCCTCTGGCGGCCCTCCCGGATACCGCTTCAGCGCCCTCCTCAGCCGGATGCGCCGCGGGAACGGACGGCCAAAGGCCGCTTTTTTGGGGAACAGCGGAAAAAAGGCCCTTGCAATTCGCCAGGAGATACAATAAAATCAGTAGGATACGACGGACAGGGCGCGCCCTCGAACGCGCAGGAGGATAGCCGGACGAGATGAGACTTACCTTACGACAGCAGATTTTCTTCGGGTACATCCTGATGGTGACGTTCCCCCTGATCGTCGGCTGCTATGCCATCTGGGGGCTCCTGGAACTGAACCAGATGACAACCGAGATCATCTTTTCCGATATGGCGGTCGGAGAGAAGATCGTCAAGCTGAATGACTGCATCCAGGCCCAGGATCTCTACGAGAAGAGGTTCCTTACATTCCAGCAGGACGACGCCGAAAGTCTGTTCTGGAACAGGTCGAGGGATTTCAAGTCGCTTCTGTCGGAGATCGGGTCTGTCCAGCCTGCCCTTAAAGGCTCTCTCAAAAATATTCTCGCCGGCCATGATGCCTACGACAGCCTCTTCTCGAAAGAAATAGCGCTCATCAGGGCCGGGAAGAAAGCGGAAGCCGAAGCGATATCCGCAGCCGCCCTCAAGGTCAGTTTCGGCAGGATAGTCGCCTCCGTCAGGGAAATAGACATCTGGAACAAGACCCGCCAGAACATGCAGATCAGCAGGTCCGGCACGCTGGGGGAAAGGATATTGATGGTGACGATCATCCTCAGCGCCGCCGCTTTTATCTTCGGAATTCTCTTCGCCTCCCTGCTGACGAGCCATCTCACCACCGCCATCAACAGATTAAAGGCTGCCACGCACTCGATCCGGAGCGGCAATTTCGACAGCATGCCCGAAATCCACGGCGCCGACGAGCTGGCAGACCTGGCGATCTCCTTCAAGGAGATGTCGGCGCGGCTGAAGGAACTCGAGGCCACCAACCTCGACGCCAACCCTCTCACCAAGCTCCCGGGCAACCTCGCCATAGAAAAAGAGCTGCTCACCCGGCTGAACGATACCGAGAAATTCTCGTTCTGCCTCGTCGATCTGGACAATTTCAAGTCCTTCAACGACCGCTACGGCTATGCACGGGGCAGCGACGTGATCAAATGGCTCGGCGAGACGCTCACGGTGATAAAGAAGGAACTCGGGACCTCCGATGACTTCCTCGGCCATATCGGCGGCGATGACTTTGTGATTATCTGCTCGCCCGAGCGGGTCCATTCTATCTGCAACAGGATCATCGAAGAGTTCGACAGGGGCATAGTCGAATTCTACGACCCGGAGGACGTCAAGAAGGGGTTTATCGTGTCGGTCGACAGAAACGACAACCCCGCGATCTTCGGGATCATGACGATCTCGATCGCGGTCGTCAATACCGACCGGACGCTCATACGCGAACCGAAAGAGGTGGCGCTCAAGGTGACGGAGCTCAAGCAGTATGCGAAGACCTTCGCCAAGAGCCTCTATATCATGGACCGCAGACGGTCGCGGTAGGGCTCAGTACTTCAGGGACGCCTTTTCGAGGTTGCCGACTATGACGAGGACGTAGTCCTTCGGATCCAGGTATTTCTTCGCCGCCTTCAGGACATCTTCCTTCGTCACCGCGCTGATATGCTCCTTGTACGTGTCCACATAGTCAAGCCCGAGGTGGTAGTACTCGGCCGCGGCAAGAAAAGAGGCGATCTTCCTGTCAGAGTCGATCCGGAGGGGGAAACTCCCGGTGAGATAGGACTTGGCGTCGCTCAGCTCCTTGTCCGTCACCGGTTCGGCGCGTATCCTCTCCATCTCCTTGAGTATCTCGCCGATCGCGGCGTTTGCCGATTCGTTCTTGGTCTGGAGCCCCGCCTCGAAATAACCGCCGAACTTGTTCGCCGAGAAGAGGCTGTGCACGTCGTAGGAGAGCCCCTTGTTGTCGCGGATGTTGTCCATAAGCCTCGAGGCGAACCCTCCCCCCCCGAGGATATAATTCATCACCGATACCGCGTAATAATCCGGGTCCTCCCTCGAGATGCCGAGATGGCCGAGGGCCACGTTCGCCTGAGTGATGTCCTTCTGTACCCTGACCACCTTCGGGCCGTCCCCTTTCCTGAGGACGGGAAGGGGCCTGTCGGCAATTTCCCCGGGCTGCCACCCCCCGAAAAATCTGTCAAGAAGCGCCCTGAGCTCCTCGCGGCCGATATCGCCGACGACAGCGATGATCGCATTGTTCGGCGCATAATGGGCTTTATAGAAGCCGACGATATCCTGCCGGGTGATGGCGTCGAGCGACTCCTCGGTCCCCTCCGGGGGAACGCCGTACGGATGGTCCCCGAAGACCGCTTTCAGGAAAGCCTTGGACGCGACCGTGCCCGGATCTTCCTTCTGCTGAATAAGCGAGCTTTTGATCACCGCCTTCTTCCTGGCTATCTCGCCTTCGCTGAACGCGGGATGAAGCACCACGTCCGACAAAAGGTCGAACCCGAGCCGGACGTCTTTCTTCAGGACAGAGAGGGTTACCGTGGCATAGTCGGCGCCGCCCGAGGTGTCGAGAGAACCTCCGACGAACTCGATCGCGTCGCTGATATCGCGTGAGGATCTCGTCGTGGTGCCCTCATTGAGCAGGTCGGCGGTGAGGTTTGCGAGGCCCTCCTTCGACGGCGGCTCGGCGACGCTGCCGGCCTTGATCGCAAGTACCACCTTGACGATCGGAAGTCCCGTCCTTTCGGCGTGGAGCAGGACCATCCCGTTGGGCAGGACCTCCCTTTCAGCGATAGCGGCAGCCGACGCGCGAAGGGGCGAAAGCAGAAGCAAAATGCCTGCAAAGAGGATGAGCCGCCTTTTCAGATTTCTTCCCCTCGCCCTCATTTCTTCCCTTTCCCTTCAGGGATAAGGATCCCTGTCGTCTTTCTGTCCGCAACCAGGTATTTGGCGGCAACGCGCCGGACATCTTCGGCGGTCACCTTCCTGATGCCCTCGAGATACCTGTCGATCAGCCTCCATCCTCCGGCCATCTCGAAGGAGCCGATCGTCCTTGCCTGCATGTAGATCGAGTCCTGGTCCATGACGAACGACGCTTCGATCTGATTTTTCGCCTTCCGGACTTCCCGCTCCGAAGGCGGGTCTTTCTTCATCTTTTCGACCTCATCGAGGAGCGATCTCTCGACGTCCTCTATCTTCTTTCCATGGGCGGCGGTGGCTGCCGCATAAAAGAGAAAGGGGTCCCTGTAGAGCCCTTCGTAGCTCGCCCATGCGGAAAGGGCGATCTGCTTCTCATACACGAGGGAATGATAGAGCCGCGAGCTCTTCCCTCCCGAGAGGATGCCGGCAAGCACATCGAGAGCAAGGCCGTCGTCGTCCCCGATGCCCGGGACCTTGTAGACGATCAGGACGGAAGGCAGCTCCGCCTCCTTCTTTACGTAGACCCGTTTTTCTCCGTACTGGGCGTCCTCTGCAGGATGGGTCCTCTTTATCTCCGGCCCTCCCGGGATACTCCCGAAGGCCTTCTTTATCTCGGCCAGGACCTGGTCGGACTGCACGTCGCCCACGACGATGATCACGGCGTTGTTCGGCTCATAATAGGTGTTGTAATGGGCGACCAGGTCGGCGGGGTCAAGCGTCTTGAGGTCCGACATCCAGCCGATAACAGGCCACCGGTAGGGGTGGTCCTTGAAGGCCGCCGCAAGCGCCTCCTGGTGGAGGAGGTTTTCAGGATCGTCGTCATAGCGGAGCCTCCGCTCTTCCATCACCACGTCCCGCTCCGAGAGAACCGCCTGCGGAGTAAGGATGAGGTTGCGCATCCGGTCGGCCTCCATCCCGATCGGGATACCGATGCGGTCCGAGGCGAGCAGCTCGAAATAGCCGGTATAGTCGCGGCTGGTGAAGGCGTTGTCCATGCCGCCGGCCCTCTGGATCGTCTGCGAGAAGGTCTTCGGCCCATACGCGGCGGTCCCCTTGAACATCATATGCTCAAGCAGATGGCTCAGCCCTGTCTTGCCGATCTTCTCGTCGACCGATCCGACACGGTACCAAATCTGGAACGTCGCAGTCGGGGCCTTGTGGTCCTCCAGGATAAGGACCTTCAGGCCGTTGTCGAGATGGTACTCTTTAACGTTCAGCGCCGAGGCGCCGAGAGGGAAGAGCAGGATGCCGAGAAATAAAATTATGATGGCGGCGTTCTTCACGATTTTTATCTTAAATCTTTTGCGCGACTCCTGACAACTCATTCGGTCAGGCCGGAAAGAGCGCGAGTCGGCACCGAAGGGGCGCGCGCCCGGGGGGATGGCCGGCATGTGCAGTGACGGCGGGTTATAAGACTTTATGGGAAAAATGTTATGCTTGATAAAAATATCGGAGGGGCTGATGAACGCCATACGGCGAAAAACTATTCAGGGCGATTCGGTCAAAAAGACAAAGCCTCTGTCCACCATGAGGCCCTTTGCCTTCCTCTGCTGCCTGATTTTTCTTGCTGCCGCGGGGTGCGGCAGCGGCAGCGGGCCGGAGGCTGCCTCTTCGGACGCCCTGCCGGGGATCGCAGAGATGCTTTCGGAAAAGGTGCTCGGCGACCCGAACGCACCGATCACGATCATCGACTATTCCGCGCTGACATGTCCTCACTGCGCAGACTTTCATTTAAACACATTGCCCCGGATCAAGGAAAAGTATATAGATACGGGCAAGGCGAAGCTGGTCTACCGCGACTTCCCTTTCAACCGGGCAGGGCTAACCGCTTCGATGCTGGCCCGCTGCTCGACCGAGGCAGACTATTTTGGGGCGCTCGAGCTCATGTACAGGAACCAGGCCTCCTGGGCCGGCGACACCGACCCGGAGAAGGCGCTGGTGGATATCCTCGGCATGTCTCAGAAAAAGGCCGATGCATGTCTTTCGGACAAGGCGCTCGAAGACGGCATCCAGGCCATACAACTGGGCGGCCAGCAGAGCTATGGCGTTAACGCCACTCCGACATTCATAATCAACGGGCAGAAGATCGTCGGTTCTCAGCCCTTCGCGGATTTCGACCGGGTGCTGGAGGCGCTGTCTCCTCAGCTTTGAGCCCTGGGGCTTTGGCTGATAGCCGGTACTCCACGGGTGGCGGAAGGCCGTGCAGATTTGCACCGCCGAAGCCACAGATCTTTCGAATTGCAACAGTTACTGAGCTGCACATCTTTACTCATCTTTCGCGTCCTTCGCCTGATAACCCATCCCCCTTCCTTCCCTCCCCTCTTGACTCGCACGCCCCCAAATCAGTATAATCTGATTATTCAGAATAATCTCCAAGAAGGAATGCGATGGGAAGAAGAAAGAAAGAAGACTTATCGGCGGCAATGACGGGGGAAAAGACGGCCGCCTCCTGCTGTAAGGTGGAATCTATTATCAGCGTCGATGAACGGGGCCAGATGGTGCTGCCGAAGGAGCTTCGGGAGCGGGCCGGGATCATCCCCGGCAGCAAGCTGGCGGTGGCGAGTTGGGAAAAAAACGGCTCGGTCTGCTGCATCACCCTCATCAAGGCCGAAGAGCTTGTCGAGATGGTGAAGGGGCAGCTCGGGCCGATCATCAAGGAAATCCTATAAGGGGGACAGGCATGGCGGAGTTGAAATTCAGAAATGATCTACTGCCGGGAAAGGCCGCCGCTCAGCCGTCCGCATGCGGATGCGCCGGCCCTTCTGTAGCAGAAGAAAAGCCCCGCTGGGCCGCCGGCACCGTTTCTGCCGGAAGCTGCACGGTCTACCGGGTCTCGACGGATTTGACGACAGCAGACACATGGGAGCATGTTCGCTGCCGGACCAGCGCCTTCCGTGAAAGTTATGCCGTAAAGCCCGGCCTCTACGCGGTCGGCAATCCGGATAAAGACTCCGACGTATTCGTGAGCGCCAATTACAAGCTCAGCTTCGACCATCTCAGGGCGGCGCTGAAAGGCCTGGATGGCTGGGTGCTCGTTCTGGATACGAAGGGAATCAACGTCTGGTGCGCCGCGGGGAAAGGGACGTTCGGCACGGACGAGCTTGTGAAGCGCATTTCCCTTGTTCGTCTGAACGAAGTGGTCGGCCACAGAAACATCATCGTTCCTCAGCTCGGCGCTGTCGGAGTCAGCGGCTACGCGGTGCGCAGCGCCTCCGGCTTCAGGGTCCTGTACGGCCCGGTATACGCGAAGGATATCCCCTCCTATGTCGCGGCCGGCCGAAGAGCGACGCCCGGGATGCGGGAGGTGCGATTTCCGCTTCCCGAGAGGCTCATACTTACGCCGATGGAGATCAATCCGGCGATGAAGAAATACTATCCCTGGTTCGCGCTTCTTATCCTGCTCTTCTTCGGCCTTCAGCCTTCCGGGATCATCTTCAAAGATGCTGCCTCGGGCGGCCTGCCCTTCCTCGGCCTGGGCCTCGTAGCGGTCCTGGCGGGCGCCTTCATCACCCCGCTGTTGCTCCCTTTTGTCCCGGCCAGGTCGTTTGCGGTAAAGGGATGGCTGGTGGGCCTGCTTTCTATCGTGCTTTCGCTGAAGGTATTCCGGCCTGCGGACCCGCCTGATGTCCTGCTTCTCGCCGCCGCTTTTCTCTTTTTCCCGATGGCAAGCTCTTACATCGCGCTTCAGTTTACAGGCTCGACCACCTTTACCGGGATGTCCGGGGTGAAGAAGGAACTGAAGATATCCCTCCCGCTTTATATCGCGTCGGTTGCGGTGTCGATAATCCTGTTGGTCCTTTATAAGGCCGGACATTGGGGGGCGCCATGAAGTATCTCAGCAACGTAACGACAATTTCGCTCACGGAAGAAAAATGCACAGGGTGCGGCATCTGCCTCGAAGTCTGCCCGCATCACGTCTTTGTCATCGAAAACCGGAAGGCCTCTCTCGTCGATAAGGACAGGTGCATGGAGTGCGGGGCCTGCATGATGAACTGCCCCTCGCAAGCCCTCTTCGTCGACAAGGGGGTAGGCTGCGCGGCCGCCCTGATCAACAGCATAATCACGGGCGGGGACCCGACCTGCGGCTGTAGCGGCGATAACGGCAAGGGAAGCTGCTGCTGAAAGAATCCCGGCAAAAACCGACGTCTCCGGATTCCGTCCCAGCACACCGCCGGAATGACGGCCCTCATTTACCCTTGGAAAACCCGCTTTGCAGGCGTCGTGTCTCTATTTTGCTGATCAGATGCTGTGGATCAGATAGATCAGAAGGAAGATCCCGATGACGAGGACCGAAATCGTCAGGAGAGAGTCGAGGATGACCGAGGGCCGATAGGCGTCCTCGTCGATCTGTTTCTCGACCCTCTTATACCGGACGAACGCAAGGAGCGCCATAAGCGCGCCGAGCGCCACGAGTATGATCCCGAGGACCGACGAATAACCGGGAGACGGCGGCCCGGGGGCCGCTCCGTGGGGCGGAATTGTCGCGCGCATCCCGGTGGAGCCGAGGTAGTAGGCGGCCTGCTTCAGAAAGAGCGCGAACTTTTCGACGACGAATCCGAACGCCATGATGCCGATGCTCGTTCTGATCCAGGCGAGAAAGGTCCGCTCGTTCGCAAAATGTACGCGGCGGTTCCTGACCCGTACCGGTCTGTTGTCTTCAGTGTCCTTCGGCATCGCGCAGTTTCCTCCTGCAATTATACCTGAAAAGAGCGCGGAGAAGGACTGCCTAGCGGGAAATAAAGAGCGGCTTTCCCGAACGCGGCACGATCCCGCTTTCTTCCGCCCTCCTGAAGAGCTCCTCGACCGCCCGTTCTCCGTCCTGCCCTATATCGAGCGAGTAGTCGTTCACATAGAGATCGATATGCTGATTCGTCACCTCGTCCTCAATCTCCTGCGCATGCCGCCTGATGTAAGAAACCGGTTCGCTCCTGTGGCCGAAGGCGTATTCGACGCTCCGCCGGATGAGACTATCGACCTTCCCGATCACAGCGGCCCCCAGGCTTCGTTTTGCGAATATACCGCCAAGCGGTATCGGTTGTCCCGTCTCTCGTTCCCACCAGTCGCCCAGGTCGATAACTTTTCTGAGGCCGGCGCGCCGATAGGTGAAGCGGCTCTCATGAATAATCAGACCGGCGTCCGCCGCGCCGCCCCTCACTGCGTTGATGATGTGATCGAAGGGCATCACGATAACCTTCTCCTTCAGAGACGGATCGAAGGTCTGAAGAAGGAGAAAGGCGGTGGTGAGCCTGCCGGGGATTGCGATCGTCTTTCCTCTGAGATCGCGGATATCCGTTTCTTCCCGGGCAACGACAAGCGGACCGCACCCTTTCCCGAGGGCGCCTCCGGCCCGGAGAAGGCAGTAATCGTCTCTCAGATAGCCGAACGCATGGAACGAAGCCTTTGTGATGTCGAGCCGGGCCTCGCGGGCCATCTGGTTGAGCGTCTCGACGTCTTCCAGAACCTCCTCGAAGCCGATTCCCCCGGTATCGATCCTGCCGTGCACAAGGGCATAAAAGATGAAGGTGTCGTTCGGGCAGGGAGAATAGCCCAGGGAGAGGGTCGTCACCGTGCTATGCCGCCGTCTTCCCGAAGGGCTCTTCCCGCTCCATCAACTCCGACATCCGAGCGCGGGCCGGGCATTCCCCCGCTCGACCGGCCCCTTCTCCCGGAATGTCATCCTGATCGACGCGCAGCCGCGTGCGGGACAGGAGTTCTCGGAAAAATTCACCGAAGCCCTTTGCGAGACTGCATGTGACTGCCGAGTCCTTCATTTGTCCTGCCTCTTTCGTAATCCGAAATAATGCGTTAATCATAGTATAACAATACGCAAAAGCTCGCCATATAGAAATTAACGGGAATTCCCCAAGTATATTATTCGTCTTGTTCGTCATACCCGCGGGCGGGTATCGATGAGGCAGGCCCGCCCTGAAGCGCTTACGACTTGATGCGTCGAAAGGATTGCCACCCGGCCCTGTCGAAGGGCGGATCCCACGCCCGGAAATGACGGCGCGTGATGCACAGGCGCATGCCTACCGCGATCCGAGCCCCTTCAGAAATTCTATCACCGTCCGCTGGCAGCTTTCGGAGGCCTTCGCGATATCCCACTTCGAGATGTCCCTTGCCTCGACGATATTGCTGATGCCCCGGACCTCTACGATCGGGATGCCGTAAAGCCGGCAGACATGCACCGCTGCCGCTCCTTCCATGTTTTCGCATATCGCCCCGAAACGGGAAGAGAGTTCCTTCGCCCGCCGGGTCGTACCTGTGCAGGCGGACACCGTGGTAAAGACTCCTGCTTCGGCCCTCCGTCCTGCGGAGCGGGCTGCTCTCAGCATCCTCTTTGAGAGCAGAGCGTCGAGCGGAAACTCATTGAAATATTTCCGTCTGCCCGCCTTCAGAAGCGGGATGCCTATCAATTCGAGGGAATGGGGACCGTCCTCGAGCAGCACTCCTTCGTCGGCATACACCTCCTTCGTCGCCACCGCGACATCTCCCACGCCAAGTCCGGTGCCGGGGTATGCGCCGCCCACACCGAAGAGGATCACGGCAGAGGGAGAATAACGCAGGATCAGGGAGGTGAGGCAATGCGCGGCATTTGTCTTTCCGAGACCCGATATGGAATATACGACGGGGATATTATTGATCGTCCCCCTCATTGTGCTGCCGACCTGAGGGAGGCGGTGAGGGGCAGGCCCCAGACAGTCTGCGATGATGCCGCCTTCGGCCTCGACAGAAACCATCATCGCGACCGGTCCGGCCCTGCGCGGCGAAGGATGTGACGCTGTTTCCCTATTCGCTTTTCCGTGGCGCACTCTGCAGTGTACCACAGGGGGCAAGGGGGTTCAACTTTTCACGCTTCCGCCGGCCGCGGCGTGGAGTCGATGCCAAAAATAATTCGTTGACAAAGGTATTTCTTTTCCTGTAATTTATGGTAGAATTAATACGAGAGTTCTTCTTGAATTAACAAATCCCACATGGATAGGCAAAAACCTTCCGGGAAATTTATATCCTTAAAGTCAACCCAGTGAGGAGCATAGTATGGGCAATATCTCGATTTCCGAATTAAAAGAAAAGACTATCGACGAGCTTACCGACGTGGCAAAGGAGCTGAAAGTCGAAGGCGCCGCGGGACTGCGCAAGCAGGACCTTATCTTCGCGATCCTGCAGGCCCAGGCTGAAAAGACAGGGAATGTGTTTTCGGCGGGAGTGCTCGAAATCCTTCCCGACGGCTTTGGGTTCCTGAGGTCCCCGGATTACAGCTACCTCCCCGGGCCCGACGATATTTACGTGTCTCCGTCCCAGATCAGGAGGTTCAATCTGAGGACCGGCGACCTCGTCTCCGGCCAGATACGGCCGCCGAAGGAAAGCGAGAGATATTTTGCCCTCCTCAAAGTCGAGGCGATCAACCACGAATCCCCCGAGGAAAACGTCAAAAGGCCCCTCTTCGACAACCTCATCCCGTACTATCCCACAGAGAGGATCAAGCTCGAATACGATCCTACGGATTATTCGACGCGGGTGATGGAGTTCATCACTCCTGTCGGCATGGGCCAGAGGGGAATGATCGTTGCGGCCCCCCGTACCGGAAAGACGATGCTCCTTCAGTCCCTCGCCAAGGCGATCAAGAAGAACCACCGGGACATTCACCTGATCATCCTCCTCATCGATGAGCGTCCCGAAGAGGTGACCGACTGGAAGCGGCAGGTCAACACGGCGGAGATCATAAGCTCCACGTTCGACGAACCGCCCCAGAGACACTGCCAGGTCTCGGAAATGGTGATCGAGCGCGCCAAGCGGCTGGTCGAAAGCAAGAGAAACGTCGTCATCCTCCTCGACAGTATCACGAGACTTGCGAGGGCCTACAATGCGATCATGCCGACGAGCGGCAAGGTGCTTTCGGGAGGTCTCGATTCAAACGCCCTTCAGAAACCGAAGCGGTTCTTCGGCGCGGCGAGAAACATCGAAACCGGCGGCAGCCTTTCGATCCTGGCAACCGCACTCGTCGACACCGGCAGCAGAATGGACGACGTCATCTTCGAGGAATTCAAGGGCACCGGCAACATGGAGCTCCATCTCGACAGGAAGCTCGTCGACAAGAGGATATTCCCGACGATCGATATAAATGCCTCGGGAACGAGGAAAGAAGAGCTTTTGGTCGACCGGGACGTGCTGAACAAGATGTGGATACTGAGAAAGGTGCTGAACCCGCTGAACACCGTCGAGAGCATGGAGTTCCTTCTCGGCAAGCTTACGGGGACAAAGAGCAACAAGGACTTCCTCGATCTAATGAACAAATAGTTAATGGAAGACCAGAGAAGGGCCAAGAAGTTTCTTCTCTTCGGCGCAATTTTCGGCGCGTTCATCAGCATCGCCATATCGATCCTTATGGACGTGCTGCTGGCGGACACGTTTCAGGGCACGTGGCGGGACGCGATTGCGAAAGACGTCAATACTTTTTTTCACGCCGGGGTCACCTCGCACAGCCTCATCGTATATTTCCTGTTCATCGTTGTGCTGGGGATCCTTGCCGCCTTCGGCGCCTTCATGGGTTTTATCTTTTCATTCTTCCTGTACAAATTCTTCAGTTTTCTGAGCAGTTAGAGCGGGGCGTCCGGATGCGCCCCGGTTTCAAAGAGGCTGCAGGGGGTGTTATAATAGGTGGCATTGTGCGGTGTATATCCGCAAGGCGGCGTCCGGAACTGGGACGGCCCCCGCATATCGGCATACGGCGAAAGCCCCTCATAGAAGGGGTAAGATCCGCAATCGAGGCGAAAAGAGAAATGATCCGCAGACTCATACTGGTTTCATCGGAGGCGGGAGATCCGGCACGGTTGTCCGGGGATTGCGGCTGGTCCTGAGGCATGTCCAGGAAGAACCCCCTCTCTTCATTCTGCCAGACTTTTATCGAGGAAAACCAGCAGGCGATCGTGCTGCTGCTCCTGCTGATTACCGTAACCGGAGGACTCGTCGGGATGCGGTACTACAAGTACACCAAGGAGGACCCGCAGTTTTGCACCAAGTGCCATATGATGCAGGAGGCGTTCAAGACGTGGCAGTTGAGCAAGCACAGGGACTACACCTGCCAGAGATGTCATCAAATGAGCATGCTCGAGGAGAACAGGATGCTCATCTCGTACGTTATTAAAGGGACGGAAAAGACGACCAGGCAGACGCACGGACGCATCTCCCCCTGGAACGCATGCAAAGACTGTCATCTCTCCGACGTCGAACAGGGGTCGATGACGCTCAGCAACTCCTATGGGCATGCGAGACATGTGTTCATGCAGCATATCAGCTGCAGCCAGTGCCACACCGGAAGCAGCCACAATTTCCTGCCTAACGAGCAGGCCTGCTCCGGATGCCACAAGGACAAGGTCATTCACGGGATGGGGATGGCCGGACTGTCATGTCTGAAATGCCACAGTTACGGCGAAAACACGCCGAAGATGATACCGCTTGGCAGATGCCTCACCTGCCACAAGAACATCCCGACGAAAGGGGTGATGTCCTCGCTGAAATGCTTCGATTGCCATCATCCGCACGGCCAGATAAAACCTTCGAGCCAGGACTGCCTGAAGAACTGCCACGGAAGCGAGACGAGGGTCGGACAGCACAGCCTTCACATGAAACGGGCAAAGCTGAACTGCCTCGACTGCCATAAGGCGCATGGCTGGATCGTGGACAAGAACGCGGCGAGGCATCTCTGCAACCGCTGCCACGAGCTGAGAGACCCCGCAACGTTCATCTACTGATCCGGCTATTTTTCGATCACGTAGTCGACCTTCACCTCGAGATCTTTGCGTAGGGAATGGTAGACCGAACAGTATTTTTCCTGAGACAGCGAGATGACCCGCTCCATTTTTTTCGGGGTCAGGCCTTCCCCCGAGATATGGATGGTCATATCCATCTTCTTGTAGTATTGCGGCGGCGTAGGGTTACGCTCGCCGGAAATATCGATCTTGAACTTCGAGATGACGCATTTCATCTTCTGCAAGAAGGAGACGGCGTCAATCGCCATGCATCCCGCAAGGCTCAGCAGGAGGCTCTCGGTCGGGATGCAGCCCCACTGGGCTGCGGCGTCGAATTCGATCTCATAGCCGCGCTGGGTGCGGGCAACGAAGATCAGTTCCTTGTCCCACGTCAGACTGCCCTTGTTGACCGGCATGATCTTTCCCTTGTATCCCTCCAGGGAACCTTCGAGGGATTCTGCGTCTTTGTCTTCTGCGTTGCTCACACTGACCTCCCCTCATCACGGATATTCGATACATCGAAAGTATACCACAGAGCGGACTCATTATTTGCGGCAGGTACCGTGCCGGATTGATCTCAAAAATAGGCCGCGATCGGGCTCGCGGCCTATTTCCATTTGACACCCATCAGAAATCGTTCCCTGCACCAGATTCCCTGCAGTCTTTATCGCAAGGAAGATCAGAAGATTTGAGGGACGCTCTGCCCGCCGGTCCCCGCTTACGCGGTAAGTTCCTTGCCGCAGTGCTTGCAGATCTTGGCGCGGACCTTAATGACCTCGGCGCAGTAGGGGCATTCCATCGTGAAGTTCTTCTTGTGGATCTTCTGCACCGCCTCGCCGATCTTAGCCTGAATCACTTCGTTGACACACCGGTAATTTGCGAGCGGCTCGACCGCCTTCAGGTCGCCGATCTCCCCAAGGTGCTCTGCCGCTTTCAGCCTCACGCTTCCGAACCCTTCCTCGTCCATGAGCACCTTCAGGAGGGCATCCACGTCCTTGGCGATGAAATAATCCGTGAGCGCCTGGAACGCCTTCTTCCTCGCCTCCAGGTCGGCCTTTTCCTGTGCCTCCTGTATCTCGTCGATGATGTCGCCCTTCATCGCGTACTTACTTCCACAGGGAAGACTCGCCGCCTCGCCGGAGTCGGGATGCAGCATGTAGCGATACCCCATCTCCTGCCCGTATGATTCATACATATGCTTCCAGCTGTTTTTGAAGAAAGTGCATTCGTCGTTGAAACAGACATAAAGAAAGGAGCTGCACCAGCCGAGCCCGTCCGAAAAATTAAAGGTGGGCGTACTCCATTTATTCAACTTCTGTCCGCAGTGGGGACAAACCGCTTTCTCTTCCATAACCTGTGCCATTGTCGTATCTCCTTTTCCCGGCATCGAGCCCTCTGTCGGCTGCTCTTTTCATGCCGCCGAAAAGGCCTGGGGCCGGGCTCGCAGAATATTTACAAAGAAAGTACTTTACTTATTATAACAGATCCGCCAGGGAAGAGAGCCTCGTCCCCGGACTTCACCTTCTTTTAAGCGTGTCCTCCCCGAACAAAACGCAGCGCATCCATTTGAAGGCGAAGCGAAGCAGTTCGGTCTCGCTGGACTTGATCCGTTTCAATACGCTGTTTCCAATGTCGAAATATCTCTGAAGCTCACCGTGTATGAGAAGGTTCCTGAATTCGTCCAGGTTGTAGCTGCCGAGGAAAAAGATGTCCCGGTATGCGCCTTCAAGGAAGTTCTTCGATCCGAAGTCCTCATGGTGAGTGATCTTCTTCCATCCCTCGTTCATTTCTTCATAAAGGGCGACATTCTGCGTGTCCCGCCACTTTCTCACCGTCCTGCTCGTTCTGCCCTTGCCGAAGCCGAGGCAAAACTCCCTCTTGACGATCCCGAAGACAGGCGGCACGCTGTCCGAAACCGGCTCAAGCGGGAAACTCCTGCAGGACCAGGGCCTGTCGTCGTAGATCATGCAGCCCTCCCCGCTCACGAAGGGGCAGTTCTTCGTCTCATCGGGGATCATTTTAAGGAGAATGACCGGATGGCCGATCTCTTCGGGGAAGAGCGGAAATGTGTAGGTCTTCAGAAATTCTGCCGAAGAAATGCGCAGCCGGCGCTTCATCCTCAGGATATCATAGGGCGTCAGGAAGAGGTTGATGTCCCTGCAGCATTTGTTGAAGCAGGCAAGGCCGGAGTCGCAGCTGAAACTGAAGCTGTCGTCGACCCCGAGTCTCTCGGCTGAAATGTCGGTGTTTTCGGTCATGGCGATTGATTTTCCGAAGATTACGGTATCGGTTATTATAAAACCGGAGGCACCGCATTTACAAACAGGGAAGGACGTGATCGGATGGACAGAACTGCAGAGCGGCCCGCAACGAAGATCCTGACGGTCTGTACCGGCAATATCTGCCGGAGCCCGATGGCCGAAGGGATCTTCCGCGCGCTCCTGGCTGGCAGGCAGGCAATGGAAGTCTCCTCGGCAGGCACGCATGCGCTGATCGGCAATCGGGCGACGGATTTCGCCCTCATCGCCGCCGCTGAAAACGGCATCGACATATCGGGCCACCGGGCCCGCATGCTCGGCGCTCAACTCATCCGCGCCAGCAGCCTCATCTTCTGCATGGAGCCTTCCCAGGTGGAACTGGTGCTCGAAGCAGACCCGGCGGCCTATTCGAAAACGTTCAATCTCGCCGATTTCTCCGGAGACGACCGGATCCTCACAAAAATATCAGACCCCTACGGCTGCAGCCTCCGGGAGTACCGGTCCTGCTTTGCCGACATCGACCGCTGCGTCAGGAATTCCCTGCTCACCGGATATTTCCGGTGAATCCGGTCTTCCCTGGGCGGGCCCCCTCCCCGCAGGCTCCGCAAAGTGTCCGGCGCCCTTTCAAAAAGGGACAAAGAACCGATAATTTCTGATGAAGTCTCCAAAGGCCCTTGCCGCGGCGGTCGACGGCTCCCGTTCCGTTGCGATGAGATGGAATTTTCTTCTTATCTTGCGGCCGCGCAGATCCAGAAGGCGCACGGACCCCTCCTTCATAGCCCCGAAGACCGACCACTTCGATACAAAGGATACCCCCGCCCCGGCCCGCACCATCTGGGTTATCAGCTCAGGGCTGCCGAGGGTCATCGAGATCTGAATTTTTTCGGGATCGATTCCCGCCTCCCGGAAGAGCTCGTCCGCGAACTCCCTCGTCCCCGACCCCACGTCGGGCATGATGAACCGCTCCGATTCCAGGTCGGCGGCGGTCACCATCCTTTTTTTCGCGAGGGGGTTGTCTTCGGAAGAGATAATCACGATTTCATCCTCGGCGATCTCCTGCAGGGCGACGACCGGGTTATTTACGCCGACACCCACGATGCCGAACTCGATCCTGCCCTCGATGACATCGCCGACAATGCTTTCCTCATTCGAGACGGTCAGTTCTATCCTGACGTCGGGATATTCTCTGGAGAACCCGTAGAGGACCTGGGGCAGCAGATAGGAGGCTACGGTAGCGCTCGCCCCAAGACGGAGAGGCCCCCTAACGAGACCCGAGGCGGCATTCAGCGCATTTTCAAGGCTGTCGTACTGGTCGAGGATCCTGCGGGCATGCTGATAAAAGAGTCTGCCCACCGAGGTGGGGGTGACTGTCTTGCCCTGTCTCGTCAGGAGCCTCACCCCGAGCTCTTCCTCCAGGTTCTTGATGAGATGACTCATCGCAGACTGCGACATCAGTTTTGCGGCAGCGGCTTTGGAGAAACTCCTCAGCTCAAAAACGAGGCAGAATGCCTTGAGACGATGGTCGTCCATACGCACTATTCTATAGAGCCGGCCGGAGCACGTCAATCCATGCAGACAGGAATACGCAAGCGGCATGAACCGCGTGCATGACATTGATGCAGATAATATATTTGACTTATAAGCCGGGAAATCTTATTTTGTAAACATGCCGACAGGAAAGGCAAAGATGGTGATCGCCTCGACGACGAGCACGCAGAACTCGGGCCTCTTCGACGTGCTCATCCCGGCCTACGAGAAGTCTTCGAAATACGGGGTGAAGGTCGAAATAGTTGCGGTAGGCACCGGCAGAGCCCTGCGGCTGGCGAAAAAGGGGGAAGCGGACATGCTCTTTGTCCACGATCCCTTCCGCGAAGAAAAATTCGTGGCTGAGGGATACGGGGTCAACCGCAGGACCGTCATGCACAACACGTTTATCGTTCTTGGCCCGAAGAAGGACCCTGCCGGCATCCGTGAGGCGAAAAAGGCGGTCGATGCCTTCGAACTGATAGCAGAGAGCGGCTCTCCCTTTGTCTCCCGCGGCGATGACTCCGGCACAAACATCCGGGAGCTCGACATCTGGGACGATGCCGGGATCAACCCGAAGGGAAAGGGATGGTACTTCGAGACCGGCGGCAAGATGGGCGACACACTCCTAGTAGCCGACGAGAAGGACGCATACACCCTCTGCGACAAGGGAACGTACCTCAACTATGAGAAGAAGATCGGACTGAAGGTCCTGTTCCAGGGAGACCCTCTTCTGAAAAATCAGTACAGCGTGATCGCCGTGAATCCCGACAGGTTTCCCACTGCGCGGTACCGGGAGGCGATGGAGTTCATTGCTTTTGTCACCTCGCCGGAAGGTCAGCAGATCATCGCCGCGTACGTGAAACACGGCTCCCGCCTTTTTTCGCCAGACGCAGTGCCGTCGGTCATCAGGAATTAGCTTACGCATTTTATCATACGCCGCCTGACAGGCGGCAAAATTGAGGAGGAGACATGAAAAGAATCTGCAGCATTGTCTTGGTAGTTGCATTATCCGTCTTTGCGTTTGGCGCCGCAACCGCTTCGGCGACTGAGATCCTCTGCGCTTCCACCACGAGCACGGAGAACTCGGGACTCTTCGGCTATATTCTGCCGCTTTTTCAGAAGAAGACCGGCATAGTCGTGAAGGTGGTGGCGCGCGGCACCGGAGCGGCGATCGAAATGGGCAAAAGGGGGGATGCCGACGTGGCCTTCGTCCATGCGAAGGAGCAGGAACTGAAGGCGGTCGCGGAAGGCTACTTCGTCGACCGGCATGACGTGATGTATAACGACTTCGTGATCATCGGTCCCAAGAACGACCCGGGAAAGATCAAGGGAATGAAGTCGGCGGTCGAGGCGTTCAAAAAGATATCGGAGGCGGGCATTTTTGTGTCCAGGGGCGACAAGTCGGGGACAAACACCAAGGAGCTCGCGATATGGAAGAAGGTGGGGGTGGACCCCAAGGGGCAGAAATGGTACCTGGAGGTCGGACAGGGGATGGAGAAGACCCAGAGGATCGCCAATGAGAAGAGGGCGTACACGCTTACCGACCGGGGAACGTGGCTGGCCACGAAGGACAAGGACAGGCTCGACATGGAGATCGTCCTGGAAGGCGACCCCATCCTCTTCAATCAGTACGGCGTGATGGCGGTAAACCCCGCAAAATACAAACATGTAAAATATAAAGAGGCGATGGAATTCATCAACTGGCTGATATCGAAGGAAGGGCAGGATGCGATCGCGGCTTATAAGGACAAGCACGGCAACGCGCTTTTCATCCCCGACGCGAAGTGACCCTCGAGGGCCGGAGCGGCAGGGACGCACTACCCCTGCCGCGCTCTTTGTATAAATGAACTCGATCATAGAGAGTTTCTCGCGGGCTGTTTCGCTGATCCTAAATCTCGACAAGGAATTGTGGGGGATCATCTTTCTGTCGGTCGAGGTCTCCGGCACGGCCCTGGTCGCGGCAACCTTACTCGGACTTCCGGCGGCCGCATTCCTGGGATTCAAGAGATTTCCGCTGCGGGGCGCGGTCGTCAGCATCCTCAACACCTTCATGGGACTGCCTCCGGTTGCCGTCGGCCTCTTCCTCTATCTCCTTCTGTCCCGGAGCGGCCCGCTCGGCTTTCTCTCCCTGCTCTATACCCCGACCGCCATGATTATTGCCCAGACGATCCTTGCGTTTCCGATCGTCACCTGCCTGAGCCATTCGGCGATTGTCAGCGTCGACCCGATCATCAGGCAGGCATCGATGACGCTCGGCGCAACTCAGTTTCAGGTGTCGCTCTCGGTGATCAGGGAGGCCCGTTACGGCATCATATCGGCTGTAATCGCGGGACTCGGCAGGGTAATGGCAGAGGTAGGAGCGATCCTGATAGTCGGGGGTAATATCCTCGGCTTCACGAGGGTTATGACCACCACCATTGCTATGGAGACGGACAAGGGCAACTTCGAGCTTGCCCTGGCGCTCGGCATAATCCTTCTGTCAATCTCGCTTCTAATAAATCTCACGCTTTATTTTGTGCAGAAACGCGGCGCGGCGGGGGCGGCCAGATGAGCCTCGGGATGGAGGCGACAAAAGTCGCCAAGACGTATAACGGCAATTCGGTCCTGAGGGACTGCTCGTATTCGTTCAGGCCTCCGGGTGTCTATATCCTGACCGGCCCGAACGGCTGCGGCAAATCGACGTTTCTGAGGATCGCCGCGCTGATCGAGCAGCCCGACAGCGGGACGATCGGCTTTTTCTCCGACGACAAGCGGGTGGATGCGGACCTTCGGCTGAAACGAAAGATAACCCTGGTGCTCCCGAAGGTCGGGGTCTTCAATACCAGCGTCTTTAAAAATGTCGCCTACGGCCTGACGATACGGGGAATCGGAAAGCAGGAGACGGAAGAGAAGGTGAAGAAGGTCCTGGAGTTTGTTCAGTTGAGTCACAAGACACGCCAGAACGCCCTAACGCTGTCGAGCGGGGAGACGCAGAGACTCGGGATAGCACGGGCGCTCGTGATGGGACCGGACATCCTCTTCCTCGACGAGCCCACCGCCTCGGTCGACCAAAAGAACTCCCGGATCATAGAGGAAATCCTCCTGAAGATGAAACAGGAGAGCGGCCCGACGGTCATCATGACGACGCACGATCAGAGCCAGGCCAAGAGACTGGCGGATACCCTCCTGGTGATCAGGGACGGGGTCCTTGCGGCCGAAAAAGGCCCGAAATAGTATTTCCCATAGCGGGCCTCCGGTCGTACCTGTAAATTCTATCGTTGTTTACCGGCGGGGAGCGCATCCCTCACATCCTTTCAATGCGATACGATTTGACAGGGCATGGCCTCCGGAATGCAGGACGTCACCGGATGTTATATGGCGTGGCTCCCGATGCCGTTAGGAATCGCTCCGAAAGGCTATTCGGGCCGTTCTCCCCGCCTCCGGAATAACGCTTCGGCAAATATAGGATAACTATTGAACGGAATGGCAGAATGATGAACTTCCTCATATCTGGGATATAATGGAAAAGGATGGGCGACGCGCGATCTTGGAATTGATGGACTTGCGGGATACATTATGGGAGGGCTGATGAAGATTCAATCTGTCAATCCATACACCGAAGAGGTGATGCAGGAATTCGATTTGATGAAGGCCGATCAGGTCGAGGCGGAGATCGGCAGGTCACGACGGGTCTTTTCGGAATGGAGGGGATTGCCGGTCCGGGAGCGGGCGAGGTATGTGAAAAGACTGGGCGATCAGCTGAAGGCGGAGAAGCGGCGGTATGCCGAGATCATGACGCGCGAGATGGGCAAAGCGATCAGGGAGTCGGTCGCCGAGGTCGAGAAGTGCGCATGGCTCTGCGACTATTACGCCGAAAACGGCGAAAGGTTTCTCGAGCCCGAAGAGATCGGGACCGAGGCAAAGAGGAGCTATGTCATGTTTCAGCCGCTTGGCATCGTGCTGGCCGTCATGCCCTGGAACTTCCCCTTCTGGCAGGCCTTCCGCTTCGGCATCCCTGCCGTGACCGCCGGAAACGTGGTGGTGCTGAAGCATGCGTCGAATGTTCCGATGTGCGCGCTTGCGATCGAGGAGGCGTTTACGAAGGCCGGCTTCCCCGGAAACGTCTTTAAGACACTGCTGATTTCGGCAAAGGACGCCTTGAAACTGATCGACGAAGACAAGGTCGACGCCGTGTCCCTGACCGGAAGCAATCAGGCCGGCGAAGAAGTGGGAGCGCACGCAGGAAGGAAGATCAAGAATCTTGTGCTCGAACTCGGCGGTTCCGATCCCTTTATCGTCCTTGACGATGCGGATGTCGAAAAGGCCGGCAGGGTGGCGGTAACCGCCCGGATGATCAACTCCGGCCAGAGCTGCATCGCTGCGAAGCGTTTTATCGTCATGGAAGAGATAGCGGAAGAATTCAAGAAGGTCTTTCTCGGCCGGCTGAAGGAACTGAAGATCGGCGACCCGATGGACGAGACGACGGATGTCGGCCCCGTCGCAAAGCGCGAGATCCTCGATACGCTCAACGAACAGCGGGAGAATGCAAAGGCGAAGGGAGCGGAGATCCTTCAGGCCGGGCATTCCTTCAGTAAAGGCCTTTTCTTTTCGCCGTGCGTCATCTCCAATCCGAATCCGCAGATGAGGATCATGACCGAGGAGGTCTTCGGCCCGATCGCACCCGTCATCGTCGTCAGGGACGAGGATGAGGCAGTCAGGATAGCAAACGACACCCCTTTTGGGCTTGGAGCCTCCGTCTGGAGCAGGGACCTTAAGCGGGCGGAGCGGATCGCCGAAAGGATAGACGCCGGCTGTATCGCGATAAACGATATGGTGAAGTCCGATCCGAGACTTCCCTTCGGAGGAGTCAAGAAATCCGGCGTCGGCAGGGAGCTGTCTCATTACGGGCTGAAAGAGTTCGTGAATATCAAGACGGTTGTGGTGAGGGAGTAAGCGGCATGAAGGCATCTGATCTTCTCGTAAAATGCCTCGAAAACGAGGGGGTCGAATACATATTCGGGGTGCCCGGTGAAGAGACCCTCGATCTTATGGAGTCGCTCAGGACCTCCTCTATCCGTTTTATCCTGACGCGGCATGAACAGGCTGCCGCATTCATGGCAGATGCCTACGGACGCCTGACCGGCAGGCCGGGAGTCTGCATCTCGACCCTCGGCCCGGGGGCGACGAACCTTTTAACAGGCGTGGCGGACGCGTTTCTGGATAAGTCGCCGCTCGTCGCCATCACCGGGCAGGCCGACCTCAAGAGGATCCATAAGGAATCCCATCAGTACATTAACATCGTCGAGATGTACAAGAGCGTGACCAAGTGGAACGGCAGGATAGATCTGCCCGACGTGATCCCTGAAATGGTCCGGAAGGCCTTCAAGGTGGCGGCAACGGAGAAGCCGGGTCCGGTCCAGCTTGAGCTGCCGGAGGACGTGGCGGCGATGGAGGTCGGTGAAATATACCGCACGATGATCGCACCTATCTATCCGAGGAGGAGTTCGCCCGACAGACAGTCCCTGAGGAAGGCGGCGGAGCTGATCGAAAAGGCCCGCTTCCCGCTCATCCTCGCGGGCCACGGCGTTGTCCGTAAGTCGGCCGGAAACCGGCTGCGGACCTTTGCCGAGATCTTCTGCATGCCGGTGGTGACGACCTTCATGGGTAAGGGGGGGATATCGGCGGAAAGCCGCTCCTGCATCGGCACGCTCGGACTCTCGCAGGACAGACAGATCGCCGATGTTTTTTCGAAGGCCGACCTTATCGTCGCCGTCGGCTACGACCTTGTGGAGTATGCACCGAAAAACTGGAACCCGAAACTCGACAAAAAGGTGATCCACATCGACTTCACCACGAGCGAGGTGGATCTCCATTATGTGCCGGAGGTCGAGATCATTTCCGATATCAGGGAGACGCTTGAACTGCTGCAGGGAGTAATGAGCACAAACAAGACGTGCGAATTCCTCGTCTCGGCAAGGCAGGACTTCGTCGAAGGCTTTGAGCGGGAGGGGACGGTCGATTCGTGGCCGCCGCGGCCGCCGAGGATCATCTACGGCATCCGGAAGGCGCTCGGGCCGGAGGACATCCTGATATCGGACGTGGGGTCGATCAAGTTCTGGGCGGCGAAGTTCTATCCGGTCTACCGGAACAACACCTTCATCCTTTCTAACGGCTTTGCCTCGATGGGGTTTGCCTTCCCTTCGGCGATCACGGCAAAGCTGATCTATCCCGAGCGGAACGTCGTGGCCCTTTGCGGGGACGGCGGCTTCCTGATGAACCTGCAGGACCTCGAGACCGCCTGCAGGCTCGGGCTCAATATCGTCGTCGTCATTTTCAACGATAGCGGATACAACCTTATCAAGTGGAAGTCGGAAAAGAAATTCGGCCATTCCTTCGGAGTCGACTTTACCAATCCCGATTTCGTCAGGATGGCCGAGAGCTTCGGCGCAGTAGGCATCAAACTTCAGTCTTCGGAGGAGTTCGAAGGCGCGCTCAGGGAAGCGCTGACGAAGACCGTCCCGGTCATCATCGACGTCCCGATCGACTACAGCGACAACGAGATGATTTACAGGTTGTTGTAATTTTTCCGGGATCGTTTTTGTGCGGGCAAGGGCTGGCAAACGGATGGTGCCCCCTGCAAGATTCGAACTTGCGGCCCCAGGTTTAGGAAATCGGAAAACGGGACTGGCGAGGGGCTTGGAAATACACGTAAGTCACCGTTATAACACCCTATTAATGAATTTGTCGGTTAGTGCTTATGGGTTGTATTTTGTGCCTAATTGCTGTGCTATTAGGCACAAAATTAGGCGCATCTCGGAAGTTAAGGGAAAGGCTGCTTAAGGCATAGGGGGCCTCCGACGAAGATCATTATAGCGGCCAATATTAATATGCCAATAGGCGGGGCACAACAAATTCTGGAGATTCAGGATCCAAAGGATAAACTGACCGGGGCAATAGCACAGACCAGCAGGATATCTAGAGAAGCTATGGCCAAGAATTATGAAAGGAATGCCGGGAGAGGTCAAAAATGGCCACATGGCCAAAATTGCCCCCCCCTCCGGAGTCTGCTGGTCAGGCTCATTTGTATCTGAGGAGGGTGCTATTATGTCTTGTAAAAACCTTTAATCTATGCATATAATTAATCATACTGCACAAAAAGACTATAAGTTATACAGTATATAATTATAAACAACGCTATGAAAGACATCGTATTGGGACATAAGACAGAACGGGACGAACTCCTTGCGACCCAATATATTCAAAGGGAAGGACTGCGGGAAGCCGTAAAAAGCATAAAGAACAACCTGATCAAGGTTATTGTCGGCCCTCGAAGGGCAGGCAAGTCTGTATTCGCAATGAAGATGCTTCAGGGGCAGGACTTTGCCTATCTGAACTTTGATGACGAAAGACTCCTCGGCATATCCGATTACGACGATCTCCTTAAGGCTATCAGGCAGGTCTACGGAGATACAAAAACTGTGCTATTTGATGAGATACAGAACCTCGACAGATGGGAACTTTTTCTGAACAGGTTGCAGCGCAAGGGCTTTAACCTGGTGATCACCGGCTCAAATTCCCGACTGCTGAGCAGGGAACTCTCAACTCATCTGACAGGCCGCTATGTTGAGTTTCAGCTGTTGCCGTTTTCTTTTTCTGAATTTTTGAAGGCTAGGGATTTTATCGCAGATGAGACCCTTGCCACCAAGGAAAGGCAGGGTATGATCCTGAACCTTCTGAGCGAATATCTCAGCAAGGGGGGGTATCCGGAAGTGCTCCTCAAGGAGATTGATCCCAAGAGCTATATGGCAACTCTGTTTGAAAGCATTCTCTTCAAAGACATCGTGAAGAGATATAACGTGAGATATGCAAAAAAACTCTATGATCTTGGCCTCTATCTGATCACAAACCATTCAAGCGAATTTTCGTATACCAGACTCAAGAATGCACTCGACTTTAAGAGTGTTCACACCGTCGAAAACTACACAGAATACCTTAATGAAGCGTTCCTGATATTCAACATTGAAAGGTTTTCTCACAAGGTCAAAGAGCAGATGAGAAGCCCTAAAAAGGTCTATGCCTATGATACCGGCATGATCAATGCGGTAAAGTTCAAGACGGCCCCTGACACAGGAAGACTGATCGAGAATCTTGTTGCCATAGAGCTTTTGCGCAGAAAAAAGGAGTTCTACTGCTATAAATCCAAAGACGGCAAGGAAGTCGATTTTGCAGTCAAGGAAGGATTGAAGCTCAGTCAGCTGGTCCAGGTCTGTTATGAAGTCGATCATTATATGACAAAAAAGAGAGAGGCACATGCGCTCCTCAAAGCTGCCGCCGAAAGTAAATGCAAGAGCTTGACTGTGCTCACGTGGGATTATGAGGCGAAAGAAACAGCGGTGGAGTTGGAGATCCATTATCAACCTCTCTGGAAATGGCTCATCGGCGATTCCTTGCGATAATCTGTTGATTCAGCATCTTGACCAGAATTTGCCACGCCCAGCGCAGTAGGTAAGGCTTTCGCATCTTCATTCCTCCTCTTCCATTAGTTACCTAATATTACGTAGCGCCACTTAGGGAAAAACTGTTCAATGGCTTTTCTTTGAGGGGCTATGATATGTACGAAAAAATAGCATATTGACTTTAGTTATTCTCGTCCATAAAATAGAGCATGCCTATAAAGAGGTACTTATTTAGTGATCTTGTCGAGCACCTCAGCAAGAAGGAGATATCTTTGATTGTCGGCCCGCGTCAGGCAGGGAAGACGACCCTGATGACGCAGTTGCAGGACTATTTGAAGGGAAGAGGTGAAGGGACCCTATTTCTGAGCCTCGATTTTGAAAGGGACATGCCTCATTTTTCATCGCAGCAGGCGCTGTTAGACAGAATCGGACTTGAGTTCGGTCGGCGGAAAGGGTATGTATTTATCGACGAGATACAGAGAAAGGAAAACGCAGGTCTCTTCCTGAAAGGCCTGTATGACATGATTACGCCTTATAAATTTATAGTCTCCGGGTCGGGAAGCGTTGAGCTTAAGGAAAAGGTCCATGAATCCCTCGCCGGCAGAAAGAGGATGTTTGAGCTCAGTACCGTTTCATTGAAGGAGTTCGCAAATCACAAGACGAGATACAAATATGAAGATAGGCTTGAGAAGTACTTCCAGATAAATAAGGCAGAAGGTTTGGGCCTTCTCGTGGAATATCTCAACTTCGGAGGCTATCCGAGGGTTGTCCTTGAGGAGACGTTAAAGGAGAAGTTGCGGACTATAGACGAGATCTACAGGAGTTATATAGAAAAGGACATAGCGTACCTTCTAAGGGTTGAACGAATCGACGCCTTCGGAAACATGCTAAGACTTTTGGCGGCACAGGCCGGCAGCCTGATTAATCTCAATGAGCTGTCCTCCACCCTGGGGATATCGGTCCAGACAGTGAAAAACTACCTTACCTATGCTGAAAAGACCTTTATCGTCAGTAGGCTTACCCCTTATTTCATAAATATCAGGACCGAGATCAGCAAGTCGCCCATCGTATATTTCAACGACTTAGGTCTGAGGAATTTCAGCGCCGGTCAGTTCGGCAGATATGCCATGTTCTCAGACATGGGGTTCCTCTTTCAAAACCTCATTTATCGCTTGCTGCAAGAGAGGACCAGATATGAAGGCAGCACTCTGCACTTCTGGAGGACAAAGGACAAGGCCGAGGTCGATTTTGTCATAAATGAGGGCCGTGGGGTCATCCCGGTTGAGGTGAAGTGCAGGGAATTAAAGAGCAAGACCATAGAGCGCTCGCTCAAAGGGTTCATTAATAAATACAGTCCGAAAGAGGCATGGGTCGTGAACCTGGGGCTTCAAGGCGAAGAGAAAATAGGGGACACGATGGTGAGGTATATGCCTTTTTATGAGCTTTTGTAGGCTGAGCAACCAGGGAACTGTGAGGGTCAATGGAAAAGTGTTACCCAGTTTCCTCTGAGTTTTTGATCATAAACTGATGGCGTGCACAACCTTCGACCCCACTTGTTCCGGTTGAATTCTTCTTATCCGTTGTGAATTCTCCGAGCTTATCTCCACCGATATCTGCTATTTGACCTCAATCGCCGCTATTCTTGATCATCATATTCTTCTTCGTCTATTCTCATACCCACGTAGAAAGTCTTTCCTCCACAAACAAAGGGCGCACCACCTATTACCCGATCTTGATCAGTAGTTACGGCCAACGACATTTCCTCCTCCGTTACTTCGTCGTCCGTAAACGGAATAGGGATAAATGTCAGACTCTCAGCTATCATTTTGGAGGCTGCCTTTTTAGCCGCGTCGATAATGTCTTTGTCTAACAACATCATATGTTCTCCTTATTTGTTTGCATCATCCAGATAAATATTACAGTTATTTCATCAGTATGCTAATACCACCTCCTACATTAAGTTTATCAACAAAAGATTTGAACTCCGCACGCCCCCAGCCTTCTATTGTCATGCCGACGCAAAGCCCTTCCTCTGATCACGCCTCCACTGCACATATCAAAATTCAAATAGGTTTCATGCTTTTTGCATACTCTGCAAGAATTTCAACCATCTTATCGATAATTCCCTTAATTTCGGCAAATGACGTTTTACGTTTCCCCGTGCTTTCGTCCATGTAAAGATCCCGTCGCACCTCTATCATAATCGAACACACTTGTGCATTCCCATACCAAAGTAGCGGCACATATGTTCCGGCAAAGGGCCTGTTCAATTTGCAACTGAGCCCGTGTGCATGGCAGAGTGAGACAAGGGGCCCAATGATCTCTGTTGGCGTGTGGCTATCGTGCGTTCCGATGCATATCTCGGGTCGGATGGTTTCCTGATCGAGCTCGCACTTAAGCGGGTTTCGGGGGAATGAATGGCAGTCCATCAGCAGACAACGGCGAAACCTAAGTATATGTTCCGTAACAATGTTCGTGATCACTCTATTATATGCAGACAAATATGTAATTGTGAGTCTATTTCGCTCTTCATCATAAGTATCAGGATTTCTTAGCAATCCCATATCCGAGGTTCTAAGATACACCGCGCCCCTTCCCCGCCCTGACATCACTTCATCCTCATCCTTCGGAAAACGCTCGGGATCGATAGCCAACCGACTTAAATTATTTACCAGCGCAACGCCTCCCAGTGACACTCCCGCGCTAAATAGCGCGTCTGTATATGCATCAGTGACAGCCATTAATTCCCGGCCGAGACTTTCATCGTTCAATAATATCTTCTCTCTTACGTCTTCCGGGATGCTCCTGCCACTGTGAGGAATATGAAGAACAACTGGAATCCGCTCTACTGATTTCGCGCGTAGTATCGAAATCTGATTCAGCATATCTTTAGCTCCTACCTTTTGCACATAATGGTCATCGCGGAGGTCCCTATCATGACGTCCAAGCTTAGACATCAGTTTATCATCCTCTTAGGGGACCAATTCTTGACCTGCATTCCCCAAAAAAGTCCCTTCTCTGCCAGAACTTCGCAGATTTGGGCAATTGACCATCTTCCCATGCGCAGTATTTTCCGCAGCTCATCCGGCGTTTTTTGCACCAGTTCACCCACAAAGGTGATATCGGCATCCTTGAGGCATGAAGTGGGACGTACGGACATTTGGAGGTCATCGATCGAAAGGTCGAGAAGTGAACTCTCGGGATCGCGAAGATCTTCCATGCCAATGGCATCCAACTTTGCAGTAAGCCTACCATCCTTAAATTCAGGACTATCCAGAAAATCGAAGAAATAGTGATATTCAGCCCAATAATCGATATATTTCTGTTTAGCGAGTTCAACTGTTTCAGGTGCGATTCTAAGTTTATCGACGTAAAGTCCGCATCCAATTCTTTCCGAAATGAGTATCATATCTCTCAGCATCCTCTCCATGTCATCAGGCATTACGGCAGCGGATATCCAGGAATTTACTGATCTGTCAGGGAATACACTTATCTCAAATTTATATTGGCGATGTCTCAGGTCCTTAATTCTGCTCATGTACTCACAATCGCATGGAAGAGCCTCAAAACCCTCTTCACTGAACTTTCCGACTATCTCTTCCTGGTCACTCTCTATCCAAGGGTCAAAGACAAAGCTAATGCAGTACCCCATTACCTACCCCCTGCTGTTGACATCCTTCTCTTTATCCATCCGAATGAAACGGTGATCATTATGATAGTGGCATTGATACCCATGAGCATTTACCCCCTTTCCAGTAAAAAGACTCACGAGAACCTAACATTTCTTACCCAATCCCAAACAGCGGATTGGCTTGCTTGATCTCGACGATCTTGTCCTTTACCGGCGAGGGCAGGCTACGTCCCTTGCCGGTGTGGCCGGGGCTGAATCCGGCCTCCCCCTCCCGCCGGTAGGTGCGCACCCACCGGCCTACCGTCCCCTTGCTCAACCCGCATTCCTGCTGAATGATCGAAACAGGAACGCTCTCCTCAAGGTACTTCTTGACGACCTGGACCTTGAAGGCAGCCGTATAGGCCTTCCTCCGCTCCGGCTGCTTCCTCCTTGTACTGCCCCTTTGAACTCCCTTTGCTGCTTCCATCGATGCCACTCCTTCCTCTTTCCTCAACTTGGAGTGTCACCCTATTTCCTCATTTCCTCGGTATCATTATCTGGTCGTTAGCGCAGCCTCACGTGTGGTGGCCAGAGGTCACATGGAATCCCTTAGCAACGAAGATATGGCCGCTTATCTGCAGCACCATCAGAATATAGAGGTGGACCCCGGAAATCGGACAGTCGTATAAGGTGTAAAATACGACAGATGACAAGGAGGTCGCACCGAAATGAGCAAGACAAAGAGGAACAGGTACTCGGCGGAGTTTAAG
>JAJXTV010000010.1 GCA_021783515.1 Nitrospirota bacterium
CTTTATCTTATTTGTTGCGGATTATCAAGCCCCCCCCCCGGACCTTCCCCACGGCGCCTTGACAATGTAACTGCAAGATCGTTGTAAAAGGGCTGCATCTCGACGGGAATTTCAGAAAATACGGCGACGTGCTTTCCGCGGAGCTCACCAACGGCGGGCATACCGCTTCGACTCCCATGGGCGGGCGGGCTATTACGATGAGAACGGGAGGTCCCTGAAAAAGGCGTTCCTCAGTGCCCCTCTCAGCTTCAGGAGAATAAGCTCCTATTTTTCCGGCAGGCGTATGCATCCCATCCTGAAGATCGCCAGGCCGCATCAGGGCATCGACTACGCCTCCGATGCTCATCTTCATCGACTCCGTGACCGACGCGGGTCCCGGCAACAAGTTTCTGAGGGACTTCAGGCCCTTTCAGCGGATGGTGTCGTTCTTCGGCATGTACAACTCGCTTTCCGGGTCGCCGTTGAAGATCATCTCGCCGGGGGTGCCCGATTTTTACCAGGGCACGGAGATATGGAGCTACCAGCCTGGTGGACCCCGACAACCGCAGACCGGCGGATTACGAAAAGCGGAGGCGGGTGCGCCGTACCGCAACGTCTTTACCGGCTAGATTTTCACCGCCGAAAGACGCGGCGGGACACAGGCGCTGCCGCTGGCACGCCTTTTTGCGAATTTCCCGGTTGCGATGCTCGAAAGGAAGATATGATGCGCATTTTGGCGTATGATAGTATGGTGTATAGCGGGGGCGCAGTGAACCGTGCCCTCAGAAACCCCGCGTGTGCGGGGCTGAATGTCCGTATGGTCAGGGAGGTCTGATGTCGCATCCGAAAGTTCTCGCATTCGTGCTTGCAGGAGGAAAGGGGGAACGGCTCTTTCCGCTCACCTCCTTCCGCTCCAAGCCGTCGGTCCCCTTCGGGGGGAGATACCGCATCGTCGATTTCGTGCTGAGCAATCTCGTCAATTCCCATATCCATTCGATCTACCTGCTCGTGCAGTACAAGTCGCAGTCCCTCATCGAGCATATCAGGCAGAACTGGGTCTTCTCCTCGCCGGTGAAGGACCAGTTCATCGCCGTGGTGCCGCCCCAGATGCGGATGGGGCCGGAATGGTTTCAGGGGACTGCGGACGCCGTCTTCCAGAACCTCGACCTCATCCGGTACTTTAATCCGCAGCTGGTGATCATCTTCGGCGCCGATCACATCTACCGGATGGACATCAGGCAGATGATCGACTTTCATCTCGCCAAGAAGGCGGACGTTACGGTCGCCGCAAGACCGGTGCCGATCGGGGCGGCGTCGGCGTTCGGGGTCATCGCGACCGATGAAGAGAACCGCATCACGGGGTTCCAGGAAAAACCGAAAAAGCCGGCGGCGATGCCGGGCGACACGGGACGGGCCTACGTGTCGATGGGGAACTATATTTTCACCCGGGACGTGCTCCTGGAATCTCTGGCCAGGTCCCAGAGAAAGAAGCAGCACGACTTCGGAGCGCACGTGATCCCCGATCTCGTCGGCGGGGGCGGGGTCTGTGCCTACGACTTCGCTTCGAACGTTATCCCCGGGACGATGCCCTATGAGGAGACCGGCTACTGGAGGGACGTTGGGACGATCCCCGCCTTCTTCGACGCCCATATGGACATGCTCGGCGAGACGCCCAAGTTCGAGCTCGACAACAGCGCCTGGCCGATCCACCCCTCCGGGTTCGAAGGGCCCGCTACGAAAATCCTTCGTGGGGACATACGAAACAGCATTATTGCGGAGGGCACGCTCATCCGGAAGGCGAAGATAAAGAATTCGGTCATCCGGAGCGGCGTGACGATTGAAGACGACGTGGCCGTAGAAAACTGCATCATCATGGACCGGGTCGTGCTCAAGAAGGGCTGCAGGCTGAAACGGACGATCGTCGACAAGCACAATATTATCGGCGAGGGTGAAGAGATCGGGTACGACCCCGAAAGCGACCGGTTCCGCTGCCACATCGACTCCTCCGGGATCGCGCTCGTCCCGCGGAGCGGCAAGCTGAAGAGGACCGGCAGGTGAGAGAGACGACTCCTGCGAAGGCGGCGCGAGGATGATGACGGGATGGACAATATCACTCTGAGGGCGGAGATCCAGGAGCGGATGAATGAAATAGGGGGCGGCCGACGTCCTTGTGCGCGGGCAAGGACGAGATCAGCCATCTGTAGGAAGGAGAGAAGGAAATGGCGTTGTATGCCGGAGGGGAGAGCGTCCCTCAAAGCCTTTCTGATGCGATAGGATTTGACGGAGCATGGCGTCGGGGATACTGGACTTGGCGAAAAGCATACCCCGGTCAGGGCCTTCGGGCGCGGCTGCCGATGCGCTATGGAATCGCCATTAAAGGGTTCTCGGGCCGCTCTCCCCGCCTTTGCGGCGATATGTATGCAACTGGGGTTTATTGCGCAACCGGAGGGATAGCTGATATGAAGAGCATATTTTTTACGGTGCTGGCGATATTGTTTTGCGCTTCATCTGTATGGGCGGCGAAGGAGGTCGCGCAGCCGTTCAGCCTCGAGCGGTACGGGAGTCTGAAGAGGATCATCCAGGAAAAAGACCTGGACGGAGTCGTGTCTCTTGAGGAGGCGTTGGCCGGCCCTCATGTCTATGCGGTCGGGATGATAGCGGGGGCCGCCGGTGAAATTACGGTCATCGACGGCGATGCGTCGCTGAACTATGGAAAGAGCGGGATCGGCAATCCGGTCACGGAAATCAGAAAAGGCGACGAGGCGGCGCTCCTCATCGTTGCTCATGTCGGAAGGTGGCGGACCGTTCCGATACCGGAGAATATGACCGAGGTCGAGTTGCACGGCTTTGTTCTCGAAGAGGCGAGAAAGTCGGGCGTCAATACGCGGGAGCCGTTTCCGTTTCTGATAGAGGGGACGATCAGGAAGCTGGTCTGGAGCGTGCTTGACGGGACCGACCCCGAGCTGACGAGACAGACGCACCAGCTTTTTTTCAGAAAGCTGGTGGGATACCGGGCCGAGGCGAACGCGGTCCTTCTCGGTTTCTATCCGGCGGAGCTGCAGAGCGAACTGGCCTGGCCGGGCGAATGGTGGCACGTGCACGTGCTCTTCAGGAATGAGAAGACGACCGGGCATGTAAACGCCTTTTCGGTCGAAAAGGGGGCCTTGCTCAGGCTTCCGGCCAGGCTGCAGCCGGAACTGAGAGAGGACAACGAACGGGCTTCCATCATCGCGCCCCGAAGAGGGACGCGGCCATAGACGGTGGGCCTGTTATTGTTTGTGTCCTGTGTCAGCGGATAGGATTCAGGGCATGCGGGATTATCGTCCCTGATCAGTATCGATCCTGAGACGATATCCCACGCCCGGTTCGTTTAGCAGATACTTTGGACGGGCGGGGTCTGTTTCGATCTTCCGGCGGAGTTGAGTCATATATACTCGCAGATACTGGGTCTGGTCGGAGTATACCGGGCCCCAGACCTCCTTGAGCAGGTGCGTATGGGTGATCACCTTCCCGGCATTCCTGGCGAGGACAGCGAGCAGACGGTATTCGATCGGCGTGAGGTGAAGCTCCTTTCCCCTGAGGGAGACGATCCGGGAAGAAAAATCGATCCTCAAATCTCCCAGCACGAAAACCGGCTCTCTTTGTCCCGTCTGCTGAATCTCCCTGTGCCGGATCGCCACCCGTATGCGGGCGAGCAGCTCTCCTGCGCCGAACGGTTTCGTGAGGTAGTCGTCTGCGCCCGCGTCAAGCGCCCTTATCTTGTCTTCTTCCTGCTCCCGGGCCGAAATTACGATTACGGGGACCTCGCTCCATTCTCGGAGGTTGCGGGTTACGTCGATCCCGTCCATGTCAGGCAGGCCGAGGTCGAGAAGCACCACGTCCGGATTTCGCACGGCCGCCTCGGCAAGTCCTTCCTGTCCGGATGCGGCCTCCGACAGACGGTAGCCGTGACTTTGGAGAGTGACCCGGAGAAAACGCCTCATCTGGGGCTCGTCCTCGATCAGCAGGATCAGCCCTTTATCCCCGGTCATTGCCCTGTTGCTCCGACGCCGGAAGGGACGGCCCCGGCTCGCCCGTGGGGAGCGAAAAGCTGAATGCCACGCCCCCTCCGGGACGGTTCTCCGCCCAAATCCTCCCCCCGTGGGCCTCAATAATGGCGCGGCAGATCGTCAGGCCGAGGCCGATGCCCCCTCCGCTGACCGAGCCCCTTACGAACTTGTCGAATATCCGTTCCTCTTCGCCGCGCGGAATCCCGGGGCCTCTGTCTTTCAGCTCCAGGACGACGGCGTTTTTCTTCGCTGAGGCCGAAAGGTCCACCGGCGTTCCCGCGGGAGTATACTTCAAGGCATTATCGAAGAGGTTCATGAGCACCTGTTCGATGAGGAGCGGATCGAAGGAAACCAGCGGCAGGTCGGCAGGCAGGCTTGTCGTTATCTGCCTGTCTTTGATCCGCTCGCCCAGCCGGTTCAGAACGGCGCCCACGATCTCCTCGACCGGCTGCCATTCCTTCTTCACCGTGATCGCCCCGGCCTCGATACGCGTCATGTCAAGGACGTTGCGTATGATCTGGTTGAGGTGTTCCGCCTCCTCATAGATGGTCTGCACAAGTTCCGATCTCTCCTGGTCTTCAAGCGCCACGTCTTTCTGGAGGAGCGTGGTGGCTGATCCGGTGATCGCTGCAAGCGGTGTCCGGAGGTCGTGGGAGACCGAACTGAGCAGCGTATTGCGCAGCGTCTCGGTCTCGGCCTTCAGAAGCGCTTTTTGGGTCTCCTCGGCCAGCAGCGCCCGGTCAATCGCCATCGCCGTCTGATTTGCAAAGCTTTCCAGCCCATGGATCTGCTCCTGGTCCGGAAAGCCGCTGTGCCCGGCAGGCATGATCCCGAGCACTCCCGCCGTCCTCGCTCCGGCGCTGAGGGGCAGGTACAGGGCCTTTGCGCCGGAGAGCGTGTCGGTCCCGAGGCCCGCCCGCTGATGGTGGTCGAAGGCCCATTGGGCGACGCTCAGCTCCTTCTGATCAAGGGCGAAGGTGCCCGGGCCGGTGGCGGGGACGCTGAGCTTGCCCCCTTCGTCCGCAACGAGCACTACCGCGCGACAGGAGAAGACGTCGCTGATATGTTTTATCGCAAGCGCACTCAGTTTTTCTATCCCCCGCGCATGCACGAGCCTCCTGCTCAGGCTATACAGCGCGGCGGTGCTCCTTTCGCGCTGTCTGGCGGCGTTCGCCTGGTCCCGTACGCGATGCGTGAGCCTGCTTATGACGTACGCAACCGTAAACATGACGCCGAACGTGACCAGATAGCGCACGTCGCTGACGGCAAAGGTGTAGTAAGGGGGGATGAAGAAGAAATCGAATGCGGCCACACTGAGAAAGGTGACGAAAAGCGACGCGCCCTTGCCCGTCTGGCTCGCGGCAAAGACGACGCCAAGGAGATAGATCATCGCAAGGTCGACTACTTCGAAATAGGGCCGCATCAGGAACGCCGCGCCGGTGCAGCAGGCTACCGTCGCGACGCCCGTCAGCCAGTTCCTCATGGCAGGCCGGCGGCCGGGTTTCGCCCGGACCTGCGGCAGCGGTTCCCCCGTGTCCCCGCTGATGGCATAGATGTCGATTCCGCCGCTTCCCCGCACCATCTCATCGAGCATCGAGCCGAAAAGCTTGTCCTTCCACCGTGGATGGGTCGGTTTTCCGACAATGATCTTGGTGACATTGCGGCTGCGTGCGTAGGCCAGCACCTCGTCGCTTGCCTTATGGCCCGAGAGCGTTACCGTCTCGGCCCCGAGACTCTCCGCCAGACGCATGTTCTCTCCAAGCCGCCTCATGTCCTCTTCCGAGGGCTTTACCTTGTGCGGCGCCTCCACGTATGCCGCGATCCACTCCGCCTTGATGCCGGCTGCCATGCGCTTGGCGGCGCGTATCAGGCGGACCGAATGCGGATTGGGACCCACGCAGACGAGGAGACGCTCGCCGGCCGGCCAGACTTCCGCCACCCCTTTCACCTCGCGGTAGGACTGCATCTGCGCATCGACGCGCTCCGCGGTCCGGCGGAGGGCCAGTTCTCTCAGCGCAAGGAGGTTCCCTCTTCTGAAGAAATAATCGCGCGCCCGGTCGGCAAGCTCGGGGACGTAGACCTTGCCGTCCCTCAGCCGCTGCAGGAGTTCATCAGGCGGAAGGTCGACACACTCGATCTCGTCCGCCCGGTCGAGGAGAAAGTCCGGCACCGTTTCACGCACGCGCACGCCGGTGATCTGGAAGACCACGTCGTTCAGGCTTTCGAGATGCTGCACGTTCACCGTGGTATATACGGATATGCCGGCGCCGAGAAGCTCGTATATGTCCTGCCACCGCTTCTTATGGCGTGAGTCCGGGGCATTGGTATGCGCCAGCTCGTCGACGAGGATGAGCTCGGGCCTGCGGGCGAGGGCCCCGTCGAGATCGAACTCTCTCAGGACCGCCCCCCGGTACTCGACGTTGCGGCGGGGGCGCACCTCAAGCCCTTCGAGAAGCGCCCCGGTTTCTCTGCGGTGATGGGTCTCGACGAGCCCGACGACGACGTCAACTCCCTCAGCGCGCTTCTGTCCGGCGGCCTCGAGCATCGCGTATGTCTTCCCGACGCCGGGGGCCGCGCCGAAGAAGATCTTCAGTCGTCCTTCCCTGCTCCGTTCTTCTTCGAGACGCATCCGGCCTAAAAGCTGATCCGGATCAGGCCGACGTTCCTGCATGCACCCGTCCCATGATTAGGAGTATTTTCGCACTTTTCTGACGCGCGGGCAAATGGATCGTCCGGGACGCGCTAGCGGCCGCATGTCTCCGCCGAAATCACGAGGCAGGAGAAGCCGTTTTTCTTCGCCACGTCGTTGGGTGCAACCTCGCCGTCCACCACTTCGGCCTTCAGGTAGGTCTCTCCGACGTACGAAACGACCCTGATCCTGCCGACCTCCCTCATGCGGCATGATTCGTCGATGCGGTATACCGGGATCACGTCGTGAGCATGGATGACCTTTCTTGTTACAGCGGCACTGCTGTGAAACAGGTAGACGGTGTCGCCCGGCAAAAAGGCTTCGTGATCGTACTGGCGGTGGAAGAGCGGCGGCTGATACGAAACCGCATAAACCGCCGCCGGGATTACAAGTACCCATAGGGTGAGCATCAGCCGCAGCCCTGGAAACATCGATAGGGGCATATGTCTTCTCATGTCGTTTTTCACGTTCCTTTCCGGCTCAGCTTGTCGAGCGCGATATTTATCCTGAGCACATTCACAACCGGCTCTCCCAGAAGGCCGAGCCACCGCCCCTCTGTCATGCTTTTCACCAGGCTGCCGACCTCGGCTTCACCCATGCCGCGGACACCCGCCACCCTTCTCACCTGATATTCCGCCGCCGCCGGGCTGATATGCGGGTCGAGGCCGCTTCCCGAGGCGGTTACCAGATCGACCGGTATAGGGGAGGCATTCCCCGGGTCCGCGGCCCGGAGGGCATCGATCCGGCAACGGACCGCCTTCGTCAGCTCCGGGTTGTTAGGGCCCAGGTTCGACCCGGAGGACGAGCCGCCGTTATAGGGATAGGGCGTCGTCGCCGACGGTCTTCCCCAGAAATATTTCGGGTCGTCGAACTGCTGGCCTATCAGCGCGGAGCCGGCCGCCCTGCCGTCCTTCACGATGATGCTCCCGTTTGCCTGATAGGGAAAGATAAGCTGCGCGATGCCGGTAACGAGCGCCGGATAAACGAAACCGGTAAAGAGCGTAAAGACCAGCAGGGCGATGCACGAAATTCGGATCGTCTTTATCATGAGTTTCTCCCCCGACGGCCGTCCCCGGCCGTCTCTGCGTCACACAATTCCAATCGCCGTAATGATCATGTCGATCAGCTTGATGCCGATAAACGGCACGATCAATCCTCCGACGCCATAAATAAGCGCGTTTTTGCGGAGCACCGCCTCCGCCCCGAGGGGGCGGTATGTCACGCCCCGGAGAGCAAGCGGGACGAGAAAGATGATGATCAGCGCATTGAAGATCACTGCGGAAAGCACGGCGCTCTGCGGCGTCGCAAGGCGCATGACGTTCAGCGCTCCGAGCGCGGGATAGATCGAAAGGAACGCGGCCGGCAGAATGGCGAAATATTTTGCGACGTCGTTGGCGATGCTGAAGGTGGTCAGAGTACCTCGGGTCATGAGAAGCTGCTTTCCGATCTCCACGATCTCGATCAGCTTTGTGGGGTTTGAGTCGAGGTCGACGAGGTTGCCCGCCTCTTTTGCCGCCTGCGTCCCGGTATTCATCGCGACAGCCACGTCGGCCTGTGCGAGGGCGGGCGCATCGTTCGTTCCGTCTCCGGTCATCGCCACAAGCCTGCCGCCCGCCTGATGTTCCCGTATCAGCTTCAGCTTGGTTTCCGGGGTCGCCTCGGCCAGAAAATCGTCGACGCCGGCTTCGGCGGCGATCGCGGCCGCGGTGAGGGGATTGTCTCCGGTGATCATGATCGTCTTGATCCCCATATTCCGCATTTCGGCGAACCGCTCCCGTATCCCTCCCTTGACGACGTCGCCCAGACGGATGGCACCGAGCACCCTGGGTCCCTCGGCTACGACGAGCGGGGTTGCCCCTTCTCTTGCGATATTGTCGACGAGGGAGCGCACGTCGTCCGGAAATCCGCCCCCCTGCGCCGTGATGTATTTCGCCACCGCATCCGCCGCGCCCTTCCGGATCTCGCGGCCGCCCAGGTCTACGCCGCTCATCCGCGTCTGCGCCGAGAACGGGACGAAGACTGCGCCGAGAGACTCGATGTCCCGTTCGCGGAGATTGTGTTTCTCTTTTGCCAGCACGACGATGCTTCGTCCCTCGGGCGTCTCATCCGCAAGCGAGGCGAGCTGTGCGGCGTCCGCCAGGGCGCCGATGTCCACGCCTGCGGCCGGCAGGAACGCAGTCGCCTGGCGGTTGCCGAGGGTGATCGTGCCGGTCTTGTCGAGGAGCAGCACGTCGACGTCGCCGGCCGCCTCGACAGCCCGGCCGGACATGGCGATGACGTTGGCCTGGATCATGCGGTCCATCCCGGCGATACCGATGGCGGAGAGAAGGCCCCCTATAGTGGTGGGTATCAGGCAGACCAGGAGCGCCACCAGTACGGTGACGGTCACCGGGCTTCCCTGTCCCGCGGCACGGACGCTGAAGATCGAAAACGGCAGGAGCGTCACGGTCACGAGGAGAAAGATGATCGTCAGCCCCGCAAGGAGTATGTCGAGCGAGATCTCATTCGGGGTCTTCTGGCGCTTCGCTCCCTCGACCATCGAGATCATCTTGTCGAGGAACGTCTCTCCCGGGTTTGCGGTGATCCTCACGACCAGCCAGTCAGACAGGACCTGCGTCCCTCCCGTCACCGCGCTTCGGTCCCCTCCGCTTTCCCTGATGACCGGCGCGCTTTCGCCGGTGATCGCGCTCTCGTTTACCGAGGCGACGCCTTCGACCACCTCACCGTCTCCAGGGACCGTGTTGCCGGCCTCGACAAGGACGAAATCGCCTCTTTTGAGCTGCGCGGAGGGGACGTAGGAGATCTTCGACTTCCTGTCGGGACCGGCAAGCAGCTTCGCTTCGATATCCTGCCGGGAGCTGCGAAGGGCGGCCGCCTGCGCCTTGCCTCTTCCTTCGGCCATGGATTCGGCAAAGTTTGCGAAAAGCACGGTGATCCAGAGCCAGACCGCGATCTGAAAGATGAACCCCGGCGCGGCCTCTCCCCTGCCGCTCAGCGTCTGGAGAAAGAGGCAGGTGGTAAGGATGCTTCCGACCTCGACGACGAACATGACCGGGTTTTTGATTTGATAGAGGGGGTTGAGTTTTCTCACCGACTCCCACAATGCGCGCCGGACGATTATAGGGTCGAAAAGCGCCCTCTGTTTTCTGGATTTTCTGCTCATCGTGTCCTCCTGATATATGCCTTATCCGGCCGGCAGTTATCCCGCAGCGATATGGTTTCCATCAGCGGTTACCGTCCCGTCATCAACTGTTCCGCGATCGGCCCGAGCGCAAGGCTGGGCATGAACGACAACGCCCCCACAATCAATATGACCCCGACCAAGAAGGCGACGAAGAGGGGGGTATGGGTCGGCAGCGTCCCGAGACTCGGGGGTACCTGTTTCTTTTTGGCGAGCGAGCCCGCGATTGCCAGCACGGGAATGATCACCCAGAACCTTCCGAAGAACATGGCGATGCCGAGGGCGGTATTGTAGAAGACGGTGTTTCCGTTAAGCCCCGCAAAGGCGCTGCCGTTATTGTTCGCTGCGGACGAAAAGGCATAGAGGATCTCCGAAAAACCGTGCGGTCCCGGATTCGAGATGCCCGCGACCCCCGCCGCGGTCGAAACCCCTATTGCCGTGCCGACCTTTACCAGCGCGTTGACGATGAGGATCACGAGCGCGGCCATCTTCATCTCGAACATCTCGATCTTCTTTCCGAGGTACTCCGGTGTTCGGCCGACCATCAGGCCTGCCACGAAGACGGTGATAACGGCGAATAAAAGCATGCCGTAGAGACCGGAGCCGACGCCGCCGAATATGATCTCTCCCAGCTGGATCAGCAGCAGCGGGAAAAGCCCGCCGAGGGGTGTGTAAGAGTCGTGCATCGAATTGACCGAGCCGTTTGACGCCGCGGTCGTCGCCGCAGCCCAGATCGTGGAATTCACGATCCCGAAGCGGGCCTCCTTGCCTTCCATGTTGCCGCCGGCCTGCAGGCTGCCCGCAGTCTGGTTGACGCCAAGGGCCGCGAGACGGGGGTTGCCGCGCTGCTCGCTCCAGGTGCATAGTGCCGTCATGGTGACGAGGACCAGGAGCATGGCGGCAAGCAGTGCCCGTCCCTGCCGCATGTCGCCGACCATCTTCCCGAAGGTCGCGCAAAGCGCCGCCGGTATCAGCAGGACCGCCAGGACCTCGAAGAAATTCGACAAGGGGGTGGGGTTCTCGAAGGGGTGGGCGGAGTTCACGTTGAAAAATCCGCCGCCGTTTGTCCCCAGCTGTTTGATCGCTATCTGCGAGGCGGCGGGGCCCAAGGGAATGATCTGTTCTTTCACCCCGGTTTTTTCTCTCAGCGGACTGCCGTCCGGGCTGCTCACCGGCCCACCCTTTCCATCGAGCTTAACGGCATCGTATATGACGGGTTGTGAGAGTTCGACTCTCTTATAGCCGCTGTAGCTCTGCACGACGCCTTGGGAGACCAGGAGAAGGGAATAGACGACCGAAAGCGGTATCAGTATATAGAGGACGCCGCGGGTGAGATCGGCCCAAAAATTGCCGATCGTCCCCGCCGAGTTTCTCTTGAATCCCCGTATCAGGGCGACGAGCACCGCCATGCCGGCTGCTGCGGAAACGAAGTTCTGGACCGCAAGCCCGGCCATCTGCGTGAGATAGCTCATCGTCGTCTCCCCGCCGTAATCCTGCCAGTCGGTGTTCGTCACGAAGCTGACCGCGGTGTTGAAGGCGAGGTCCGGCGGGACCCCGGGGAACCTTTGCGGATTCAGGGGCAGACCGCCCTGAAGCCTCTGCAGAAGGTAGAGCACAATCATGCCGGCCGCGCTGAAAATGATCACCGCTGCCGCATACTGCCTCCAGTCCATTTCTTCGTCCGGATGGATTCCGCAAATACGGTAGAAGGCCCGCTCCAGAGGGCCGAGGATGCGCGCCGGCGGGACCTGCTCGCCCTCGTATATCCGCGCCATGTAGATGCCGAGCGGTTTTGCCAGGAGCAGCAGCGCGCCGAAATATATCACCATCTGGAATATGTCGTTCGCCGTCATGAGAAGATCTCCGGTTTCAGGAGGGCGGCAAACAGATAGACGAGAAGAACGGCTGCCACAATCCCACCTATCCAGTAAAATGCGGTCATCTGCCTGCACCTTTCCCTATGAGATCGATCAGCCTGATGAGCAGCGACGAGACGATAAAGAGCGCTGTCAGAATGCCGATATAGATGATGTCCATCGCGCACCTCCTTTTCTTTATAGCGTATCAGGAAAGTCCGTAAAGTGAGTGCAAAAAAGCGGGCCGGAGATATAAAGATTTCGTTAAAATAAGCTCTTTCCGGGCACTGCCGCCTTCTCTCTGTGCGGGCGTGCTCCGGCGTCTTCCCATTGAGGACCTTCCGCACGGGTGACTGCCGGGAGGGCGCGGTACTCAAAGACATCTATCTCGCCCCTCATGGCGCCGACCCTCAATATCGGCTTTGCCTTTATCACGGGGGGCCGCTTTGTATGGCCGCCCCGATGATATCAGGACGGAAGTGACGAGGAGCAGGAAGAGCGAGGCCCCGGCCGTGAAGATATAGATTCTGACCGGCGGCGGCAGTCAATAAATCCGCGGCGCCGGCGGACGGAACCGGGCCGGCCGGCTTATCGAAACCGTCTGCCGGCTTCAGTAGCATAGACATCCCCGGCGGGAGTATAATGATAGAGAGAAAGAGGAGGCGCTATGTTTGAAGGATTGTTTCAGCCGCTGCATCTGATCGTAATACTGGCGATTGTGCTCATCATCTTCGGTCCCGGAAAACTTCCCGATATCGGCGCGGGACTCGGCAAGAGCATAAGGGAATTCAAGAAAGCGATGTCCGATGCCGACAAGGACATCGATGTAACCCCCCAGAGGAAGGAATCGACGGAGAAAATATCCTCTCCCGCGTCGATGGAGGCGCAGCAGCAGACAGAACAAAAGGAATCCTTACGGAATAATTAGGGCCGGCCGCATTTCGACGGAGACTGCAAGGGCAGGGGTGATCCCCTGCCCGGAAGCAGGGCTTTCGCCCGCTCTCACGCTTCCAGGGGTGTCACCTCGCATTTCATGATGTAATCGTCCATCACAAAACCCCCGCCGATATCGGTGACGACCTTCGAGGCGACGGAAAACCCGTTCTTTTCATACGCCCGTATCGCAGCCCTGTTGTTCCTGTTTACGGTAAGGAAGACATTGTCTCTTCCGTTTCGCGCCGCGTACTGCACGACGCGGCTGAGGGAGTCGGCCGCGATCGAGGTCCCCCGGTAAGGTTTTTCAAGATATAGTTTGCAGAGCTTTACCGAATTGTCTTCAGCCGGCGAGTAGGAGAGATAGCCGCGGGGTTCGCCGTCCACCACGATCAGCTCCCATACCGTGCCGTTCAGGAGTTCCTCCGTGATGACCTTCTCGGCGTACATCATCTCCAGCATGTAGGAGATCTGTTCCTTCGACAGCATCACACGGTAGGCCTCCTCCCAGATGCGTCGGCTGAGCGCCCGGATCACGGGTATGTCTTCTATTCCGGCCTGTCTGAAAATATGTCTCATTCTCTTCCCACGCACGGTAGGGCAAGCCGTAACCGTACTATGAGTCAGTATATCACGCCCTTATCCGAAACGTATGGAACGACGGGCCGAAAGGGGTATACCGGACGGAAGGGGAGGGAAATGTCCGCAGGAGTTCCCGCGATTACCGGGGCCCCGGACATCGATGCCCGAAGGTCCCGGAGTGGCCCGCCGACAGGGAGAAGCGCGGGACGGGAAAAAAAGAGCCGGATTGGGGGGTTGGCCTGCCCCAAAAAATTGTAATATATTTTTTCCGCACATTATGGTAATCTTTACAAATAAGTTGTATGATAAAAGCTTTCTCGCTGCATGGGCGGATGGAAACAATGAAAGAAATCAAAGAGATAATCGATATGGGTCGGCGCCTCGATGAACTGGCGTTCGAGACCTATACCATTTTTTCGAAGCGGGAAGACTTCGATCGCGGACTTGTCGCGTTCTGGACCGACATGGCCGAATGGAAGAAGAACCATTTGAAACACTGGAAGAAGGTCGCAAGGACGTACGTCTATAAAAACCTCTTCAACAGAAAACCGGAAGACCTCAAGGTGGTCGTAAAACAGCTCAAGAATATCCAGTCGGAGCACGTCGAATTCATGCGCCGGCTGAGGAAGAAGCGGATCAGCCAGGAAGAGGCTATTTCGCAGACGATCCTGAACGAATTCTGTCTGATCACGGACATCTTCCTGGAGATATTCTTTTCGTACGACGAGACGCTTGAGGAACGCACCTGCAGCTTTGTCGAGGATTGCGAATCGCATCTGGTAAAGATGGCGAATACCCTCAAGCCCTATCTGAGATTGAACCCTCTTTATGCTGTTTTGCTGCGTTCGATCGTGGAACTGAAGCATAAATACGACTTCCTCCTGACCTCCTCCGGGAAGGTGAAGAAAGCCGCTGTGTAAGGGCGTTTTCGCCCTCTCCCGCTGTACCTTAGAAAGCGATGGAGCGGAAACTCGACATAAAGGGGCTCTTCCAAAGCGAAGAGGAACTCCGGCGCATGATCGCCGGCCGGAAGATTTGTTATGATTCCGAGCCTTACTATGCCCCCGACGGGAAGGGGGGGCTGGTGCAGATCGGGTTTCGGCTTACCCTGTACGGTACGCTCCCCGAGGGCGCGGATGACGTGACGCCGGATTCGGAAGAATATCGGGACGTGGAGCGCGACATGAGGAACTTCGCCGAGGCGCTTTCCGCTGCGTGCGATCCGCTCCATATGTGCGGGGCAATCACCGCCGACCCCGCGACGCTCTCGTATTCTCACGACAGGAAGATGAGGCCCGACGTCACCGTTCACATCCCGGTCTACGACAAGGAACATTTCGGACATCCCGTCGACGAAAAGATCAGGAGCACCCTGCAGGGCGCTTCGGAACTTCTGGAGTCTTTGGGCGTCCGGAAGACGAGGTGGCAGGACTGAGGTCTTTGTGGGAAGGCTCAGAGTAGGACACCTCTCGACCTTCTATCACACCGCGGTCGTTATGATGGCGGGAGAAGACGTTTCGGGGAGGCTCGGCGCGACGGTCGAATGGAAGCTTTACGGTACGGGACCCGCCATAGTGGAGGCGTTTCAGCGGGGCGACCTCGATCTTGCCTATATCGGCCTGCCGCCGGCAATCATCGGGATCGACCGCGGCGCCCGGATCGTCTGCATTGCGGGGGGCCATATGGAAGGCACGGTGATCAGCGGCCGCAGGGGATACAGGAGATTTCCGGATACAGGCGTGCTTCGGGACATTATTGCGCAGTTCGCGGGAAAGAGGATCGGGGTCCCCGGAAAGGGCTCGATCCACGATGTGATACTCGCCGACTGTCTGGAGCGCTTCGGACTGAAAGGCGAGGTCGGGGTCATGAATTTCGCCTGGGCCGACCAGGTGCTGGAGGCGGTGGTGAAGGGAGAGGTCGAGGCTGCGGTGGGTACTCCGGCGCTCGCGGTGGCGGTCGGCCGCTATGCAGGCGGGCATATTCTGTATCCGCCTTCGATGCTCTGGCCTTCCAACCCCAGCTACGGCATCCTTGCCGGGAAAGAGGTGCTTGAACGGCAGCGGGAGACGGTGCTGGCGTTCCTCTTCCTGCACGAGGAGGCCACTGCGTTTCTCAGGGAGAGGCCGGCAGAGGCGTCACGGCTGATCTCCTCCTATGTCGGCTTCGTCGATGAGGAGTTTGTCCTCGATACCCTCAGGGTCTCGCCGAAATATTGCGCGCAGCTTACCGATGAATATGTCGCCTCCACGATGGACTTTGTCAGGGCGATGAAGAGGCTCGGCTACATCGGACGGCTGCCCGCCCGGCACGAGATATTCGACCTGTCGCTCATCAGGGAGGCCCATCCGGGCAGGGACCACTACGGCGAGGGCATCCGGGCTTAACCCGGTTCGTGATCGGTGCGTGCGATATACTCCGCGATCTCGGTTTCGACAGAGGGATCGATGCCGGTAAATCTCACGCCATACTCGAATATGCTGCCGTTCTTCTCCTTCCTTTCCGAAACCCTGACGATTTCGCCCTGGACCGTCACCTGATGCTGCAGGACGAAAGAGCAGACGATGGGGTGGCCCTTCGCAAGGCGCCACCCTGTTTCCATAAGGAGCCCGGAGACGCTGATATCCTGTGAGACGGCGAAGAAAGATTCATCCTCGGAAACGACTCTCACCGAAACCTTCACGAGTTCCCGCATGGATTTCCTCTCCCGGACGTTCAGCAATTTCCTGATCTTTTCGTCAAGGCGGTCTATGTTCACCGGCCTCGTGACGACTGCATTGGCGCCGCAGGCCAGCAGCTTTGCGGAAACAAGCTCATCTCCGTCTGCGATCACGATGATCGACACCTTCTTGAGGTCCTTCTTCTTCCTGAGCAAGAAGCACAGCGCTTCTCCTCCCATCATCGGCATCTCGGCGTCGGCTATGATGAGATCGGCAGTGGACGCCTCGTGGGCGGCCAGGATCTCCTCGGCCGAGGCGGCCCGAAGAACGGTGAATTCCTGCCGCGAGAGGATTCCTTTATATGTCTCGACAAGGGGCAGAATACTGCCGGCGACGATGACTTTTTGCATGTGATATTATGCACCAGGAGCGCTCCCCGAAGAAAGAGGATATTTCTTGCCCTGTTAACCCTCACATTGCATACCGGCGGGGAGAGTGACCCAGCGGCCCTGGCTGCAGCAGCGATAAGGTCCTGTGGTATAGTTAATAAAGAAGGGGTGAGAGATATGTCCGAGAAGAAGAGACCATTGCCGGAGCCGCAGAATTCGCCCTTCGGCCGGCGGCGACAGCAGGAGGAGGCCCCTTCCGCCATGGCTGACGACATCGCCAGGGCGGCCGCGGAAGGCAGACTCGAGGAACTATTCGGCAAGGAGATCCCTGACAGCGAACAGGCCAGGGCGCTCGTCTCGATGATGATGGGCATGACCGGCATGGCCTCCTTTGCGCCTCCGGACGAGGCTCCCGAGAAGCAGCCGGGGTCCCTGCCGCCTCCGCCGGAGGAGGTGCTGCGGGCGGTCGAGGGAGGGGACGTTGCGGGTCTTAAGGGACTTCTTCGGAAGGAGCACGAAAGAAGGTCCGGCAGCCAGGGCGGGTCCGAAGCCCCGGACGTAACTGAACGGAAGCAAGACGCCGGTCCTGCGGACAGGGCCGTTGTCGAAAAAGAGGTCATAGACGGGCTCATGAGGATCGCGTCGGACAACGGCGTGACGCTCGATTGGCTGATTCTTCGAGCACTCAAGGTCTACGTCAGGGACTACCGGCAGACCGGACGGCTATAGAGGGCGCCTTTCCCATCCGTATCGGCCTTCAGGCCCCGGCATCTCCGCCCTGGATTTTCCTGACCGCTTCAAGGACCAGCTCGAACGGGATCTGCCCCTTTCTCACCGGAGTCACCGTGCCTTTCGATATTGCGACAATCGTCGAGGGTGCCCCGCCGGGAGTTCTGCCTCCGTCTATCAGGAGATCCAGCCGGCCGCCGAAATAGTCCGCCGCCGCTTCTGCGGTCTCTGCCGGAGGTCTGCCGGAGATGTTTGCGCTTGTCGCGGTGAAGAGGGATTCGTGGGAGCGCGCCAGTTCGAGGGCGAAGGAATAACCGGGAATCCGGACCGCCACGAAGGCGGTCCCGGCCGTCAGCAGAAGAGATAGCCCTTCGCGCGCCGGCAGAAGGAGTGTAAGGGGGCCGGGCCAGAACGCCTCGATGACCGCGGCGGTTACCCTGTCGGGGGGGGGAGTGACGAGGTCAAGCTTCCCGACGCTTCCCGCTATCAGCGGCACCGGTTTTTTATCCGGCCGGCGCTTCAGGGCAAAGAGCCTTCCGAGTGCGCCGGGATTGTCGTATGCCGCGCCGAGCCCGTAGTAGGTTTCTGTCGGAAAGGCGACTATGCCTCCCCGCCGGATGACCTCCCCGGCGGCAGCGACCGCACCGGCTGAGTTTTCGGGGGAAATCCTTATCACGTCCATCGATGTTACGACATAGTAGCATAGAGATAATTTCTTTAGAAAGCCCGTTATTTATTTCTTGACAAAGGTCAGGAGGATGAGTATATTTAGGCTATCCCCCCGGCTCTAGAGACCGCGCGGGGCAGTGAAAACTCGAGGAGGAAGAATGGGTACGATGAGACTCTACGTAGGGAACATCTCGTTCAAGGCGACTGAGGATGATCTCCGCGATCTCTTCGCGCAGGCGGGGGAGGTGCTGTCCGTGAAGCTTATCAAGGACAACGCCACCGGCAGGCTCAGAGGGTTCGGTTTTGTCGAGATGGGCTCAGAGGACGACGGGAAGAAGGCGATCGATATGTACAACGGGAAGACCTTCATGGACAGAGCGGTCGTCGTCAACGAAGCGAAGCCGCAGGAGAGAAGGGAACAGGGCGGTTTCAGGGAAAAAAGGGGACCGGGGACGCGGGGACCAAGGAGATAAGAGACCTTTCTTTTTAATTCCGATCCAGCATTCGACCAGCCGATTCAGGATCTTTTCAACAGCATCGATCCGGGTGAAAGGCCGAGTTCTTTAGAGACCACATCACATTTGGACTGAAAGAGGTAGTACGTCCTGTTTCCGTCTCCGGCCAGAGTCTCGAAATTACCCTGGCCTTTGCTGATGATGAGCGGCGCGGCGTCGTACCGCGCGCGGAATTCCGGAGACGTCCATTCGAGGATCGTGCCGATGGCGTCCGAGCCGTTATGTATCACCTCGCATAATTCGGTCAGGCCGGTCTGCAGGGCGTCGTCGGTCGTCACGTCGTTGAGCACCGCCGAGCCTTTCACTACGGCAGTCACTTTCGTGCCGGCCGCAACGAGTTCCTCGATCAGGAGTCTGTCGAAGACAATCTCTCCTGCGTTGTCGAGCAGATACAGTATCTCCCCCGCTTCTGCCACATCGTTCCTGAACATTTCGTAGTCATCCACCGCGATACGGCTTTCGAGAGAACGACGGATTGAACTTTCCATGTCAATCGACGTGAAGATGCCGAAATCGATTACGTTGCCCGATATCGCAAGTCTTGCGGCCGCCCAGAGAGGGTCTTCCGATTGCGCCACCCTCTCTTTTAAATCCGGGTACAGGTCCATGGCAAGAGCATTATAGGCGTCCTTGACCTTTTTGAAGGGGTCCCGTCCCAATCTCTCACGGATGAAGCGGTGGATGAAGGTGGTCGTATAGGCGGGCGGCCTTGCCGTGTCCGCGCGGCCGATGAGGGGGAGGACTTCCCTGATCACCTCTTCCTGCACGCAGCGGTCTTCCGAATATTGCGCAAGGGCGATCGTGGTCTGTCTGAGAAAACAGGGGAAGCAGTCTATATGGGTCCGCATCACCTTCTTTTTGTTATCCCGGCGGCCTTCTTTTCGACTTCTTTCGCCATCTCTTTTCTGTGGGCGAGGAGCTTCTTAGCAAGTCCCGCGTCTTTGCCGGCCATGATCTGCGCCGCCAGGATAGCGGCGTTTCTGGCTCCGGCCTTGCCGACCGCCACGGTGGCGACCGGGATGCCGGGAGGCATCTGGACCATACTCAGCAGAGCGTCCATCCCGTTCAGGGGTGAGGAGTCAAGCGGCACGCCGATGACCGGCAGCACCGTGTGAGAGGCGACGACGCCCGGAAGATGCGCGGCCATTCCCGCGCCCGCGATGATGACTTCGACCTTGTCCCTTACGGCCTCCCTGACGAGCTTCAGCGTGCGTTCGGGAGTCCTGTGGGCGGAGGCGACCGTCATGCGGTGAGGGATGCCGAAGGCATCAAGCGTCTTTGCCGCCTCCTCCATCACCGCCAGGTCGGAATCGCTGCCCATGATGATAAGTACCTTCGGTTTCATATCGTCCCTCCTTTCTCCGTGCAGCAAATTAATCTTTTCTCTGCAGCGCCCTGTCGGCGATGTCCGTCCGGTAATGCATGCCTCTGAAATGAATCCTTCCGATCGCCTCATATGCCCGTTTCTTTGCATCGGCAATCGATTCTCCGGTGGCGGTGACTCCGAGAACCCTCCCCCCCGCGGTCACGATCTGCTCGCCTTTGAAGGCGGTGCCGGCGTGAAAGACGTGGACGCCTTCGAGGCTGGCGGCCTCGTCGAGGCCGGTGATGACGTCGCCCTTCCGGTATTTCCCCGGGTATCCCTCCGAGGAAACCACTACGCATACCGAAGGGTCTTTTTTCCATTCGATTGTGATATCCCCCAGCCTCTCGTCCGCAATTGCCGTTGCGATTTCCATAAGGTCCGACTGGAGCCTTGAGAGGACCGGCTGCGTCTCGGGATCGCCGAAACGGCAGTTGAACTCAAGCACGTACGGCTTTCCCCGGTCGATCATGAGTCCGGCATAAAGGATGCCCTTGTACGGTACCCCCTCCGATTTCAGCGCCCTGACGGTCGGCTTCATGACCTTCTCCATCACTGTTTCCTGCAGTTCCGGCGTGATAACCGGCGCCGGACTGTAAGCCCCCATCCCGCCGGTATTGGGGCCCTCGTCGTGATTGTTGATCCGCTTGTGGTCCTGGGAGCTGACCATCGGAACGATCGTCTTCCCGTCGGTAAAGGCCATGAAAGAGGCCTCTTCGCCCCGGAGGCAGTCCTCAATCAGCACTCTGTCGCCCGCCTTCCCGAAGGCCCTCTCCTTCATGATCTGCCGGAGCGCGTCCATCGCCTCGTCGACCGAGGCGGCGACGAACACCCCTTTGCCTGCGGCCAGGCCGTCGGCCTTGATGACGATCGGTGCCCCCTTGAACCTTACGTACTCTTCGGCGTGAAGATAGGAGGTAAAGACCTTGTAATCGGCGGTCGGGATGCCGTGCGAGCGCATCAGGTCCTTCGAGAAGACCTTGCTCGATTCGAGCTGCGCCGCTGCCTTCGTCGGCCCCAGTATCTTCCGGCCCTCTTTCTCGAAGAGATCGACGATCCCTTTTGAAAGGGGCAATTCCGGACCGACGATCGTGAGGTCGATCCATTCATATCTTACGAAGTCCAGGAGGGCCCGGAAGTCGTCCTGATTGACGTCGATGCACTCGGCGATGCCGGCGATGCCGGCGTTTCCCGGGCAACAGTAAATCTTGTCTACCGACTTGCTCTGGGAGAGCTTCCACGCGATCGCATGCTCCCTCCCTCCTCCGCCTATTACCAGTGCCTTCATAAACGATTCCCTCGCATCACGTGATGAAATCCGCGCTGTAGCGGGTTTCCCGCAGGGGAGTGCGCCGTATGACTCCGGCATCCACCCGGGGCTATTATTATACTTTATTTGTCCTTCAGATAGCCCTTTTCCCGCATGCTGGCGTATTGTCCGTCACCGATGATGATATGGTCGAGCACCCGTATCCCTACCGTCTCTCCGGCGCTTTCGAGCCTTGCGGTGATCTGGATGTCGTCCCTGCTTGGGGTCGGGTCTCCGCTGGGATGGTTATGTACGAATATTACCGACGCCGCAGCCTCCCTGATTGCCTCCCTGAACGATTCGCGGGGGTGAATGAGCGAAGCGGTGAGGGTGCCTTCGGATACGCGGGCGTCGCGCAGCAGCCTGTTCTTGACGTCGAGAAGTGCGCAGTGGAAGACCTCTTTTTTGAGTCCGCTGAATCTCGGATGAAAATACGAGTAGACGTCTTGCCCCGACGAAAAGACGGGTCCCTTGCCGGCGGGGTTTCTCATCAGCCTTCTGCCCAGTTCGAGGGCCGCTTTTATCTGGGCGGCCTTTGCCTCGCCGAGTCCCTTTACCGAACAGAACTCGGCCGCCGAGGCCTGTTCCATGTTCCCGATGCCGCCCATCTTGTCGATAAGCTCGATCGCCATGTCCATCGCGCTTTTGCCCTGTCCGCCGGTCCTGAGGATTATCGCAAGTAGCTGCGCCTCCGACATCCCCGCTGCGCCGTGCTTCAGGAGCCTTTCGCGGGGCCGCTCCTCTTCCGGCCAGTCCTTGATCCGCTTATATCCCATCGGTGAGGGCATTGTATCATCTTCGTCAACGCCAGGTAAAGACCGTCCGTCGGCGGCGCACGGTGCCGAAGCGCGGTTTGCCCCCCCCCCGGAGCGTGTGATAATATAATAAATGCCGTTGTATACCTATGAAGCGGTCGACTCTTCCGGCAGAAAGATACGGGAGAGCGCCTCGTATTCGGACGAGACCACCCTCAAGGCATCGCTTCGTGAAAAGGGGCTTATGCCCCTCAGCATCAAGACCTCGGCGGCGAAAGAAAGCGCCTTCTTCGAGAGGGTCACCGCCAAGGACCTTCTCACCTTCACCCAGGAGCTCGGGAACCTTCTGGATTCCGGGCTCCCCGTCGACAGGGCTCTCTATGTGCTCTCGGAGCATTCGGAAAAGAAGGCCTTCCGCTCGATCATCAGGGAGATCTACGTCGACATCCAGAAGGGCAACGCCCTTTCCTATGCGATGGGAAGACACAAGATCTTCCCGAGGGTCTACGTCAATATGATACGGGCGGGTGAGGCCGGCGGGATCCTCGAGACGGTCATCAAGCGGCTCGCCTTGTTCCTCGAAACGACAATCGCCTTCAAACAGGAGATCATCTCGGCCTTGATCTACCCGGTCCTTCTTACGGTCGTCGGCGGGCTGGCGGTGTCGGTGCTTATGCTCTATGTGATTCCGAGGTTTTCGAAGATCTTCACCGACATGGGACAGGCGCTTCCCCTGCCCACGCAGTTTCTGATCTCTGTCAGCAATGCCTTCGCGGCATACTGGTGGGCACTCCTGGCCGTTTTGGCCGGGGCGGCGGTCATGATACGCGGCTATGCGAAGACCGCCGAGGGCCGCTCGTACCTCGACGGCGTGAAACTGAAGGTGCCGGTGCTGAGGAAGCTGACGATGAAACTGATCATATCGCGGTTTGCGAGGACCTTCGGGACGCTCCTTCAGAGCGGCGTGCCCATAATCGAGGCGATCAGGATAGCGCGGGAAGTGGTCGATAACGATGCGGTTTCGAAGCGGCTTGCGTCTGTAGAAGAAGGCGTCAGCAAGGGAAGGGGGATGGCGCAGCCCCTGAAGGAGAGCGGCGTTTTCCCTCCGATCGTGACGCAGATGGTTGCGGTCGGGGAAGAGGCCGGCAGGCTCGAGGAGACCTTTCTCCTGATCGCGGAGAGATTCGAGGTCGAGACGAAGGACCTCATCAAACGCTTCGTGAGCCTGTTCGAGCCGGCCCTGATACTGCTGATGGGGTCGGTCGTGGGGTTTATCGTCATCTCGATGCTGATCGGGATCTTCAGCATCAACGAGATCCCGATATAAGCGTGAAACATGAAGTATCCCGTCCTGGTGCATACCGGCGGGGAGAGGGTCTCTCAAATCCTTCTTGATGCGATAGGAGCTGAGGGAGCATGGGGGCTTCACCCTGAGCGGGACGCCCTGCGTGGGAGCTGATGACGTGTTTTTCGACGCGATAATGGATCGCGGCAGAAGGCTTTTCGGGCCTCTCTCCCGCCTTTGAGGTGAGATTTGTTTAGCTGTTATACTAATATGGATCGGGAATAAACAGAGGAGGAAAGAATGGAAAATAGAGAATCGAAGAGAAGGCTGAGGGACCGCGGCGGCTTTACGCTGATCGAGCTCCTCGTGGTGATGGTGATCCTCGGGCTTCTTGCCGCGCTCGTCGGCCCCAAGCTCTTCGGGAACGTAGACAAGGCCAACGTATCGGCGACGAGGACCCAGGTGGAGATGCTCGGCTCGGCGCTCGACGCCTTCAGGCTCGACGTGGGCAGGTACCCCACAACTTCGGAGGGGCTCAACGCGCTTATCACGAACCCCGGAGTCGAGGGGTGGAACGGTCCGTACCTGAGGAAGAGCGTGGTCCCCAACGACGCATGGAGAAGGCCGTTCCAGTACCAGAGTCCGGGCAGCCACGGCGAGTATGATCTCTTCTCCTACGGCGCCGACGGCACTCCGGGCGGAGACGGCTACAACAAGGACATCAACAGCTGGGAATAGCGGTCCTGCGCCGGTCCGGAAGGACCGAAGAAAAAGAAGGAGGCCGTCCGGCGGGCCCCGCGCGCGCATGCCCGCCGCGAAGCCGGATATCTCAGGAAGGCTTCACTCTCCTTGAACTGATCGTTGTGCTTTTTCTCGCGGGTCTGACGGCCTCTCTTGCGGTTGTCGCCGTAGGCAGGATGCATGAAAGGGCCGTCTTCAATCAGGAGGCGAGGAGAATTTTCCAGACCCTCAGGCACGCCCGGGAAATCTCTCTTTTCGAGCGGAGGGACGTGACGTTCAGGGTCGACGAAAAAGAGAACAGCTACTGGCTGGATTTCGGTAACGAAAAGAAGTCGGACGGGCGGACTGTCGGCAAGGGGTTGAGGCTGAGCGGCGAGGACATCTTTTTCTTCCCGAAAGGCAACAGTTCCGGAGGTCTGGTAACGATAGAAAATGAGAAAGGGCAGGGATATGCGATCAAGGTCGACCCGGTCCTCGGCTCGCCGACGATCAGAAGGTTTTAGCCTCCTCGAAGTGATGGTCGCCCTTGCGATCCTCGGGGTGGCGGTCGTGGCGTTGTTCCAGCTTTTTTCGATAGGCCTGAGGTCCACGAGGAACGCCGAGGACTATACGAAGGCGATTTTCTATGCGCGCTCACTCCTTGATGAAGCATACAGTCTCCCCGATCCGTCCCGGGACCCTGGGCAAAGCAGGGTCACCTTCAGGGACGGATTCGAAGGCAAAAGGGAGATCGAGGTGATGTCAGCTTCGGAGGACGGGCATACGAAGGTCTGCAAGATCACGGTGACGGTCACCTGGCCGCCGAAGGGAAGCCTCACAATAGGCGGGCTCCGCACGGTTTATGAAACGCCGTAGCCATGCAGGGTTCACCCTGCTCGAAATCCTGATCGCGATGTCCCTTTCTATCGTCATCCTCGTGATCCTCTTCGCCGCGATGAGGCTCGGCTACCAGTCCCAGGGAAGGGGCGAGGAGCGCGAGGAAGTCACGCAGAAGCTGAGGATTGTCAACGACAGGATATCCTGGCTCTTCCGCGGCGTCTATCCCTTTACGGTCAAGAGACCCGACCTGGAGAAGCTCTATTTCGAGGGAAAGTCCGACCGGGTGGGGTTCGTCACGACGAGCGTAGACAGTTACGGAAAGGGCCCGGAAGACAGGGCGGGACTCAAGTGGGTCTCGATTTACGCCGACAGCGAGGGGCTGAAGATACGGGAAAAGGTCTTCTTTCTGGAAGACGTCTTTGACGACGCCGGCGGGAAGGTATATCTCCTCGATCCCGAGGTGAAGAAGATCGCGCTGGAATATTACGACGTCCCGCAGGGGGAAGGAAAAGAGGGGGAATGGGTGTCGGAATGGAACCCCGACGACAAGAACTATCTTCCCGATGCGGTGAAGCTGAAGATGACATTTGTGCGCAACGGAAAGACCGAGACCGTTCCGGAGATGATCGTACACCTCAACGTGAGAAACAGACTGAATTACTAGCGGGGGAGGGCCGAGATCAGAGCATCTTCTTGTAGGTAATAGTGAAGATGACGTCAGGGGCGCCGGCGGTATTGGGGTCTTCCGTGAGAGAAAATTCGATGCTGTCCTTCCCCGGAGAATATCGGGCGCCGAACGAAAGCAGGGCCGCGATCCTGTCGACCGTGCCGATGTCCGTCTTCGGGAAGGGCGACGTCTGAAACGTTACCTGGCCGAGAAGGGCAACGTGACGCCAGAGGGCCGCTTCGAGGCAGGCTCCTCCGTAGTAGGAGGTACGCAGTCCGATGTCCTCTTGTGCCCTCAGCCTGCCGGGCAGGATGATCCCCGCGTTCCAGTATGTCATGAAGGTTTCGCTGATCTTCTTGTCGGCAAGCAGTGCAAATCCCGTGTCGATCCCCCCGCTTCCGTGACCGTCATCGGCATCGCCGGTCGGAAGTTCGATCTCTGCCCGGACGCTCACCGCGGGATCGCCCGTCAGTAATTCTCTCTTTGCGGTCAGGCGGATATCTCCTATTCCTATCCTGCCGTTTCTTCCGGAGACGACGGTGCTGCCATCTTTCCGGACCTGGTACAGAAAACTGTCGGAAGGCCGCCCGCTCCTGCCGTAATCGGGGAACCCGAAGGTCTGGTGGTAGCTGTCCAGGAAATCGTCCATGAAGCCGCTCTCCGCGCTCAGGACGGGTACTTCGAGCCCGACCTCGAAAAGTCCGGGAATGATCTTCTTGAACGCCACGTCCAGTTCAGTCACCTCCATATCGAGATCGACGGACCAGTCGGAAGACCCGTTTGTCATATAGACGCTCGAATGGGAAAGCCCCACCGAAATCGAGTTCTCCGCCTTTGCGGACTCGAGATACGGCGAATCGATATGCAGAGAAAGCGGGAACTGGTTCTTTACCCTCAGCGGCCCTCCGAATGAGAAGGCGGTTCCGGCAAAGACGATCAACACGGCGGGTACGATAATAAGGAGGCGCGCTTTCATGACTGCAATAAAATATCAACGCCCGCGGGTTATGTCAAGTGTCCCCCGGTGAAACTGCCAATTATTGTCCCGCCCGGAGCAAGGCCAATTAATTAAAGTTAATGCTTTCTTAATTGTATTTTAAGAATCCGAATTTACGATAGGAGTCGACAGTGAAAGACCGGCCTGCATGAGCAGGCGATAATCACCCTTAACCCAAATTCAGGAGGAGGATGTAATGAGGAAAAAACTTACCCTGGTTCTGTTGGCGATAGCCCTGGTGATCGGTGCCTTCGGTGTTGCATATGCGGTACCTGCATTCCCGGGATATTTCGCTAACACCTATCCCGGCAGCACAGTAGGGAGTTTCAGCTGCGCTCTCTGCCACACGAGTCCCCCCACTCTTAATTCGACGTACGGACAGGCAATATTCAATGCAGGGTTGACAATGAACTCGACGCAGGCGCAGTTTTCTGCGGCTGCACATGCTATTGATAATGTCGACTCGGACGGCGACGGTTTTACGAACGTAGCGGAGATTACCGCGGTTCCGTCTACGAACCCGGCTGACCCTGCCAGCCATCCCGCCCCGGCCCCTGCGGCCTGCACGGGGTATACCTACTCGGGATGGTCGGCATGCTCTGTCAGCGGCCAGCAGACGAGGACGGTGACCGGCTATACGCCTTCAGGATGTGCCGGGACTCCGGCCGCCTCTCCTGTTTTGACCCAGGCATGTACGCCTCCCACGCCTACTCCCGCAGCCTGCACGGGGTATACCTATTCGGCATGGGGAGCCTGTCAGCCCGACAACTCGCAGGCGAGGACGGTGACCGGCTACACGCCTTCGGGCTGCACCGGGACTCCGACCGCCTCCGCGCTTCTGACTCAGTCATGCAACTATGTTTCGCCGACCCCTACGCCTACCCCTACCCCTACGCCTACGCCGCCCCCGTCGTCGGTCATGCCGCTTCCGACAGGCGCGCAGGTCTTCAGCTATCAGCCGGTGGACCTGCCGGTCGTCAGCGCTGATCCGGCGCAGGCAAAACCGATCGGCATCGGGCCGCTCGCAGCAGGCGGCGGCACGGTCGACGTGAGGGTGGACATCGGGCCGCTCGCAGGTCCTGTGAATGTATCACTGATCGCTTATGCGCCGGCCGTCGATTCCGAAGACCTGTTCTTTATCACGCCCAGCCGGACTCTGAGGAGGCTTTCCGGGGCAATCAGCCAGGAAGAAGAGGCCCAACGGAATGCCCGGACAAGCTCTGGGAGCGAAGTAATCGAAGGTCAGGCACTGCCGGCAACGCACATCAGGGACCTCGTTGTCTGGAAGTCGAATGTTACTTCCGTGAACGAAGGGGTGTTCACGACGCAGGTCACTAACCTTCATTCGGGGCTGTATCCGCTCGTTCTCGTCGTGACTTCTTCTGACGAACCGGATAACTCCTACCGCTGGATCACCTACATGTTTATTCCGTAATGCGGCAGGCGGGTTCGCGCTGCCCGGTTGTCCCGGCCGAAGGCCGGGACAACCGGGGCCACCCGGTTAATTTCTCCCTCCGAAATCCCCGCGTATGAAAAGCCTTTTCCCTGCGTTGCCAGGGCCGGATGCGCGGACGCGGCACGGAGCATCCCCTCCACTTTTTGGTTAATAAATGATAAAGTTGATTCATGGACTATGAAGCCCTGTTTCTGCATCGACGGAAGGACGGCGAGCGCCGGTGAAGAGGATCGTAAACTGGCTGATCGGCATCGAGCGCGAGGCCGGGGCGCTTTATCGGACTGCCGCCGAAACGTTTCATGAGGACGAGGGGCTTTCGGCCTTTGCCCTCCGCCTTGCCGAGGAGGAGGAAGGGCATTACGAACTGCTCGCGCAGGCCCTCCGGCATCTCGGAAGGAAAGATCAGGTATCGCCCCTGACGCTGGACGATGCGATGAAAGAAAAAATAGAGGCCTGTCTTGCGGAGAGCAAAAGAAGGCTGGGGCAGGGGACCCTGACGGCCGCAGACTTCTGCAGCGTCGTCGTCGAGCTGGAGTATTCGGAATGGAACCACGTCTTCCTTTACGTGATGAACGCGCTGAAGGAAACGGATAAGCGATATCTGTCGGCCGCGGCAAAGATCCAGGATCATCTGAAGGGGATCGAGGAATTCTTCGCGTCCCGGCCTGAATTCGGAGCACAGCTCGGGGCTATCAGGCGCTTGCCGCCGGTCTGGCAGGGAAGGATACTCATCGTGGAGGACGACGGGCTGGTCAGCGAATTCCTGAGGGTTGCGCTCGAAGAGATGGGTATCGTCGACATCGCCTGGAACGGCGAGGAAGGCCTCAAGAAGATGGACGGCATGCATTACGACGCCGTAATCTGCGACCTGGTCATGCCCAAGATGGACGGGGTTGAGTTCTTCAAACGGGCCGTTGCGAAAGAGCCGGAATCACGTGCCCGCTTCCTCTTCCTCACCGGGTTTGTGTCCGATGAGCGTTTTCCCTTTCTGAGGGAGCAGAACCTTGCTTATATCCTGAAACCCGCCCCTATCGGAAGGATTAAACAAGGGGTGCGTGACATCATGCTGAAGTCTGTGAGAAGACAGATCCGGGAAGGCTGAGCACCGCCTTTCCCGGGTTCCGCCCTCCCGCTTCGCCGCGGCCTGCGCACGAGAAGTTCGCGGCAGCCTGCAAGGGCGTTTTTCCTATTGCGGCACCGCCAGATACCCTACCGAACTGTAGGCGAAGTAGAAGGCAAGAAGGATAAGGACGACCCCGAAGCCGATATTGATCTGCCGGATCCTCTTCTCCGATATGAACCGCTTGAGCCAATAGAGTACGAGCGAAAGGAGCGTCAGATAGGAGGCGAGTCCGAGGCCTCCCGCCAGCAGAAAGAAGACGGCGACCCTCTGCGTAAGCGCGTCGATCAGGCCGATGTCGAGAAATATCCGGGAGCCGAGCAGCCACCAGAAGATCATCATGGGGTTGGTGCCGGAGAGGGAGAGTCCGCCCAGAAAGGCCCACCGCTTCTTGACGAGATACTTCGACCCGGAATCACGGGGGGTTGCGGCGTTCCGGATGGTAAGTACTCCGAGCACGACAAGGATCAGCGACCCTCCAAGCCAAAAGACCGCCATAACTATCCGCTCGCGGAGAAAAGGCGCTATCCCGAAGAAGGCGATTGCTCCGTAAACAACATCGGAGACGAATGCGCCCAGGACAACCATGAGAGCTGCCTTGAGGTGGCCGTTAAGCGACCTCCGCATCACCTCTATCTGTATCGGTCCCGCGGGAATGGCGGCGATAAAACCCAGAAGAAACGCCGATATGATAAACAGGAAATAATTCATGGTGTATCGTGAAAAAGATATTATACCCAAAAGGGCCGGCGATTTTGTTTCCCCTGGCCGCACAGGCCCTTTGCAATGCAGCAGGGGGAAGCATCTCCGTTAAGGCGGAGAGAGAGAACTTTTCAGAGTCTTCTTCGAAACAGGGCAAAAAAATGCTCTTTTGCCTTTTCGCAGAAAGGCCGCTGCTGCCATGTTTTGAGTTCCACCCGTTCGGAGTTCCTGAGGTCTTCACCGAAAAGGGTGCACATTTCTTTACCGAAGGCCTCGTCGACTATGCCGACGTTTCCCTCGTCGTTTCGTCTCAGGGACTGGAAGTCGAGGTTTGCCGAGCCGATCACGCTCCAGAGGCCGTCGAAGACCGAGGTCTTCGCATGCAGGATCTCGCCGTTATAAGTATAGATCGCGACCCCGGCCTTCAGCAGCCGGCTGAAATAAGCCCTCGCCGAATAAAGGGCGGCCGAGACGTCCGACTTTCCCGGCAGCAGAAGAATTACCTCCACTCCCCGCGCGACCGCGTCCTCGAGTATTTTCAGCATCCGTCTGCTAGGCGTGAAATAGGCGGTAGTGATAAAAATGCTCCGCTGCGCCCTGTTGATGCTGTAGTGCAGGAGCCTTCTCATCCGTCGCCGGCCCCGCGCCGAACTGGCGAAGATCGGGAGTACCGGGATGCCGCCCTCGATCGGTTCCGCCTTTCCGCCGAAGGCGATCTGTCCGCCTTTCCATATCTCCCACGCCTTCTTGAACTCGTCCAGAAGCCTCTCCGCTATGGGGCCCTCCAGAAATATCCCGGTGTCCCGCCAGCCGCGTTTTTTCCTTAATTTCTTCAGGATGCGAGTGTAACCCGAATATTCGTTTGCGATATTCAGCCCCCCGGTAAAGGCGTAGCGGCCGTCTACGATGATGAGTTTCCTGTGGTCCCTGTGGAAATAACGGAACGGCGCGGACCATTTAAACGGGCGGGAGGCGCGTATCCTGATGCCCGACTCCCTGAGCTTTCTCCAGAACTTCAGCGGCGTGCCGAGCGAGCCGAAATGGTCGTAAAGGATATACACCGCAACCCCTTCGGAGGCCTTTTTCCGGAGGATATCCGCAAGCTCGAGCCCTGTTTCGTCATTTCTGAAGATATAGAACGCCAGGCAGATGAACTCGCGGGCGTTTCTGGCTGCGTCGAAGATGGCGCTGAAAGACTCCCTGTCCCTCAGGAGCGTTACCTTGTTGCCGCCGGTGAAGTGGGTGCCGTAGACACGCTGGATATTCCGCCTGGATAAATCAGGGTTTACGGCTTCCGGTCTCATACTACATCATTGCCGAAATGATTCTCTCGCGTCAATCTTCCGGGTGCGGAGACCCTGGATATTTTTGGGGGAAATAGGCTAAAATTATAGAGTACGTATCGGACTACGGTAAGACAATCCATGGACATATCCATACAAGATCTCGGGGAAAAGGACTGCGTTTGTGATGTGCTCATTCTTCCCGTGACGGAGGGCGAACCCGGACGTTACCGCTTCCTCGGGAAGCCCGCGGCGGATGCGGTCAGGAAAGGCTTTTCCCGGAAATTTGCCGGCAGGAAGAATGAGCTTTTTGCGGTCCCCGCACCGGCGGGTTTCAGTGCGGAGTGGGTGCTTCTCGCCGGTCTCGGCAAGAAGCACGGAATATCGTCCGAGAGCCTGAGACAGGCGGGGGGAAAGGCGGTTTCCTATCTGCGCTCCAACGGCGTAAAGAAAGCTGCCCTTTCGACTGCCGTCGTTTCTTCCCTCAAACTTTCTCCCGCTGCGTTTATCGAGGGCGCCCTTCTGGGGACCTATTCATACGAAAGATACCGGACCGAAAAAAACGGCGGCGCAGTCTCCCGGATGACGATACTCTCGAAGCCCTCCGCTGACCTGAAACGCGACGTCGCCTGGTCAAAGGCGGTCTCCTCTGCGGTCTCCTTTGCCAGGGACCTTGTCAATACCCCGGCGAACGACATGACTCCCTCACGGCTGGCGGCCGTCGCCCGCGGGCTGAAAGGCAGGAGGCTTTCGGTGAAGGTCCTCGATCGGCGCGATGCGGAGCGTCTCGGCATGGGGGCATACCTCTCCGTCGCGAAAGGCTCCCACGAGCCGCCTAAGTTTATCGTGCTCGAGTACAGGGGCGGCACGGGGGCGCCGCTGGCGCTTGTCGGAAAATCGATCACCTTCGACAGCGGGGGCCTTTCCCTGAAACCTTCCGAGGGGATGGAAAAGATGAAATACGATATGGCCGGGGGGGCGGCGGTCCTCGGCGTGATGAAGGCCGTGTCGGAGGCCGGTCTGCCGGTGAATCTGATCGGCATATTGCCGGCAACGGAAAACCTCCCGGGAGGTTCCGCAACGAAGCCCGGCGACGTCGTCAGGGCGATGACCGGCCTTACGGTGGAGATCTCCAATACCGATGCCGAGGGCAGGCTCGTGCTTGCCGACGGGATCGGCTATGCAAAGCGCTTCAAGCCGGCCGCCATTATTGATATCGCCACCCTTACCGGGGCCTGTTCGATCGCGCTCGGCGGTGAGGCGATCGCGATGATGGGCAACGACGGAAAAATGATGGGGAAGCTGAAGGCGTGCGGCGATACCGTAAACGAGCGGGTGTGGGAAATGCCGCTTTTTGAGGAATATCGTGAGTATATAAAGAGCGATATCGCCGATATAAAGAACGCAGGAGGCCGTACAGGCTCGCTTGTCAGTTCGGCATATTTCTTGAAAGAGTTTGCCGGTGAGACGCCTTGGGTGCATCTGGATATAGCAGGCACCGCTTGGGCTGAAAAAGAGAAACCGTATATCCCGAAGGGGGCCTCCGGAGTAGGCGTAAGGCTCCTGGTGGAACTGGTGAGAGGAATAAAAAAATGAGATTCTTCAGGATACTGCTCGTCATCTCTTTCCTGCTTATTCCGGCTTCAGCCTTTGCCTGGGGACCGCTGACCCATATCTATCTCGGAAATGAGCTTTTTTCTCTGAGTCCGCTCCTGCCCGCCGGCCTGCTGGAGATGATCAGGCGGTTCCGGAAGGATTTTCTTTACGGCAACCTCATGGCCGACAGCATCATCGGCAAACAGTATCTTCCGGACCACAAGAGTTCCCACAGCTGGGACGTCGCCTTCGACCTTTTCAGGGCGGCGAAGACGGACCAGCAGAAGGCCTTTGTCTACGGCTACATGAGTCACCTGGCCGCCGATACGGTTGCGCATAATGAGTATACCGTCGACAGACGGAACCTTGGGCATACGGTCATGGAGATGAAGGCGGACTGCATTATCGACAAGAAATACTGGTTCCAGGCGCTTGCGATCGACCGGCAGATCCAGAGGCGCAACGACGTCTTTCTCGAACATTCCCTCGACCGCTTTGTGTTTTCATTCAAGACGAATAGGAGGATATTCAAGGGGGCCGTCCTCCTTTCGGTCCTGAACCGCGAGAGGATCGGTGACTTCATCGACAGGAACCTCGTGACGTCCTTCCCGGACAGGGAGGTGATCGAGCGGCTGCATCAGGAGTCTCTCGACAAGATGATCGACCTCTTCCAGAACTGGAAACAGTCCGAGGTGCTCGGCGTGAGCCCCAGCGGGGTGCACGAAAAGGAAACGCGCCTCAGGACTTTCCTCAGGGCCGGCTAACGCCTGCCTCCGCCTGCCGGCTTATCCGTTCGTATCGCCGCCTCCGCGTTTTTCTTTTTCGGGCGGGAGTCTCTGCGCCCTTTTCCCGCTGCCGTCAGGTGAAGTGCCTCCTCTTCAGTGGCTCTCCCTGCCCCTGCGCGTGATATACTAAATTACCCGGAATCATTACTGCCAATGATCAGATCGGAGGGCGACGCCGCAGGATGCAAGTAAAGTGGACACAGGACCTGTCTGTCGATGTGAAAGAGATCGATGCGCAGCACAAGGAGCTGTTAAGGAGGATAAGCGGCCTGGACTCGGCCATGAAGCAGGGCAGGGCACGGGAGGAAATCTTCCCGCTCCTGGAGTTTCTCGAGGAGTACGCCGTTATCCATTTCCGGACGGAAGAAGTATACATGATAAAGTACCGATATCCGAGGTATCAACTTCACAAGGCAAAACACGAATGGTTCGCGGAGGAGTTTGCCGCGATCAGGAAGGGGCTCGAAAAGGAAGGCGCCACTCCGGAAGTGATCGTCCGAAGCAACAACCTTCTCATCACCTGGTTCTGCAGCCATATCAGGACGACAGACGCCGCCCTCGGCGCCTTCCTGAAGCCGAAGATCGTGAAACTGTGAAGCTGCATCGCGACAGGGCGGAGTTTCGCAGGATGCCGGGGGAGCGCTCAGGAGCGTGAAAGAGCGGGTGCGTATGACGGGAAGAGCCAGACGGTTCGCCGCGGCCCTCCTCATGCTCCTAGTCCTGGCGGTGGGGGGCTACCTGTTTGTGGAGGAGCAGGGGAATTTCCATCCGATTACCGAAGGCGAGGCATACCGCTCCGCCCAGCTCGACAGGGACGAGTTGATCTATTACCTGGGGAAGTATCATATCAGAACTGTTTTGAATTTGCGGGGAAGCAATCCTGACGCGTCGTGGTACCGTCAGGAGATAAAGACCAGCGCCGAGCAGAAGGTGGCGCATTACGACATCTCCCTTTCGGCTTCGGCCGCTCCCCCAAAAGAAGATATTGATGAGATGATACAGATATTCAGGACCGCACCCCGTCCCGTACTGATACACTGCCAGGCCGGCGCCGACAGGTCGGGGCTGGCCGCGGCGATCTGGAAGGTGGTAATCGACGGGATGCCCAAAAAAGAGGCCGCCGGCCAGCTTTCCCTCCTCTACGGCCACATGCCGATAGGGCCGACGACGGCGATGGACCGCTTCTTCGAGGGCTGGGCCCCGCCGTCTCGAGGGTCGGCGCAGAAGGCATCGCATTAAACAGAGAGCAACAAAGGGGTAATCATGGCGCTTCAAGCGGGAGATTTGGGAAAGTACAAGTATTTTTCGGAACTTTCACAGGCTTCACTCGAAATGCTCGCCGGAAGGATCAGGACGGTGGAGTTTCCTGCAGGCGCCGAGATCCTCAAAGAAGGCGCCACGGGGGATTCCTTTTACTTTGTGAGCGAAGGGAAGCTTGAGGTTACGAAGAAGACCAGGTCCGGCCAGACTTCAAAGCTTTCGGTGATCGGAAGCGGCCAGGCCTTCGGGGAGATGGCGCTTCTCACCTGCACCGTGAGGTCGAGTTCCGTCACGGCGGTCACGGATGTCGTTCTCTACGAGCTGGCGAAGTCGGATTTCGAAGAAGTGATCCTGAGGGAGTCGGAATTCAGGGGCATGCTCTATCAGACGGTGAAGGACCGCGCGCAGAGCAACAAATTGCGGACACTCAAGCCCTTTGAACTCCTTCCGCCTGAGAAGATGTACATGGTGATTGAGAAGCTTGCGGAAAAGCCATATCCCGCCGGCTGCGACATCATCGTCCAGGGTGAAAAAGGGGACTGCATTAATTGCAGCCCCGGCGGAGACCGGGGGGGTGCGTGGGATGAGAAAAACGGGGGAGGCTCCACCAGTCAAGGTTACGAGGCCGAAGGTCTTGGGCGTGACACCGAGGCAGAGGCTCTTTCGTCTGTTCGACGCCGCTGCTAAAAAGAGACCGGTTATATGGATTGCAGGCCCCGCCGGTGCGGGGAAAACAACAGTAGCAGCCAGCTGGCTTGAAGCACGAAAGCTCCCGTGCCTATGGTACCAGGTAGACGAAGGGGACGGCGACATAGCCTCTTTCTTTTACTACCTGGGGTTGGCGGCGAAGAAGGCTGCGCCACGCCACAGGAAGCCCCTTCCCCTTCTGACCCCCGAATACCTGCAGGGAATTCCTACCTTTACCAGACGGTATTTCGAAGAACTCTGCCGGCGGCTGAAGCCGCCCTTCGTCATCGTCCTTGACAATTTCCAGGATGCGCCCTCCCAGGCCTTCCCCGGGATGATCAGCCATGCCTTTGAGGCGGTCCCGGAGGGGATCAATTTTTTGGTGCTGAGCCGCTCGGAGCCGCCCGGACAGCTTGCGCGGCTGAGGGCAAACGAGAGGATCGCCTTCATCGGTTGGAATGACCTGCGCTTTACCCTGCAGGAATGTCGCGCCTTCATAGTGTCGAAAGGCGGCGGGCGGATGCCGAACGGGGCGGTAATGCAACTGCACGAAAAGACGGATGGCTGGGCAGCCGGGCTCGTGCTGATGACCGAGATGACAAAGACGGCGGAGGTGCCGTATCCCTTGATCAGCGAGTTGTCCCGCGCAGCGGTCTTCGATTACTTTGCCAGCGAGATATTCAAGAAGGCCGACGCCGAGACCCGGGAACCGGCGGCGGCCCCCTGTTGAACGGCGGCGGCAACCTATGCGACAGCGGCGCCTCACTCTTTACGGTCCGCGAATCCGTAGGCAATTTGTAGGTGGACGCAGTATATAATCGCTTCGTGAGAGCATAAAAGAAATCAGCGACTAAAAAAGGAGAGGCATGAGAAAGAAAAGCATTTCCATCGGTTTGTTTTTGGCCGGCAGTCTTGTTCTTGCCGGCGTCGGTCGTGCAGCCGCGGCCACGATCACGGTAAGTAACCTTAACGACAGCGGGGCGGGCTCGCTCAGGCAGGCGATTGCCAGCGCATCGCCGGGAGATACGATTGGTTTTGGCGTCACGGGCGACATCACACTTACAAGCGGCGAGCTTCTTATCGATAAGGATATCACGATTTCAGGGCCCGGGAGCGCGAGCCTCTTCCTTAACGGCACCGCAAGCAGCCGGGTGCTTGAGATTGCCGCCGGCAGCACGGCGACGATCTCGGGACTGACCATCCAAAACGGCCATGCCCCACTTGGTGAAGATGCCGGAGGCATCTGGAATAACGGCACCTGCTTCCTCAGCAATGTCGTAGTGAGAAACAACCACACGAGCGGGCAAAACTATGATGTCGGCGGCGGAATATTGAATCAGCAGGGTGCGATGACTCTCGATAAAGTGACTGTTTCCGGCAACAGCGCCTATGCGGGCGGCGGCATCTTCAATGCCGGAGAAAGCATCATCACTATTACCAACAGTGCGATAAGCGGCAATGGGGCATTCGGCGCCGGCGGCGGGCTCGATAACTACGGCACCGCTTCGGTCAGCAATACTACCATCAGCTCGAATTCTTCGGGCTGGAGCGGGGCGGTGAGTTTATCCGGCCCGGGTGAGACAACGCAGTTGTTAAACGTGACGATCAACGGCAACACGGGAATAGGGCTGGATAAACTCGGCACTGCAAATCTCTCAATCAGAAACAGCATCGTATCGAACAATTCGGACGGTGACTGTTGGGATGCAGTGCCGTCCGACGGATACAATATTAGCAGCGACGACAGCTGCGGTTTTGCTTCCATAGGCGATCTCCCTAATACCGATCCTCGCCTGGGCCCCCTTGCTGATAACGGCGGACCGACGATGACCCATGCGCTTCTGACCGGCAGTCCCGCAATCGACAAAGCGGACCCGAGACTGGTCCTCCCAACTGATCAGAGGGGCGTTGCCAGGCCGCAGGGGCCCAGGGGTGACATAGGCGCATACGAATATCTGCCGGTGTCCGCAGTGCCTGCCATGAACACGTGGGGTTTGATACTGTTTGTGCTTTCCGCCGGAGCGGTGTCCGTGTATTATATGAGGAAGCGGCTGGGCTGAAAGAAAGCAGATCGCAAAATATAAATATTCAACCTCGGTGAGGTAAGGGGGAACTATTCCATGGCAAACTTTCGTTTTGTTTCATCTAGGACCGTGATGTATGCGGTTGTCAGCGCCTGTCTTTGTCTTTTTCTTTCCGGCGTGTGGAGCGGCCCGCGGACCTGCGGGGCGGCCGGACCGGTTGATGCCAAAACCGCCTATAACCTGGCCGCTGCGCTGGCGGTAAAATGGCAGCCCGACGCCAAGCTCTGCAATTTTACCTCGCTCGCCACAGGGCCGGTCGACGGCGAGGGCAGGTCCTCCCAATGGTCCATCCACTTTTCCTCGAAAAAGGCCGGCAAGCTCATGATGGTCACGGTCTCAAACGGCGCGGCGAGCACCTTCATCGTCCCGGGACCGGGCGCCAGGGTCATCGCCATATCTGCCAGGACCAATCTTGACTCGAAGCAACTGCTTGCGAGGGCGGACGCGGCGGGCGGCGCTGCGCACCGGAAGAAGGGAGCTCTGGTTACAATCGGGCTGGTAGAGAGCCCCGTTGCGGGGGTAGGGCCGCTTTGGCATATCAGTTATAGCGCGAAGGGCCCCGACGGAATGCCGGGCAGGGAATTGTTTCATGTGGCGATAGAGGGCAATACCGGAAAGCTTTCCGTGCTTTGAGCCGAGTAGCGAAGGAAATGTGCGTGAAACGGGATAAGCGGCGCAGGGTGATCATCGGTTGCGTAGCAGTTCTGTTCCTTTCTTCCTTTATGCCGTTTGGCAATGAGGCATCCGCCGCAAGCTTCGACTGCGGCAAGGCGCAGTCGAAGCTTGAACGCCGGATATGCGCGGACCCGAAACTCTCCTCGCTCGACGATGAGCTGACACGAGTGTATAAAGAGGCGCTGGGGCTTGTCTCCGACGCGGCGGCGCTCAGGAAAGCCCAGCAGGCCTGGCTCAGAAAGGTCCGCGCAGCGGCGGAAACTCCGGAGGGGATTAGGGCGGCGTATCTGGCAAGGATCGAGGAGATCCGGCTTGGTCCCGGGCTCAAGAGGCCGATGTTTGCGGCTACTGCTCCTCCGGCATCGGTTTACGGCAGATACAGCAAGACCGAGCCGCTCTGCTTCAGCCCGAAGGACGGAGAAGACGAGTATGATTGTTCAGGCGGTGAGGTCGAGAGCTATATCGATATCAGGCCCGGGCCGGGCAATGCAGCTACCGTCAGGGGCGAGCTCTGGTTTTTCAACGGCCACGCCTGCGGCCCCTTCGAGGGAAAGGCCGAATGGGTGAATGGCGCGCTGCGCATGCCGAACCTGGAAGATGAGGAAGACAGATGCGTGCTTGTGATGACATTCAAAGACGGCAAGGTCTCCACGGTAGACCCGGGGGGATTTTGCAAGGAGGCGATGCTATGCGGGGCGAATGCCGGATTCCACGGGATAGAGCTCCCGAAGACGAAGGAGAAGGGAGGCGGAGCGGGCGAAGGCAGGAAACGCCAGCCGGAGGGTGTGAAGAAATGAGGAATGATGCGAAGAGATGGGGCCTTTCCCTCCTCCTGTCCGCCCTGCTGTTGCTCTTTTTTGCAGGCGCTGCATCTTCTGCGCAGGAAGTCGAAGAGCGCATCCTCTCCTTCGACAGCGTCATCACCGTTCATCGGGACTCCACGATGACGGTCCAGGAGACGATCAGAGTGCTCGCGGACGGCCGGGATATCAGGCACGGCATCTACCGCGACTTCCCCACCATCTACAGAGATAAGTTCTGGAACAGGTCCACGCGGGGTTTCAGGGTCGAAAAGGTCCTTATGGACGGCAGGGGCGAGAATTTCACGGCCGGGCCGATAGACAACGGCATCAGGGTAAAGATCGGAGATGCGAATGTCCTTGTCAGCCCCGGGGAGCATACATATACGCTCAGATACAGGACGGACCGCCAGCTCGGATATTTCCCGGACCATGACGAGCTCTATTGGAACGTGACCGGAAACGGCTGGCAGTTCCCGATCGACAAGGCCACCGCGACGGTCGAACTCCCCGAGGCCGTCCGGGGAAAGGTCCTCTCGGTCGATGGGTACACGGGGCCGGAGGGGGCAAAGGGCAGGAATTTCACCGCGGCGACCGATTCCTCGGGCAGGCGGACTTTTTCGACAGTTTCCCCTCTGGGGCAATTCGAGGGCCTGACGATCGTCGTCTCCTGGCCGAAGGGGTTTGTGAAGGCCCCCACGCAGAAGGATAAACTGGGGTTTTTCCTTCGGGACAATGCCGACCTGCTCTGGGGCGTCATCGGGCTTCTCGCGGTCCTCGCATATTATCTCGCTGCATGGCTTCTGGTCGGCAGGGACCCCGCGGGGCGGTCGATCGTGGTCGAATATACCCCACCGGAGGGCATCTCCCCGGCTGCCATGAGGTTCATCTCGAAGATGCGCTACGACGACAGGGTATTTGCTTCGGCAGTAATAAATATGGCGGTCAAAGGTCTCCTTAAGATTAAACGGTCCGGCGCATCCTATACCCTGAGCAGGGTCGCGGAAGCCCCGGAGGGGCTTTCTGAAGAGGAGCATACGGTCTGGGCGAACCTGCTTTCAACCCGCAAAAGCCTGGTCCTCTCGGATGAAAATTACAGGACGATTTCGAAGTCAATCGACGACCTCAAGGCGCTGCTTAAATCGAGGGTCCAGAAGGATCTCTTTTCGACCAACAGACCGTATCTTATCGGCGGCCTGGTCTTGTCGCTGTTTTTTATGTTCTACAGCTTTACCAGGGCGGATGTGATGAACTGCATGTTTGTCTTCATGATACTTTTTTTCTCGGCCCTCTTTACCGGCACTGCGCTTATGGGGATCAGGAAGGCCAGACAGGGCCGAAGGGAAGAGGCGGGAAGGCACGGCGTCATGTCGTCGGTGAGGAAGGCCGAAGGCGGCGCATCGGCTGTCCTGTACGGCCTGCTCCTGACGGCGGCCGTCATCGGCGGGCTTTTCGGGCTTTCCTATAACACGTCGCCCCTCTACGCGCTTACGTTCCTGGGGTTCCCTGTCGCAGGGCTTGTCTTCCAACGCCTTCTGAAGGCGCCGACGAAAGAGGGCGGCATCCTGCGCGGCAGGATCGAGGGTTTCAGGACCTTCCTCGCGGCAACTGAAGAGGATCGTCTGAACCGAATGAACCCTCCGGAGATGACCCCCGGGCTGTTTGAGAAGTACCTCCCCTATGCCCTCGCCCTGGATGTCGAGCAGCAATGGGCAGAGCAGTTCAGCGGCATCCTCTCCGAGGCGCAGTACAAGCCGGAATGGTGCAGCGGAACGATATGGGATTCTGCCGATATCACCCGCTTTTCGTCCTCGCTCGGCAGCTCGCTGTCCGAATCCATATCCTCGTCGTCAACCCCTCCAGGGTCGACCTCCGGCAGCGGCGGTGGCGGCTCCTCGGGCGGAGGCGGGGGCGGAGGCGGAGGGGGAGGCTGGTAACCGGCGTGAGGAAAAATATCGGCGGAAGTCATGGGACGGCTTTTCTGTTGTGCTGCCTGTTGTTTGTCAGTGTCGTATATGCGGAGGCCGATTCGGGAACGCCGCTTTCCGAGGCGCGGGCGCTGCATCTGCTCGAGGCGCAAATTCAGCGGGACGGGCTTTATCAGATGGATAAGACTCCCGCGGGATGGAGGATAGCGGATATCCGCTACCAGAAAGGCCTGCCGTTGTCGGAACTGCTGAAGCAATAACCCACTGTCGAGTAAGGCGGTGGCAACTGAAAAGATCGCTGGCTGATGCCGGGATCATGGAAGAGGGAAAGATGAAGTCAATAAATCTGCGGGCTGCCGCAATGGCGATGGCGCTCCTCTTCTTATGTCGCGGGGCCGCAGGTGCGGAAACGATCTCCTGCAAGTATGAAAAAAGTTTCACATAAGGCGGGCGTGAGGAGCACGAGTTGAGCCTTGGCATAACTCTTGGCAAGATCACGGGCCTGACATACTCAAATGTCATGTCCAACGGAGAGGAGGGAGGCGCCTATTTCTGTGATCTTGACCTCGCCGCCGGCTCGCCTCATTTGGAGTGGATCAGGGCGGACGGGAAGATACGGGTCATCGACAAAGATCCTGAGGAGGAGTCCTTTGCCGAGATAGAGACGCTACCCGGGGGCGGCTATAAAGTGAGCCTCGGCAATGTTTCATCTTATCATTGCGGGTTCGGCTCGGAATTCCCTGCCTATATCATCCTGAAGAAATCCGATAAGGCCTGCGTCGTAAAGGGGAGGGAGTAGAGGGCATGGATATGAATACCGGAGAGGCAAAGGCAGGGGAAAATACGGCTTCCGGGAAGGTGAAGACGGGGGCAACTTCCCGGCCGAATCCCTTTTCCCCCGATGAATATACCCTCCTGCTGCATAATAAGCGCCGCAACTCTTCGGGGTAAGAAGATGAAGACGACAGCCCTGATCAGCCTGATGTTTGCATTGGCTCTGGCGTCATGCGCCACAACGCAGAGAGGTCCGCAAGGCGCGCCAGCAGCCTTGCGGTCGGAAGTCCGGGAAGCTGACGCGGCCTATGAGAGAGGTGACTATGAAGCGGCCTTTGCACTGTATCTGGGGGCGGCGACGAAGGGGCATGTTGGCTCTCAGGTAATGGTGGCCCGGATGTATGAGGAAGGCCAAGGGGTAACCAAGGATTATCGGGAGGCGTTCAGATGGTACAAGATGGCAGCAGAAGAGGGCCAGGAAATCGCCCAGAATAACCTGGGCGTCATGTACGCCCTTGGGCAGGGAGTTCGGAAAGATTACCAGGCGGCATTGAAATGGTACGTTCGCTCCGCCGAACAGGGCTACGTGATCGCGCAGAACAATGTCGGCGCGGCGTACGAGAACGCCCAGGGGATCGAAAGAGACTACCGCGAGGCTCTCCGGTGGTATAAACGTGCCGCCGACCAGGGCCATGGCGCATCGCAGAACAATCTCGGGAGCATGTATGAGCATGGGAGGGGCGTCCCGAAGGACTTCGACGAGGCGATGAGATGGTATCGGCTTGCGGCCGACCGGGGGAATGCCTTCGCGGAATTCAACATCGGCATGATGTACTATGACGGCAAGGGAGTGGAGCAGAATTACGGCGAGGCATATCGATGGCTCCGGCTTGCCGCCGATCAGGGCTATAGCGACGCACAGACCAACATAGCTCATATGCTCATGTACGGAGAGGGAGTAAAGAGGGACCCCAAGGAGGGGATGAGATGGTACAGGCTGGCCGCAGATCAGGGCAATGCGCATGCGCAGTTCTGCATCGCCCAGTATTATCTCGAAGAATCGGCGGAGGAGGGCAGTCGTAAGCAGGGCGCAGAATGGATGAGGAAGGCCGCCGAAAACGGCTCGGCCCTTGCCAGAACGAACCTCGGCTATCTCTATGCCGAAGGCATCGGCGTGGCGCGGGACCCCAAGGAGGCGGTAAGGTGGTATCGGCTTGCTGCCGAACAGGGGTTTGCCATGGCCCAGTTCAATCTTGGTGTGAAATACGGCGAGGGACAGGGAGTAAATCAGAACTTAGGTGAGGCCATGAAATGGTATCTGAAGGCGGCGGAGCAGAATTTCCCGAATGCCCAGTTCAACATAGGGTGGATGTACGCTGAGGGGTTGGGGGTGAGACAGGACTATGCCCTGGCGGCTAAGTGGTACCGGCTCGCCGCCGGGCAGGGCTATCCGGAGGCGCTCTTCAATCTCGGCATGTTGTATTCCGACGGGACCGGTGTCGGCAAAGACCCTCAGGAGGCCCTCCGGCTCTTCCGGGAGGCCGCCGCGCTCAAATTCGCCCCCGCCCAATATAACCTTGGAGTGAAGTACCGCGAAGGCGACGGCGTGCCGCAGGATTATAAGGAAGCGGTGAAATGGTTCCGGCTGGCGGCGGACCAGGGGTACAGGGATGCCCGGCATAACCTCGCCATGATGTATGTCGATGGCCTGGGCGTTCGCCGCGATTATGCCGAGGCGGTGCGGTGGTTTCTCCTTGCCGCCGCCCAGGGCGATGCGGAGGCGAAGTGTACGCTCGCGGAGATGTACGCACAGGGACTCGGCGTGAAGAAAGACCTTGGCCAGGCCAGGCGGCTCGTCCGGGAAGGATATGCCGCCGGAGGGACCAACTGCAGGACGGTGATGGATGAATATCAGCTCTCGAAGTAGCGGCCGGGCTGATGGAAGTCCTCATCCCGGCGGTTCTTCGGATAAAGGTGGGGCGATGAGAATGCGTGCGTTAATCTGCATGATGGTGGTGTGTGCGCTGGCGTCATGCGCCGGGCCTTCAAAGTACTACGACAGTGCCATGGCGTCCTATGGGAAAAAGGACTTTGAGACCGCCTACACCCTGTTTTTGAAGGCTGCGGAGCAGGACAACGCGAGGGCATTTTATTACATAGGCGGTATGAATATGAAGGGGCAAGGGGTGAAGCAGGATTATCGGGAGGCCCTGAAGTGGCTCAAGAGGGCCGCCGACCGGGGCTATGCGCCGGCGCAGTATGATTACGGATATATGTATTACAGCGGAGAGGGCGTCTCTCAGGATTATAAAGAAGCCATGAAATGGTTCCGCCTTTCGGCTGAGCAGGGCAACAGTATTGCGCAGACCAAGATAGGGTATATGTATCACGAAGGCCAGGGAGTGCGGCAAGACTATAAAGAGGCCATAAAATGGTTCCGGCTCGCCGCAGAACAGGGTGATGCCCTCGGCCAGTTCGACCTCGGATATATGTATGAGAAAGGACAGGGCCTGCCGTCTGATCCGCAGGAGGCCCGGCGATGGTATCAGCGGGCGGCGGACAAGGGCAGCGAAACCGCCCGGAAGAACCTCGCCCGTCTGGATGACGGCGCCGTCGGCATTCTGGAAGGGATCTGGGTCCCGGAATCGACGGTCCGCACGCTGAAGGAGACCTTCTCTCCCATCTCCTGCCGTCCCGAGATGATCATCATTTCACGGAACGCCGATCGAAGATGGAAGTTTACGTGGGCCAACTTTCATGAGGGATCGTGGAGATACATATTGGGCTATGCGAGTCAAGCCGGTGACAGGAGCAAGGGAACCCTGCGCTTGAGCAAGTGGGAGAGCCCGATGGCCGATGATACGCCTGAAGGGCTGATTCAGGTCGATACCGGCCTCGGCAAATCGGGATCTGTTCTCTGGATGTCCTTCAACTCGCTTCTCGGGCTCGACCATAATAATGAGCGCTTTGTGAAGATACCGGTGGAGCTCGACAGGTATGCAAACGAACTGCTGATCGCCGGCAACTGGCACGACCGGGACAAGAGGTCCTATGTCTTCACTCCGGACGGCGCCGCCAGATGGCCGGATGGCTCGTTTCACTACGAGATATCCATGGATAAGATCGAGGCGGGGTGTGATTATATCAAGGTAGCGGTAAAGGGAGAGCCCGGGGTCTATAAAAGATATGGCTTTAAGCGGACCAAAGACACTCTGTCCCTTTATACGATCGTGTATGACCGGGACATGCCGATCAGCTGCGAAGATACACCCTTTGTCGTGTTGAAAAGGGACGATTCTATCATAGAAAAAAACCGTATCACAGATTGAGAGGGGAGAATCAATGACATCAATTCGGTCGCACCATCTTGTCGTCGTAATAGTCTGCCTTATCTCTCTCTTCGGCTCGGGACCCGGGGCTGAAGCTGCATCTCCGGCCGGTCAGTCGGCGAAGGACCGCATCGATAAGGCGGAGGAGGCATGCATCGACAAGGACCCTTCGACTGCAGGGATGACCGAATGTGCGGAAAAGGCCTACGGCATGTGGGACAAGGAGTTGAACAGGAATTATGCCGCGTTGATGAAAGCGCTCTCCCCGAAAGACAGAGAGACCCTCAAGGCGGCCCAGAGGAAATGGATTGAATATCGGGATCAGGAATTCAAATTGATCGATGCGATTTATGCACAGCTCGAAGGCAGCATGTATATCCCCATGCGTGTGGAAGCGCGCATCGACATCATAAGGGAGCGTGCACTGAAAATGGCGGCGTACCTGGATCTGTAGGACAAAGGCAGATAGGTTTTACGAAGGTATACCCTATCGTTGCAAACCGGATCACGGAGACCTCCACGTTGAATATGATGAAATCCATCGGGGTACTCCAGTGAACATCTCCTGAGCAGTTGCGGGGCCGTTATACTCGGATAGAGGAGGACGCTTTCGCGATAAATCGTTCATGCCGGCGGATGCGGATATCCGGCGCGGGGCGGGACCTCCGCGCAACTGCTTGCTCATATATATACCGCCGGTGTTACAGTAGTCAATAGCAATTCGGTGCAGGGGCATAACCATCAAGGGAGGTCTATCATGGGTCTGTTCGAGATCGACAGCGACAAGTGCAGGCGCGACGGCATATGCGTGGAGGAATGCCCGATGCGCATCCTCGAGATGAAGGACGCCTCTTCCGCACCCACGCCGGTGGAAGAGGCCGAGCAGAGGTGCATCAGATGCGGCCACTGCGTCGCGGTCTGCCCGCACGGGGCCTTTTCCCTTTCCGAAATGAGGACGGAGGACTGTCCGCCGGTGAGGAAGGGGCTGCTCCCAGGAGTCCAACAGGCCGAGCATTTCCTCAGGTCGCGCCGGTCTATCCGGACGTATCAGGAGAAGGAAGTAGAGCGCGAGAAATTGGCGCGGCTGATCGACATCGCGCGGTATGCGCCGACGGGCACCAACAGCCAGCAGGTGAAATGGCTTGTCGTGAATTCGAGAGAAGGTGTGCGTCAGATGGCCGGCCAGGTAGTGGACCTTATACGCCACATGATTGCCGGGAAGCATCCGCTGTCAGAGAGATATCGAATGCCCGGCATGGTGGCGGCCTGGGAAGCGGGGACAGACCTCATCTGCCGGGGCGCACCGGGACTGGTAATCGCCCACGCCCCGAAGGACTATATGATGGCGCAGACGGACAGCACGATTGCGCTCACCTTCCTCGATCTGGCCGCGCCGTGTCTCGGCCTTGGCACCTGCTGGGCGGGTTTCTTTATGGTGGCGGCGTCGCAGTGGCCGCCGCTTCAGCAGGCGCTCGCGCTGCCGGAAGGCAACGCCTGCTTCGGCGCGATGATGATAGGCTACCCGAAATACCGGTATCAGAGGCTGCCGCTCAGGAAAGAGGCCGACGTTACCTGGCGTTAGCGGTCTTCCTCTCCTTTTGTCGCCGATGCGACCGCCGATTGCTGGCAATCAGAAGCGATTGTCGCGGATGAACGATCTCATATCTCCCGGCAGGGGCGCATCGAACACAAGCACTTCGCCTGATATCGGATGGTGTATGATGAGCCGCGAGGCATGAAGGAGGTGCCTCGGAGTTTCCAGCCAAGGGAGGGGACCGTAGTCTCCGGCCCTGACATTCCTTGCGAACGCGAGAAATTCATCGTCGCTTCTCCCATATAGCTTATCGCCCACCACCGGGTGCCCGGCATGTTCCAGATGGACCCTGATCTGGTTTGTTCTTCCGGTGATGGGCCTGCACCTGACCACCGTGGACGATGCCTTCCGCTTTATGACGTCAAATGCCGTTTCGGAGGATTTGGCGCCGGCGCTGTCCTCGTAGACGACCTTCTTTCTTATCGAGATGCAGCTGTCTCGATCGGGCGCCAGGAACCCCCTGACCCCAAATGAATCTTCATGGATTATTCCACGGGCCACCGCAACATACTCCTTCTTTACCGTCCCGGTTTCAAACTGCCGCAGGAGAGACCGGTGTGCGACCGAGGTCTTGGCGGCGACGATGATGCCGCTTGTCTCCCGGTCTAGTCGATGCGCCAGATGAATGGTACCCTGAAATCCCCTGTCGGCCATTCGCTGGCGCAAAAGAAAGATAAAAGTGTTCCTGATATATCTGCCGACGGAATGCGAGGGCAGGTTGCCGGGTTTATTTGCCACAAGAAAGGTTTCTTCTTCGTGGAGGATTTGTATGTTTCTGTCGACAGGAGGCTCGCGGAGAACATCCCGATACGAGACAATATCATCTTTCTTCAGGAGATGATCGGCCGCCGTCATCGCCCCGTTAACCGTCACCCTCCCGAATCCGATCATCTGCAGCCATTCCGCAGGGGGCCGGTATTTGAACCGTCCGGCAAGGAAATCGATAAGGCTCCTGTCCGCAAACTGGGTTGAGATCCTGTATGAAAACATGGTTTCTTCTGTCATGCAATCCACGCCTCAGACATATGGCAGGCCCTATTATAACCTGCATGACTGACAGAGCGGAAAGTTCCGGATGTGAATCATCCCGGCTTTGCCTCGGGGCATCGGGAGCCGGGTATTGTCTGAAAGAAGTCGCCCGGCGTGGTGTATGACTGATACCCCGCACCTAAGACCCTCTTTCGGAACTCCCGATTTCCGCAAACCTGCGACACCGTGCCGAAGAAGGAGACGCAGCTTGCCTCATGTCAGGGCAGCCCTTCGTTATTCTCTGCTTTATTCTTTCCGAGAACATAATTTGATTCTATACCGCTTGACATATTACGTTGTGCGTAATAGACTATGAAATATGATCCGATCATTCCTTGACGCGAGAGCCCAGGCACTGTTTAATGATCTTGACGTGCCGCGGTTTCGTCCGATCGAACGGGTTGCAAGGCGAAGGTTGCTGTACCTTCATCAGGCCAGTCGCCTGGAAGACCTCCGGGTGCCTCCGGGCAACCGGCTCGAAGCCCTGAAGGGCGATCGGAAGGGACAACACAGTATCAGGATCAATGATCAGTGGCGGATCTGCTTTCGCTGGAAAGACGGAGACGCCTATGACGTCGAAATTACAGACTACCATTAGAGGTGTGGCATGACTGAAAAACAGGGAGTTCTTGAACCCATTCATCCGGGAGAGATCCTCCTGGAGGAGTTTATGAAGCCTTTTGGGATCAGTATCAACAAACTGGCCCGTGACATCGCTGTACCGCCTGGCCGCATCAGCGCGATCGTCAACGGCAAGCGGGCGATAACCGCCGACACGGCCATGAGGCTCGGCCGATACTTTGGCACGTCGCCGGAGGTCTGGATGGGCCTGCAGACGGACTACGAACTTCGTGTCGCCAAGCGAACAATCGGGCCTGAGATAGAGAAACGCGTTCATCGTCACGCAGCATAGCCAGGGAAAATAGTGACGCATCAGGATGTGTCCCTGGGCGGCGCCACAATGTCTGCTCTGACTGATAACTGATAGATATGTGAATGTGAAACTGTTGAGGTTTTCCGACAGAACCCTGCATGCGCCTGTCCCTTTTTCCTTCTTCTGTCGGTAATCACTATGCTTGATTCCGTGCGTTCCATAACTACTAAGAACCGGCTACTCAATGACAATAGTCTCCTCAATTGTTAAGGGTGTCATGCCCGTATGATTAATCAAGGCGGCATATACTCCTCGACAGCCTAGCTGAGTGCCTATGATTACCATTACAAATGCCCTAAGATTATGGCTCGATAATCGATAGCAGTCACTCATATCTGTGATATCAGTTCCAGATGGATGAGGGAGTTCCTCGGGATGAGTATGCCAGTCACCGATGAAGTGCAATCCATCTTTATGGCGCTGCCATATTTCTATTTGCTGAAGCCTTCGGTTTGGCTTAAATCCTTGGCGGCTTCTTTTATCGAGAATGCTTGGAGCCGTAGCCTCAAAAACAATCGTATCAGCCCCGACAAACCGTGCAAATAATTGCCCGCCTGCCTCCTTTGCTCGTGCAGAGAGTTGACGGTATCTATACATTGTGGATAGGGCCGTATCGGTCAGGACAATTGCCGGGCCTCCAGGTACCTCTACAAGACGCAGGCTCATGGGATGTGCTTTCCCGAGTGAGAGCATTCAGGACATTCTGCGTCAGGCGAAACAGGGATCTCCTTCGAGAGTCCGCCTTCTCCGGGGTCGCCATGGCTCTCCCCCCATGCCGGGTTCCACCTGCCGCCTGCACGCTCAATCATCTTCTTCGCTCCTATCCACACTCTGTGGGCAGAAACTGTGATGTTTCCGAGAAGAATATCAAGAGCTAGATCGGCTATGAGAGAATGAACGTGGGACACTTCGACGGCGCCGTAAGGTTGAAAGAAGCCTCCGCACGCGGGCACTGCTTTGAGGGTTCCCTCTTCCGGCCATATTGTTATCGGTATTTTGGGCCTGCCCATATGATCTCTTATACAGTTCAAACAGCCCTGCTCCTTGTGAAAGACGACAGCATGGCCAGCCGTCGCGTGAGGCTCTGTCCAACCATACAAGATCGGGGACGAAATGAATGAGGAAACCGCCATCGCGTTCAGCCATCCCTCCGATCGCCAAGAGCCGATAGTTGAAATAAGGAGGTCGGGGTTGCCAATAGAAGGGAGTTCTTTTTCGCAAAAATCTTCACACGTCATATCATATCCTGCTATGTCCAGATGGGGAAAACGAGCGGCCAGTCTTCTTGCCATAGTGGTAGCTTTATACATATGGAGAGAATTAAGTCCGAGTCTATGCCGTGCCGGATTTTCAGAAGCAAGCTGTTCGGGGTCTACCAGAAGGATGCGGCCTACTCCCGACATGGCAAGGAGCTCGGCAACGAAACTTCCAAGAGAGCCAACACCGAATATAACAACAGTCGTTGTTGATAACTTTTGGATCTGCGGATTATGATCTCTGCCATGTATCCAGGACGCATCGAGACGTACAGCGCAAGATCCGGATATCTTAGATCCCCGATAACGCATGAGGACGATGTCCTCTGGAGGCCGTTGATGATACCCCTTGTTTAATGTGATTGTAGGCTTGGAAATGCAAAGTCCTGCGAAAGCAACCCCGTTCCTTCCCGCAAAGCCAATCGCTACATCTTTGTATCGCAGGGCTTCATTCAGAAGAAGCTCTTTTACCATGGTATTGTCGACGGCCAAAATCTTCAGCACGGTATGAAGATGGTTGACTCTTGTCGGATACTCATCGGGCCGCAGCGGCCGAGGAAGCCACAGAAGGGGCATCTTCTGCACATTATTGGCTTTGAAGTCTTTATCCGACTTCCTGTTTCGTAGCCATTTCAGCAATGCCCCATCGTCTTCTGCAATGTAAACACCAGTCTGAGTGCGCCAGCTGCTGACCCAGCGGGAGGGGCCCTCCGGGCGGCAGAGCACATAGAAGAAATCCTTCCCTATAGAGTCCCATCTTACCCAGTACGACTGAAATTCATCCTCAAAGTCGATCGAATTGACCCCGGCGGCACTATCATTTACCAACTTAACCGCATCCGTCAGGAGGTCTCTGACTACGCCGGCGCAATCTCTCGTTGAAAACGCGGACGAATCACTCAGCAGGCAAAGCATCCCCTTTGCCTCGAGATGTGGCCATTCTAGGAGGGAAGGGGCCGGCCAAGCAGCAACGCGTGGGCTGCTGAAGGGGACAGAAGCAGGAAGAAGCACCCTAAGGCTGTACTTGCCCGTGCCCATGCTCTGCCTGGGGATCTCCCACCCGTCGCTGAATTCGTTGCCATAGTAAGAAAGCTCCTTCTCGGTAAGGGGACGAGCCCCTGGTATAGCTTCGAGCAACTTTTGGACGCCCTGAAGAGATTGCCGATATCGGGTGTGATCAGGCAAATGTGCCACCACCTCTTTTGTCCACTGCTGGGGGATTGCTATTTGATGATAGGATGTTTGCAAAGACAGCAGAGGCCCCGTTGCTCTCGGATTTCTCCTGATAACGCGAAAAGAAGAAATCCGTATTAAAGACCTTGTCCCAGGCCTTAAGAGCATTCTTTCGTGAGCATGCGGGATCATCGAGGCATTTAAGATCGTCGAGGGCGATAGCGACCTTGTCACGCAAAAATGCGGTGCTTGAGTCGTCAGGGCCGCTTGTCAGCTTTGCTCCCGGCGTCACCGGGTGATTGACTTCGAGGTCGGAAAGAAGCCGCCGATGGATGGCGGCCATGGTGTCACGAAGGGCGACGTCTTCGCGGTCCTTGTTCGCCACGTAACATTCCTCGGAGAGCTTCGTTATGGTAAAACCGGTCGCGATGACGTCTTTCCACGCTGTCCGGCTTCGCGCGAACTTCTTAAGGAGACGAACAATTCTTCTGAACTGCCTTCCGTTGTCGATATCAGGGCTCTTAGTCATATTTACATCATTGAACCAGTCCTCCACATCTGCGGCACGGGAGATTGTCCACGAATCGCCTGTGGACAGTTCATATTCGGAGTCATCTGTGATCCGGTAAATCGGCATGTCCACATGATAGCCTTCCTCGTAATATATACGGACGCAACTCTTTCTTACCTGTGGCTGCTTATTGAAGCGGTCGTCTTGGAGAGCATCACAGACCATCTGACGGGCGTCTTTGGCAGCCATGTCTTTTCCGTCCTTTCCTTGAAGGGACTTCCTTGTGAAGTAAACGCCGTCGTCGATGTCATAGTCATTATCGGGGTCCTGCACCATAGTAAGCATGGCATAGGAGCCCTGCTTTATGAACTCCTGGGGCAGCGGCTTCCCCTTGTCCTTCAGGTTATTCTTCAGCCTCTCCCGGTTGGCGTTTCTCCTGTCCCTCATCGCAGTGCGGTCACTTTGGCTTAAGGTCACCCTTTCATCATGAAACCCAAGTACATCCTTTGCACAGTCATACATTACTGCTTCCTCCTTTTGCCGGACGTTCCGGCATGCTGTTAAAGAGATTATTTATGGCATTGCCATTTGGCGTACAGTTGCGGATTTCACTATTGCAAGTACTCGCGTCTTGCCGGGCCTGACGGACTAAAGCGTCGAGCCCCTCAGGTCTGGTCTCATCAAGCTCGAGGTATTTCAACATTGCGCCCGGGATCTTATCCGCAGGGAAGCGTATAATATTGACCTTCTTTTTGAGGTAAGGAATCAGCTTGCTGCCGATCATGTCAAAGGCATATTCCTGAGCAGCGATAGAGACACCGGCGGCTATGCCGCCGAATTTCCACTCCTTGAGCCCCCGATGAACGCTATCCTTCTTAATCACTTCCCCTTCGGGTTTCCCGCAGCTTCCGAGGCTGAATATTTCGATCTCTTCATCATCGTCCTGGCTCATTTGTAAAGCCTCTACAAGAGCGACTATCACCGGGTTATTGGCCCAGAGGCCGCCGTCGGCAAAGACATCGTAGTTGCCGTTGTCGGGGTGGTCTACAGCAGCGAGAGATCTAAACAAGGGTGCGGCGCTGCTTGCTTGACAGACGTCGACAAGCGTGTAGTTATCATCCCGGTGATTAGTCCCATAGTCGTGGGGGGTCTTAAAAATATAGGAGCGAAAATTAGCCATATTCACCGCCGTAATAGCAAGGGCAATATGACGTTCCTCCCAGATCTGACGGACGGTCGTGTTGCCGAAAACTTCACTCAGGGCCTTCCTCAGTGCCGCATCACCTTCTGCAAGCGCTGTTGGGCGCGTAAACATCTGACACATGAGGTTGGGGCCTGCGGAGGACGGCATCTTTTTCCTAAATATTGAAGCCCCATTCTCTTTATAAAGAATTGCCATCTCGGAGGGACTTACACCCTTGGCAAGGCCACAGCCTATGATGGCGCCGGTGCTTGTTCCCACGATAAGACTGAACGCCTTCCCAATATCGAGACCATGTTTAAACCCTCTTCTCTGAGCGAAGGACCTTTCAACCTCTGCAAGAAAAGTCGCCGTGTATATCCCCCGCATACCGCCCCCATCAATACTTAACACTCTGAATGCCATTCTGTGCCCTCCTTTTCTATCAGCGCACAACAACGCACAGCTTTTTACCTACAGGTTAAGTTTAACCTATAGGTAAAACAAAAGTCAAATTTTTTCGTGGGGTGATGGCATTAGGGCTTCGCTTAGGAAGATGGGGTTGAGAACAGCTTTGCCGCTCGCAAAAAAGTCCTGCGGCTACTGAGCCGCGTTCTCAACTTGACCCGGCGTGCAAGGAAGTCAACTGACCAGCTTAGGCGGAAATATCAGATCGATCTTGTGCTTCAAGGGGTATTCTAATCGTTGACGCTTGCCTTCGCAGTACGGTTCTTCTTACTACTTTTCTTTGTTCCTTTTCTTGCTGTCTTGACGCCATCGTTTTTTGATAGATGCTCGTACACATTGATCGTTGGAAGAACAATTTTGTTATATGGTGAAAGACCTGAAAGTTGACCTAAGACTCCCCTAGCAATTCCGTAAAGATTTGTTATCCCTAGGGGGCCGATCATTTTTAACGCGTCAGCCTCTTGTATGCCGTTAGCAACATCAAACAGACCAAAGATGGACATCTCACACCTGTAAAGCCATTTTTTCTTGCTCTCTCTGTCGGCATTGATCTTTATATTCAATGCAAGGAAAAATTCCTTATTATTATCCTTGTTCCGTCCTACATCAACACTCAACGCCACAACATCTTCATCGCGATTCTCAAAATCAACCGCTGGAATGGCTTCAAAATGAACTTTGTCGAGGAAGTAATCTTTAAGCTGCAACGGACTCGACATTCTGTGCCTCCAGCAGCTTGATGTCTAGGGTGCTACGATCAAAAAAAGGCGCTCTAGGCCTAGTTCTGTAATGCATTTTAGGCCACTTCAGCACGGTCGCCTTATCAGTGGCGGTCTTTTCAACAAGTGAAACGGACAAGTCACACCCAATCACCGATGCAACTCGCAACATTTGCTTAATGGTCAGATTTGTCCCATAGAGCAACTTGGTCACGTATGCGGGCGTAACGCCAAGCTTCTCAGCAAATAATTTTCTGCTCCAGCCTTTTTCCTTTAGTTCTTTCGCTACGGTTTCGGTGAAATCATAGACGATCTCTTCATACTGATACTCCAGATGATCCTTATATTTTTCATGTAATTTATCCAGAATGCTGCTTTCTTTCATGATTCCTCCATATCGTAAGTTAACCCTGGGAGTCTAAATACTCTTTAACCTCTTTAAGCAAGCAAAGACCCCGCCTTATTTCCGAGCGCGGAGTAGCCCTTGTTTCCTTCTTAAATCCATGCAGGAGAACAATATCATCATGTAATGGGTGTCCTTTGTGAGTTCTGTAACACGTAAATCGATAATGCCCCCGTTTAAGCTCATAAAGATCCCCTCTCAGTTTGCGAAATTTAGTCTCATCTGCCGGGGTTCCATTAGTTTCAATCTTTTTGAGAAATGCCACCCACTGTGACTGTATATGCTCCGGCAACCGAGTAAAATAATCATACGCTTCGGCGCAGCAAAATAATCGTGTACGAACATCATTCCTACTCAGTTGAATAATATTAGCCAATATTTAACCTAAAAGTAAAGTATTGTCAAGAGGTTTTTTAAAAAGAGGTTTTTAAAAAGATTGTCTGCCATGTCCCACTTGGTTTAATCGATCCCTCGCTTAGCCTACTTGTCCCGCCGTAGGCTGCCGATATAATATGATACAAACAGGCATTAAATCAACACGTTCGATGTGCGGTGGTCTGTGAGGCAGAGAACTGACAATAGCTTTGGGGATGTTGTTTCTGCGTTGCCTAAAGGGTATTCAAGAAAGGGAGTCTGATGTCATCGGCCTGCTGAATTCCATTTGCACTCCACTTCTTTCTGAGGATTGCTCTTCCTGCCTGTTCCTGTGAGGAACTGAAAGCCGGATGAACGATCTGCACTGCTCGATTTGCCCGACTTGATGCTGCAGTATACATCTTTATTTTTCAGTATACATCTTTATTTTCCCTGGACATTTATGATCCTCGTCTGACCACCTTCTTCCTCACCTGGTGGCAGAGGCCGTAGAGCATCTTCAGCTCCCATTCGGTAAGGCCGGCCCTGCCGATGAAGTGCTTCAGGTTTACCGTGATCTTGTTCCTCAGGTCCCTATCGCCGCGCTTGATGTATTCGAGCAGTTCGAGCGCCTCGGAGATTTTTTCGTAGAGGTCCGCGATCTCGCCGTGACCCGCCAGTCGAGACGTGAGCCCGGGGCCGGGCGCGACGAGGAAGGGACCTTCTTCGCCTTCCGCCTCCCTGCCGCCGTATTCCGCAAGGAAGAGCTCGTAGGCGATGATCAGGACGGCATGAGAGAGGTTAAGGGAGGGCTGCATCTTGCTTGAGGGGATGCTCAGCATAAACCCGCATTCCTCCACCTCCTCGTTGAACAGCCCGCGGGCCTCCCGGCCGAAGAGGATCGCGATCCTGTTGGCCGCCGCCAGCCTGAAGAGCTTTTCCGCCCCCTGGTCGGCCGGCGTGATGATGCCCCGTCTCTTACCCTTTCGTCTCGTGGTCCCTACGACTATCGCCTTGTCTTTTATCGCCTCGGCCACGCTGGGGTATACTGCGGCGGAGTCGAGGACGTCGTGGGCGTTTCGCGCGAACCATCTTCCCTCTTCCGTGATCTCGGCAGGCGGGTTCACGACGCAGAGGTTGCGGAAGCCCATGTTTTTGATCGCCCGCGCGGAGGCCCCGACGTTGCCGGGCTCCTTCGGCTCGACGAGGACGAAATATACGTTGTCTTTCCAGTTGTGCATGACAATTCCCGTCCGATAATACTACCACACGGGCGCGCGATAAAAAAAAGTTCGCGGAACGGGGGAATCGTGAGATAATGAGGACAAGATGAGGGCAGCACAGATGGCGAATGCGGTGAAGATCGGGAAAGCGAGGATGACATGCACCTCTACGGCGACAGGATATCGCAGTGCAGCATCTGTAAAGCCGAATATACCTCATTTCACTTCGAGGTCATGCCCGCCTGCAGGGTATATGTCTGCGGGGAATGCATGGAGTTGGCGAGGGACCACTTCATATGGATCTGCCTGAACTGCGGCCGTTCTTTTTGGAGGCCGAAGAACGTCGTCATGAACAGGATCCATGATTACGGGCTGAAAGAGGCGGTATTTCTCTATGAGAACCGGATCATCCACGGGATCGCAGGCTGCATCCACTGTTCTCCGGACCTGATCCTGGAATACACCGACCGTCTCGGCAAATGCGCGTTGTAACGATTCCCCGAAGGGGCCGGTCGATACACTATTAGGTTTACAAAACGGCGTCTTTTTTTTATCATTGTACGTATGTCCGGAAGACACCGTATATGAATGCGCTGAGACTGGCCCTAGCCCAGATAAACCCGACGGTCGGCGATCTCGCGGGAAATTCCGCAAAGATCCTCGAATATGTAAGAAAGGCGAAGCGGAGCAGGGCCGACATCGCGGTCTTCCCCGAACTCGCCCTTACAGGATATCCCCCCGAAGACCTGATCCTGAAGCCGCAGTTTATCGCAGACAACCTCGAGGCGATGAGGAAGATCAGCCTGAAGGTCTCCGGGATCGTAGTGATTGCCGGATTTGTCGACCGCGGGAAGCGAAACGAGATATATAACTCGGCAGCCGTGATCGCCGACGGCAGGATCGTGGACGTCTATCACAAGATCTTCCTTCCGAATTACGGCGTTTTCGACGAATTCCGCTATTTCACTCCCGGCAGGAGGTTCCCGGTCTATCGTTTCGGGCCGGTGAAATTCGGCATCAATATCTGCGAGGATGTCTGGCACAGCGACGGCCCCGCCTGCATACAGTCTCATGCGGGGGCGGAGTGCATCATCAATATAAACGCCTCCCCTTACGAGAGGGGCAAGCCTGAGGCGCGCGAGAAGATCCTCTCCGACCGGGCCACGGAAAACGATGTCGTCATTGCCTATCTCAACACCGTAGGCGGGCAGGACGAGCTGGTATTCGACGGGATGAGCATGGTTGTCGACCACACAGGCCGCGTGATCGCCAGGGGGAGTCAGTTCGAGGAGGAGATGGTGGTGGTCGACCTCGACCTCGGACCGGTGAGGCGGTACAGAAAAGAAAAGGGCTGTCGCGGAAAGTCATCCGCGACACCCGAGGGCCGGGCGCAAAAGATATCGCTGCCTTCCCCGGAAGACGTTTCGCGCAGGCAGGCCCCTCTCGCCGTTGCGCCCCGCCTGAAGAGCGCCGAAGAGGTCTACCGAGCCCTCTGCGCCGGCACGGCCGACTACGTGAAGAAGAACGGGTTCAGCGGGGTCGTGATCGGACTGAGCGGGGGGGTCGACTCTTCTCTCGTGGCGGCGGTCGCGGTCGATGCGATAGGAAAAGAGAACGTCCGCGGCATCTTCATGCCCTCCCGGTTCACCTCGGAGGAGAGCAGGGAAGACGCCTTCGGCCTTGCCGCAAACCTTGGGATGCGAATTACGGAGGTCGCGATCGATTCCGTCTTCGCAGAGTACCTGGAGGTGCTCAGCCCGCTCTTCAGGGGAAGGGAGCCGGACATTACGGAGGAGAACCTCCAGGCGAGGATAAGGGGGAACTACCTCATGGCGCTGTCGAACAAGTTCGGCTGGCTCGTGCTGACCACCGGGAACAAATCCGAGATGAGCGTCGGATATGCTACGCTTTACGGCGACATGGCAGGCGGGTTCGCCGTGATCAAGGACGTGCCCAAGACGCTCGTCTACGAGCTCTGCAGATGGCGCAATTCCGCCGGAGAGGCGGTCGTCCCCGATCGGGTCCTCTGGAAGGAGCCTACCGCGGAGCTGAAATACGATCAGAAGGATACCGATTCGCTGCCGCCCTATCACCTGCTCGACCCGGTGCTCAAGGCATACATCGAAGACGAACTGGGTTTCGATGAGATCCTGAAGCTCGGCTGCGACGCGGAGACGGCGAGGAAGGTGATACGCATGGTGGACAAGTCAGAATACAAGCGAAGACAGGCCCCCCCCGGCGTGAAGATCACCGGCAGGGCGTTCGGCAGGGACAGGCGGTTCCCGATCACCAACAGGTACAGGAGCTATTGATGAGGCGGGGATTGTATGTCGCGGTGGCCGTGCTGCTTCTTTTCTTTGCCGCGCACTCCTTCAGCGCGGAAAAGGAGGGCTTGCAGTTCAAAAAGCAGCCGGAGCTCCAGCAGATCAAGCCGAAGAAGCCGGTGAAGATTAAATTAAAAAGAACGGCGAAGGACGAATACAGCTGGGAGTTGAGCGGCGACGACGCCGGCGAGGTCGTCAAGACCGACCGGAAGCTCAAGAAGATGCTGAATATCAAGTAATACCGGACGCCGCTGATGAAAGGAACCCTCTATATCGTTTCGACGCCGATCGGCAACCTTGAGGACATCACCCTCAGGGCACTCCGCATTCTCAAGGAGGTCGACCTCATCGCCGCCGAGGACACGAGGCACAGCCTCAAGCTCCTGACCCACTACGGCATCTCGAAGCCGCTGATAAGCTACTGGGGCGAAAAAGAGAAGGTGAAGGCCGAGGTGGTGCTGCAACGCCTCGCTGCCGGCCAGGCGGTGGCCCTGATATCGGACGCGGGAACGCCCGGCATATCCGACCCCGGCAGCGTCGTGATCCGAAGGGCCCTCGAAGAAGGTATTGAGGTGGTGCCTGTCCCCGGACCGTCGGCATGCATCGCCGCGCTTACCCTCTCCGGTTTTCCGACGGAGGAGTTCGTCTTTTCGGGGTTTCTTCCGGCGAAGCCTGCGCACAGGAAAAAGGTGCTGAAGGACCTTGCCCTGGAAAAAAGGACGCTTGTCCTTTACGAATCCCCCCACAGGATCCTCGAGTCCCTGGCGGACATGGCGGACATCTTCGGCTCAAGAAGGGCGGCTGTCGTGAAAGAGATCACCAAGATATACGAGGAGGTGGTTCGGGGGACGGTGGCGGAGGTGTACGCCCGGCTTCTCGAAATGAAGATCGTCGGCGAATATGTCCTTGTCATCGAAGGCAGACGGGAGGAAGAGGGAGCCCTTCGCGAAGAAGACGCCTTGCGGGAAGTGGCGTCTCTCATGAGGAAGGGGCTCGGCAGGAAGGAGGCGGTCTCGCGCGTTGCGGGGCAGTACGGCCTCTCCAGGAAAGAGCTTTACGACCGCAGCCTGGAAGAAGGCTGAATCAGCAGTTCGTGTTGACTTTGTCTTTTGCGGCCGGTATTCTAAGTTTACAAAAAAGAGCGACGGCCTTCGGGCCGCAGCGCCGGATGTGCTTCATCCTCTGATATATCATTCATGCAAGGGGGTAACATGAAAAGACTTTTCGTCACCGTATCGAGAGCATTGTTAGCCGGCATGGCCTTCGTGGCGCTGTCGGCGGGAGCGGCCTTCGGCTCCGGGTTTGCACTGATCGAGCAGGGGGTCGGCGGGCTCGGCAACGCCTTTGCGGGGGGAGCGGCCATTGCGGAAGACGCCACCACCATATTCTTCAATCCCGCCGGCATGACGCGCATGCCCGGCCAGCAGGCGATCGTCGGCGCCCATCTCATCCTGCCGACGGCCTCCTTCCACAACGAGGGGTCTTCCCACGTTCTCCAGGCAAAGACCGGCGTGCCCCTTCTCGGCGGGGACGGCGGCGACGCCGGGGTCGCAAAGCTGGCCCCCAACTTTTACTATGTGAGGAAGATGGGCGACCGTTTCGCCGTCGGCCTTGGTCTGAATTCTCCCTTCGGCCTTGCGACCGATTATAACAGCGGCTGGGTCGGGCGGTATCATGCCCTCGAATCGGACGTCGTTACGATCAATATCAATCCGTCCGTGGCCTATAAGGTGAACGACCGCCTGAGCATCGGGGGGGGACTCGACATACAGTACATCGACGCGACGCTTTCCAACGCGATCGACTTCGGCACACTTGACGCGGTCGGTGCATTCCAGGCGCTGGGGCTCGCGCCTGGCGCGCTCAAACTGGTACCGCAGGCCTCCGACGGCTATGTGAGGGTCGAAGGCGATGACTGGTCCTTCGGATATAACCTCGGCCTTCTCTACGAATTCAGCGACAATACGCGTATCGGCGCGGCCTACCGTTCGAGCGTGAAGCATACGCTTAAGGGGGATGCCGAATTCCAGGGCGTGCCTTCGGGACTCGCTCCTTTCCCGGTTTTCAAAAACGGCGGGGTCTCGGCCGAAATAAAGCTGCCCGATTCTTTTTCGCTCAGCGCCGTCCACCGGATCACCCCGGAGTGGACGGTCATGGCCGACGTGACCTGGACGAACTGGAGCGTCTTCAATGAATTGAGGGTGAAGTTCGACAACCCCCTGCAGTCGGATGCGGTTACCGCGACGGATTGGAAAGACAGCTACCGGTATTCGCTCGGTGTGACGTATTCCCCCGCCGGAAACTGGACCTACCGGGCGGGAGTGGCCTACGATGAGACGCCGATCCCCGACTCACAGCACCGGACCCCCCGCATACCCGACGGGGACCGCTTCTGGACGGCCGCAGGTGTCGGGTACAAGATATCGAAGCTGATGACCCTCGACGTAGGCTATGCGCATCTGTTCATCAAAGACCCGGTGATCAACAAGACCCCCACGGGAGAGGATGCGACCAGGGGCGGGTTGAACGGAACCTACGATGCCTACGTCAACATCGTGAGCGCCCAGGTGAAGCTGAACTTTTAGGACGGTTGCAAATAGGATATGCGTGGGGGGGCTCTCCCCGCCTGCGCAGCGACTTCTGTGTTGTGGCATTATAGGATGAACAGAAGAAAGATATAGACCAATGCTTCTTCACCGGCATTTCATAAGGGTCGCAAAGAGATGCGGCAACAAGCCGGCCATTATCGACCGGATGGCCGACAAGCGGATCCCCTATTCAAAGGCGCTTATCGCCTCGCTTGTCTTTGCCGAGAAGTTCAAGACCTTCGGGAAGGGGTATATCGGGATCATGATCCCGACATCGGCAGGGTGTTGTCTCGCGGTCCTGGGCGCGCTGATGAGCGGCAGGACCCCCGTGATGATCAATTATTCGACAGGGGCGGCCCGAAACGCCGAATACGCCCAGAAGAAATGCGGGTTCCGTACGATCATCACCTCGAAGGCGCTCCTCGAAAAGATCGACTGTCCCGTCGTCGAGGGCATGGTCTTCATCGAGGACATCGCCGCGTCGATCTCGCCGGCTGAAAAGATCAAGGCGGCGATACTCTCGAAGTTTCCGCTGCCCTTTATCCTCCGAAGCGTGCATGGGGGAAAGGAGGACGACGATGCCGTGATCCTCTTTACGAGCGGAAGCGAAAAAGACCCGAAGGCGGTCCAGCTTACGCACCGGAATATCTCCTCAAACATAAAGAGCTTCAGCGAAGTCGTGACGATTTCGGGCAAAGACAGCATACTGGCCAATCTGCCCCTGTTTCATGTCTTCGGGTTGACTGTCAACATGTGGACCCCTCTGTATCACGGAATGACCCTCGTCACCTATGCCAACCCGCTCGATTACCGGATGATATGCTCGATCGTGAAGGAGGAATCCCCGACGATCATGGTCGGCACGCCGAGTTTCCTGTGGGGGTATCTGCGGAAGTCCGAACCGGGCGACTTCGGGAGCCTGCGTCTCGTCGTCTGCGGGGCGGACAAGTGCCCGGACGCGCTCAGAGAGGATTTTTCCCGGCAGCACGGCATCACCGTCTATGAGGGATATGGGACCACCGAGACGTCTCCCGTCATCTCGGTCAACGCTCCCGGTCTCAACCGGCCCGGGAGCATCGGCAGGGTACTCCCGGGGGTGCAGGTGAGGATCGAGAATTACGAAACCGGCGAGGACTGCCGGACGGGGGAGACCGGGAGGATCATGGTGAAGGGAGACCTCGTGATGAAGGGCTATTTCGACGACTTCGAGGAGACGTCGATGCGCATACGCCACGGGTGGTACGACAGCGGAGATATGGGCTTTTTCGACGAGGAGGGGTTCCTCTGGCATGCGGGCCGGCTGAAACGGTTTGTGAAGATCGGCGGGGAGATGGTCTCGCTCGTGGGTGTGGAGAACGTGATGGAGCGGTTCCTTCCCGAAGGCGCCTCGTGTTGCGTTGTCGAGGTCCCGGATGCCCGTAAGGGAGCCCGGATTGTGGCGGCGGTGACGCAGAGGATAGACGAGAAGAAGATGCTGAAACAGATGGCTGCGCATCTCCCGAACATCGCGCTGCCGAAACAGATCGTGGTGATCGAGGAGCTCCCCAAGATGGGCAGCGGAAAGATCGATTTCAGGACGACGACCGAGATGGTGCACGATCTGCTGAGTAAGGAGAGCGGCGAGGCGGGCCACGGCAGGCGGGATGAAAAACACCATGCGTAAACTCTGGCGTTGTATGCCGCCGGGGTGAGCGTCCCTCACATCTTTTTTGACGCGGGCGGTTGGCGGAACCGTAAGGTGAACCGCAGAATATATATGCCATAATAACGGAGGAATATGGCGGGACTGGTACTCATTGCGGCAATCGCTCTTTTCTTTCTCTGGATGGTATTCATCTATAATCGCTTGGTGAGGCTGCGTAACGACGTCAGGAGCGCATGGAGCCAGATCGACGTCCAGCTGAAGCGGCGCCACGACCTTATCCCCAACCTCGTTGCGGCGGTGAAGGGCTATATGGCCTTCGAGCGTGAAACCCTCCAGAAGGTGGCCGAGGCGAGGGCGAGGGCGGTCGGGGCTGCGGGTTTGCGCGAAAAGGCGGCTACCGAGGACAGGCTGACCGACGCGGTCGGAAGCCTCTTCATGGTCATGGAGAATTATCCCGTCCTCAAGAGCAATGAAAACGTGATGCAGCTTCAGGAGGAGCTCGTCTCGACCGAAAACCGCATCTCCTTCGCCCGTCAGTTCTATAACGACCTTGTGGCGAATCTCATGACGAAGCTCGGGGTCTTTCCTGACAATCTTATCGCATCCCTCTTTTCGTTCCAGGGCGCCGAATATTTTTCTGCCGGGGAGGAAGACCGGGCGCTGCCGTCCGCCGGCCTCGGCGCGGGGAAGAACGACTAGACGGCGCATGAGGTGCATCGGGGACTTTTTATGCCGCTGACGTTTATCGATATCGAAAGACAGAAGAGCTGGCGGATCAGCCTGCTCTTTCTGTTTCTCACCGCCCTCTATTTCATCTTCGCCTTCATTGTGGCCCAGATGGTCGTCTGTTTCATCCCCGGCTTCTCGGTGGTGCACGGATCGCTTCTCGTGGTGAAAGACCTGAGGTATCTTGCGGTTATCGGCTTCTCGGCGCTTTGCATCGCCTCGGCGCATTTTGTCGCCTCCGGACTGATCGCGGTCCGCCAGGTCGTCGAGCAGATAGGCGCGAAAGACCCGGACCCTGAGGACGGGATCCACAGGCAGCTCATGAACATCAACGAGGAGATACAGATCGCCTCGGGGAGGGCCAAGAGGATCAGGTGCATGGTCATCCCTACGCTTTCGGCCAATGCGCTTGCGGTGGCCGACCTAAGGGGCGGGGCGGTTATCGCGATAACCGAAGGGCTTCTCTCGCGTCTTACCAGGCCTCAGATCGAGGCGGTCATGGCGCATGAGGCGTACCATGTGCTTTCAGGCGATTGCCTCGAAACCTCTCTTGCGACCAGTTTCTTCGGGATGTACGCATCCGCGCTCGACGGCCTCAGGGCCGGGCTGGCGGAGGAGCCGCGGGCGCTGCCTGTGGCTGCGGTCTTCTGGCTGCTCGTGCAATTCGAAACGGTGGTCACCATGTTTATCTCGAGGGAGCGGGAATACCGGGCGGACGCCGGGGCGGTGCGCATTACGCGCAATCCCCTTGCGCTTGCGGAGGCCCTAGACATCATCGCGAAACGTTGGTCCGGGACCGGCCTGATCAGCGACGGCCTGGAGATGCTCTGCATCAGCAGCCCCCGGATCTCCGACCACGACGAAGCAGAAGGCTGGTGGGACGACCTCATGTCGACCCATCCGCCGATCAGAAGACGGATCGGGCTTCTCCTCGGGATGGCGCACGTGAGCGCCTCTGTTCTGGCAAAAAAGGAGATGCCGAAGCCCCCGGCGCAGGCGGAGCGTCAGGAATCACTCCTCTACGCCCTCGATCCGGACAATGTCTGGCTCGGCCCCTTTTCCATCGCCGAGCTTGCCACGTTTCCATGGTTTTCCCCCAAGACGTGGATCAGCCGCGAAGCGGGCGGAAAGGCAGAGAGGGCCGCGGACCTTCCGGCGCTGAACGGCGCGTTCGCCTCCTCCTCCCCGGGGACCGCCGCGGAGCAGTCGGAGATGAGCTGCCCTGCATGCCGCAGGCCGCTCGCGAAGCTGCCTTATGAAAAGACGACGATCCACCGCTGTATGTTCTGCGGCGGGACTCTCGTGGACAACGACAAGCTCCAGAGGATGCTTGCGAGGAACGACGGAGAATGCAGCGAAAGGGCACTCTCCCTCGTGAGGGCGGTGATCGCGGACAACCAGCGAAGCCTTGCGATCAGAAATCTGAGACAGCTCGACAGGAGGAAAGAGCAGCCGGTCCAATGTCCCAAATGCGGCAGGCCGATGTTCAGGACCTTCTACAGTTATGCCTATCTCCTGGAGATCGACAAGTGCGGGATCTGCGGCGTGACCTGGTTCGACCCGGAGGAGCTGGAGATGCTCCGCTGCATTATTGAAAACAGGGTGACCGGGGCCGGCAGCCTATCAACAGACACTACTGCGTGAGGCCGGCCGCGGGGTAAGAGCCCCCGTGGCCGGGCAGGATGAGTGCGGCATTCCCCTTCTTCTTAAGCTCCGCATCCAGTGAAAGCATCAGTTCCTTCAAGGATGCGGTCTCCTCTTTGAAGACCTGGTCGTTTCCATTGGGGCTGATGAGGAGATACTTGTAAAGGCCGAGGTGATTCTTGTCTTCAGCCGAGAGGCTCCGGATATTGATCAGGTAGTCCGAGCTGAAGAGGAGCCCGTGTTCCCTGCTGAGGAAGAAAACGTGGCCCGGCACATGGCCGCCGCGACTCCCGATCACATCGAACTCCGCGTCGCCTATGAGGAACGAATCCATCACATCAAATCCCGCGATCGTGCCGAGGGGTTTCGTTTGAAACCATCTTATATGGTCGGGGAATCTGCAGTCCGTGAACCTGTTGACGAGCCTCGTATAATATTTGTTGAGCCCTGAGAGCGTTCCTGCCATCCCGTAGGCCCGGTTATCGTGTTCGATTACCGCCTCGCTTTCCGGATGCATGTACACCTCCGTGCCGAACTCGCCGGCGAAGTGTCCCGAGGCGCCGGCGTGGTCGGCATCCGGGTGAGTGACGAAGATCCTTCCGAGGCGGGCCGGATCCATAGACCGCTCTCTGAGCAGTTTCTTGATGTCGTCGTAATAGATGCCGAACCCGGAATCTATCATCGTCAGCTCTCCGGCATGGGTGAAGACGTAAATGTTTTCGGTCGTCGGCAGACGGAAGCCGAAGAGGGTCGTATCCCGGCCGAGTTGCACCGGCGGCATTTCCGAGACCGAAAATCGTGCGCCGGTCCGGGACCGAGACATCGAGGCGAGGGTGAGGACCTTCTCGAATACCTCGGCCGCCTCCAGGTGTTTTCCGGCCTCGGAGTAGAACTTTATGAGGTCTGCGTGAAGCTCCTGGGAAGAACCGACCAGATCTTTCACCTCTGCCGCGTCTCTTCCTTCAAGGAGCTTGCGGAGGCGGAGGAAGAACTTTTCGACGAGCTTGAGGCCGATGATATGCTCGACCTCTTCTTCGCCGGCGCCGCGGTATATCACACGGTAGTGATATCCGGCCTTATTGATCGCATCGAGAAGCCGGTCGATCTCCGCCGGGTCTTTCGTTGCCATCGCGACGTCGGCTGAATCAGGGTCGATCCCCTCGTCGTAGAGCATATAGAGCACGTTTGCGCGGTGTTTTCTCAGAAGGCCTGAAAAAAGGGAAAGGGTGCCGGGTCTGTTTTCGAGCTTCACCTTTATTTCGAGGATGCTCTCCGCTGTCGTGATGTCGACGCTGTCCGCGGCGGTCCTCTCTTTTTCGAAGGCGCAGCGTCCGGCTTCGAGACCGGCGAGCAGCGCATCGAGCTCCCTTGTCCCGGCCATCGTCACCTCGACGGCAACGCGGCTGCTGTCAAGCGAACGGTCATAGTGGAAGAAGCAGATGTTTCCGCCGAAGCGGGCGATCAGTGCGGAAAAAGAGGCGAGCGACCCCGGTCTGTCTTTCAGGAAGACACGGAACTTGGCGAGGATTTCTTCCCCGCTCCCGTAGGACTTCAGCTTCTTGTAGACCCTTACCGGCAGCTGTTTCTTCATGCCCGATCCTTTTGTCTCTCTGTCTGTTTTAGGGTATTATAGCAAAGCGGGGTGCGAAACATTCTTGTGCGCAAACCCGAATGCCTCCGGTGATTTCCGGTGAAATTGTGGGGGCGTGTTTCAACGCGCCCTGGCAAGGAGAGCGATTATGTCAAAGGTCTATTTTGCGTCTGCACGGGTGAAAAAGTGGCGATACGAAGACAGCATGCCGGGCAAGCTGGAACGGCTCCTGGGAGAGCTGGGCGTGATGAATTATTTCAGCCCGGAGGAATGGGTGGCGGTCAAGACCCATTTCGGCTCCGAAGGGGCCCACAGGATCGTGAGGCCGACCTTTCTGCGGAAGGTGGTCGATGCCCTCAGGAGGATAGGCGCGAAACCCTTCATTACCGACACGGTGAGGATAAAGGGGCTCGACTATCTCGATGTCGCCAACCAAAACGGGATAAACCATCTCTCGGTCGGTGCGCCGGTGGTGATCGCCGACGGCCTCTACGGCAAGGACAATGTCATGGTGAAGGCCGGGGAGCTGCTTGGGGAGGTGGCGGTCGCCTCTTTGATCCACGATGTGCCCGCGATGGTGGTTTGTTCGCATGTGAAGGGCCATATCAACGCCGGATACGCAGGGGCGATAAAGAACCTTGCGATGGGAGGGGTGAGCGCCTATCACCGCACCTGCGGCTGGAAGTGCGGCAGGGGGGCGATGCATGCAATAGGCGAAGGCGAACTCGTCTGGAGCCAGGAGAAATGCGAACTCTGCTTTCAGTGCAGGGACATCTGCCCGAAGGACGCCATCAGCTTCAGCGGCGACGAGCTCATATGGGAGGGGGACAACTGCTGGAGGTGCGGCAGGTGCGAGAGGGTCTGCCAGTCGGAATCCCTCGCCATGCCCGGCGACAGCGAACGGTTCCTGAGGTCTCTCGCCGAGGCGGCTTCGGCTGTGATGAGCACGTTTGGGCAAAAGAAGGTCATTTTTATCAATTTTCTCACCGAGATCCAGCCGGAATGCGACTGTATGCCTGCCGCCGACGTCCCGGTGATCCAGGATGCGGGGATACTGGTGTCGGATGATCTCGTATCGATCGAGCAGGCGAGCATCGATATGCTGGCCCGGGCCGAGGCTCTGCCGGGTTCCCTTGGCCGTGACAGTCAGGCCGATGCGGACGGGGATGTCCTCGGGAACATTCATAAAATCCCCTATCGGCTGCAGGTTGAAGAGGCCGCCCGGGTCGGACTTGGGGAGCTGAGGTATGAGATTGTAGAGGTCGGCTAAAAAAAAGTGCTGCTGCCCGTGGGATGTTGGGCAGCAGCTTAGGGGAGGTAACGAGGCGCTTAATGATTATATGAAACCAGACTTTGGGGGCGTTGTCAAGTAAAAAAAATAGGTCACTTATAAATTCTAACTTTAGAAACTATGTGTATATTATATGCATCTCGGTTTTGCCATAGAGGAGCCTGCGCAGGGAAACAGGGTGGCCCGGAACTGACCTAAGCGAAGTCAGTTGGCTTCCGCCGCGTAATTTCCTTATTTTTCCTTATAAAAGTGGTAGTTATTCCTACCGTATTCCTTTGCCTGATACATGGCGACATCGGCTTTTTTTACCAGTGTGTCGATATCGTCGCCGTCCGTCGGAAAGACACTTACGCCGATGCTGCAACTTACCGAGACGTTCTGTTGCCCAAAACAGAACGGGGCGGCAAAAATCCCGAGGATCCTTGAGGCGAAGACGCCGGCATCTTCCAACCCGCTGACTATGGTCAACACGATGAACTCATCTCCGGATATTCTCGCTACTGTATCAGCCTTGCGGAGACTTCCCGACAGGCGCGTGGCGACCTCTTTGAGGACCTGATCGCCGGCGTCGTGGCCGTACGTGTCGTTAATCGTCTTGAAGTTGTCGACGTCGAGAAACAGGAAGGCCAGCACATGATGGTACCTCTTGCCTTGCGCAAGCGCCTGCTGCGCCCTGTCGAGGAACATCTTGCGGTTGGGAAGACCCGTGAGGGCGTCGGCAAAAGCGAGGTTCTGGAGGTCGCGGAGCCGGCTTTTTTCCCGAATTAACCGCTGGAGTCGGGCCGAAAATTCAGCCAGGGTAAAGGGCTTCTTGATGAAGTCACTTGCCCCCGTGTTTATCGCGTCCTCTTCCGTATACTCCGACGTGAACCCGGTCATTACCATTACAGTCGCATCCGGCCGCACCCGCAGGAGTTCACGGGTGAGGAAGATGCCGTCTATCTCGGGCATCTTGATATCCGTGATCACGATGTCGAATTCCTGCCGGCGGGTCGCTTCGAGCGCTTCTTTGCCGTCGGAGGCGGTGGTGCATTCGTAGCCCTGTGATTTCAGGAAGAAATGGAGCAGCTTCGTGATCTGTTCGTCGTCGTCGACTACGAGTATCTTATTGTCCGGGGCCATCGGCAGTCCGCTCCTTTCTGGAGCAGCCGTCTTTGAGCAGCTCTCTTATCTTGTCCTCAAGGAGGACACGGCGGTAAGGTTTCTGGATGAAGGCGTCCGGCCGGCAGGCGGACGCTTCGCCCAATGCGGTTTGGATATCGTCTGTTCTTTCGGCCCCGTCGGCACGGGGGAAATAAAGGTGCAGCTGCGTGCCGCAGCCCGGCTCGCTCTCGACCGATACGCACCCGTCGTGTGACTGGACGATGCCGGCTACCGCGGCGAGGCCGAGGCCGCGGCCGAAAAACTTCGTGGTAAAGAACGGCTCGAAGATCGTCTTGTGCATGTCCTTCGGTATCCCCGGTCCGGTGTCCGAAATGCTGATACCGATGTAATCTCCGGCGGGATGCTCATGCCCCGAAAAGGGGCATTCCCATGTGTCTTTCCCTCGTATGTTGCGAGTCCGGAGGGTGATCCTGCCCCCCCCTTTTTCCATGGCCTCGAATGCGTTGGTTATGGTGTTGAGCAGGACCTGGCTGATCTGGGCAGGATCAGCTGTTATCGGCCAGAGGCCCTTCCCGAGGTCGAGGACGACTTCGATGTCGAGTGCCCTTCCCTTGTGCGCAAGGGCCAGCGCCTCGTGGATGAGATCGTTGACCCCGACACGCTTCTTCTGCCCCATCGTGCTTTTTGCGTACGCCAGCAGCTGACGGGTAAGGTGTGCCATCCTCTCCGAGGATACGACGATGCTGTCGGCGAGCCCGTGTTCCTTGCTATGAACGGGGAGGAGCAACTTCAGCATCTCGGCGTTTCCCAGAACGCTCATGAGAATGTTGTTGAAGTCATGCGCGATTCCGCCCGCGAGGGTGGAGATCGAGCGTTCCTTTTGCTCCTGGTAGGTCCGCGCGCCGAGCCTCTTTTGGGTTTGTTCAAGCAGTCGCTTGCCGGTAATGTCGCGTGCGATTCCGGCTGTTCCGATCACCGTGTTCCCGTCGCCGTAAATAGGCGTCTTTATCGTTTCTATCAGGATGCTGTTGCCTTTGCTGTCGATGAGCGGTTCTTCGATGCCTTTTCGCTTTCCGCTTTCCATCACTTCCCTGTCGTCGTCCCGATACTTCACTGCCAGTTCGGAGGGCCAGATATCGAGATCGCTCTTGCCTATGACATCGGAGGCGTCACGGCCGCAGGCCTTCGCGAACGGTTCATTTACCGCGATGAATCTGCTTTCCCTGTCTTTCAGCCAGGCAATGTCCGGGATGTTGTCCAGAATCGCCTTGAGCTGCCTTTCGCTTTTCCGGAGAGACTCCTCGGCACGCTTCCGTTGTGTGATATTTCGCGCGATATGGACGCCGCCGGTCTTCCCGTCAGGGTACTCGAAAGGGGCTACCGTCACGAGGTAGTGGCCTCCCAGGCGCTCGATATCCGTTTCCAGGGAGTATATCGTCCCTCCTGCCAGCATAACGCTAAAGGGGCATCCTTCCGGAGGTTTTTCGTTCCCGCAGATCCTCGCGTAACAATGGGAACCCACGATTTCCTGCGAATTGAGGCCGAGCTTGCGGGCCATTGCCTTGTTTACCCTGACGATGCGGTAGTTGTCGTCGATTAGGGTGATAAGGTCCGGGACGGCGTCGAAGGTCTTTTCGATTTCATTCTTGGCGCGCCGGATCCTTTCTTCTTCTTCCCGGAGCCACGCGAAAGATTTCTCAAGTTCGGAAAGACGTAACCTGAGCTCCCAGACTTCCCGGGGCATACGATCTTCTGTCTTCGTTGCATGCGCCATAGCACACTCTATTCCCCCTTCATGTGTCGTACCCCCTGATTCCATTGTAGTTTATCCATTGTATTTTGCAATGAGATTTATTAAGCTAGTGCTGTGTTCGACCTGAAACAGGTATCGATCTTCACTACTCTTTCTCCGGACGAGGCGAAGGAGATTTCCCCCTATTTTGTGGCCGGGAAATACCGCAAGAAAGAGGCGGTCTTTTCCGAGGGCGACCCTTCCGAGTGGCTCTATATCGTGAAGAATGGCAAGGTCAAGATCACGAAGCTCTCGCAGGAAGGCAAGGAGATCATTCTCGAGATCATTTCCCCCAACGAATTTTTCGGGGGCATCGCGGTCCTGAGGGGGTTCCCCTATCCCGCAAACGCCGTCGCGATGGAAGACACCGAGGTCATAAAGGTATCCCGCAGGAACCTGATGAGCATCGTCGACCGGTTTCCGAATTTGATGTACTGCATGGCGACGAATATCGGCGACCGCATCAAAGGGTCGCATGAGACCCTTAAGAGCATCGCGCTTGAAAAGGTCGAATCGAGGATCGCCTCGCTCCTCATTAAGCTGTCGGACAAGGCGGGAGAGAAGACGCCCGAGGGCATGGTGATCACTATGAAACTCACCAAGCAGGACATCGCCGAGATGGTCGGGACGACCGTCGAGACCTCGATCAGAACAATGAGCAAGTTTTCGAAGGCCGGTCTCATTGGTACGAAGGCCGGCAGGATTCTCATAAAGGATATCGATAGACTTAAGTCGCTGACGTAGTCCCTCGCAGACGTCTAATTGCCCGCCTTCGGCAGAAGTGTCGCCAGCATGTTGTAAAGAAACAATACGATCGAAAAGACCTCCAGACCTCCGAACGCTGCGGTGAGTGCCCTGAAAGCCTCCGAGGGATTGTAGATGCCCAGGGCATAAAAAAGGAGCATTCCCAGAAGGCCGGTATTGGCTGCCCAGAACTGGACCTCTCCCATTTTAGGGTATCTCAGCGGCCTTCCCGAAAACCGGGGCAGCACATGATATCCCACTCCGTAGATCATCATTGACACCCACCCCAGCAGCATCAGGTGGGAGTGTACGAATTTCAGCGACAGAAGCGAATCGTCCCACAGCATGCCGACCCCCAGCAGGGACGCGGCGCCCAGGTAGATGATGCTGGCGATGATGAAATTTCTTACAAAGCTGTCCATGGTTCCTCCTTGGGATCGAAATTCTTTTTCTTCCGAGTCAGGGCAGGCACGGGGGCCGGCCTCTGCGATAAAACGGTCTTCATTCCCTGATTATGAGTATATCCCGGCCCCTCTGAAGTAACTATGACCGGGGTCATAATGGCCCCGTAAGCCGGGAATTTGGATTTCCTGCAGGAAGCGGTAGAATTAAGCAAAGGGATGGCTTGACAAGGCGAATCCTGCCGGCCGGGGAAGGGTATCATAAGGAGCGATCGAACCATGAAACAGCAAGGATGGCTTTTGTCCATCCCGATATTCCTTGTTGTCCTCCTGTGCGGCTGGGGATCGGCGTCAGAGCCCGCGCCTGCGACCTACACATTCGGCGTTGTCCCTCAATTCGAACAGCGCAAGCTGTATGCGATCTGGAAACCCGTTATCGACGAGCTGCAGAGGAAGACCGGGTTGGAGTTCAGGCTGGAGACTACGCTCAAGATCGGGGACTTCGAAAAAGAATATACCAGAGGCAGCTTCGACTTTGTCTATATGAACCCCTACTACATCCTGAAAAGCACCCCCTCCAACGAATATATCCCGCTTGTTCGCGACAAGGCCCCGTTGCGGGGGGTCCTCGTCGTGTGCAAAGACAGCGCTCTGAGGAGCCCGGCCGGACTCGACGGCAAGGTCGTGGCCTTTCCCTCTCCGAACGCCCTCGGGGCCTCTCTCCTGATGAGAGCGGACCTTGACAGGGTCTTCCATGTTGCGGTGAAGCCGCTGTATGTCAAGACCCACTCCTCCGTCTATCTGCATGTGGCGACTGGGCTTGCCGCGGCTGGCGGGGGGGTCGAAAAGTCTCTGCGGGAGCAGCCCCCTGAGATACGGGATTCTCTCCGGATACTGTACACGACCCGGGAGATGCCTTCTCATCCGGTGGCGGCCCATCCGAGGGTGGCGAAAGAAGTGAGGGAAAAAGTCCGGCAGGCTTTTCTTGAGATGGGAAAGAGTCCCGAGGGACGGGAGCTTCTATCGAAGATACCGGTCAGACAGATGATTCCGACATCGATCGAAGATTACCGACCGATGTTCGGCTGGGGCCTTGAGTCATATTGGGACGCCTCCTGGGAAGGTGAATAAGAGGGATGAGCCTGCGCGTAAAAATTCTGCTTCCTCTGCTGGCGCTGAGCGGACTGCTCGTCGTCTATCTGTACGGGTACTGGATGCCTCGTTCACTGGAAAATATCGAAAGGAGGCATTTGGTCTCGGTCGAGCGGCATGTCGACAGCGTCGCCGAGGCGATCGTCCCTCTCCTGCTTGCGCGCGAACTCGACACCATCTATGAAAATCTGAACGCGCTGATGAATAGAAATTCCGACTGGGTGGGCATACAATTGACGGACTCGGGCGGCAGGAGGATATATCCGCTTCAGGCGGCCGCGCCTGCGCCTCGGGGCAGCGCCCCGGACGATATCCATCGCATAGAGCGGCAGATCAGCTATCTCGGGATGCCGTTGGGGAAGCTATTCGTGATGGTCGACTTCGGGCCAAGGCTCCTGGCGATGAGGGAGCGGCAGCAGGAGCTCATGGGCATCTTGCTGCTTGTCGTCGTCAGCTATGCGGCGATTACCGGTCTTGTACTGGACCGGTCTGCCCGAAGACCGATCAATCTTCTCGCCCATGCGTCAAAAAGACTCGCCGAAGGGGATTTTTCGGCGGGCCTGCCAGCGCCGGGCGGGGACGAGGTGGGCGTCCTGGTGAACAGTTTCCGGAGCATGAGAGATGCGATCAGAAGCTACCAGGAGGAGTTGCGGGTAGCGAATTCATACAACCGCAGCCTCATTGAGGCGAGCCTCGATCCCCTGGTGACGATCGGGCCCGATGGGAAAATCACTGACGTGAATTCTTCGACGGAAGGTGTGACGGGATGCGGCCGGGGCGAGCTGATTGGCACTGATTTTTCGGATTATTTTACCGAGCCTGAGAAGGCGAGGGAAGGGTATCGGCGGGTCTTCAGGGAGGGCGCAGTCCGCGACTACGCGCTTGAGATCAGGCAGAGGGAAGGCCCCGTTGTCCCTGTTCTGTATAATGCCTCGGTGTACCGCAATGAGACAGGGGACGTTATCGGCGTGTTTGCCGCCGCCCGGGACATTACCGAGCTCAGGAAGTCGGAGGGGGAGCTGGAGAGGATCACCCAGAGGAACGAGATGATCCTTAATTCGGCCGGCGAGGGGATCTACGGGACCGATGTCGAAGGGAACCTGCTATTTATCAACCCATCCGCCGCGATGATGCTCGGGTATGGAGAGGAGGAGGTCATCGGAAAGAACAGTCATCTTCTCTTTCACCACTCAAAGGCGGACGGGACACGGTATCCTTTTGATGAATGTCCGCTCCACAAGTCCCTCAGTCATGGAGAGGTGAGCCGGGGACGGGAAGAAGTGTTCTGGACCAGGGGGGGGAAGAGATTCGACGTCGAGCATGTCAGCACTCCTCTTGTCGAGAGCGGCAATATTGTCGGGGCCGTAGTCGTCTTCAGGGATATTACCGACCGCAAGCGCATGGAGGCTGAGCTTCGCATGCTTAACGAGGAGCTGGAGGAGCGCGTGAAAGAGCGCACGGCTGATCTCCAAAAGAAGAGCGCGGAGCTTCAGGAGAGCCAGCGCGTCCTGGTGGATCTCGTCAAAGATCTCAACCTCAAGACAACGGAGCTGGAGCAGGCGAACTCCAGACTCAAGGAGCTCGATACGCTCAAGTCGATGTTTATCGCGAGCATGAGCCATGAATTGAGGACGCCGCTTAATTCCATAATCGGTTTTTCGAGCATCCTTCTGGACGAATGGACAGGCACGGTGACCGCCGAGCAGAAGGAGAACCTTGCCACTATTTTGAGATCGGGCAGGCACCTTCTCGCCCTCATCAACGACGTGATCGACGTATCGAAGGTGGAGGCGGGGATCGTCCAAAGGCAGGTTGAAGAGTTCGATTTGTACGTAGTAATAGAGGAGGCCGCTTCGACGCTGGCGAAGGAAATAAAGGACAAGGGGCTGTACCTGAAGGTGGAGGCGGTGCATCAGCAGATGAGCTCGGACAGGCGGAGGCTCCTCCAATGCGTCTTGAACCTGATCAGCAACGCCGTCAAATTCACCGAACAGGGCGGCATCACCGTCGTGGCGCGCATCGTCGGACCCGGGGGAGACGGACGGACCGTCGAAATCTCGGTAATCGACAGCGGCGTCGGGATCAAAGAAGAGGACCTGTCGAAGCTGTTTCGGGCCTTCTCGCGGCTTGAGTCGCCGCTGAAGACGAGGGTGCCGGGGACCGGCTTGGGGCTATACCTTACCAAGAAACTGCTGGAAGAGGTCCTGGAAGGAGAGATACTATGTATGAGCGGGCAGAAGGAGGGCAGCTGCTTTGTGATGAGGGTGCCGGTGAGGATTGAATGAACAGGGTCCTTGTAGTCGAAGACAACAAAGATAATCTGCAGCTGCTCACCTATGCGCTGAGGAGAGGAGGGTATGAGGTGATCGCGGCGGAGACCGGCGAGAACGGCGTGGAGGCCGCCATCCGGGAGCGGCCTTTCTTCATCCTGATGGACATCGACCTTCCGGGGATCGACGGGCTCGAGGCGACAAGGCGGATAAGGAATTCCGAGACCGACGGCAGCATTCCCATCATCGCCATAACCTCCTACGCGATGCGGGGCGACATGGAGCGGGTGATTCAGGCAGGCTGTAACGGCTACTTCGAAAAACCGATAGACCCCCTTACGATCGTCGGCAGGATCCATGCGGTTCTGGGGATGACATGAGATGAGGGTATTGATCGTAGATGACGGCAAAGACGTCAGGCGGCTCCTCCGGTATATTGTCGAGAAGAAGGGACATGATCCGGTCGAGGCCGAGGACGGGCTGGAAGGACTGAGGGCGGCTAAACTCCACATGCCGGACCTGATCATCTCGGACGCCCTTATGCCGGTGATGGACGGCTTTCAGTTCCTGAAGGCGGTCAAGGAGGACGAGCGGCTGAGACACATTCCCTTTATATTCTATTCGGCCGTATACAAGGAGGACAAAGACGTCGATCTTGCGCTGGCCCTCGGTGCCGAGGGATATATCATCAAGCCGAAGGAGCCCTCCGATCTGTGGGAGGAGGTGGAAATCATCCTCCAGGGACAAAAGCGCGAGAAGGTCATCACCCCCGAGCTCATTACCGAGGAGGGCGATTACCTGAAACGGTACAGCCAGGTAGTCGCGGCGAAGCTCGAGGAAAAAATCGCCGAGCTCGAAAAGGAGATTTCCGAGCGCGGACGGGCCGAAGAGGACCTGAAGAAATCGAACGAGCTGCTCGAGCGAATCTTCTCTACGACCCATATCTTGATCGCATATCTGGACAGGGAATTCAATTTCATCAGGGTGAACAGGGCGTATGCCGAGGCTGACGGCCGCGCCCCGGCGTTTTTTATAGGGAAGAACCACTTTGCCCTCTATCCGGATGAAGAGAATGAGGCAATCTTCCGGAGGGTCGTCGAAACCGGAGAGCCCTTCGCCGTCTCTGAGAAGCCCTTCTCGTACCCTGAACACCCTGAACGCGGCGTCACGTACTGGGACTGGAGCGTCGTGCCGGTGCGGGACGGCGCCGGGAATGTCGAATCCCTTATCTTTTCTCTCAAGGACGTTACCGAACGGAGAAGGGCCGAAGAAAAGAACCGCAGACTGGCGGCCATCGTCCAGTCATCCGACGACGGCATCATCGGAAAGACCCTGGATGGCACCATCCTCAGCTGGAACAAAGGCGCCGAGAGGATTTACGGGTATACCGAGGAAGAGGTGAAGGGACGCCCCATTTCGATCCTCGTCCCCGACGATCATATGCACGATCTGTCGGATATCCTCGATAAAGTCAGTCGGGGAGAATCGGTAGAACGGCTTGAGACGGTCCGCGCAAGAAAGGACGGAAGCAGGGTTTACGTCTCTTTGACCGTTTCTCCGGTACGGGACGCCGCCGGCAAGATCGTGGGCGCATCGACCATCGCCCGGGATGTCACGGAGCGGAAGAAGCTGGAGGACCAGCTCCGGCATGCCCAGAAGATGGAGGCGGTGGGGACGCTGGCAAGCGGCATTGCGCATGACTTCAATAATATACTGTCCGCAGTGATCGGGTATGCGGACCTTCTTTTGTTGAAGATGGCAGAGGGAGACCCCATGAGACGGGATGCGGAGGAGATCCTTGCCGCCGCCGACCGGGCAACTCAATTGGCGCGCAGCCTTCTCGCCTTCAGCAGAAAACAGGAGATGCATCCGAGGCGTGTCGATCTGAACGGGCTTATCTGCGGGGTCGAGAAGTTTCTCGGGAGGGTGATAGGAGAGGATATCGAGCTGAAGACGGCACTGAGTGAAGAACCCCTGGACGTAAAAGCCGACAGCGGCCACATGGAGCAGGTGCTAATGAACATTGCCGTCAACGCCAGGGACGCGATGCCTGACGGCGGCAGGCTGGCGATCGAGACGAGACGGATCGATCTTGACGAGGACTTCGTCAAGCTGCACGGCTACGGCAGCCCGGGACCTTACGCTCTTCTATCCTTAACGGACTCGGGCTCGGGCATGGATGAAGAAACGGCGAAGCGGATATTCGAGCCTTTTTTCACCACGAAGGAGCCCGGCAAGGGCACCGGACTGGGTTTGGCGATCGCATACGGAATTATAAAGCAGCATGGCGGCTGCATTAATGTCTACAGCGAGCCGGGCGAGGGGACAACGTTCAGGATTTATCTGCCCCTTGTTTCTTCGGCGGAAGAGGCGGAGGCCGGGACGACGATTGCGCCTCCTCCCCGGTCCCTTGGGGCCGAGACGATACTCGTTGCCGAAGATGACGGCGCGGTGCGGAAGCTTGTCGGGACGGTGCTCTCGCAGTTCGGCTATAACGTGATCGACGCCGAAGACGGGGAAGAAGCGATATCCAAATTCAGGGAGAACAGCGAGGCGGTCCGTCTCGTCATCCTGGACATGATCATGCCGAAGAAGAACGGTAAAGAGGCGTTCGAGGAGATCAGAAAGATCCGGCCGGGGATAAAGGTACTGTTTGCAAGCGGGTACACGGAAGAGAGGGCGCGCAGCGAGGCTCTCGCGGGGGAAGGATGCGACTTTATCGTGAAGCCGGCGGCACCGAGGGAGCTTCTCACGAAGATACGCGCGCTTCTCGACCGGTAGGTGCCTGCCTTCTGCCGTATGACGCCCGTCATACCCCTTTGTACCGATTCCTCCTATACTGAATTCAAGAACAGACGTGAGGAGGATGACATGAACGCGACAAGAAAACCGGTTACGAAGGATTCGGTCATTGGGGACGTGATACGGGAGCACCCCGGGGCGAGGGACGTAATACAGAAGTATTTCGGAGGCGGATGTTTCACCTGTCCCGGCATCAACATGGAGTCGATCTCGTTCGGCTCGATGATGCATAACCTCGACCCCGAGAAGGTCGTCAAAGAGATCAACGGTCTACCGGATGCGCCTGACGTGTAGAGGCGCTGCACTTCCCGACGGCTATGAGGGAGCATTTACCCTAGCGGTGCATGCCGGAGGGAAGGGCGTCCCTCAAATCATTTTTGATGCGATAGGATTTGGCGTAGCATGGCGTCAAGAATGCAGGAGATCACTGAAAGGTATGTCCCGAGTGTGAGCTGCGGAGGTGGCTTCCGATGCCGCAAGGAATCGCGGCAAAAGACTTTTTGGGCCACCCTCCCCGCCTCTGCGGCAATATTTGGACAAATGCAAACATTTACACTTGCAAATTAAAGAGGAGGATAGATCATGACTGCGAAATGTTTTGTCTGCGGAGCTACCGATAAAGAAAGGGTGTGTCTGCAGTGTGTAACCGAGGGAGTTGAAAAGTTCGTCTGTGTGAGGTGTCTGCCTATGCTCATTCACGGCGGACAGTGATTGGCGGACAGTGGCTACAGTCTTCGGGGGCCGCAGCAAAAGCATTTCGGGCTGCTATGACCTCCCGTAGCGGCGCTCCTCCTTCCTGACCGCATTAAACCGGGACGGAAATGTTACTATTTCCCGATGCGGAGAATCGGCGTGCATACATCGATAGCCGGAGGGCTGCCGGCAAGCTTCGAAAGGGCGAGGGCGCTCGGCTGTTCGGCTTTTCAGATATTCTCCCATAATCCCCGCGGATGGGCACTCACGCGGCGTGCGGAGGGGGAGATAGCCGCCTTCCGGAAGATGGCAGGAGATTTCGACATAAGCCCGGTCGTTATCCATACGTCCTATCTGATCAATATGGCCTCCGGCGCCCCCGCTCTTTGGAGAAGGTCTGTCGACATGGTCGCCGAAGAGATGGAGATTGCAGATTCCATCGGCGCCCGGTATGTTGTTCTCCACACCGGCAGCGCCTCGGGCGACGAGCCTGCCGGGGCGAGAAAGAGGGCGGCAGCCGGCCTTGCCGAGGTTGCCGGCAGAGGTAAATGGCGCGCGGGTCTCTTGCTCGAAAATACGGCGGGTGAGCGGGGCGATATTGCTTCGAAGATAGGGGAAATGGCGGACATAGTGGACCGCGTTCCTTCCGGTCTCATAGCAGGGATATGTCTTGACACGTGCCATGCCTTCGCCGCAGGGTACGATATTGCTTCCCGGGATGGCCTTGCAATTCTGGCCGGCGAGATCAGGAAACACCTGGGTAAACGCAGCCTCAGGCTTATCCATCTGAACGATTCGAAGGGGGTCCTTTCTTCCGGGCTCGACAGGCACGAGCACATAGGAGAGGGCAGGATAGGCATCGAAGGGTTCAAGCGGTTCCTCGGAGAGCCTTTTTTTTCCGGAGTCCCGCTGATTCTCGAAACACCGAAGAAGACAGAGGAGGACGACCCAAGGAACCTCCGGGTGGTGAGAGGCCTGCTGGAAGAGACGGCTTCTTCAGATGACAGCACTTCCGGCGTCGTGAAGAGCCGGCATGACGCTTTGTGAAATCCGGACCTTTCCCTATAGTTCCGGCGCTATAGCGGATCTGACGGCCGCAGGACCACAATCTTCTTCGGCCCCCGCCGGGCCTCGCTGTTAAAATACCCTTTTTATACAGGGCAATTTCATGGTAACGTTTACTGATAAGCCCTCCAGAGTTATCTCTCGCGCTGCATAAATATCGTCACGGAGGCTCTTTCCGGCTGTATGCAACGTTAGGGTTATCATCTGTGAATGATTGTTCAAGTTCTGGAACAGTTGTATCCTCAACCTATCTTATACTTCAATATATTAAGCTTATCCGTTTCTATTTCAGATTCCTTCGTAGCTATTTCACGCTTACTTGTTACAACATAATGCCAGCTTCGTTTACCTGAAAAACAGAAATGTTATTAAAATGAATTTTGTTGTTGACAAAGTCAATTATTTTGTTGTATGGTTATAAACATAATGTCAAAGCAGGCAAGAGATACACTAAAAAGTTTGTTCTCCTCGGCGATCAGGGCCGATCTGCTTGCCCTCCTCCTTAATAACCCTGACGAGAAATTCTATGTAAGAGAAATGGCTACCCTGCTGAGAAAGAACCCTTCCGGGGTGAAGAGGGAACTGGACAACCTCGAAAAAATGGGGATAGTAACGAGCAAGAAGGTAGCGAATCTGAAATATTTCCAGGCCGAAAAGAAATCCCCTCTTTTTTCTGAGCTTAAGAGTCTGATTGCGAAGTCTCTCGGCGCTGGAGGGGCTCTCAAGGCCCTCCTAAAGACTTCGGGTGCGAAGATCGCGTTCATTTATGGCCCTTATGCCGAGAGCGAAGATGCGGAAACGGTCGACCTGTTGATTGTCGGCGTTTCAGCCGCTCTGAATATTGAGGGGCTTAAAGATATAGAGGAAAAGTTCGGGAAGAAGATCAATGCTACCATCATAGACGAGAGCGGCTTCAAGGCTAAAAAGGATGGAGCGGATCCCGAATTCGAGAAGCTCCTGTCAGGCAACAAGATTTTGCTGACAGGGAAGCTTTAACTTAAACTTCCCCGGCCTCCCGGGGATGGAAAGGTGGTGAAGAAGATGGCAGTAAAGAAGGCAGCAGCTAAGAAGCCCGCAGCTAAGAAGGCAGCCCCGAAGAAGGCAGCAGCGAAGAAGAAGAAATAAGTTAGGTTAAATAACTACTTAGGGCTGGAGAACCGTCATTCTCCAGCCTCTTTTTTTGCGTTTATCTTAGCACAGATGACTGCAAATTGGGAAATTCTTTTCGGCTTTTTTTGTAACTAACTGATTTGTTTAAGCATTTATCTGCAGCAACGGACTGACCGATATCTTTTCTTCCACAATCAGGTCCCATGCCTCGGGGTAGGCGAGCAATTTTTTCAGGAATTTGATATTCGACGAATGCCCCGACTTGCTCGCTATGATATGACCATAGATCGGGAAGCCAAGTATCGCAAAATCGCCAATTAAGTCGAGAACTTTGTGGCGCACGAACTCGTCCTTGAAACGGAGACCCGAGGAATTCAGCACGCCGTTTTCGCCGAGTATCACGGCGTTATCGAGTGAGCCGCCCTTCGCGAGACCGTTTGTCCTGAGATACTCGATATCCTTGAGAAACCCGAAGGTCCTTGCCGGCGCAATTTCTCTGGCGAAGGCTTCTTCGTCGATTTCGAGGCTGAGTCTCTGCTCTCCAAAGCCGTAGTGATTGAAGAAGATGCTATAGGTGATTCGTCTGCCGTCATAGGGGAGCGCAGCGATCTTGGAATTGCCGTCGTCGAAAATGACCGGCCTCCTGATCCTCAGAAACGGTCTCTTCTTTCCCTGCTTGGCGATACCGGCCTGCAAGATGATGTTTATCAGTTCCGTCGAGCTTCCGTCGATTATCGGGATCTCGGGGCCGTTGACGTCGATGACGACATTGTCTATCCCCAGACCGGCGAGAGCAGCCATGATATGTTCTACTGTTCGTATCTTGGCGCCGTCCTGTCCTATCGTCGTGGCAAATGCCGTGTCGATGACGGAGCCGACGTGCGCCTTGATCACCGTGTTCTTGTCGCTCCGGATGAAAGTGATGCCGGTGTCTCTCGAGGCAGGCTTCATCGTCACCTTCGCATGTCTTCCGGTGTGCAAGCCGATTCCCTCAAAGGATATCTCGTTCTTAATCGTTCTTTGTGAGCGCATAATAATCAAAATTTGATGAAAGCAATAATGGTGCCAGCTATTTATTTATATAATTTGAAGGGGTTTTCTCCTTGAGGTGTAGATAATTATCCTCAGCTGTACAAACCTCGACACAGTCGGAGGCCCGCATCGGTAAGACTCTGGGGGGGTCCGTCAGCGGTGCGCCCCTCCCACGACGATCTCGGGGATCCGCACTGTAGGCATCGCATCCGAGACGGGGACGCCCTGCGAGTCCTTCCCGCATGTGCCGATCGAAAAGCCGAGGTCATTGGCGACCATATCGATCGATTCCAGTACGCCGGGGCCGTTGCCGGTCAGCGTAGCGCCTCTTACCGGCTCCCCTTTCATCCCTTGTTCGATCAGATACCCCTCCTGGACGTCGAATACAAAGTCGCCCGTGACCGTGTTGACCTGTCCGCCGCCCATCTTTTCGACGAGGAGCCCCCTGTCGAGGGACCTCAGGACCTCTTCGGGCTGCATCCTGCCTTCCGCGATGAACGTGTTCGTCATCCTCGGGATCGGCCGGTGACGGTAGGATTCGCGCCTGCCGTTTCCGGTTGAGAGCACCCCGTCTTTCATGGAGGAGAGCTTGTCGTAAAGGTAGCACTGGAGGATGCCGTCCTGCACGAGGACGGTACGCCGGGAAGGCGTGCCCTCGTCGTCGAACCTGAATGAGCCCCTCTTCCCCGGCAGGGTCGAGTCGTCGACGACGGTGACAAGCGGCGAGGCCACACGTTTGCCGATCTTGTCCGAGAATACCGAGAGCTTCTGCCGGGCGAGGTCCGCTTCGAGACCGTGTCCGATCGCTTCGTGTATCATGGTGCCGCCGGCTGTCGATGAGATGACGACAGGCATCCTCCCTGCAGGGGCCTTTTGCGCCCCCAGCATCATTAACGCGCGGGCGGCGGCCTTCAGCGCGATGCGGTCCAGTCCGCCCTCGTCAAAGAGCTCGAATCCGGCCATGCCGCCGAGGGTTTCATATCCGGTCTGGATAACGTCATCCTGCGCGGCGATGACCTGAACGACGCCGGTTGTGTATACCCGTTCGTCGTCGGCGACAAACCCTTCTGAATTCGCGATCCGGACCTTCTGGACCGAATCCCGGTATATCGCAGTTACCTGCCTGATCCTGTCGTCAGACCTGCGTGCCGCCCTGTCGGCGTCCCTCACGAGCAGGATCTTCCTGCCGATCGGCACGGACGGAGGCAGGAGCCGTACGTCGAACGCAAGGGCGGGTCTTCTGACGGTCAGGTCCCTCGCCGTCCCCGAAGCGCCGTCTGAGGCGGCCCTGCCCGCCTCGTGCGCTGCCTGCAGAAGCGCCTTCGCTGAAAGGTCATTGCTGTAAGCATAGGACGTTTTTCCCTTATGAATGAGGCGGATCCCGGCGCCGGATTCACCTCCGGTGACGACCTTCTCGATCTTTCCGTCCTCCAGGACGATGGATGTCTGCATTCGGGACTCCACAAAGACGTCGGCGTATTCCCCGCCTTGCGCGAGTGCCTCCCGGATCAGGGCGAGCAGAAGTTCCGTATCGATCAATTTTGTCTCATGTGAAAGGAATAGGCAGATTCGCCGTCGAAATATCGACTGCAATTATTATACACTATTACCGGGGGCCGGACGCGGAGAACGATAAAGAGGAGGCACGCTATGCCCTTGCTTGGTGTGATCGGCGGAAGCGGCTTGTACGACATGCAGGACCTGGACATCAGCGATACGCTGAAGGTAGACACGCCCTATGGTCCCCCTTCGGGTTCTTACCGGATCGGACGGTTTGCCGGCATGGAGGCGGCTTTTCTCCCGCGCCACGGCGCCTCTCACCGGCTGCAGCCGCACAAAATTAATTATCGCGCGAACCTCTGGGGCTTTCGGGAACTCGGGGTCCGGAGGGTTGTTTCGGTCTGCGCGACGGGGGGGATCAATGCGGGGGTGCCCCCCGGTTCGATCGTGCTGCCCGACCAGATCATCGACTTGACGAGCGGCAGGATGTCCACTTTTTACGACGGGGACGAGGTGGTGCACGTCGACTTTACCGAACCCTTCTGCCCGGACCTGAGAGACCGCGTCCGGACGGCCTCGGAGGCGGCCGGAGTCCCGGTAATCCCCTCCGGCGTCTATATCTGCGTCAACGGTCCGCGTCTTGAAACAGCCGCCGAAATCAGGACCTTCGGCGCCTGGGGAGCCGATCTGGTCGGCATGACGCTCATGCCGGAGGCGGCCCTTGCGAGGGAGCTCGAAATGTGTTTTACTTGTATCGCGGTAGTTACCAACTTTGCCGCGGGGATCGCGGCCAGGAAGCTCACCGTACAGGAGGTGCTCGATACGATGAAAACGACGGAGGGGAAATTGCGGTCGCTCCTTGCGAAGCTGCTCTCCGCTGACCTTCGTTCCCCCCGCTGCGCCTGCAGACAATCGCTGAAAGAGGCAAGGCTGTAGGATGCAGACGATCCTCCTCGTCGAAGATAAAGAATCGATGGCCGAGATGCTGAGGGAGACCCTCGAGGCCGAAGGGTATGCGGTCGTCATCGCCAGGGACGGTCAGGAAGGGATACGGCTGGTAAAGGAAGGCCGTTTCGACCTCGTCCTTTCGGACCTTAAACTTCCCCGGAAAGACGGCATCGAGGTCCTCAAGGCGGCGAAGGGCGACAACCAGCTCGTCCCGGTTATCGTCATGACCGCGTTCGGCACGATAGAGACGGCAGTGACCGCGATGAAAGAGGGGGCCTTCGACTTCATCACGAAACCCTTCGATACCGACCACCTCGTGCTGTTGATCCGCAGGGCGCTGGAAACCCAGCGGCTGCTGACCGAAAACATTCTTCTCAAAGATGAACTCGCGGCGAGGGTCGGCGCGCCGAAGATCATCGGCAGAAGCGGCGGCATCATGGAAGTTGCGCAGAAGGTCCAGAAGGTGGCCCCGGGTAAGACGACGGTGCTCCTCCTCGGGGAGAGCGGCACCGGCAAGGAACTGTTCGCCCGCGCGATCCATGACCTCAGCCCGAGAAGCGGCTACCCGTTCGTCCCGATAAACTGCGCCGCCATACCGAGGGAGCTTCTGGAGAGCGAGTTATTCGGCCATGAAAGGGGTTCCTTTACCGGGGCCGAAGCGAAGAAGATGGGGAAATTCGAGCTGGCCGACAGGGGCACGGTATTTCTGGACGAGATCGCCGAGATGGACCTTTCGCTTCAGACGAAGCTGCTGAGGGCGATCCAGGAGGGCGAGATCGAGCGGGTCGGGGGCCTCAAGACGGTCTCCATCGATGTGAGGATTGTCGCCGCCAGCAACAGGAACATCGAAAAGGCGGTGGAAGAGGGGTCGTTCAGGGAGGACCTCTATTACCGGCTGAACGTCTTCCCGATCGTAATCCCGCCTCTGCGCGAGCGGAGGGACGATGTCCCGCTTCTTGCCGAATACTTCATCTCCAAATACGCGGCCGAGCTGAATACGACGAAAAAGGCGATCGCAAAAGACGCACTTGACCTGCTTGTGAACTACCCGTGGAAGGGCAACGTCCGGGAACTCGAAAATTGCATGGAAAGGGCGATCATACTCTGTGACGGTGATACTATCCTGCCCGAGCATATCACCCTCGACAGGAAACGTTCCCTGGAGGGGGCGCTTCAGAACCTTTCGATGGAGGGTCCGCTCGAGGAAACGACCAGGGAGGCGGTGAGGTTCGCCGAGACCCGGAGGATCGTCCGTGCGCTGAAAGAGGTGAAGGGCAACAAGACCAGGGCGTCCGAACTGCTTCAGGTAAGCTATAAAACCCTTCTTACCAAGATCAAGGATTACGGGATAGAATCGTAGAACGTCGCCTGTCTTCTTGACACTGCAAAGAGCTTGGAATTATCATACAAAATGGGCAAAATCCGATATTTCTTGTTGTTTCTGCTGTTGCTTTATTCACTGGCGCTGATTTCCTGCCGCTCGGCGGCGACGAAGACCGAAGGGGAGGGCGAAAAGGGGACTACGGGGCTGAGCGCCGAGGAACAGGACAAGGGGGCGCTGGTTCTCTTTCAGCAGGTCTTCGACCTCCTCCAGGATTCGGACAGAAAGGCCGCAGTTCCCAAAATGGAGGCCCTCTACCGGGAGATCATAACCCGGTATCCGAAGGCTGCGCTGACCCAGGAGTCATACTGGCGACTGGTGCTCATCTATCTGAAGGATTATGACCCGCCCGCATATGGCAAGGCAGAGGCGACCTACGAGGAGTTTATCTCCCGGTATCCGCAGTCGCAGTTTCGGCGGGAGGTCGAAAACGACATTACTAACGCCTATTACCGAAACGGGCAGTGGGAAAGCCTGATGAAATTCTGTACTCCCGCGGTGAAGCGCTATATCGAGAAGGGGAAGCTCGACCGGCCGCTCGACATGTTCTTGTACGCCGAGGCAAAGAAGAACCTGGGGGACACGGCGGAGGCGGTGAAAGGCTATAAGATTGTGATCGCGCTCTTCCCGAATTCGCGGGAAGGCTCGATGGCGAAGCTGAGGCTCGCCGCAATAGAGAAAGAGAATAAGGATAAAACGATAAAATAACGGTTCCGGAGGTTTTTGTGTCAGGACATTCGAAATGGTCACAGATCAAGCATAAGAAGGCGCATTCCGACGCCAAACGGGGGAAGATCTTTACCAAGATCGTAAAGGAGATCGCCATTGCGGCGAGACTCGGCGGCGGGGACCCGGACGGCAACCCGAGGCTCAGAACGGCGATCGAGAAGGCCAAGGAAGTCAATATGCCTCATGACAACATCAAGAAGGCGATCATGAAAGGGACGGGAGAACTGCCCGGCGTGGCGTACGAGGAATTCGTCTACGAGGGATACGGGCCTGCAGGCGTGGCGGTGATGATCGAGGTGATGACGGACAACAAAAACCGGACCCTGCCCGAGATCCGGCATATCCTTGCCAAGAGCGGCGGGAGCCTCGGCGAGACCGGCTGCGTTTCATGGATGTTCGACAAGCGGGGCTACATACTCGTGAACAAGTCGAAGGCGTCCGAGGATGCCCTGATGACTGCGGCGCTCGAGGCCGGCGCGGAAGACATGAAGAACGATCCCGATGAGGAAAACTACGAGATCGTAACGTCGCCCGAGGACTTCGAGACGGTGAAAGAGGCGCTCGAAAAGGCGCATATCGCCGTTGAATCAGCCGAGGTGACGATGCTGCCGAAGACATATGTGGTCCTTGACGAAAAGGCGGCCGAACAGACGATCCGGCTGATGGACGGGCTCGAGGAAAACGACGACGTCCAGAACGTCTATTCCAACTTCGACATCCCGGACGAAGTTGCCGAAAAGGTCGGCTGACGCCGCCCTCATGAAGACGTTTTTCGTTGCATTGGCGACGTTGCCGGGATTATCATAAGCATACGATGTCCATCTCTCTCGGGGCTGCCTTCAAAAGAAAATTCCTGACGGGACTGTTCGTCTCGATCCCGGCGGTCTTTACGATCTTCCTCATGGGGAAGTTCGTCGGTTTCGTCGACAGCCTCCTCGAACCCTTCTACTATGAGGTGCTGGGGTATCATACCAGGGGGCTGGGTTTCATCTCCGCCATCATCATTATTTTTCTCATCGGGGTCGTTTCGACAAACGTCTTCGGGAAGAAGATCATTACCCTGTTCGAGCAGGTCTTTCTGAAGATCCCGGTCTTCAAGGGGTTCTACACTGCGGTGAAGCAGCTTGTCGACGCCTTTTCGCCCGACAATAAGTCCGTCTCGTTCAAGAAGTTCGTCATCATCGAGTACCCGCGGTCCGGTGTGTTCGCCTTCGGCTTTCTGACGAAAGAATGCACGGTCAAAAAGGAGAGAAACGGCAAGGAGTCCTGCCTCCGGGCGGTCTACGTGCCGACGAACAACCTCTATCTCGGTGAGATCGTCCTTGTCAGCGAGAGCGACGTATTTTATACCAACATCCCGATCGATGAGGGGATCAAGATCATCCTCTCGGGCGGCATCGCCGCGCCGAACATGATCGGCGAGGCGTGCGAGTGAAGACCGCCTGCGTCATCCTCGCCGGAGGTCTCGGGACAAGGATGCGATCGGACCTGCCGAAAGTGCTCCACCCGCTCTGCGGCCGCCCGATGATCGAAGGGGTCGTGGATGCGGCGAGGAAGTGCGGCGCGGCAAAAATCGTGGTGGTCGCCGGAAGACATCTTGATCAGATCAGGAAGGCAGTGGGGCGCGATGGCGTGGTGTTTGCGCTTCAGAAAGAGGCGAGGGGTACCGGGCATGCCCTGCGCTGCGCCAGAGCGGCGCTGAGAGGCTTCGACGGGACCGTCCTCGTATTGAACGGAGACGCCCCTCTCATCGAAAGCGGGACGATCACTGCGCTGCTGCGACTGCACCGGAAGGAGCGAAACGGTATTTCGGTCCTCTCGTTTGAGGCGGCGGACCCCGCGGAGTACGGCAGGGTGGTGCGGGACTCTTCCGGGAGGATCGCGGCGATCATAGAAAACAGGGATGCCGGCCCGGAGGTGAAGGAGATACGGGAGGTAAACAGCGGGGTATATGCCATCGACAGCGGGTCTCTGTATCTCCTCGACAGGATCAGGAGGAACCGCGCAAAGGGTGAATACTACCTCACCGACATTATCGGCGAGGCCTGCCGGACCGGTGTGAAGACCGCCGCCTATTGCATCGGGGCCGAAGAAGATCTTCTCGGCGTCAATACGAGGGAGGAGCTTTCCCGGGCGGCGATGCTCATGAGAAGGAGACTGGTGAAGAAGTGGGGTGAAAAGGGAGTGAGCTTTCTCGACGCGGACTCGGTCTTCCTTCATGCCGGCGTTTCGATCGGACGGGACACGACGATCTACCCGAATGTCCACCTCGAAGGCAACACCATAATCGGAGGCGGGACGACGATTTATCCGAATGTGAGAATCGTCGACAGCAAGATCGGCAGAGGGGTGCTGGTCAAGGACTCTACGCTGATCGAAGGATCGAGGGTCGGCGACGGTGCTTCAGTCGGTCCCTTTGCGCACGTGCGGCCGGGCAGTGAAGTGGGGCGGGGGGCGAAGATCGGGAACTTCGTCGAGCTGAAGAAGGCGGTCATCGGGAGCGGGAGCAAGGCGTCCCATCTGAGCTATCTCGGGGACGCGACTGTCGGCAGCGGGGTCAACGTCGGCGCCGGTACGATCACCTGCAATTATGACGGGGAGCGGAAGCATGCCACGGTCCTTGGAGACGGGGTCTTTGTTGGGAGCGATACCCAACTGGTCGCGCCGGTGAGGGTCGGCAAGGGCGCCTATATCGGAGCCGGCTCCACGATTACGAAAGACGTCCCGGCCGGCGCGCTTGCGATCAGCCGGCAGGAGCAGAAGAACGTACCCGGCTGGGCGAACAGGAGAAAAAAATCGGGAAAGCGGCGGCAATAACGAGGGTGCCATGTGCGGAATAATAGGATATACGGGCAATAAGAATGCGGTTGCGGTCGTCCTCGAAGGGCTGAGAAGGCTCGAATACCGCGGATACGATTCGGCCGGAGTCGCGTTTTTTTCGGACAAGGGCGTGGAGGTGATACGCTGCAAAGGGAAGATCAGGGACCTCGCGGCCCTTGTTGAGAAGGAGCACCTTTCGAGTTCCACCGCGATTGGCCATACGAGGTGGGCCACGCATGGAAGGCCGTCCGAGGAAAATGCGCACCCCCACCGGTCCGGCGGGATAGTTCTGGTCCATAACGGGATCGTCGAAAATTACCTCTCTCTGAAGAAGAAGCTCCTTGCGAAGGGCCATACGTTCATGTCGGACACCGATACCGAGGTGCTCTGCCACCTCATCCGGGATTGTGCCGGGACCCTGCCGCTGGAAGAGGCGGTCAGGGAGGCGCTGAAGGAAGTGAAAGGCGCCTACGCTCTTGCCGTCATGAATGAGAAGGAGCCGGGCAAGGTGGTCGGCGTCAGAAAGGACAGCCCGCTCGTCGTCGGTCTCGGAGACGGCGAATATTTCATCGCCTCGGATGTCCCTGCATTTTTGCCCTATTCGCGCGAAGTAATCTATCTCGAGGAAGAGGAGATGGTGGTACTTACGAACGACGGCGCGCTGATCACGAAATTCGACGGCACCCCGGTCCAAAGGGATGTTCATTCCATAACCATGAGTCCGGCGATGGCCGAAAAAGGCGGATACCGGCACTTTATGCTCAAGGAGATCTTCGAGCAGCCGCGGGCGGTGGGCGATACCCTGAGGGGAAGGTTCTCTGCAGACAGCGGGAAGATCAATCTCGAGGAGTTCGGGCTGTCGGAAGCTATGCTGAAGGAGATCAGCAAGATCTTTATCGTCGCCTGCGGCACGTCCTGGCACGCGGGGCTGATCGGCAAGTATATGTTCGAAGACGCGGCGAGGATACCTGTCGAAGTCGATATCGCATCGGAATTCCGCTACCGCAACCCTCTGATCGGTCCCGGACATCTCATGATTGTGATCACCCAGTCGGGAGAGACGGCCGACACGCTTGCCGCCCAGAGAGAGGCAAAGCGGCTCGGCGCAAGGGTGCTGAGCATCTGCAACGTGGTGGGCAGTTCTTCGGCGAGGGAGGCCGACGCGGTTTTCTATACCCATTCGGGGCCCGAGATCGGGGTGGCATCGACGAAGGCGTTTCTTACGCAGGTGACGGCGCTCTATCTGCTGGCGATCGCCTTCGGCATCTCCCGCGGGACCACGGGTCCGGAGCAGGTCAGAGAACTGCTGTCGGAACTCCTGCTGCTGCCGGGGAAGATAGAACGGGCGCTTGCGATGGAAGGCTCGATCAGGACGATCGCAAAGGAATTCTTCAAGGCGAGGGGCTTTATCTATCTCGGCAGGGGGATCAACTATCCGATAGCGCTGGAAGGGGCGCTGAAACTCAAGGAGATTTCCTATATCCATGCAGAGGGATATCCTGCCGGGGAGATGAAGCACGGCCCGATCGCGCTGATCGACGAGGAACTCCCTGTCGTCATCCTGGTCTCGAAGGACGGACTGTTCGAAAAGATGATGTCGAGCGTCCAGGAGGTCAACAGCAGGGGCGGCAAAGTCGTGGCCATAGCGTCCGAGGACGTGAAGGACCTCTGTGAGATTTCGCAGAGCTGCCTGCTTGTGCCGGATACCAACCGTTACCTTACTCCGGCACTTTTTGCGGTGCCGCTGCAGCTGCTGGCGTATCACATCGGAGTGATGAGGGGGTGCGACGTCGACCAGCCGCGGAACCTGGCCAAGAGCGTGACTGTCGAGTGAGCGGGGGCGGCTCAGGCCGATCCGGTAGATTTTAAAGGGGAAAATCTGTTATTCTATAATGCCTGGGAAGCAAGATGGCAAAAGAAAGCGTAATGCAAGACCTTAATCCACAGCAAAAAGAAGCACTCAAGCATACGGGGGGTCCGCTGCTGATACTGGCGGGCGCAGGCAGCGGCAAGACGAAGGTAATCACCCACAAATATGCGTACTTCGTAAAGAACAACAAAACCCGCCCGGAGTCGATCCTTGCGGTTACGTTTACGAACAAGGCCGCCCGGGAGATGAAGGATCGGATACATGCGCTGCTCGGCAAGGAGCTCAAACAAAACTGGATAGGGACGCTGCACTCCCAGTGCGGCAGGATATTGCGCGCGGAGATCAAATGCCTCGGCTATACTCCCCACTTTTCGATATACGACGAGGACGACCGCTGCAACCTCATCCGGCATATCCTGAAAGAATTCAAGATCTACGAGGCGCTCTATAAGGGCGTTTCGTCCCGTATCAATTTTCTGAAGTCTTCGCTCGTCGGGCCGGAGGACTTCCTGTCCTCGGGCGACGGCTTCGGCTTCGACGAAAAACTCGCGAAGGTCTATGTGAGGTACCAGGACGAACTGAAGCGGAGCAACGCGCTGGACTTCGACGACCTGATCATGCTGACGATCAAACTCTTCGAAAGCCGTCCGGACGTCCTGAAGAAGTACCAGACGATGTTCCCCCATATCCTCATAGACGAATTCCAGGACGTGAATTTCGCCCAGTATCAGTTCATCAGGCTGCTGGCGAAGGCGCACGGAAACATATGCGCTGTCGGAGACGACGACCAGAGCATTTACCGGTTCAAGGGGGCCGATATACGGCATATTCTCGACTTCGAAAAGGACTTCCCCGGGGCGAAGATCGTCAGGCTTGAGCGGAACTACCGGTCGACTCAGAATATCCTCGACGTCTCCAAAGCGGTGATTGAGCGGAACGCCGACAGGCGTGAAAAGAAGCTCTGGACCGAAAAGGGCCGGGGGGAGAAGGTCCACTTCTGCTGGCTTAACAACGAAGAGGAAGAGGCTAAGCATATCGCCAAGATCATCAAGGAGCTCTTCCTGAAGGGCGCGTTCGCCTACAGGGACATCGGCATCCTCTATCGGGTGAACCTGCAGTCGAGGGCGATTGAGGACGCGCTGCGTGAAATGGCTCTGCCCTATCGCATCGTCGGCGGCATCAGCTTTTATCAGCAGAAGGAGATCAAGGACGTCATCGCCTATGCCCGGCTGGTCCTGAATCACGGTGATAATGTCAGCCTGAGGAGGGTCCTTAACTGCCCTCCCCGCGGCATTGGGGCAGCGACGCTTTCGAAGGTCGAAAACGAGGCCAGGAAGAAGTCGGCCTGCCTGTACGACACGTTGAAATCCTGCACGCGAAGCAACGGTATCGTTACTTCCACAAAGGACAAGATCGGCGGTTTTGTCGGCCTTATCGAGAAGCTCTCCTCCTCTTCATGTCATTCGGCGGCGGACCTGTTAAAGGCGGTGGTCGAAAAGACGGGATATGCGGACCTGCTCGACGACGAGAAACGGGAGAATATCAACGAACTGATCGCGTCGGCGGAGGGAAAGAACATCCGGGATTTTATCGACAAGGTATCTCTTGTGACGAGCCTGGACGATGCCCAGGGGGCAACACATATCTCGCTTATGACTCTCCATAATGCAAAGGGCCTGGAGTTCCCGGTGGTCTTTGTGACCGGGCTCGAGGAGGGCATCCTTCCGTATTTCAAGGCCAACGGCAACGAAGACGAGGTCTCCGAGGAGCGGAGGCTTTTCTATGTCGGCATGACCCGCGCCAAAGATCTGCTCTTGCTGACGGGCGCGCGCAGGAGGAGGCTCTACTCCCGGATACAGGACCAGGAGCCGTCGAGGTTCCTCAGGGACATGCCCAAGAGTTACTGCCAATGGATCGAGAAGGTAGCGGAGCCCCATCCCTTCCGCCAGAAGAACGATCGGAAGAAGCCGGAGGCGAAGAAGGTGAAGCCCCTGTTTGCGTCCGGCTGCAGGGTGAAGCATCCGGTCTGGGGAATAGGCGTCATACGCGACAGCTACGGTGACGGCGAAGATCAGAAGGTGATGGTCAACTTTCCCAATATCGGACTGAAGCGGCTTTCCCTGAAGCTGGCCAATCTCACGAAGATCTAGGTCCCGCCATGAAGATATCGATCGACCACATCGCGAGTCTTGCCCGATTGTCCGTCTCCGAAGAGGAAAAAAGCCTCTTCGGAGCCCAGCTCGAAAGCATCCTGAGCTACATGGACAAGCTGAACGAGCTCGATACTTCCGCCGTCGACCCCACCTCTCATGTGCTGGAGATCAGCAACGTGACGCGGGAAGACGTCACTGCCCAGTCCCTTGACAGGGAAGACGCCCTCGCCAATGCCCCGGACAAGACCGAGAAATTCTATCGGGTCCCGAAGATCATCGAATGACACACGGAGCGGCGGCGCAAAAGTCCGGAAGAGACGGGCGGCTCCCGTCTCGCCCCCTGCGGAGTTGCATATGCTGAGATGCATGCTGAGGGCGAAGATCCACATGGCGACGGTGACGGAGTCCAACCTTGCCTATGAGGGAAGCATTACGATCGACGAGGACATTCTGAATGCCGCTGGCATCCTTCCCTATGAGCAGGTGATGATCAGCAACATGAACAACGGCGAGCGGTTCGAGACGTACGTGATCAAGGGGAAAAAGGGATCGGGCGAGATATGCCTCAACGGGCCGACGGCGCGAAAAGGGGTCGTCGGCGACAAGGTGATCATCTTCAGCTACGTCTATATAGAAGACCAAAAGGCCCGCGATTTCCATCCGACGGTGATAAAACTCGACGAGAAGAACAGGATCGCCGGGACCGCGAAGTAGCCGCAGCGCCTTAATTCTTAAACCCAACCTCTTCTCATGCGTTTATACGCAGCCTCAAAAAGAAGACCAACTAAGTCTTGATTAATAAGTCCGAAAGTGATACTATAATTTCAATTTACATGATAACTTGGGTTATATGACCAGTACGGAATTAACAGACATAGGATCTCAGCAAAAAGATAAGATCTGTCCGATCAGCAAGACGCCCTGTCCGCGAGAGTGCATCTATTCGCATGTCCTTGAGAGTATCAGCGTGGGGATAATACTGCTGGACGTGGCGCGGGAATCCGTAATCTATCAGAACAAGTACAGCGTGGAACTTCTGGAGGGGTCGGTTTCCAGAAATGATTACGGGGGCATTTCGGGCCTTCTTTTGCCCGATGCGGCCTGCTGGCCTTCCGGTCCGTCTGATTATGTGCCGAAGACGCTTATGCTGGGAGGTCGGCTGCTGGGCTATACCGTGTACAGCATCGAAGACGGCTACCTTCTTGTCCTGATCCGCGATATTACCGATGTCAGGAAGATCGAAGAGGAGAGGGCGCTCCACGCGGCCGCCCTGGAATCGGCCACCGACGCCATAGCAATAACCGACACCGACGGCGTTATGCGGTATGTCAATGGGGCCTTCGAACGCATGACAGGGTATGCGAGAGAAGAGGCCGTCGGCCGTACAATCCGCCTGCTGGAGAGCGGGAGACAGGACGAGGATTTCTACCGGCAGATGTGGGCGACGCTTCAGCGCGGCGATGTCTGGAGCGGCAGGATGGTAAACAGGAAAAAAGACGGGTCACTGTACACCGAGGACTGTGCCATCTCTCCCCTGCGGGACGCCTCGGCCAGGATAGTCTTCTATGTGGCGCGCAAGAGGGACATCACCGAAAAACTCCGGCTTGAGGCGATCGCGGCCGCCGTCAGCACGATGAACACCTACGGCTACGTGTTTTCGGAGATCCGTCATGAGATCGGAAACCCGATCAATTCGCTGAAGATGATCCTCACCCTCCTCAAAAAGGGCATAGACCGCTATTCCCGGGAAGAAGTAATGGGGTATTACGATCATGCGCTGGAGGCCATCGGACGGAGCGAGCAGGTCCTTAAATCGATGAAGAAATTCTATATGTTCGAGAGTCCCGAGCTGAGGAATATCGACGCCGCGGATTTTTTTTCGGAATTCCTTCCGCAGCTTTCCGAAGACTGTGCAGCAAGAGGGATCGCGCTTACGGTCGATATTCAGCGCGGCCTGGGTTCCCTCTTCATCGACCCGAAGGCCCTGAGGCAGGCGCTGACTAACGTCGTGGCCAATTCCATGGATGCACTTACCGGCGATGCGCGTCCCCAGTCACCTGCCGTGAATATCGCCGTTGCCGGAAACGCTTCCCTGGTGCATCTGAGAGTGGCGGACAACGGACGCGGCATGTCTGAAGAAGAGCAGGCCAAATTGTTTACTCCTTTCTACACGTCGAAGGAAAGCGGCACGGGTCTCGGCCTGGTCATCGCCAAGAAGATGCTGGCGAAGATGAACGGCACGATCGAGATAATAAGCAGCCCGGGACAGGGAACGACGGTGGATATCGTCGTCCCCGCAGGAGGGACCCGATGAAGAATGTCCTGATCGTAGACGACGAAAAGCCCTTCCTGATCAGTCTCTCGGACGCCCTCGGCACCTATGCGCACGAACTGAATGTCCTCACTGCGCGCAACGGCAGACAGGCGCTCACCGTGCTGGAGAAGACGAAGGTGGACCTGCTCGTCACCGACCTGAGGATGCCCGAGATGGACGGCTTTGAGCTCCTTGCCCAGCTTACGTCCCGTTCGTACGATATCCCGGTCATTGTGATGACGGCATTCGGCACTCCGGAGATAGAAGACAGGCTGAAGTTGCTCGGGATCACCCAGTTCATAGAGAAGCCCGTTGACTTCGACGACCTTCAGGCCAAGATCATGGGCGAACTGGCGGCAAGCTCGGAGGGCTTCATCCACGGCGTCACGCTTCCGGCGTTCCTCCAGCTTGTCGACATGGAGAAAAAGACCTGTACGCTGACTGTCCGGTCAGCGGGACGCATCGGTTATCTGTACTTCCTTGCGGGGGAGCCGGTTGCGGCAGAGACCGGCGGGCTTACCGGCGAGCAGGCCGCCCATGAAATAGTGGTTTGGGACGACGTTTCGATAGAGATCGAAGGCGTCTGCAGAAAACGTGGAAAAACGATCCAGCTGCCTCTCAGTCATATTCTTATGGAGGGGTTCAGGCTCAAGGACGAAAGACTGAGGGCCGGGGGAGGCGATCCGGACGCTGTCGTGTCCGGCCGCGAAGAAGACGAATTTCTGTTTTCGGACATACCAGAACCGGCTGCGGATCAGCCGGACAAACGTGTTCATAAAAAGGAGGATGCAGAAATGGCACTGGAAAAGTATTTGGAGAGTTTGAAAGAGATCAAGGGGTATAAGGCCGCCGGCATCATGAATTTCACCGGCGAAATGCTGGTTTGCGACACCGATGACCCCAATATCGATCTGGGGATCGTCGGTGCAACCTTCAACGACATATTCCGTTCGGCGCATGAGGCCTCGCGGAAGATCGGCCTGGATTCCTGCAAGGAAACGGTCATCAACACGCCTAAGGGGGTAGTCATTATGAGATGCTCGGGCGTCGACGCTCCGGTCCACTTCCATCTCATCAGCATCCTTGCTGCCGACGGCAACCAGGCCCTTATGAAGATGCAGATCGAAAAGCTTGTCGCACCGATCATGCAGGAACTGGCGTAAGTCTCCGGGGAGCGGGTGATCTCGGGCACGTAGCCAGTGGGCACCGGAATGAACATCTCGGGCGAAATCAAGTGCTGGATGAGCGCCAAGGAATACGCCCATGTGAAGTTCTCTGAGCACAGCGCGTCCATTTCCCTTGATGTCCTTCATGTCCCCGCCGCCCACAGAAAAAAGGGGATAGGCGCGCTGCTTATCGGTCGTCTTATCGTGCTGGCCGACGGCTTGGGAAAGGGGCTCACCGTTTCGGTAAGGCCCATCGGCGCGCACAATGAAGAAAGGCTCCAGCAAATGGTGAGATACTACGAAAAGTTCGGCTTCCGTGTCACTGACCGGGGATTGACGGTGGTGAATATGGCAAGAGAGGCGCGGCGGAATGACGCCGCGTGAGCCGCGGCCGCCGGTCGTACGGGGCATGACCGTTCCGGGGCCCGCCGGCGGAGATTGTGTGTGGTAAAACAGTTTTTAGAAGGGGCGAAGACCATGTTCCGAAGCAAGCTTATGGCCAAGTCGGTGCTCGGCCTCGGCCTTCTTGTTTTTTCCGCCCTTGTTGTCATGGGCGGGGTCACCTATTGGCATGGCCTTTCCCTTGCCAGACAGTTGGCGCTCAAGGAGAGGGTCGGGAAGATTGAGCGTGAAAGGGAGGCCGTTCTCGAAGTCACTTCCGACATGAAAAGTGATCTCCTCGGGATCGCCGCGACGAGGCCGGTTCAATTGCTGTTTGCGACGAAGGACCGAAAGACCCTGCTGTCAGGGGTGTACGGCGGCGACGGAGAGGCCGTTCAGGAGATGAAGGCCTTTCTCGTCTATCACCCCGAATACAGCAGAATCTCGCTTGTCGATGCGCGAGGGGGCGAATTCCTCCGCATCTACGCAGACGGCTCAATTGTCAGGGTGGCCTCCGGCGAGGATCTCCGGGCGGCCGCAAAGACGACATGCCCTCCCGGGGTAATGAATTTGCCCCCGGACGCGGTCTCTTCTTCCGGCATCGTCCGTGAAAGCACCTCCGGTGCGAAGGACGGAGCCCCTGAGGCCTTCTCCATGGCTACCCCGCTTTACGGGTCCGGAGTCCATGCTGAGGGGGCACTTATCCTTACTCTGCGGGCACAGCATCTTTTCGATCTGTTCAGAAGCGAAGAAGGGGTCGACAAGTATCTTCTGGACAGCGGCGGCCACTGTCTGCTCAGCTCCCGTCATGGAAAGGACCCCGGCGTCGGTACGTCGGCGGAGAGAACTATACCGGAACTGGCCGGGCTGATCAGGGGGACGAAGGATGTTACGGTGGCATATCACGAGGAGGGCGACCACATCCACGCTGTCTCGAAGATATTCTTCGACCCGGCTGACCACAACAGGTATATGGCCATCGCGCATATCATCCCAGAGGCGTATGTCTTTGGCGGCATCAGAGGGACCGGCCGGACCATGTCTTTCGCAGGCGTCGCGCTTACCTTTCTTTCCGTGCTGGTCATTGTCTGGACGGCCTCCAAAAGGGTCGTCATGCCGGTCATCAGGTTGTCGGACGCGGCCGGGAGGCTGGAGGCCGGGGACCTGTCGGTCCGTCTCGACGAAAAGGAGGTGAAAGACGAGTTCCGCGTCCTGTACCGCGCCATCAACTCTTTTGCCGAGACGCAGCAGCGGTCCATTCGCGGGTTCGAGGAGGAGCTGCGGCTGAGGACCCAAGAGCTTGCCATGGCCAACGCGCGGATGCAGACCTTCTTCGACAGCGCTCCCGACGCCATCGTTTCGGTCGACGCCGGGAGCAGGAGCATAGCCTTCTTTTCTGTCGGGGCGGAGCGCATGTTCGGTTACTCCCGGGAGGAGGTGCTCGGGAAGGGCGTGTCGGTCCTCATGCCGGAGTCTCATGCCGGCATCCACGATCATTACGTGCAAAACTATCTGGCGACGGGGGCAAAAAAAGCGCTCGGACGGATCACCACGGCCAAGGCGAAAAGGAAGTCCGGCGAGGTCTTCGACGTCGACATATCCCTGAGCGAGGCGGTAACCACTGGCGGTATCGTATTCAATGCGGTTATCAGGGATATCTCTGCCAGGGTCCTTGTCGAGCGGGAGATGAAGAAACTCACCAGCGCCATCGGCCAGGCCGCAGAATCGGTGGTCATCACCAATCTTGAGGGCGCCATCGAATATGTCAACGCCGCATTCGAACGGAGCAGCGGATACAGCCGCGCCGAGGTGATCGGCAAGAACCCAAGGATACTGAATTCCGGCAAGCAACCCGCCTCCTTCTACAAGGAGATGTGGCAGACGATCTCTTCCGGCGACGTCTGGAGGGGGGAGATGATCAACCGAAAGAGAGACGGCGCGCTTTTCCACGAAGAGGCGACGATTACCCCCATAAAGGACGAAGAGGGGAGGATTACCCATTTCGTGGCGCTTAAAAACGATGTCACGGCGCGGAAGAAGGCCGAGCAGGAGCTGTCGGAAAAGAACCGCGAGCTGATGATAAGGACCGGCTACGAGAGGGCACTGGGCAGGATCATCGCGCTTTTCAGCTCGACCTTTGTGGAGCGTGCGGCCCTGCGCGACATGCTGTCCGTCCTTGAGGAAGAGCTGCCGTTCCCGTGCTCCGCCTTCTACTTCTTCGATGAGCGGGAGAAGAGGCTAGTTTCCGCTGCTTCGCACGGCATTGCAGACGGCGACCTCAAGAAGGAATTCAGGCTGGGCGAAGGCATCGTCGGACAGAGCGCCGGAGACCGAAAGACGATCACGCTCGCCGGTGACGAGAGGATGCCCCTGATGATAGAGGCAGGCATTCTCCCTCTGAAGCCATGTGCCGTCATTGCCGTCCCGGTCCTCTATCTGGATAAGCTCATGGGGGTGCTGGTTCTGGCCTCCGTCGTCCCGCTGGGAGATCCGGAGACGGGCTTCATTCGCCGTCTTGCGGCACAGCTCGGCATAGCCCTGCAGAACCTCCGGCAGTACACGGACCTGATCACGCTGTCTGAACAGCTGCAGCTGAGAGGCGAGGAGATAGCCAGGACAAATGCTTTGCTGGAGAAGGCCAACAGAATGAAGTCGGAGTTTCTGGCGAATATGTCTCACGAGCTCCGCACTCCGCTGAATGCCATCATAGGCTTCTCGGAGATGCTTAAGGACGGACTTCTCGGTCCGCTGACGGACAAGCAAAGAGGGCATATTTCCGACATCTTTTCGAGTGGCCAGCATCTCCTCGATCTGATCAATGATATCCTCGACCTGTCCAAGATCGAGGCCGGCAAGATGAGCCTGGACCTCGGTGCGGTCAATGTGCCCGAGATGCTCGGCAATGCCCTTTCGGTTGTCAGGGACCGGTCCAACGCCGGCAAGGTGACCCTTTCGCTTCAGGTGGGCAAGGGGATAGACTCGTGCTACCTCGACGGCAGAAAGTTCAAGCAGATCGTCTACAACCTGCTTTCCAACGCGGTGAAATTTACCCCTCCCGGCGGTTCCGTGTCGGTGACCGCATCGAAGACGCCGCCTGCAGAGCATGCCGGCGAATTTCTTGAGATCTCGGTGTCGGATACGGGGATCGGGATTTCGGATGACGACGTGGAAAAACTGTTCCAGCCTTTTGAACAGCTCGACAGCTCCATGGCGAGGCGCTATGAGGGCACCGGTCTGGGCCTCGTCATGGTCAAGAAGCTCACCGAGCTTCACGGCGGCTCGGTCGAGGTCCGGAGCGAAGAAGGCAAGGGCAGCACGTTTGTGGCGCGGCTGCCGTTTCGGACGGCGGCATACCAGGACGGAGGGAACATCCCGGAGTGCGTGATCCATGACCTCCCCGCCGCTCTCACCGCGCTGATTATCGAGGATGACGATCCGTCTGCGGACCTTCTGAAGGCCCAGCTTGAAGACATCGGCTTTACTGCGACGCGGGCCCGCACGGCCATGGAGGGCATCGAGGCGCTGCGCGCCATGACGCCGGACCTGATAACGCTCGATATCCTGCTGCCCGATACGGACGGATGGGAGGTCCTTTCCCGGCTCAAGGAGGACCCCGGGCTTGCGGCCATCCCGGTGGTCATCGTCTCGATCATGGCCGAGGAGAAGAAGGGCCTCTCCCTCGGTGCGGCCAAGGTGATCGAAAAGCCGGTCAAGAAAGACCAATTGCTCGCCGCAGTGGCAGAGGTCATCTTCGCACCCGGGAAGACAAAGGCCGGGGGCAAGGTCCTCGTCGTCGACGATGATGTAACGGCGGTGGAGGTCGCAGCCTCTTATCTTGGGGGAGGCGACTTCGATGTCCTGCGGGCCTATGGGGGGCACGATGCGGTCGAGATTGCGTTGAAAGAGTCTCCGGACCTGATCGTCCTCGATCTCTTAATGCCGGACGCGACGGGGTTTGAAGTTGTGCAGGCGCTGAATTCGTCGGAGAAGACGGTCGATATCCCGATCATCGTGCTTACGGCGCAGAATGTCGCTGCAGACGATATGATGAAGGTGAAGGGCAACATTCAGAAGGTCCTGCAAAAAGGCTCTTTCAGACGGGAGGACTTCCTCGTCGAAGTGAGGCGCGCCCTGAGGGGCCGTTCATCCGGCAATCAACCCGCCCGCGGCGCAGGGGGCCTGTAAGATGGGACGGAGAGGACTATGAAAGCGCTGGTCATGGAAGACAATCCCGTCAACCTTTCGCTCACGGTCGAGCTGCTGTCACAGCTCGGGCTGGAAGCCCTGTGCGCCTCGGATGCCGAAAGCGGGATCCGCCTCGCCAGGGAAAACAAACCTGAGCTGATACTCATGGACATCCAGCTTCCGGGCATCGACGGTCTGAATGCTGCGAGGCTCATAAAGGCGGATCCGGCGACGCGTAGCGCGAAGATCGTTGCGGTTACGGCCTTCGCGATGCAGGGAGACAAAGAAAAGATCATGGAAGCGGGCTGCGACGCCTACCTTGCGAAGCCGATTAGATATAAAGAATTCTTCGATACCGTCAGGGGAGTTCTCGGTCTGGATGGAACTGGCGATGGGGCCGTCGGCAGCGTGGAAAAGGACGGACGGAGCTAAACGGCAATGCAAGAGAATACCATACTGGTAGTTGACGACACCGAGATCAACCTCAGGCTCCTGGGGTCCCTGTGTGAGAACCTGGGGTACCGGGTCGTTACCGCCGACAGCGGCCCTGAGGCGATACGGCAGACGCATGATCACAAACCCGACCTGATTCTTCTTGATGTGATGATGCCGGGGATGACCGGCTTTGAAGTTGCGGAGCGGCTCAAGGCGGACCGGGAAACCGATCACATTCCGATCGTGATGGTCACCGCCCTCGATTCCCGGGAAGACAGGATAAAGGGCATTGCCACCGGCGCCGATGATTTTCTGACTAAGCCGATCGATCATGAAGAGCTGGAACTAAGGGTGCGGAACAGTCTCAAAGTCAAGAAGTATCACGACCTCCTCAAGCAGCACAGCGCCCTGCTCGAAGATCAGGTGGCTGTCAGGACCGCAGAGTTGAAGGAGGCATTCGAGAAATTGTCCGATGCCCATACAAAGATCTCACAGGGATACATCGAGACGATCTACCGGCTTACCCTCGTGGCCGAATTCAGGGACGTAGACACGGGAAGCCATATAAGACGCATCAGCCGCTTTGCCAGTGAGCTGGCTTCCGCCCTTTCGATGGATGCAGACTTCGTTGATACGATATCCTACGCATCCACGATGCACGATATAGGGAAGGTCGGCATTCCGGACAGTATCCTCCTTAAGCGGGGACCGCTCACGCCGCAGGAGTGGAGCGTCATGCAGACGCATGCGGTTATCGGGGCCAGGCTTATCGGGAATTCGGAGTCGCCCTATCTGAGGATGGCCGAAGAGATTGCGCTGACCCATCACGAGCGGTGGGACGGCACCGGATACCCTGCCGGCCTCAAAGGCGAGGAGATCCCCTTTTCCGGCAGGATCATGAATATCGTCGACCAGTACGATGCCCTGAGAAACAGGAGATTTTATAAGGGAGCACTGGCCCATGAAGAGGTGCTGCGGATCTTGATGGAGGGCGACGGCAGGACCATGCCTTATCACTTCGACCCATTGATCTTGGAGACCTTTCGCGCTGTGCACAGGCGTTTCGACGATATATACGAAAGCCTCAAGGAATGACCGTCCCGTAGCGAGACGGGCTTTGACGCGGGATATCCCGGAGGCGCCGGGAAAGGGGCGTTTTGCTGCCCAGAACCGAGGACCCTAAGTCCGGAAGAGACGCCGAGGTTGCGTTCATGCCGGAGCATATAGCAGGACGGTTAGCAGAATACATAGCGGGAGTATCCACCAGGCTGATTTGTTACGGTCGTGAGCGTTTGGCCTGGACGGCAAGAGAAGGCCACAAGAGGATAAGCATTGGAATAGGGGATTTCACGTCCCTGTTGCGATGTAGGAAGTCGATACCAAGGAGGAGGCTGAGAATAATAACCAGATCAGGCCCGCACAGAGGGTAAAGGCCCAAAAGGGTTGTCGGTTAAGACGGCCTTTGAAGGAAAATAGAAACCATTTAATGTTTATTGCAGTCTACCCAATTTCCCCGCGGTATCATCCTCGGCATAGCTCACTATTTCCCCTCAAAAAGTAGCCTGTCCCGAATGGCGCTAGTTTAAGCTGCTTCAGCATAATATTTGTTCCTGTGTGGAATCTCTCTCATTTCATGTCTTGGCAATGTCATTAACTGGTAATTTTTATGCCGTCGCTTAAGGCATCGGGGTTCATT